>JAWKVJ010000006.1:0-97728 GCA_041398085.1 Parvularculaceae bacterium
CCCAGACGATGAAGCCGACAAAGCCGATCGCCACCATCGCATAGGCCATGCCGAGATAGCCGAAGATCGGCTTCTTCGAGAAGGTAGAGACGATGTGCGAGATCATGCCGAAGCCTGGCAGGATGAGGATGTAAACCTCAGGATGGCCAAAGAACCAGAAGAGGTGCTGGAAGAGCAGCGGGTCGCCGCCCTTTGACGGGTCGAAGAAGGCCGTGCCGAAATTGCGATCCGTCAACAGCATGGTGATGGCGCCGGCGAGAACCGGCAGCGACAGAACGAGCAGGAACGCAGTCACCAGCACCGACCACGCGAACAGCGGCATCTTGTGAAGCGTCATGCCCGGCGCACGCATGTTGAAGATCGTGGTGATGAAATTGATGGCGCCGAGGATCGAAGAGGCGCCCGCGAGATGAAGCGACAGGATCAGGAGATCCATCGCCGGCCCAGGGTGACCTGCTGTGGACGACAAAGGCGGATACATCACCCAGCCGCCGGCGAAGCCGAGGAATGACTGATAGCCCGGCGCAAAAAACGACATCGTCAGCAATGCGCCCGAGGCGACATAAAGCCAGAACGAAATGTTGTTCATACGCGGGAAGGCCATGTCCGGCGCGCCAATCATGATCGGCACAAACCAGTTGCCGAAGCCGCCAATCATTGCCGGCATCACCATGAAGAAGATCATGATGAGCCCGTGATAGGTGATAAGGACGTTGTAGAAATTTTCTGCGGCCGCCTCATCAGGGCCCACAAACCAATGCAGCACCTGAATGCCCGGCTCGGCGAGCTCCCATCGCATTAGGCCTGACATGCCAGCGCCGATGATTCCGGTTATAATCGCAAAAACCAGATAGAGCGTGCCGATGTCCTTGTGGTTCGTCGAAAACAGCCACCGCACAAGGAATGGCGGCTTGTGATCGGCATGCCCGTGAGCCTCGGCATGGGCTTCGTGTGAGTCTGCGTGAGCCATTTGGAACCTTCGTTTTTGCCGTTATCTGCTGCGTCTATTTGGTTGCGGTTACTGCGCTTGCACCGCAGCGGCGTCGATCGCCGCGAGAGTTTTGTCAGCCGCCGCTTCCGCAGAAGCGACCTTGCCGGAGAACATCGGCTCCATGCCGTTCTCAATGCGCTGTTGATCAACCCATTTTTCGAAATCGGCGCGGCTCACCGCCTCAACTGAAATCGGCATTGCCGAATGGCGAACGCCACAAATTTCTGAGCACTGGCCGTAATACATGCCAGGTTTGTCGGCCTTGAACCATGTCTCGTTGAGACGCCCCGGAATTGCGTCAATCTTGATTGTAAATGGCGGCACTGCCCATGAATGAATGACGTCACGCGATGTCGTTACAACGCGGATCGTTTCGCCAACCGGAACCACGACATGGTGATCGGTTTCGAAATGATATAGCTCTGGCGTCGTTTGATCCTCGGGAAGCATATTCGCTGTGAATTCGAAATCGCCATAATCGGGATATGAATAGGTCCAGCCCCACTGGAAACCGATCGCCTTGATCGTGAGCGTAGGCGCAAGCACGATTTCCTTGTGACCAGGCGCGCCGATAAGGCTGCGCCCAGCGCGCACAACAATTTTTTCGCCCGCAGCCGGCGTTTCTTTCAAATTGACGGTCACTTTCGCTGAGCCGAGACCGTCAAGCGTGTAGTCCTTGCCCTGGACCAGCCCGCGAACATCGCCAGCGCTCGATGCGAATACACGCACGTGATCGCCGGTTTTCACCATACGGCTCGGCGGAAAATCATTGTTGAACGAAAAGCTGCTTGTCGAGCCGTCCGCCGTCGCGACGATCTGCTTGCCGTCGGGAATGATGTCTTCCTTGAAAAGAAGGTCGAAGGAAAAGAGCGCAATTCCAAGCAGGATCAGGATCGGCACGCCCGTCCAGATGATCTCGACAGTCGTGTTATGGCTGAACTTCTTCGGAACAGGGTTTGCTTTCGCGTTGTAACGGAAAACGACCCACAACAGCAGCGCTAACACAACCAGCGTGATCGTCACGATGATTGGCGTCAAGACGCCATTATAGAAGAAATGCACCTGCCGGGCGAGCGCGTCAGCGGGCGCAACCATCCCAATACCGCCATCATGCGGGCCTGTAGTGACCCCGTCCTCGGCCAACGCCTGGCTAATCCCGATAACCCCAGACGCAATGGCGGCTGCAAATCCTGCGATCAGTCTCTTCATGAAGCCCTCTTAGACGCCCCTGCGGCCGGCTGTCCGAATCGCACCCTGACCGCGGTCGCCCCTCGTGGCGCCCTGACGTGAAAAGGTCAATGGACAAGACCCCTTATACGAGAACAGCGCACCGCACGTCACCGCTATCATCGCGGAAAAATGGTCGCAGGATTAGCGACCGCCGCTCAATCTGCGGAGATGCCGCTGACCATCGGGCAAGCAAGCCGATGACATTACGCGGAGCGCCATTGCCGCGGCGCCCGGGCCCGCCTAAATATCGGCCATGACCCAATCCCTGTTCTTCTCAAAGACGGGCCTCGATCAAGCCCGCATCCAGTCAATCCTTGATGACGCCCTTACGGGCTCCGATGACGGCGAGCTTTACCTTGAATATTCCCAGTCGGAGGCGTTCGTCTTCGATGACAATCGTCTGAAGACGGCCAGCTATAATGTAGAACAGGGATTTGGGCTGCGGGCGGTCGTTGGCGAAGCGACCGGCTACGCCCACTCTTCTGACCTTTCCGAAGAAGCGCTGAAACGCGCAGCGGATGCGGTTCAAGCGGTCAAGACCGGGCGCTCAGGCGTAATGGCGGCGGCGCCGGCGCGAACCAATGTGAAACTCTATCCGGATGAAAACCCGCTAGACGCCCTGCCCTTCGAGGCGAAGTCGAAGCTGCTTGCCGATATTAACGAATACGCCCGCTCAAAAGATTCGCGCGTGCGCCAGGTCTCAGCTTCATTGTCGGGGGAATGGTCTGCAATAGAAATCGTCCGCCCCGGGGGCGAGATTATCCGCGATTTTCGCCCGCTTATTCGCATTAATGTCTCCGTCACAGCGGGCGTCGGCGATCGCCAGGAATCTGGCAGCTATGGGGCCGGCGGCCGCGAAGGTTACGCTCGATATGTCTCGCCTGAGGCTTGGCAAGGCTACGTCGACGAAGCTTTGCGGCAGGCGCTGGTCAATCTGGAAGCGGAAGCTGCGCCTGCAGGCGATATGGAGGTCGTTCTCGGACCGGGGTGGACTGGCGTGCTCCTTCATGAAGCGGTCGGCCATGGTCTCGAAGGCGATTTCAATCGCAAGAAAACGTCTGCGTTCGCCGGCCGTCTTGGCGAACGTGTCGCCGCCAAGGGGGTTACCGTTGTCGATGACGGAACGCTCGATGGACGGCGCGGCTCATTGAGTGTTGACGATGAAGGGACACCGACTTCTCGCACCACGCTCATCGAAGACGGCGTCCTTAAAGGCTTCATGCAGGACAGATTGAATGCGCGGCTGATGGGCGTTCCGGTTACCGGCAATGGGCGGCGCGAAAGCTACGCCTGCCAACCAATGCCCCGCATGACCAACACTTTCATGCTGGCGGGCGACAAAAATCCGGAAGAAATAATCCGTTCCGTGAAAGACGGGATTTACGCTGTCAATTTCTCAGGCGGCCAGGTCGATATTACGTCCGGCAAGTTTGTCTTTAACTGCACCGAAGCTTACCGCGTTAAAAATGGTAAAATTGGCGCGCCGGTCAAGAACGCCGCCCTCATCGGCGACGGCCCGACGGTTTTGACGCGCGTTTCAATGATCGGGGATGACTTTAAGCTCGATCCTGGCGTTGGCGTATGCGGCAAAGCCGGCCAGGGCGTTCCCGTAGGCGTCGGACAACCAACAATCAAAGTCGATCGCCTGACCGTCGGCGGCGCCGGCGCATAACCTGCACGCGGTTGAATCTATTGTAGCGGACCATAGTCGCGACCGGCTGCTATATTCGCCCACTGGCGGACATGCGGCGGCTCATCATCAAGCCAGCGTGCGCCGTTCTTGTCGATAATGAGAATCTCCTCCCATTTCGCACCGACGCCGTTCTTGCCTGCATGCGGCTCGACAAGCCAGAGCCCGTGGTGAGGCGCATGGTCGGACGCGGAGCTTGAGTTCCAGAGCGGCGAGCGTCGGCCGAGAGGCCCTCTGGCGAGGCTATCCTTCGCGAGAAACCAGGAAAGAGCGGGACCGTCAAACCCGTTGATGCGCCATTTGAAAGGCGGCGGTGTCATTCTGATCGCACGATGACCAAGAACACCGCCCGGATGCTTGCCATGCGCGGGTTCAAACCCGAGCGCCGCAAATCGCTGCACTACATCGCAAGCAATCTTTTTGAATGCTCGACCTTCATTAACCGCACCGCAAATCGAAGCGCGAAATTCTGCGAGCCCGCCCATCATGTCGCGATGTTCAGGGTTTTCTCCGAAACAAAAGGAATAGGAGGTATCGACGAGGTAACCGTCGCAAATTGGCGATGCATCCATAATGACGCTGTCGCCCTTTAGAAGCGCTTTTTTCTTCGGGTAGAAATTGCCTGTCTTCCATGCGCCGGGAAGCGCTGTGCGTTCACCGAACAGGACAACCGGCAGGTGAAAGAAAGACGAAAAACCCGCCTCTCGAAATCGCAGCACCAAATCGCGCGCAACTTCTTTTTCGGTCTCCCCACCATGCAGTTCCGCTGCACGGTTTTCAATTATTGAAAAGGAAAGCGTTTGCAACTCCCGAAACCTGGACAATTCCTTCTCGGAAAATTTCTCAGATCGGACAAACATTTTACCGGCGTTCCAGTCGTTCTATTTCATTGAAGGCTATTTCTTCGGCGATCGATCATCACATGTTTTATTTTTTGAGAAAGAATGACCATCGCAAGAGCGATTGTGATAATATTGGCGATAATGACCGGCGCGGAATGAATCATTAAACCGTAGAGTTCCCAACACATCAGTCCGATCACGAATAACACATACATTGTCAGCGAGATCGCCGCGGTATCATCGGACCGAATTACGTGGATAGCCTGCGGGGCGAAAGAAATCGTCGTCAGTATCGCTGCGGCCATCCCGACAATATCCGCATTTGTCATTTGTTTTTCCCGATTAGCCGCCCTGCCAAATTTGATTTGAGATGATCGCGCTTACAGTAGAAGTCAAAACAAGCATATACAGCAGCCCGGAAAATATCGCCGTATAAACAGTTTTTACCCAGCCTCTCTTGTAGGCGCGTTTAAGGGCGAACAGATAATAGAAGCACATCGCCAGCACGGCGATCGGAAAAGCCGCGGAAAAGCCGAGTTGGCCGGCGATGATCCCGAGCCCGACTACAGCGAACCCCGTAGCGTGAGAGTAGAGCGATAAAACCAGATGATCGAAAAACAACGCATCGCGTCCACGTATGAAGAGCGCCAAGATAAGCGCCAGTATAGGGGCCATGAAAAACATCACCCGCGGCAGCCACTCATTGACCTCGCTATTGAACGCAGCGGGATCGGAGACCATCCGCCCCACTCCGCCGACAACGCGATCAAGCCCTTCCTTTACATCTTCCTCCGAGATTGAATTTTCGTCTGTGAGATCGGCTGTTTTTTCATCCGTATCTTTAGCGTCGATCGCCGCATTCGCAGCTGTCGTTACGCTGTCTGCACATTCGCGCCATTTTTCTTCATCAACGTCCAGGTCCTTAGCGCGGATAAAGAAACGCAATTTAACGCTTATGTTGCAATTAATGTCCTGACCATCGATGTCTACTGCATCACCAGCGGCAACTTCAGCAGCGGCGATTTTCTCTTTCACATCGGGTCCTACATCTTTCAAAACCTCAACGGCATGTTCCCGCGCCTCACTGATCTCTTCGGCTGTCTTTGCTCTCACCTCCATTGCGATGAAGTAGGTTTTTGTAAAACTCAGCGTGAGAAAAAAGAGAAAACTCACGACCAGAAACAATCGCACCGGCGGCGTATAGCGGGAGCGTCGGCCATGGGAATAACTTGACGGCACCAAACCCGGTTTGCTGGCCATCAAACCGAGTGTTCGCCACATCCTCGAATCGAAGCTGAACGTATCTTCGATGAAATCGCGGAATAGGATAAGGGAGCTTCGGCGCATATCGTCATTGCGTTGACCGCATGCGCTGCAAAACTCGCCCGTCAGCTTCGCGCCGCAGGAAAGACAAGTTTGGTCGCCTGATGGTCGCGCCTTCGCGCCCTTTTTCGGGCTGATTGTTTCGTCAACCCCGCCGCCGTCGCCCGGGTCGATGTCTGGAATATCGCCGGCCATGCGCCCCTCATCGCGTCGCCGTCTTCAGCTTATATCGGCACGCGTCAAATTCGCAATTGCGAATGCGCCGCCCCATGGTAGATCGCGTCATGGTTTCATTTGTGACGCGCTTCGCGCCTTCGCCTAGCGGCTTTCTCCATCTCGGCCATGCTTATTCGGCGCTGGTCGCGTTTAACGCAGCGCGCCAAGCTGAGGGCGATTTCCTGCTACGAATCGAGGACATCGACAAGGGGCGGTGTCGGCCCGAATTCGAGGCAACGATCCTTGAAGATCTCCGCTGGCTTGGGATTGATTGGCGCCCGCCGATTCGGAGGCAATCGGATCATCTCCATGAATATGACGAGGCGCTCCAGAAGCTGATCAGGGACGGCCTAACATATCGCTGCTTCAAGACTCGAAAAGAAATTGCCGAAGAAATCTTACGTGCGCCGCACTTGGCGCCTGAAGGACCGGAGGGCCCTGCTTTTGTTGGCGAGAGGCTTCCTCCCGATGAGGAACGCGCACTTCTGCAAAAGGAAGAGCCTTTCGCATGGCGATTATCGATCGCGCGAACGAAGGAACGTCTTGGCCCACGTTTCGAGAAGCTATTTGTTGACGAAGAAGCGCTCAACGGAAGCGTCCGGCGGCGCTTTCGCGCCACGCCTGAAATATTTGGCGACGTGATATTGGGAAGAAAGGATTCCGGAACAAGTTATCATCTCGCCTCCGTCTATGATGATGCGAAGCAAGGCGTCAGCCATGTTATTCGAGGCGAGGATTTACGTGCGGCGGCTCATTTGCACGTCCTGTTGCAGGAACTATTAGACCTCCCGCATCCGGTCTATCGGCATCATCGATTGATCATCGGTGAAAATGGCAAGCGCCTCGCAAAACGTGATCAGGCTAAAACTCTGAAGACGCTGCGCGAAAACGGCGCAACGCCTTCAGATGTGAAAAGAATGGTCGGCCTTATTGATTAAGGGTCGTTGCGCTCGCGGCCGGATATCGATCGCCGGCGACAGCATCTTGCGGCACGGCGCGTTCAATTGCCGCGACATCATCGGCGGTCAATTGAACATCAAGACTGCCGAGATTTTCATCAAGTCGGCTTATTTTTTTCGTGCCTGGAATTGGAATGATGTCATCCCCTTTCGCCATCACCCATGCGAGAGCGATCTGGCCCGGCGTCGCATCTTTCGTTTTGGCGAGGCGGGCGATTTCATCGACAAGCTTGATATTTTTTTCGAGTGCGCCGCCGACAAAACGCGGATTTGCATTCATCCGATAATCGTCCGCACCGAAATCCTTCTCACTGCGATAGGCGCCGGTCAATAGTCCGCGACCAAGGGGCGAATACGCGACAAACGAGACGCCAAGCTCGCGGCATAACGGAATCATCTCCTGCTCCATAAAGCGGGTGACTATTGAATATTCAGACTGAAGCGCTGCTATGGGGTGGACAGCGTTAGCTTTTCTGAGCGTTTCTGCGCTTACTTCCGAAAGGCCCAAAGCCCTCACCTTTCCTTCTTTTACCAAATCGGCCATCGCGCCAACGGAGTCTTCAATAGGCACCGACGCGTCGCGCCGGTGCATATAATATAAATCGATCATTTCGACGCCGAGGCGCTTTAGCGATGCTTCGCACGCCTGCTTGATATAGGCCGGGTCATTAGACAGCCCGATCCATTCGCCGTTTTCGCCGCGTTGAATGGCGAATTTAGTCGCCAGAACGACTTCATGACGGTGTTTTTTCAGAAAACCCGCCAGCTGCTCCTCATTCCGCCCCGCCCCATACATATCAGCGGTGTCGAAGAAATTGACGCCGCGCTCAAAAGCGGCGCTAAGAATTATTTCGGCCTCCGAGTTCGAAAGCGGCGTTCCATAAAATTCGGCAAGCCCCATACATCCATAACCGAGGCGTGAGACTGAAACCTCTGATTTGCCAAGCGAAACCTTGCGCATATTACGCTCCTTTGCGTGAAAAAATCGGTTTAATGTCTGGTGACCGAGCGCCGCACCGGCGCCAAAGCGAACAAACGCACATGGAGCGAATGCCCCGGGAATGGCTCTGGCGAACAGGTTTATTGCGGAGAACGGGAATGACGAAACGTCACTGTCAATGATTAGCAAAAAACAGAGTTTTTGTCAAAGAATTAGACAGCCGTAACATTCAAACTGGCGTGACCGGTTACCCGCCTATTCGATATCGCCCAGTAATCTTCCAGGAAAATAGCACGTCTTCGAGCTGGGGTCCGGCGCCGATATTGTGCACGACCATTGGATTGCCCGAGGGACCGATCTTAGATGTAACGATGCCGATATGCGCGAGGTAACCGCGGTCACCTCTGAGATTCCAAGCAACAATGTCCCCCTCTTTGTAATCGTCAGCATTACGGCTCGGCGCCAGACGCCATCCAATTCGGGTAAAGTAACGTTCAATATTTGGAACGCGGCGATGGTCGATATTGCTATCTGGCCGATTTAGACCCCAATTCTGCGGATAGGACGAGAAGTGCGCCACCATGTCTTCATGGATATCTTTCTGAAGGTCGACGCCGGCTACGCGCAGCAAGCGTACGACCACGTCAGCACAAACGCCGCGATCAGCAGCGACGTCTCCCATCGGATAGGCAATTCGCTGGTATGAAGAATCATACACAACCGTGTGGCGCGTACGCTCCAGGGCGGCTGCGGCGATCGCCGCTCCCGAGGGCTGGGAGACGGCGACGCCGAGCGAAAGGATCAAAAGGCTGATCACGGGCGGAATGGTTGTCCGCGCTTTTGGGCGCCATTTGGGCGACCCCGGGACTAAAAAGCGGAATTGACCTGAAACGCGACGAACGGTTGGGCTTTTACGCCGGACCGCGTGAATTGGAGCTGTGCACGTCTTATATAAGGGTGCGAGGAGGCTCTCATGCTACGTGACCACCCATTAAATGAAGACGACGCACTCGATCCCGTTTCGTTTATTCTGAATATCATTTGGCTCGTCGCCGGCGGCGCGGTCGCCGCTGCAGGCTGGTTCTTCGCCGCGATCATCATGATTGTGACAATCATCGGCATTCCGTTTGCGCGCGCGGCCTATGATAACGGCGTATATACGCTTTGGCCCTTTGGCGTCACGGCGGCATCGCGTGAGCGGCTGTATGGTGAAGATATCGGCACCGGTCCTATTGGGTTTCTGGGAAATATCGTTTGGTTCGTGTTCGCAGGCTGGTGGCTCGCTTTGGGCCATCTCGTCGCCGCCATTGCACTCGCAATAACAATTATTGGGTTGCCGTTTGCTTGGGCTCACCTGAAGCTGGCCGGTTACGCGCTTTGGCCCATTGGCCGTTCCGTCGTCCGCCATGATATTCGCGAGCAATACCGCCGTCATCGGTATTGACCTCGCGGCGTCGATGGACGGATAGATTCACTGGCCGACATCGGGGCTAACCGCGAGATGCGTCAGCACACAGGTTCAACGCCGGAGATATCCGGGGGAAGGAATTATAGCCCAGGATTTACTATCGTCATTCCGTTCTACAATGAAGCCGCCTATATCGGCGCCACACTCCAATCGATCCTTGAACAGGATCTGAAGCCGTCACGCATTCTCCTGATCGATAATGCGTCAACAGATGAAAGCGTCTCTCTAATTCGCGTGGCTCTTGCCGGTGCGGCCGACATACGAACTGAAATTATTCAAGAAAGACGCCCTGGCAAAATCTTCGCGCTAGAAACGGCGTCTTCATTACTCGACACCGAATTTGTCGCCTTTTGCGATGCCGATACATACTATCCGCCACATTACCTGCAAAAGGCGGCTGAAATATTCGCACAAGGTCGCCGTTCGACTGTCGCCGCCATGGCTGCTGGCGTTACGGATGATCCAGATTCGAAGAAAGGCCATTTTATCCGGACAAAGGCGGCTTTCGTTGGAAAAGTCCTCGCCAAACAATGCCATACTGGCGGCTATGGTCAGGTGTTCCGAACGGCGGCGTTTTTGGAGGCCGGCGCTTATGATCACACACGCTGGGGGTATGTGCTTGAAGACCACGAAATCATCCAGCGTATTCTTCAAATCGGCGACAGTAAGTATGATCGTGACTTTTGGTGCCAACCATCCAACCGGCGCAGCGAGCGGTCAGGCGTTTCTTGGACGACAATAGAACAGGTTGTTTATCATCTGACTCCTTTCATTCTTAAGGACTGGTTTTTCTACCAGTTTCTTGCAAATCGTTTTGAACGCCGCGGCCTTTCCAATATCAGCTTGCGTGCTCAGCCTTGGGTGCAACCGACCAAAAAATCCGATGTCCTTTAAGGCCTTGACCGATAAAAGGCGTTGCGCGGCGTTGAATTTAGATCGGCAATTTCATCAATGTCTGGCCGCATTTCGATTTCGGCAAAAGAAAAATCTTCAGGCAAACTCTTTTTTGTGTCCGCCAGGGCATGCCTGCTTGACCAGCGGACGCCGTCGAACAAGGCTGGCGCTGAACGCCGGCGTGCAAGACCGATAAGCCAGTATCCGCCATCAGGAGAAGCGCCGAAAACGGCGTCCTTTCGCCCAAGCTCAAACAACGCTGCTCTGATGTCTTCAGCACGCGCTTCGGGAACGTCCGCGCCAATAATGATAGTGGGACCCGGCGGCGCAAGGGAAAAAGCACGCGCCATCCTAGCACCGAGATCACCGCCGGACTGAACCATGCGCGGCAGACGCAGCGGCCATAAATTGTCGAAGCCGCGCCCGTTTGGCGTTCCATCAATGGCGAGAATGGTGCGCCAGTTCCCTTTTGAGAGACGTGATATAGTGAGCTGCGTCATGTGACGGAACAAGGCGGCTGCTCGCGGGTGGCCCAAATCGCGCGCCAGACGCGTTTTTACACGCCCGGCAACTGGCGCCTTCAGAAAAATAATGAGCGTGCCCTTCATTGATAGGCTTGCTCAATATCTTCAATTGACCGTCCGAAACGATACATCATCAGGCAGCGAAAATTCTTAAAGACGCGCGTTACATAACCATCTTGTTGATATTTTGATGCGGACGTCACAGCATCCGCCGACAGCACTCGTATCGCGTTTCTTCCATTTTGCCTGGTTATTCGATCAATAAATTCGACGTCTTCGAACAATCTCATTGGTTTATAGCCGCCAATTTCATCATAAAGCTTGCGGGAAATGAGTAAGCCCTGATCGCCATATGGCGTTTTAAGGAGCCAGGTGCGAATCATCGCACCAGCGGCGACAATGCGCGGGGCGAGGCCCCGCGAGGAAAACCGAAGTCGAAAAACGCCGACTTTGTCTTTGCCGTCAGCGATATGCGCTTTTGCTTGCATCTCCCATTCGCCATCAAGCCACGTGTCCGCATGTACGAACAATAGCCAATCCGAAACGGCGCAAGCCGCGCCGGTCGCCAGCTGCAATCCTCTTCCGCGATCGCATTTTACTATTCTGGCCCCAGCGCTGCCGGCTATTTTCTCCGTCGTATCCGAAGAGCCGCCATCAGCGATAATGATTTCGCGAACTAAACCTTGATCGCGCGCCGCCTCAAGGCAGGCGAGTGCGCTACCCAATCCGGCCTTGGCGTTCAGCGTCGGAATGACGACGGAAATTTGTTGATCACCGGCCATCATCGTCATCAAGCCTGATTTAACGAGTATTTCCAGCACAAATGGGGAGAAAATGTTCTTGATTTGTTCTTTTTGCGTGCTAGCTTTATTAAGTGACGCGCGCCGCTGGCCAATCCCTTTCCTCTCGCCGCCCTGGAGAGGTCCGACCGCCAAAAACGGGAAAGGGCCGCGGCGCGCGCTCCAATCCAGCCGGGAGATTTGAACGGAACATATGCGAGTCCATCGATGACGGTTGGGATCTTGAAGACGACCAGCCGCCGGTAAAAAACGAAATCACAACGGAAAGCCCGAGGACGATCATCAATTATGTCGATAGTCCCTATGTCGGATTTGACCGCTCTATAAACCCTTACCGCGGCTGCGAGCATGGATGCATCTATTGTTTCGCACGGCCCAGTCACGCCTATTACGGGCTTTCTTCCGGAATTGATTTTGAGCGCAAGCTTTTTGTCAAACCAAACGCCGGAGCGTTGCTGGAAAGGGAGCTTTCTTCAAAATCCTACAAACCGCAGCACATAGCCATTGGAACAAATACCGATCCATATCAGCCGGTCGAAAGAAAATTTCGCATAATGCGCGATATTCTTGGCGTTCTGAAAAAATTTAACCATCCTGTTTCAGTGCTGACAAAATCGTCGCTGATTGAACGTGATATTGATCTCTTGACGCCAATGGCGGAAGCACAAATTGTCAAAACGATGCTGTCGATAACCACTCTTGATTCAACGCTTGCCCGCAAGATGGAGCCGCGCGCATCAACACCAAAAAAAAGATTGGGCGCCGTTACGGCTCTGAAAAAAGCCGGCGTTCCTGTTGGCGTCATGACCGCGCCTTTAATTCCAGGCATTAACGACCATGAATTGGAAAAGCTTCTTGCTGCAGCAAAGGAGGCTGGAGCAGCGTGGGCAGGTTATACGATCATTCGCTTGCCATTTGAGGTCGCTCCCCTTTTCAGGGAGTGGCTTGAAGCCGTTTTTCCAGATCGCGCACAAAAAGTGATCGGCATTATTCGTGAAATGAATGGCGGACGAGATTACGACATTGAACGGTCGCGATCGAAACGGCCGCGAAGCGTGTTCGCCAAACTAATTGACGAACGATTCAAGAAGTCGGTCCGGCGGCTCGGTTTCCCGGCAACAACGCTCGTCCTCGATCCAGCGCTATTTCGCCGCCCTGAAGCGCCCAGTCAGCAACTGACGCTCTTTTAGACAGACCTCCCGCTCGGCCATATTTCGCCAAGGAGCGAATCGAGCGCAGAGTCGTTTTCTTAAAGAAACGGTTGCGCAATGGTTGAGAAGCCCACATTTACGATCGAAGATGAATTCAAGGGCGTCGTTGCCGGCGTTGATGAAGCAGGGCGGGGTCCTTGGGCAGGCCCCGTTGTCGCAGCAGCGGTGATTATTGACCGAAAAAACGTTCCAGAAGGCGTCCGTGACTCTAAGACGCTTAGCGAAAAACGCCGCAGCGCCATTGCCGCTGATATCTGGAAAACATGCCGTGTCGGCGTGGGCGTATCGACCGTCGAAGAAATCGATCAGATGAATATCTTGCGCGCGTCATTGCTTGCAATGGAGCGCGCCGTCGCAAATTTGCCGACTGCGCCGTCAATTGCGCTTGTTGATGGCCACATCAAGCCGAAACTCGGCTGCGCCGCCTATACGGTCGTGAAAGGCGACGCCAAATCAGTGTCAATCGCAGCAGCGTCAATCATCGCCAAAACGGTACGCGACCGAATGATGCGTGAACTTGCGCGCGACTATCCTGATTACCAATGGCAGTCGAACAAGGGTTATGCCGCGCCAGCGCATCGCGACGCACTCTATAATTGCGGCGTAACCCCACATCATCGGCGTTCATTTAAACCCATCCACAACATATTGTATTCAGAGTCATCAAAAACTCTTTTGGAAACTTCCTGTTAAGCATCGTTAAAATATTGACTCTAAAGAATTTTTCTCTTCTCGCCTTGACGGCGAGTCGCGCTTGACTCATGCTCCGGCCTCTTTGGTCAGGAGGCGGATGAATGACGGGGCGCGCAAAATCAGCAGCGCTGAAAGCAAAAGGCGCGCGAAAATTGACGGCTATTTCATCGCGCTCAAATTTGCCGCTTGATCGAATTCTTCGCGGCGATTCGATTGAAACGCTGGCAAGCCTGCCCGATGAAAGCGTTGATCTCGTTTTTGCCGATCCGCCCTACAATCTCCAATTAGGTGGCGAGTTGACCCGCCCTGACAATAGCCGTGTCGACGGGGTTGATGACGACTGGGACAGTTTCGATTCGTTTGATGCCTATGACCGTTTTACAAAGGCGTGGCTTGCGGAAGCTCGTCGCATTCTGAAACCCGACGGGGCGATTTGGGTCATTGGTTCCTATCACAATATTTTTCGCGTTGGCGCAGCGATCCAGGATATAGGATTCTGGCTCCTGAACGATATTGTCTGGGTTAAATCAAATCCGATGCCGAATTTCAGGGGCACTCGTTTTGCGAATGCCCATGAAACGCTTATCTGGGCGTCCAAGTCGAAAGAAAGCCGGCCAACATTCAATTACTCGGCGTTAAAAACGGCGAATGACGATTTGCAAATGCGCTCCGACTGGATGATGCCGATCTGCACCGGCGGCGAACGATTGAAAGGCGCTAACGGCGTAAAAATTCACCCGACGCAGAAACCTGAAGGCCTGCTCTACAGAATTCTCCTGGCGACAACCAATCCGGGCGATGTGGTCGTGGATCCGTTTTTCGGTTCTGGAACGACGGGCGCCGTTGCGAAAATGCTGGGCCGCCGGTTCATCGGCGTCGAACGCGAAGCTGACTATATCGCCGCCGCTTCTAAGCGTATCGCCGCCGCCTCGCCATCCGACACTGAAGCCCTTTCAGTTACGCCCTCACGGCGATCGGCGCCGCGCGTTCCGTTCGGTACAATCGTCGAGAACGGTTTTTTGAAACCAGGCGATCAATTATATGCGCCGAAAAAGAGGTTCGCGGCGCGCATCCGCGCCGATGGTTCTATCGCCGTCGATGGACCGGACGGCGCAGTATCTGGATCGATCCACAAGATAGGCGCGCACGTCCAAAAGGCTGAAGCCTGTAATGGCTGGACCTATTGGCATTTTGAGACAAAAACAGGCCTGAAGCCGATCGACTTCCTGCGAGAAAAAATGCGTAAGGGCGCGAAATGATACGCTTAGGCGGTCCTCATCTGAGGAGATGATGCGCGGTTCGGCTTTTGATTTTGTTGGTAATCTTGACACGCTGCTTGCGGTTGTTGTCGGAGCGGGCCTTGCAACAATCGGCGGCCTGATCGGCGAACATTTCGAAGACCGTATCGCAAGGCGACGAAAAGAGCGCGATGCGGCCCGGTTTTTCGCCGAAATTATGGGGTCATTAGATACGCTTGTCGCACGCGGAATTGAAAGCCAATCGATCGGCGATCCATGGGGGCCCGTGTCGATGAGGCTATTTCGGTCAGCCATGCGCGAGGCCGAGATTTATGAACGCAATCGCGAGAGATTATTTGAGATCAATGATGAGGAACTGAGGCGCGCGATCCACGCGCACCTCATCAGCGAAACATTCCCGCTTGAAGCCATCATTGAATATTCCGAGGAAATCGCCGGTTTTGAACGCCGTCTCGATGAAGAAGAGAACATGGCGAATTTAAAACGCGACAAATTGAAAAAACGGATCGCGCTGATCAGCGAATACCGTGAAAATGCACGTGAATTTATCGTTTTTGAATGCGAAAAAACGAAGGCGCTCTGTGAGCGCCTTCAAAAATATTCCAAAAACCCCAAGCGCATTGGCGCACTGCAGTTTGGTGGCGATCAAGCCGGCAACTCATAGCCTTTGAATTGTTTCCTGAGCTCAGTCTTGAGCACTTTTCCGGTAGCGCCGAGCGGCAGCGAGTCAACAAACTCAATTGCATTGGGCCATGCGATTTTATCGAGTTTATCCTTCAAGAATTCCTTTATCGTTTCAGCGTCGGGCTTTTTCCCGTCTCGCGGCACAACAATTAGGAGCGGTCGCTCCTGCCATTTGGGATGCGGCACGCCAATGACCGCGGCCTGTGCAACATCGGGATGAAGCATGGCGGCGTTTTCAATATCAATCGATGATACCCATTCTCCGCCGGTCTTGATGACGTCTTTCGCCCGGTCGGTAATCTGCATGAAGCCGTCCTGATCAATAACTGCGACGTCACCGGTATCGAACCAGCCATCGGCAGTTAGCGTTGGTTTTTCGGCTTTAAAATATTCGCCGATGATCCACGGACCGCGGACCTGCAAGCTGCCATCGGCGACGCCGTCATGTGGAAGGACATGTCCCGTATCATCGACAATGCGCATATCGACAAATGGCATCGCGCGGCCTGCCTTTAACTGATAGGGGATGCGTTCATCAAGCGGCAACGCAGCGATCGGCGGCGGCAAGGAATTGACCGTTCCAAGCGGGCTCATTTCAGTCATGCCCCACCCCTGTTGTAATTCGACGCCGTGCTTTTCAAAACCACGGATGAGCGCTTCCGACAAAGCTGAACCGCCACATAATCCTTTCTTCAAATGTGGAAGCGTCTTGCCTGATTTTTCTAGATATTGGAGAAGCCCAAGCCACACCGTCGGCACGCCGGCCGAATACGTGACTTTTTCTGAATCCAACATTTCGTAAAGCCCTTCGCCATCAAGACGCGGACCCGGAAAAACCTGCTTCACGCCAACCAGCAGGCAGGTGTATGGCGCGTTCCAAGCATTTACGTGAAACATTGGCACCACAGGCAACATGACATCGCCTTCGCCGCACCCCATGCCGATTGGCAAACCGGCGGCAAATGACTGCAATACAAGCGCCCGGTGTGAATATAGAACGCCCTTCGGGTCCCCAGTCGTCCCGGAAGTATAACACATTGTGACAGCAGTGTTTTCGTCAAATTCCGGCCAGTCAAAATCTTCGGCTTCGTCAGTCAGGAGTGAATCGAAGACAAGCGCATCCTCGTCGCCCTTATGCGCCTCATCGGTCAGCACGCAATACGCTTTTACCGACTTCAGATTTGGCCGCAGAGCGGCGACGAGCGGCGCAAATGTAAGGTCATAAAAAAGGTAGTCGTCCTCTGCGTGATTGATAACGAAGGCGGCATTTTCGGGACCGAGGCGAGGATTTACTGTATGAAGAACGGCCCCCAGCCCCCCAACCGCATAATACATCTCAAATTGGCGATAAGTGTTCCAGCCAATGACGCCGATGCGGTCGCCAGCCTTCACGCCAAGTCTCGTCAATGCATTGGCCAGCTGGCAGATGCGTCGATAGGAATCAGCAATTGTGTAGCGGTGAATCGGTCCTTCCACGGTTCTCGTGACGATTTCGGTCGTACGAAAATTACGCACAGCGTGTTTGAGGATCTCCGTCGTCAGCATCGGACGGTCCATCATCAAGCCCTTCATGGCGTCTCCTCATCGTTGTTTTTGGAAATATCATGTCTTGAGCGCGCGCCGTCAAACAGAAGCAACCATTTATCGCCATTCGAGACCTAGCGCCTTGCGCCGAGCAGCCGTCAGCCTATGGTCCGGCAAATGAACACGGATTCTTCAAAATCGGCGCTTGAAGGGGTGCGCGTATTGGACCTCTCCAGGGTGCTTGCCGGCCCATGGGCGAGCCAGCTCCTTGGCGATCTTGGCGCCGAGGTGATTAAAGTCGAAAAGCCCGGCGCCGGCGATGACACGCGCCGTTGGGGGCCGCCCTTTTTGGAAGACGGTCCAGATCAGCCATCAGACGCCGCCTATTTTCTGGCCGCCAATCGAAACAAGAAATCGGTTGCGATCGATATTTCCGCCAAGGAGGGCGCAGACCTCGTCAGAAAAATCGCGGAAAAGAGCGATATTTTCATTGAGAATTTCAAGGTCGGAGGCCTGAAAAAATACGGGCTCGATTACGATTCCATAGCCAATCTGAATCCGAGAATTGTCTATTGCTCCGTGACCGGCTTTGGCCAGACCGGACCTTATGCTGCGCGCGCGGGTTATGATTACATGATCCAGGCGATGGGCGGGCTGATGTCCGTCACAGGTCAACCTGACGGCGCGCCGGGCGCTGAACCCATGAAGGTTGGCGTCGCCGTTGCCGACCTGTTTTCCGGAATGTATGCGGCGAGCGCTATTCTTGCAGCGCTACGTCATGCAGAACGGACCGGCGAAGGTCAGCAGATTGATGTTGCGCTCTTCGACTGCCAGATCGCCATGCTGGCAAATCAAGCGTCTAATTTTCTTGTATCCGGCAAAGCGCCAGTTAGACTTGGGAACGCTCACCCGAATATCGCGCCCTATCAGGTATTTGAAACCGCCGATGGGTTTTTTGTTGTCGCCGTCGGCAATGATAGTCAGTTTGATAGCTTCACAGCGGCGATTGGCGCCAGGGAGCTCGCTCAAGATATACGGTTTAAAACCAATGCAGAACGGGTCGCCAACAGATTGGCATTGGTTGACTTGATAGCGCCGCGATTAAAGGAAAAGCCTGCGGAAGAATGGCTTTCCATTCTTGAAAAAGCGGGCGTCCCCGCGGGGCCAATCAATTCAATCGACGCGGTGTTTGCAGACGAACAGACGAAAGCGCGTTCAATGACGACGCCGATCAAGCGGGATGACGCTAACGGCGCGATGATGGTGCCGCATCCCGTCAAATATTCAAAAACGCCGGCGCGAACAGACGGATCACCGCCGCGTCTCGGCGCCGACACTGATTCTACGTTAAAGGAATTCGCAAGCGGCGAAGAAATTCATGCGCTGCGCGCGAGCGGCGTCATCGATTGAGAGCTACGATGCAGCCTTTGTTTCATTCACTGGCTGGCTTGCGCTGATAATCCCAATCTCAGCCAATTTCGCTTCGACTGTCTGACGGTCGAACGGCTTTAAAATGTAGTGCTGCGCGCCGGCGGCTTTCGCGAGCGTAAATTGTTGCGGATCGTTTTCAGTCGCGCACAGAATGATGACAGGCCGCATTTCGGCCGGAAGCTCGGCAGCGCCCTTCAGAAAATCAAGCGCGCCCATTGAAGGTAAATCCCAGTCAAGGAAGACCGCGTCGGGCTTTTCCACCGCACACATTTCAAGAGCGGCGGCCGGCGTTTCGGCTTCCTTCGCCTCGATCGACATCTCCTTCAATATACGGAGCGTGATCTCGCGAATGACGTTTGAATCTTCAACGATAAGACAGGATTTCATGGCTCGGCCGACTTTGATTTCAATGCGCCCAGCTTCGCCGTTTTTCGTTAGCCCGCCGTTAACGCAGGCTGGCCGGACGCGATTTCAGCCGCAAATCTGACCCGGAATGAGACGGCGCCGTCGCTCTGTTCGGCTGTGATCTCGCCGCCGGCCTGGCGGGCTGCAAGACCGGCGATGAAGTGAGGCGCAAATTTCGGCTTGAGGTCCTCCGCCGCGCCGGCGACGGCCTCGACAAGGTCGTCCTGCAAAATGACCCGATCGCCGGTGACGGAGATCGTATAGTTTCCCTTGCCGCCCTCGATAGTGACGGAGCCGCCGCGCGGCACGCAATCAGCCGCCGAAAGCCCCATGACAAGCAGCGCCTTGACTTCATCCTTTGGCGCCTGGCCGGGCGCGATCCGCCAATCGAGTTTTGCCTTCGTCCAGGCGACAATACCCTCAAGGACATGTTTTGCCTCCTCATAGGGAAGCTCCGCACCGAGGCCGCCGGATGCGCCATAGGCAAGGCGCGCATATTTGAGGAGCGCCACAGACTTGCCGGCGCTCGACTTGATAAGGTCGATCGCCGCTTCCTTCATACCCTCGTCCATCGACGGATCGGCGAGAACCTCAAGACCCGACGACAAGGCGCCGACCGGATTAATGAGATCGTGGCAAAGGCGCGAGGAAATCAGCGCCGAAAGCGCAAGGGCGTCAGGCGAATTATCAGCGGCGCTGGACATCAAACGGGACCTTCTTGAAACGACGAGGATCCCGTTAGATTGATTCGCGCTGGCGCTCGTTAATTGAGGCCCGGCCCGCCGCTCAGGGTTTTTTCACCCATTCCCCATTGCCGGTCATTATGCACTGGCCCGACGGCGCCCGGTTCAGGAGCTGTTCGGCAGTCACTTTCGCCGCCGCCTCAATCGTCACGCCATTCTTCGCTGCAAGGTCGGCGTAAATCGACTTTCGCTGAATATTTGTGGCGCGCATCTCGCGCAACAGATCGTCGCCCGGATTAGCTCCCGGAACAACGCCGAGATATCCGTCAGACTGCTCGCCAATCACGCATTGCGACTTCGCCGCCTCAATCGCTGGCGAGGCTGCATAGGCGAGCGCAATCGAAGATGCTCCAATGAGAAGCGCGGCGGCGGCTTTGATGAACCCGTTTTTCATGGCCCTGTCTCCTGCCTTTTCCCTAAAACACGTCAGGATTGTTTGCGATCAGTTCCTGGACTTCCTTGTCCATCTTTACACGGACTTCCTGGTCGATCTTTACGTTGAGGTTGATTTCAATCGGTTTGTCCGGCGCTTGAACTTTGACGGTCGCGCAAGCGCCGACTATGGCGAAAGCGCCGCTCAAAAGCAGCGTCGCCGGCGCTGTCCGGTCGATACCGATGATCCTTTTCATGATCGCCCTCACCTCTGGAAGTTTTTCGTTACGCGCTTGGTAGCATGACGCGCCAGTTTGGCGAAATAGCGTCTTTCCCACCCGATTCGCGCCTTGAAATCGCCTCATTGCGAACCCTCCTCGCCTTGCGCCGCATTCGCCCGCGCGCGCTCGAACTGGACCTTTACATTGGTCGACAGTATTGCCTGCTGCAAAAGGCTCAATAGCGGCGCGTCGATCGTCACGCGGTATTTGACCGGACTGTCAACGCGCTGGGTCTTGCCGCCGGCCTGCACCGGAATGAGGCTCCGTCCCTCAAAGAGGATCTTGAAGTCGAGACGACCGTCAAGCGGACCGTCGATCGTCGCCGACAGGGTGTCGAACCGCAATTCCCGGAGCGCCTCAAAGGCAAGCTGCGCGTTGCCACCAGCCTGCTCCGTCGCCGCTGCGGCCTGGCCCGTATAACGCACGACGCCGCCGCCCTTGGCTGACAGAATGCCGTTATTGATGAAAGAGCGTCCATTCTCAAAACTGATCGGCAAAACGCCTTCGATCGTTCCTTCACCGGACAGTCCGTCAATGGCGACGAAATCGAGAAGACTTTTCAGATTGACATTGGCGATTTGAAATTCGGTTTCCGCCTTCGTCCCGGTAAGCGCCAGATCGCCGCCATAAACGCCCATCGTGCCGCCGAACCAGGGGAATTCCGCTTGCGGAATTTTCAGCGTTTCGTCACCCGGCAGGGAAAAAGTCATCGATCCGTTTTCGAGCTGGAGCGCGTCAATCTGCATTTTGCCGATTGATATCGTCTGGTCGCCGTCCGTCGCCATCGGCGCCAGCGAGGAAAAATGCAGCGTTCCGGAAACGCCCTCTGTGCGGGTAATGGCGCGCACCGGACCGCCAAAGGCGAGATTGTTGAGATTGACAGTTGCCTGGGAAGAAATATCTCCCGGCGTCCATTTGAATGTCGCCTCGCCCGTCGCTGATCCGGTCGCATCGACGATGGCGCCGACAAGAACGGGAATAAGTTTGCCGGGCTGCAAGCCGCGCCGCGTGAAGGAAAGACCCGTCGCATCGAAGGTTGCAGCGCCTTTGCCGGTTGAAACGTCATGCACGCCATCGCCTTCGCCGAGGCGGACGCCGTCCGGCGTCGCCACATTGAAATCAAACGAGATGCGGTCATCTTTTAATGTTGCGTCACCTGCGACGGAGACAGGCGCGACAAAGGGCGACTTTGCGGCCTGGGCAATCCGCATTGAGGAAAGGTCGGCGGATGCGGCCAGTTTGTCGCCAATGAACGATCCTTCGAACTTTCCCTTCGCACCGGAAAGGCGGAACGTCTCGGAAAGGATTGAATCGCCGCCTTCGATTGCGCCGGTTGCGGTCGTCTTTTCATCATCGGGCAGATAATCGAGATTGAAAGCTATTTTTGGCGGCGCGCCGTCGAGCTTGGTCCGTCCCAAACGGTAATTCAGCGTCTTGGCGCTTAAGACGCCCTCGAGATGGGCGCGCTTGTCCGCGCCGAAATCGACGCGTGCGACGGGCGCGCCATTGCTGCAAAAAGACGCCCGGGCGATGCGCGCGCTCATATCCTGCGATGGAATGTTCAGATTTCCGCGATCCGCCTTGACGCATTCGCCATCGACCGTCTGTGCGGTCATCATTTTGTTGTTCAGATCTAGATCGAGCGCCAAACGCGCGTCCGCCGGCATATCGCTCAGAACGAAACGCCCAATCTTGGCGTCTTTGATGTGCGTTTTGAGATCGGCGACGCCGGAAAGTCTTTCCGCGCCATAGGTTCCGTCAAAATCGCCGGATGTTGCGGCGATTTTAACGCCGGCGATCTCCTGTTCGCCGACATCGGCGCCGGCCTTGATTCGCCAGTCATTGCGGTTCGCTGAAATTGCGCCGATGACCACTTCGCCCGATGCGGCGGCTCCAGAGAGCGCCGCCTTCAAATTGATGCGCTGCTCGCCATCTTTCGCAGAATAAAGCGGCGCATTGTCGACGGGCCGGATTGTCAACGCATCGCCGCGGTCGGCCCGAATGACGAATGGTTTGTCGCCTTCGGCGACCTCGATAGCCCCATCGCTGAAACTGGCGGCGAAATCGCCATTCACAGCCAGCGACCGGATCGACGGCGCGCCCGTGTTCAGGAAGGCTGTGATCAACGGCGCCTCTTCAGCGGCGATCGACGCCTTTTCCACGGAAAAATTCGAGGCGCCGGAAAATCGAAGTTCGCCGGTTTCGAAATAGCGCCGCCAGGAAGTGAGGCCAGCATCGAATTTGACTTTTGCGCCGCGCGCCGCGCCGACGCTGGTCGCAATGTCGCCCGCAAATTCGCCCGTCGCCTTGATGGCGCCGTCATTTTCGAGCGCAATGTCAGCTTCCAATGAAGCGGGTTTCAACGAGGCGCCGGCAATCCCTGTCTCGGCGGCGGCGGCGGTGATGCGGAAATGACCGCCTTCATCTGCGGAAAACTCGCCTGTGACTTTTGCGACGGCGTCGCCCCCCGGCATGGCGAGAACGAGGCTAATGTCGCCGAGCGAAAGGGCGCGATAGGAGGGAGGCGTCGGCGGCGCGTCCGGATTAGGTTTCCACCCTGCCGTTGAGATCCCGCCCTTTTCATCAACAACAATCCGCACCTTGCCGGTGCGCGCCGAGATCTTTCTCGTCTTGCCGTTGAAGAAAAACGGCCGCCAGTCATAGTCGAGAACAACGCCTTCAAGCGCGATGTCCGGATTATCCGGATTGTCTCCCGCGCTGACGCGCTGAAATGAAAGCTGTGAAAGTGAAATCGACCCGAATTCAGCGTTTGGCCTATCGAGGCCAGCGCGCGACAACACCTGGCGCGCGGCAAATTCGACAATTGGCGCACGCGCAAAAAAGAGCGTTGCCGCGGCGATCACGAGAACGCCGAGCAAGCCAAGCAGGAAGCGCGACATCACCCCCATTTCAGCAACACCCCTGCACAACCAGTCCCCTCGATCCCCTCGGCCTTAGAAAAGCCCTGACAGCATGACGAAAATTGCGATCAAAAGCGAGGCTGGAGGTTAACGCCAGCCGGCCAGGATGGGCGGGCGCAGCCCGATCTTTGACGGCGATTGACTTCAATACCGGTCCAACGAAGAAAGAGCGGGCGAAAATACGGGTTTTAATGGGTTCACGCGCCCCGGCGCGGGTCCTTTCCCGGTCCGGTTGGGCGCAAAGTTTGGTGCGAATTGGCGAATGGCGAATCCCCAATATCTCGATCCCTTCCCTGCTGACCCGGCCCGAAAGCCGACGCAGCGGCGAGAATCTGCGGATTACGGCCTGATTGCCGGACAAGAGGGCGGCGACATTCACGCCATCCATGATGAAGCGAGCGCCGCCGCCGGACGCGCGCCGCTTGCGATCGCCGCATCGCTCGGCGTCATGACGGCGGGGGCGCTCTTCGTTTTTTATGCGATGAATTTGTCGCCACAACGCCAGGCGCCGGTTGGCCCGGCGAGCGATGAAACCGCGTCCGCCGCTCGCGTTGAAAATCCAGTCGAGACTATTGCGCCGGTCAACACGCAAACCGCAGCGCGTATATCGCAAACCGTTAATGAGGACGCCGCGCCTCTTACGCAGGATAGCGCCCGCCAAACCGAAAGCGGAATAGTCCCGCGGCTGAAACCCTTCGCCGCCGTTGAAACGGGAATAACGCCGCCCAGCCTTAAACCTGCCGAAATCGCAACCGATGCGCCGCGCATCGCAAGCGCCAAAGCCTCGCGCGGAAGTTCCGTACTCTCCCTCGCCGGCAGCTTTATCGCTGATGAGAGCGACCGGCCGCCCTCTTTCTTCTTCGCAGCCGACATCGCCCCTGAACGCGCGCCGCCGCCTTCCCTCACCGCAATGTTCGAAGGCGATTTGCCCAATGCGCTGCGCGACATTCGCGTCTCGCTCGACAAGGGCGAAACCTTTGTCGATGCGCTGCGCCGCGTAGGCGTTGACGCGCGCGACCGCAATGAAGCCGCTTACGCCTTCGGCAAATTTCAGAACCTGCGGGCGTTGCGCCCGGGTCAGGTCTTTCAGCTGACCCTCGCCGATCCCAATGAAACGCTGTTTCAGCGCCTTGTCAGCAATAGCGAACCGCCAGCCAAGCTGATCGCTCTTGAGTTTCGTCCTGACGCCGAAAAGCGCATTGAGGTGACGCGCGCCGCTGAAGGCTTTACTGCGCAAGAATTCAACGCGCCCTTGACGCGCCGCGTAGCAGAAATTGACGGCTCGATTGAAGGCAGCCTTTATCTTTCGGCAAAACGCCAGGGCGCGCCCGATGAAGCCATTGCCGGCCTTGCGCGCATGTTCGCCTATGACGTCGATTTCCAGCGGGAGATCTTCGGCGGCGATGAATTCGAAGCGCTTTTTGAAGTTTACTATGACGACAAGGGCCGCATCGCGCGCGGCGGCGATATTCTCTATGGGCGCCTTAAATGGCGCGGCCGCCAACGCGAGAAGGGCTATTACCTTTTCAAGCCCGCAGGCGCGCCAATCGCCGACTATTTCGACGCATCGGGGGAAAGCGCGCGGCGACTGCTGATGAAAACGCCGATCGACGGCGCGCGCATCTCCTCGACATTTGGACGGCGCAAGCACCCGGTGCTCGGTTACATGAAAGCGCATAAGGGCGTTGATTTCGCAGCCGCACGCGGCACGCCGATCATGGCGGCTGGCGACGGCGTAATCGAACGCGCCGGCCCTTACGGCTCTTTCGGCAATTACATTCGCATTCGCCACGCCCAGGGCTACAAGACGGCTTACGCGCATCTGAACTCGATCAAACGCGGCGTCAGAAGCGGCAAACGCGTGCGCCAGGGCGAGATCATCGGCTATGTCGGCACTACAGGCCGGTCGACAGGCCCGCATCTTCATTACGAGGTTCACTATCACGACAAGCAGGTGAACCCGATGAGCCTCAAGATTGCGACCGGTTACAAACTGAACAGCAAGGACCGGGCGCGATTTGAGATCGAACGCGACCGCATTGACGCCATGCGGGCTGCAGCCGAACGCCAGGCCCGAATCGCCGGCGTCGAGGCCGGCGCGCTCTGACGAGGAAACAGGCTCCTCTAAACCGGGCGCCTTTTCTTCGCGGCCCGGTCCTGAAAGATCGTTTTCTCTTGCCAGTTTCAACGCGAAAAAGACGCCTTTAATGGCGCCACGCGAGTGCTTCGCCGCACCTGTCATCCCGGGGCGCGCCGCAGGCGGGAACCCGGGATCCATCTTCTTCTTTATCGCTTTTTGCGGATCCATGAAGGTGGATTCCGGGTTCGATCGTTGCGATCGCCCCGGAATGACAGTGGACGCATGCCGCAAGCGCGCGAAAGAAAAAGCGCTGCTTCTCACTGTGTCATTCATCATGGCGCGCCTCCTTTCCCTTGATGCGCAAAATTCAACATCTCAATTGTAGGGCCTTTTGAACGGTGTCGGATAAGGTGGGGGATAACTTCGCCTGAAAGGCTTAGCGCTTTGAAATAACGTGTATTTTTCGTTCCCCATCCGGGCGAGTGAAAAATTGTTCTATTCGCGAAAGTTGCAGCGCTTCTTTTCGGTGACTTGATTGAATGACAAGCCTTACCCGCGAACACCGCCGATTGCTCCGTAGCGGGAATTATTCGTCGGGCTGCAGCAGCTCTTTATTCTTCGCCGCCTCGTCGAGCTCTTTTTTCAGCTTGTCGATGTCTTTTTGATCAAGCAGCGGATCCTGCCTTTGCGTCCATGAGGGCGAAGGTCCGTTGGGCACGAGTTTCGGACGCGTGCCAGCGGCGGGATCGTTTGTCTGCAAGCCGAGATCGTGAATGTCGCTCTGGTCGCGGCGTGGGTCCTGCAAGGCTTCGATCTGCTTTTGCTCCGCTGCGCGGCGCGCAAGTTCCGGTCCGAAGGTGACATTATCGCCAGAGAAATCGCCATGCTTGTCGCGTTGTTTCAGGATCGCGGCGGCTTTTGAGAAATCTTCGCCTGACGAACCCGGCCGCCAGCCGGAACGAATTTCAGTGCGTCCGGCGCACTCGGCAATCTTGTCCTTGTCGGAGAACTGTTTTGGACAATAAACGGCGACAACGCCGGACTCGCCGGGAAGGCTGCCCGCATCGCCCTTCGGCAATTCAACGGCGGGCAGCGAAAACCGCCCGCGCCCGAACACCGGCTCCTGATCGAACTGGTCATCGCCTTGCGGTTTCTTTTGAGCAACCGGCGCCGGTTCGGGTTCAGCCGGCGCTGGCGTTTCTTGAACCGCATCAGGAGAAGTGTCC
Source organism: Parvularculaceae bacterium (assembly GCA_041398085.1). GTDB lineage: Bacteria > Pseudomonadota > Alphaproteobacteria > Caulobacterales > Parvularculaceae > Amphiplicatus. The sequence goes on from JAWKVJ010000006.1 coordinate 26,708, forward strand.
TCCCCGGTTTCAGCCTCGCCTTCTTCCAGATCAGTTTTTTCTTCTTCGCCCGGCTGTTCCTCGTCGATGTCTCCCGACCTCGCTTCGGGTTCGACGGTGATCAACGGCTCGGCTTGCTCGGCCGGGGCCTGCTCGCCTTCCTGCTGCTTTTCGCCGGCACGGATCAGGTCTTCGAGCGATTCAGCCGGCGGCGGCGCGCCGGCGTCCGGGATGAGCGGCGCGTCTTCCGGCTCGGCGGGCGGCGCAAATTCGCGCGCCGGCGCAAGGTTCAATCGCGGTTCAGGTTCGGGCTCTGGTTCAGGCTCGGGCGCCGGTTCCGGTTCGGGCGGCTCGGCCTTCGCCGGCTCCGGTTTCGGCGGTTCGGGTTTCGGTTCAGGTTGCGGCTTCGGTTCGGGCTCCTTCTTGATCTCCGGCTTCTTGACTGGTTCGGGCTCAGGCTCCGGCGCGATTTCCGGCTCGCGCAGTTTCGGAATCGGCGCGAGATCGGGGAGATCGACATAAACGACCGACATTGACTGGACCGGCTTGTTCGGCACGAAAATCTGCACGCGGCCATAAATGGCGAGCACGGCGAGCAGCACGAAATTGAGGAGCAAGGCGCCGGCGAGCGACCAGCGATGGCGGATCGCCGGCTGTGCGGCAATTCGCTCGACGCTCCTTACGACGCGTTTCTCCAGCGGACGAAACGCCGCCGGCGCGCGCAGATTGAGCCTTCGCCGACGCGGCGGGGGAAACGGAATGCGCGCATCGCGATCGGGACTGAAAGAGGCGGCTTCCCCTTCAGTCTCACTAGTCGGCGCGGCGGTATTGTCTTGCGGCATTGATCCCGTAGGGCGCGACGCCTAAACGCGAAGGGGCGGAAGGGAGGCGGTAAAAGTGAAAGTCCTGCTAGTCGGCGGCGGCGGACGCGAACATGCGCTCGGGTGGAAAATCGCTCAAAGCCCGCTCCTTACTCATCTCTATCTAGCGCCGGGCAATCCGGGTCTCAATCGGCTGGGCGAACCAATCGGCATTGCCGCCGATCAAATTGACCAAATTGTGGAGGCGGCGCGCTCCAGAAACGTCGATCTGGTCGTTGTCGGCCCGGAAGCCCCGCTCGCCGAGGGGTTGGCGGACCTGCTGGCGGAGAAGGCGATTCCCTGTTTCGGCCCCTCCGCCGCCGCAGCGCGCATCGAGAGCTCAAAAAGCTACATGAAGGAAGTCGCCCGGGCCGCCGGCGTTCCGACCGCAGATTTCGAGCGTTTTTCAGATCCCGCGCCCGCCAAGGCTTACCTCAAGACGAGAACCCCGCCCTATGTCGTCAAGGCCGACGGGCTCGCCGCCGGCAAGGGCGTCATCATCGCGGAAACCTTGACCGACGCCGAAACCGCCGTCGATTCTCTGCTCGGCGGCGATCTCGGCGAGGCCGGCCGCGAAATCGTCATCGAGGATTTTCTGGACGGTGAAGAGGCAAGCTTCTTTGCAATCTCGGATGGCGAGAAAGTATTGCCGCTGATCGCCGCCCAAGATCACAAGCGCGCCTTTGACGGCGACAAGGGACCCAACACAGGCGGCATGGGCGCCTATTCGCCGGCGCCGGTCTTTACGGACGACATTCGCGCACAAACAATGACGCGCATTATCGAGCCCGTCGTCGCTGAACTTGAAAAACGCGGAACGCCCTATCGCGGCGTCCTGTTCGCCGGTTTGATGATCGGCAAGGACGGACCAAAACTGATCGAATTCAATGCGCGTTTCGGCGATCCGGAATGTCAGGTGATGATGCGCCTGTTGAATTCGGATTTGCTGCCCGTTCTTTTTGATGCCGCCAAAGGCGCGCTCAAGCAAAAGGATCTTGAATTCAGCCGCGACGCATCCGCGCTCATCGTCATGGCGGCGAATGGCTATCCCGGCGCCTACAAAAAAGGCTCCATCATCGAAGGCGTCGCACGCGCCGAAAAAAACCCGGGCGTCGTCGTCTTTCACGCCGGAACGGCAAAGACCGGCGACACGCTCACCGCCGCCGGCGGACGCGTTCTCAATATCTCCGCGACAGGCAAGACAATCCGCGACGCTGTTGAACGCGCCTACGCCGCCATTGAGGAAATAGACTGGCCGGAAGGATTTTATCGCCGCGACATTGCGTGGCGCGCCTTGAAGGATCTTGTCTGACATGCGCGAGATGACGCCGCTCGATGAATGGAAGCGCCGCGCGAAATATTTCTCCGCGGGCGGACGCGATCTCGCCTATTGGACGAGCGGCGACGAAGACGAAACAAAACCGTTTCTTCTGCTCATCCATGGCTATCCGACATCCTCCTGGGACTGGAATTTCATCTGGGATGCGCTGACGCCGCAATTTCGGCCCGTCGCCATGGACATGCTCGGCTTCGGACTCTCGGAAAAACCCAAAGACGTCTATTACGCGATCGACGCGCAGGCCGATCTTCTCGAGGCCTTCCTTGAATATCTCGGCGTCGGCGAAGCGCATGTTCTCGCCCATGATTATGGCGATACCGTCGCGCAAGAAATCCTGGCGCGACACAATGAAAAATCGCTGAGCTTTCTTTTGCGTTCACTGACGCTTTTGAATGGCGGTCTCTTCCCCGAACAACACCGCGCCCTTTTCATCCAGAAGCTCGGCATTTCGCCGCTCGGCTTTTTGCTCGGCAAGCTGATGACGCGCCAGCGCTTTGAAAAATCTTTCAGCGCCGTGTTCGGCGAAAAGACCAAGCCGGGTGCGGCGGAACTCGATATTCATTGGGCGCTCATGACCGAAAATTCAGGACTCGCCGTCATGCACAAACTCCTTAGCTACATTCCGCAGCGAAAAGCGAACCGCGCGCGCTGGGTCGGCGCGCTGCAAGAGGCGGCGATCCCGGTGCGGCTCATTGACGGCGGCGCCGATCCTGTCTCCGGCTCACATATGTTCAATCATTACCGCGAATCTGTGCCGGACGCTGATGCGCTTCTTCTCTCCGAGATCGGTCATTATCCGCAAACTGAAGCGCCCGATCTTGTTCTGAACGCATTTCTTGAATTCCACCGCCGACTGAGGACAATTCCGGCATGAAGATTTTTCTGACCGTGTTCGCGACCGTCTTTCTCGCTGAGCTGGGCGACAAAACGCAGCTTGCAACCATGCTGTTCGCCTCTAACGGAAAGGCGCCGCCAGCAGTGATATTTGCTGCAGCATCCGCCGCACTCGTCGCCTCCACAGCAATCGCCGTGTTGCTTGGCGCAGCGGCGGAAAAATATCTCGCCTTCCTGCCGTTGAAACTGATCGCGGGCGCCGGTTTTATCCTCATTGGCGGATTTCTCGTCGCCGAACATTTCGTCAAAGCCGCCTAGGAGGTTTTCATGCCAGCCGATGCGCCCGATTTCACCGGCGTCATGGATACGCCCGAGCGGCTGAAATTCGATGAAGCCGCGCTCGAAGCCTATATGAAAAAAAACGTCAAAGGCTTCAAAGGTCCGTTGACGGTGAAAAAATTCAAGGGCGGCCAATCCAATCCCACCTATCGGCTCGAAACGCCGAAAAAGAATTACGTCTTGCGGCGCAAGCCGCCCGGCAAGCTTCTCCCTTCCGCGCATGCGGTCGACCGCGAATATCGCGTTATGACGGCGCTTCACCCTTTGGGCTTTCCGGCGCCCAAAACTTATGCGCTTTGCGAAGATGAAAGCGTCATCGGCACCGCCTTTTTTATCATGGATTGCGTCGACGGGCGCATCTTCTGGAACGCCAGCCTTCCTGAAAATCCACCGGAAGAACGCCGGGCGCTTTACCTTGAAATGGTCGACACGATCGCCGCGCTTCACATGATCGACTATGAAAAGGCGGGGCTTTCCGATTTCGGCAAGACCGGAAACTACTTCGGACGCCAGATTGATCGCTGGTCAACGCAATACAAGGCGGCTGAAACCGGCGCCATCGAGCAAATGGACCAGCTGATCGAATGGCTTCCGACGGCGGTTCCCAAAGATGACGCCGTTTCGATCGTCCATGGCGATTTCCGCTTCGACAATGTCATCATGGATTCGAAGAAAGCCAAGGCCCTCGCCGTGCTCGACTGGGAGCTTTCAACGCTCGGCCATCCGCTCGCCGATTTCACCTATTTCCTGATGGTCTGGCATTTTCCGCCGACAATAAGGGGCGGTCTTGCCGGCCTGGATCTCAATGAGCTCGGCATCCCCTCGCTTGAAGAAGCGTCAACACGCTATTGCGAAAAGACGGGACGCGAAACGCTCGCCGATTTCGACTTCTGCTTCGCCTATAATACGTTCCGCCTCGCCTCGATCATCCAAGGCGTTTACAAACGCTCGCTCGACGGCAATGCCTCATCAGCAGAGGCGAAGAATATGGGCGCCAATGTCGCGCCGCTCGCCGCGATGGCGTGGGAATACGCAAAGCGAGCCGGCGCTGAATAACGCTACGCCTCCGTCGGATCCGTCACGCGGCCCATAAAGAGGACGGCGCCCGTTTCATTGTGGCGAATCACAAAGAAATAGGGGTGATTGACATTGAACGGGACCGGCGGCGGGCGCAGGCTCGTCGTCCGCACGCCTACAATCGCCGTTGCAGCAGCCGCTTCCGTTCCCGACTCGTCAACTTTCAGGAATGTCTGGTGAACGACATTGCCGATTTTGACCGAACTGTCGCCCGGCGGTTGTTTCGAGGGATCAACCATGCCGGTGAAATCAGCCATATTCGAGAACGCCTCCGGCATCCCCATCGCGATCAATTCACCTTTCAGTTTGAACGATTTGCGCCGCTGATATTTCGGCAAGTTCAGCGCAACTTCCCGGCTTCGCGCGCTGTCGAGCTCGCCAAACCAATCCTTGAACGCCGCAGGCGTCATTTCAGCCTCGAACCCGGCCAGTCCGTCGTCGGCGCGCGGAAGAAATACGGCCATCGAATATGCGCCGTCATCATAAGGGATCGAGATCGCCCGAAAATCGCCTTTGTCGATCACTTGATAATTGCCTGTGCGAGCCATCATATCGACGCTCAGCGTCTCGCCACCGCTGCGGAATTCGCGTTTCTGCGTAGCGTCCACATCGAATGGCGAGGACCACTTTCCATTGAAATAAATCGCATTGACGAGAACAAACCTTGTATCGTCCGTTACGTCGTCGGCGCTCAGCAAGTCGAGAATACGGTCATTGGTTCTGTCTTCGACCCATTGATTGATCTTTTCGCGCGACGCATCCGCGCCAGTGCGAAAATTGACGCGCTTCTCTTTCGCGCCATAGGCCGTTTTGATTGCAGCGACGAATTCATCTTCGACAATTGTCCTCCTGTCGAACCAGGCCGAATTCGCCGTTGTGATATTCATCTTCTCGCGCTCCACCGACATGAGGCCGAGAAACGCAGCCATATCGGCGCGAAATTCCGCGCTCTCGGGTGCAAAATGGAGAACGTTGGCTATTTCTTTCGCTGTTTCACCGCGCGCGCCGGGATAAGCCAGCGCGAATGCGGCGGAAATGCTCGCCGGTGAAATGGTGATGTCGCCGTCATTGTCAGCGGCGATGCGCTTATAAAGCTCGAGGCCGAACTGCGTATTCGCAGCGGCGATAGAGGAAGGATCTCCGCCAGATGGAAGGGACGGCGTAGATTGGCCTGCTGTGGCGCATCCGGACGCCGCCAAGGCGGCGCTCGCAATGATTTCGGCAAGTCTCATAAATATTCCCCTCTGGAATTCCGTCTCTTCCCCATAGAGAACTTATGCGGCGAAATGTGGGCGTGCAAATTCAAATCAGTTCGACGCCGCTACCGCCCGCGCGGGTCGGTGCTTATGTCGCCCATGCTCGTTACGCCGGGCGCCAGACGCCATGAAGCGGCGATGTTGTGCTCGCTATTTGCGTTTTTTATTGGCGTACGCAACTCAATTCCGGGTCGATCGCCTTTATGCGCGGGCTCTACGCGGTTGCCACGGATAATGACGCCATCGCCATTTTGAACGAAGATTCCTTGCAGATAAGACTGGTGGACGATGTTGTTTTCAATCAGGAGATTTCTCGACGCGATCTCCGGCGACTTGATGAAAATGCCTTGCGTCGCATCGCCAGCGCCGCGGAAAACGACATTGTTACGAATAATGACGCCGTCATTTGCGCGGACCGCGCCTCTAGACCAGAGCTGGATGGCATCCGGATGGAAGCGCTTCGGGTCAAGAAGCGCGGCGTCAGCGAAATGATTATTCTCAATCGTCAGGCGCACAGCGCCGCGCGCGACAATACCGTCCGATCCCATCATCGAGAAAGAAACGCCAGAAATTACAACATCGTTATTGTCGAATGACGCAATGCCGCGAAATGTGTCGTGAATCGCGCCATCGGCAATCGTCACATGGCTGCAGTCGCGGATCATGAATCCATAGCCATCATTGCCAACGACGCCGTCGGCCGCTGAAGCGACATCGAAACGGGTGAACGAAATATGCGAGGATTCGCGCATCGTCACCGCATAATCTAGAAGCGGGCGCGCCGGACCAAGGCGTAACGCCACGCCATCGAAAGCAAGATTTGAGACTTTGTACAGGAAAATGGATTTGAACTGCGGTGCATGCGCAGGGTCTGCTGCTGTGAGCGTCACGCGCTTGGCAAAATCATGTCCCTTGAGCGCAAGCACTTCATAATCACCCGGCGCCAGTGAAATGATCTCGCCGCCTTTTGCTGCATTCAGCGCAGCCGAAAGCTCCGCTGCGTTCGTAACCGGGGCGGCCGCGAGAAATGCGTAATATGCAAACGAAATCAACATGGGGCGTCCTCAATCATCGCCGGCGATGACCAACGTCGCGTTAACGCCGGGCGCGAAAAAAACTCTTTAAAAGCGCTGAAGATTCTTCACCGAAAGGTCCGTTTGCAACAACCGGCCGCCAATGACAGGTCGGCTGCTCAAAGAATTTCGGACCATGGTAAATGGCGCCGCCTTTTGCGTCTTCCGCAGCGATAACAAGCCGCGCAATGCGCGCATGGCTGATTGCGCCAGCACACATCGCGCAAGGCTCGAGCGTGACATACAACGTTGCGCCTGTCAGGCGATAATTGCCGAGCCTTTCAGCGGCGGCGCGTAAAGCGCGTATTTCCGCGTGTGCTGATGGATCATGCGTTGCGATCGGCGCATTACCGGCGGCGGCAAGCAGCTCGCCCGCGGCGCTGATGATTACGGCGCCGATCGGCGCCTCGTCAGTTTCAGCCGCGCGGCGCGCCTCGTCCATTGCAAGCGCCATCCACTTTTCATCATCGGCGGCTGACATTACTTCGGCAACACAAGCGTAAACACCTTGCCGCCATATCCGTGCACCTTGTCATGCGCGCGAATTGTTACTTGCGTGACGCCGCCGGGAATTTCGATGCCGCCCATCGAGCGCGTAAAGGGCTGTTCATCGACATGTGGATGCGCGAGGACGCGCGTGGCGATGATTTCATCGCCAATAAGCACTTCCCAGCGATCGGCGTAATGATCCCAGCCGCTATCGGCATGGCGCACTTTTGCCGCGATCCAGTAGATTCCGGGGCCGGTTTTCCGCGCGCTGGCGCCGATGACATCAGCCTCCCCGGCAAATGAAGCGGCCGGGAAGAGCAATATCAAGAAAAGACTTGACGCAGCGATTTTGAAACGATCCATCACGGAGCTTATTCTAGTCGCCAGCGGCGATTGCGGCAATGATTGCGCCGCAGCGATGGAGCGTATGTGAACGACACGAATGAAGAGGGCATCGGCGAGGGCGAACGCATCGCGAAATATCTTGCGCGCGCAGGCGTCGCCTCACGGCGTGAGGCCGAACGGCTCATCGAACAGGGAATTGTCACTGTCGACGGCGTCACACTGACAACGCCCGCCTTCAAGGTGACGGCGGATATGGACATCCGCGTCGACGGCACGCGCGTCAAATCGAAAGAGCCGCCGCGCCTGTGGCGTTACCACAAGCCGTCGGGCCTCGTGACGACGCACAAAGACCCGCAGGGACGGCCAACCGTATTCGATGCGGTCGCCGAGCGCCTGCCGCGCGTAATCTCTATCGGCCGGCTCGATCTGACGACGGAAGGTCTTCTTCTTCTCACCAATGATGGCGGCCTTGCGCGCCAGTTGGAGCTTCCCTCAAATGGCTGGACGCGCCGTTATCGCATCCGCGCTTATGGCAAGACCGACCAGAACGCGCTCGACAGGCTGATGGACGGCGTTGAGATCGACGGCGTCGCCTATCGCCCGATCCGCGCGAAACTCGATTCCGGTAAAGGCGGCAATCAATGGATCACCGCCTCGATCAATGAAGGCAAGAACCGCGAAATCAGGAAAGTGATGGAGCATCTGGGGCTGAAAGTGAACCGGCTTATCCGCACCGCCTTCGGCCCTTTTCAGCTCGGCGGGCTTGAAGAAAGCGGGCTTGAAGAAATTCCGGCCAAACAGATGAAAGAACAATTAGGCGCCAAGGCTTGCGCGGCGCTGGGGATTTAAGCGATGGGCGAAATCGTCAATCTCGGGCGCATCCGCAAAAAGAAAAAGAGCGCCGAAAAAGAAAAGCAGGCATCTGAAAACCGCGCGAAGTTCGGCCGGACGAGAGCGGAGAGGGAAATGACAGAAAAGGAAGCAACCAATGCGCGCAAGCTTCACGAGGGACATGAACGCATCAGCAGTAACAACAAGAATTTGATATTCCGCATTGCATCCCATGACGAATTGACAGAAGTCGCACGTCTGCGTCTGCTCCTTAAAAATGAAGACGCTCTCCCGAACGCTGCTGATATTGATATTCTCGCGGCCGCGCTTGCTGGCGAACAAGACGATCTTGTGCATTGGCTGGCTATTTCAGACGGCGAAGCGGCCGCTGCAATGAGCGTCCGGCTTGTGAGGAAGGCGCCAAAACCTGGCGCACCAAACGCACGCTGGGGATACCTCACCAACGTCTATACAGCGCCAAAATGGCGAAACACAGGCGTTGGAAGTCAGCTGCTTGGGAAGCTCAAAGAATGGGCGCGGCATGAAAGACTTGAGTTTTTGATAGTCTGGCCGAGTGATAGAGCCCGAACGTTTTATGAACGCGCAGAGTTCAAAAGTCCCGCCGACGTTATGATTCTCGACCTGGAATAAAATAACGAAATTGAGTTTCACCGGATGCGCATCATCAGCGGCAAATTTTCAGGACGCCCGCTCGCCTCGCCGAAAGGACGAACGACGCGGCCAACGGCGGACCGGACACGCGAGAGCCTCTTCAATCTCCTACAGCACCGGGATGATTTCTCGTTTGAAGGAGCGCGCATCATCGATCTTTTTGCAGGCTCCGGCGCGTTCGGATTTGAGGCGATGTCGCGCGGCGGCGCATTTTGCCTTTTTGTCGAGACGGACGCGGCGGCCCGCGGCGCGATCAGGGACAATATCGAAGCATTGTCGCTGTTTGGCGAGACGAGGCTTCATCGCCGCTCCGCAACAACATTGGGTCCGAAACCGGCAGGCGTCGGGCCGGCTTTTACGCTCGCCTTTCTCGACCCGCCTTATGGAAAAAACGCTGCGGAACCGGCGCTCAATTCCTTGCTGGGCGGCGGCTGGGTCGTCCCCGGCGCAATTATTGTGGTTGAACAAGGGGAAAAGGAAGAACCGGTTCGCGCGCGCGGGTATGAGGAAATTGACCGGCGCCATTACGGCGCTGCGCAAATCGGCCTATATCGCGTCGCAAACGCCCCCACCTGATCGCGGCGCGCAACCGCCCGCAAAATCCAAACAGGGATCAGACATGAAAAGCGACATTGAAATCGCCCGCGAAGCCAAACTTGCGCCTATTCAGGAAATCGCCGGCAAGCTGGGTCTTGAGGAAGACGCGCTCATTCCCTTCGGTCGCGCTAAAGCGAAGATCGACGCAAGCGCGCTTGGCGATCTGAAATCCCGTGAAAAAGGCGCGCTCATTCTTGTGACCGCCGTCAATCCGACGCCGGCTGGCGAAGGCAAGACAACGGTGACAATCGGACTGGGCGACGCGCTCAATCGCGTCGGCAAGAAGACTGCAATCGTCGTGCGCGAACCCTCGCTCGGCCCCTGCTTCGGCATCAAAGGCGGCGCAACGGGCGGCGGGCAAGCGCAAGCAGCGCCCATGGAAGACATCAACCTTCATTTCAATGGCGATTTTCACGCCATAACGTCAGCGCATAATCTTCTTTCGGCGATGATTGACAATCATCTCTACTGGGGGAACGCGCTCGACATCGATATCAAGACCATCACCTGGCGCCGCGTTGTCGATATGAATGACCGCGCATTGCGCGACATTGTTGTCGGCCTTGGCAATGGCGACGTCCGACAAACCGGTTATGACATTACCGTCGCGTCGGAAGTAATGGCGATTTTCTGCCTGGCTGAAAATCTCGACGATCTGCGCGAACGGCTCGGCTCGATCATTGTGGCGAAGAAGCGGGACGGATCACCGGTTTTTGCGCGCGATCTGAAAGCGGAAGGAGCGATGACGGCGCTTTTGAAAGATGCGGTCAATCCCAATCTCGTTCAGACGCTGGAAAACAACCCGGTGATCATTCATGGCGGCCCGTTCGCCAATATCGCCCATGGATGCAATTCAGTCGTGGCGACGCGGACGGGCCTCGCGCTCGCCGATTGCGTCGTCACTGAAGCGGGATTTGGCGCAGACCTGGGCGCCGAGAAATTTTTCGACATCAAATGCCGGAAGGCCGGCCTTTCTCCGCGTGCTGTTGTGCTGGTCGCAACGGCGCGTTCGCTAAAAATGAATGGCGGCGTCGCCAAGGCGGATCTCAACAATGAAAATGTTGACGCTGTGAAACGCGGCGGCGCCAATCTCGAGCGCCACATCGAAAATCTGAGCCGCTTCGGCGTTCCGGTGCTTGTCGCCATTAACGCTTTTACGACCGACACCGAAACCGAACATCAGGCGATCAAGGAAATCGCCATTGCGGCCGGCGCAAAGGCTTATGTCTGCCGGCATTGGGCGGAAGGGTCGGCAGGCGCGACCGAAATCGCAAACGCGCTCATTGGCGTAATCGAGCGCAATGTGGCCAAATATTCGCCGCTTTATCCTGACGAGACGCCGCTCGCCGAAAAAATGGAGACGATCGCAAAAACAATCTATCGCGCCGCGGGCGTTGAATTCGCGCCGAAAGCGAAAAAGGCGCTCGCCTCTTTCGAAGCGATGGGTTACGGCGCGCTCCCGGTCTGCATGGCGAAGACGCCATACAGTTTTTCCGACGACCCGTCCCTTCTCGGCGCACCGTCTGGGCACACGCTTCATGTCCGCGAGGCGCGGCTTTCCGCTGGCGCCGGCTTCATCGTCGCAATTTGCGGCGACGTCATGACGATGCCCGGCCTGCCTAAACGGCCCGCCGCCGAGCGCATTTTTGTAGACGAAAACGGCGACATTGACGGTCTTTTCTGATCCAGACGCCCCTTTACGGCGAGCCTTGCCGCGCTTATCTCAAAACCGCTGCCCGGCGCGTCAGGACAACATTCCCCGGGGCCGTATCTCTCAGAACGGGAGCTGCCTCTGGCGGAGGCCGTGGCCTCCATTAAGCGGCGCCCACCTGGTCCTTAGGGTCCAGGGCGAATAAGAGTCCGACGGCCAGGGCGGCGCTGAATTTACCCGGCGAAGAAAGCGCGAGACGGCCACAGTGATCCTCCCTCCCCTGCCGGCGATGGCGAGCCCTTTCAGACGCAAGGAATTGCTGCGGCTGCGCATGGGCGCGGCGCGCGATGAAATCGCCCAAAAGCGACCGGACGCCGGGCGGCATGCGGCGCGCATATTTTTCGAAAACATTCCGCTTCCCGAAGGCGCTATTGTTTCGCTTTTTCATCCGATCCGAAGCGAGATCGACACAAAGCCGCTCGCCGAAGCATTGCTTGAGCGGGGACATAAAATCGCGCTGCCTGTAACCGGAAAGAAAAAGAGCCCGCTTGTTTTTCGGGAGTTTCGCCAAGGCGATAAATTGGAAGAAGACAAATTCGGCGTGCTGACGCCGCCAGTTTCCGCGCCGGAAATTCTTCCGGCGATCATTGTAGCGCCGCTTCTGGCCTTTACCCGAAAAGGCGAAAGGCTCGGCTATGGCGGCGGGTTTTATGACCGGACGCTGGCGATGCTGCGGGCAAAGGGCGAAGTCTTGGCCGTTGGTTTCGCCTTCGCCGATCAGGAGGTCGATAAACTTCCAACAACGAAATCGGACGAGCGGCTTGACTGGATCGTAACCGAACGCGAAGCCATCCAACCGCCTGTCATGATGAAATAGAAAGAGCGCAAAAGTGAGCCCGGAAACTCTCTACCTTCTCATCAATGCCGGCGTATTGCCCGGCTGGTTCCTGCTCGCTTTCGCGCCGCATGCGCGCATAACGAAGGGTCTCGTTCATTCAGGCGTCTACCCGCTCATTTATGGTGCGATCTATGCAGTATTTTTATGCGCCGCCTTGTTTTTCGGTCAGTCGGCGGACGGCGCCGGCATGTCTTCACTCGCCGGCGTTATGGCGCTTTTCAGTCATCCCACCGGCGTTTTGACCGGCTGGACCCATTACCTTGTTTTTGACTTGTTTATCGGTGCCTGGATCGGGCGCGATGCAAGCCGGCGCGGCGTTCCGCATTTTCTCGTCATTCCTTGTCTCTTCTTCACCCTGATGTTTGGCCCTATTGGGTTGGCGCTTTACATATCGGTCCGTGCGTTGTCGAAAAAAGGCGGCGCCTCTCTTTTCGAGACGGCATGATGAAAATAGCAATCTTTGGAGATATTGTCGGGCGTTCCGGCCGGCGGGCGCTTGTTGAAGCATTGCCCGGACTGAAACGCCGGCATGGGCTCGATTTCATTGTCGTGAATGCGGAAAACGCGGCTGGCGGTTTTGGCGTCACCGCCGACATTGTCGGCGCCATTATTGATGCTGGCGCTGACGTTATCACAACCGGCAATCACGCCTTCGATCAGCGCGACGAACTTGAAATCTATGATAATGAGCCGCGCCTCTTGCGTCCCTTGAATTTCCCGAAAGGAAATCCGGGGCGCGGCGCCGGACTTTACGAGACGAAAGACGGCCGCAACGTCATGGTGCTGCATGCGCAAGGCCAGGTCGGCATGCATCCATGCGACGATCCTTTCGCGGCGGTCGATGCAGCCCTGGCGGGCGCCGAGTTAGGCCGCGAAGCAGACGCTGTCATCCTCGACTTTCATGCCGAAGCGACAAGCGAGAAACAGGCGATGGGGCATTTCCTCAACGGACGCGCAACGGCGGTAGTCGGCACGCACACGCATGTGCCGACCGCCGATGAACGCATTCTTTCGGCCGGCACCGCCTACATGACCGATCTTGGCATGTGCGGCGATTATGACAGCGTCATCGGCATGGAAAAGTCCGAGCCCTTGAACCGCTTCATTACAAAAATGCCGTCGCAGCGCTTTCAGCCCGCTTCCGGGGAGGCGACAATCTGCGGCGTCCTTATCGAAGCGGATGCCAAGGGCCGCGCGCATTCGATCAAGGCGCTCCGAATTGGCGGCTGCCTGAAAGCGGCCAATTAGCTTTTGACGCCCTCGCCTTCTTCAACAGGCGCCAAATTCTTCCTGAAGAATATTGCAAATACGAAAAGCACGCCGCCCGCCGCCGCGCCAATGATTGCGTGCATCGTCCAGAATTGCGGCGCCTGCATCTTTTCAAGGAGGCCGCCAAGCCAGCCGACGAGCATATTGGAAAAGAACAGGTGCAGGTAATAAACGCCGATCATAAGGCCGGCCGTTCCTTTCGGCGCTGCGCGCGAATAAAGCGCGAGGCCGACGGGAAAAACCATCGCAAAACCGATGTCGTTGACGAGGTGGAAAGCAACGCCCCATTCCAGCGAAACCTTGTGTCCGCTTGCTTGCTGGTAGGCGCTTGCCGCGGCGAGAATGAGCGGCGCAAGCGCTGACACGCCAACGCCGATGACAAGCTTAATGATCTCGTCCGGCTCTTTTGCGAAACGCGAATAGAACCGCCAGAACGCGATCACCCCTGCGATGCAGCCCGTCGAAATAAATGCGTCAAGCGACAAGAGCCAGGTGACCGGCATTTCCTGACCGAAAAACCGGAGCTGATAGTTCGCGTCGCCCCAAACAAGATAGGCGTTGAAGATTTCCTGATTGCCGACAACAGCGGTCGCGAGAACCGGCACTAGCGCAATCAGGAGCGCAACCGTTGTCCAGTCGCGCTTCGTAAATTTCGGTTTTGCAATCGCAGTTGCGGCTGCACCGCGCGGCGCTTCTTGAGGCAGATATCGCCGCCCTGAAAGATAGACGAGGAGACCGATCACCATGCCGACGCCGGCCGCGCCGAAGCCCCAATGCCAGGCGTATTTCTGTCCCAACGTGCCGCATACAAGCGGTGAGATGATGACAGCAATGTTGATGCCGAGAAGATAGATCTGGAACGCGTCGGCGCGGCGCGGATCGCCTTGCTCGTAAAGCTCGCCGACCTGGCTCGCGATATTTCCCTTGAACAATCCAACGCCAATCAAAAGACAGGCGAGCGCAGCCAGAAAAGAAACCTGAAAGGCCATCAGGAAATGACCAAGCGCCATCAGAAGGGCGCCAAGCGTCACTGTCGTCGTTCGGCCAAGCCAGCGGTCAGCGATGAAACCGCCCGCAAGCGGCGTCAGATAAACACCGCCCGCATAAAGTCCGAAAATAACGGAGGCTAGCGCCGCCGGCGATAATTGCCCGTAAGCGCTTTCGATCATTGCACGGAATGCGGCGAAACCGGCGATATTTTCGACATGACCCGGCAGCAGCAGAAACTGCGTCATGTAAAGCACAAGCAGCGCCTGCATGCCGTAATAGGAAAAACGCTCCCAGCTTTCAGCAAAGACTAGATAGGCGAGGCCGCGCGGATGACCGAGAATATCCTTGCCTTTTTGCGCAGACGCGCTCGCCATCTCTATCGTCATCTTCCCGCCTATTTTTGTTTGGCCGGAACGCTAGAGCATTTTCCGACGAAGTGGAAACCGGTTCGTCGTCAGAAAATGCGGTCATACAATGACATAGAGCAACGAAGCGATTCAGATTGAACGCAAGTCGCTCTAGGGATTTTCACCGGCGGGAGCAATTGTTCTGCCTGCGGCAGGTCGGCGCTGGCGTGGGCGCAATAGTATTGAGCGATGATTTGCCCCGACAAATGATCGCCGCTGACTTTACGAGGATAGCCGTCGTTTCAGTTACCCTGAAACGACGGCTTTCCCTCAGGCGCGATTATCCAGCTGGGATCGCACGGATCGTCGCCCCAGCCTCGTAATTTGATACGGATCACCGCCTGACGAGGCGATCAGACGCTTGCGCTTCAATCTTTGAAAGACGCCCAGCGAACAATCAGCCAGCGTCCAGCCTTCACGGCTGATGCAATTGACGGCGATGATCTTTCCAGCATCGCATTTTTCAACAGCGATCGTCCCGCCGCGCGCGAGGACATGGAGCGTTCTTTGCTCCGGCTTCGAGATGTTCATGAAAGAGGTCCAGAGAGAATAGCCAAACCGGACGCGGCGCCCATTCAGCGCGCGTCGCTCTTGCGGTTCAGCTGATTACAATCTCTGACATAATTCCTCTGTGGAGGGCTAATAACCGAGCCTGACTGTCGGTGCAAGCCTTGCGCCGGGACAAGAAAAACGGCGCCTCAGGTTTTCCCGAAGCGCCGCTTTTCCAGCCTACAGATGATGCGGCTTATTTCTTGAGGTCGTAGCGGTCGTTATTCATGACCTTCGCCCAGGCTTTGGCGAAGTCCTGAACGAACTGAGCCTTCTTGTCGTCCATCGCATAATATTCGGAAATGGCGCGCAGTTCCGAATTCGAGCCGAAGATCAGATCAACGCGCGTGCCGGTCCACTTTACATTGCCTGTCTTGGAGCAGCGGCCTTCGTAAAGTTCATCCTTCTTCGAGGTCGACTTCCACGCAGTGCCGGTGTCGACGATATTGACGAAGAAGTCATTCGTCAGCTGGCCTGGCCGGTTAGTGAAAACGCCGTGCTTTGTCTCGCCGAAATTGCCGCCGAGAACGCGCAGGCCTGCAACAAGCACCGCCATTTCCGGCGCTGTCAGATTGAGAAGCTGCGCCTTGTCGACGAGCATCTTTTCAGCCGGAATCTTGAGGCCCGCTTTGTAGTAATTGCGGAAGCCGTCAGCGAGCGGCTCAAGCGGCGCGAAGCTTTCAGCGTCCGTCTGTTTTTGCGACGCATCGGTGCGGCCCGCAGAGAACGGCACTTTCACCTTCGTTCCCGCATCTTTGGCAGCTTTTTCAATCGCGGCGCCGCCAGCGAGCACAATTATATCAGCGAGCGAAACTTCCTTGCCGTCGAGCGTCTTGTTGAAGTCCTTACGAATTTTGTCGAGCTTCTTCAGGACGCGGTCGAGGTTTGCCGGTTCGTTCGCTTCCCAATCCTTCTGCGGCTCGAGGCGAACGCGCGCGCCATTGGCGCCGCCGCGCTTGTCGGAGCCGCGGAAAGATGAGGCGGACGCCCACGCCGTCTTGACAAGATCCGCTATCGAAAGACCCGATTTAAGGATCTTTTCTTTCAGCGCTTCCTGGTCTTTGGCCCCGATCGGCTTTCCTTTCGGCGCCGGCACCGGGTCCTGCCAGATCAACTCTTCTTTCGGCGCTTCCTTGCCGAGATAACGCGACCGCGGACCCATGTCGCGGTGGGTGAGCTTGAACCAGGCGCGCGCAAACGCGTCGGCGAACTCTTCCGGGTTCTTGTGGAAACGGCGCGAAATTTTTTCATAAGCCGGATCCATGCGCATCGACATATCCGCCGTCGTCATGATGATCGGCACAGTATCGCCCGAGCCGTCAACCTGCGGCGCGCGGTCTTCCGCTTTGAGATTTTTCGGCGTCCACTGGTTGGCGCCAGCCGGGCTCTTCGTCAGCTCCCAATCATACCCGAACAGCACATCGAAATAGCTCATATCCCATGTTGTCGGCGTCGGCGTCCACGGGCCTTCAAGGCCCGAGGTAATGGCGTCCTTGCCCTTGCCGGATTTGTTGCTTGAGAGCCAGCCGAAGCCCATCGCCTCGATCGGCGCAGCTTCAGGTTCCGGACCGACTTTGGCGGCGTCGCCCGCGCCATGGCATTTGCCGAAAGTATGACCGCCCGCCGTCAGCGCAACGGTTTCATAATCGTTCATCGCCATACGGCCGAATGTTTCGCGCACATCCTTGCCCGAACCGAGCGGATCGGGATTGCCGTCAGGTCCTTCCGGATTGACGTAGATGAGGCCCATTTGCACGGCCGCAAGCGGGTTTTCGAGATCGCGCTTTCCGGAATAGCGGCTGTTCGGCTTGTCGCTTGTTGCGAGCCATTCAGTTTCGGCACCCCAATAGACATCCTGTTCCGGTTCCCAGATGTCGACACGGCCGCCCGCGAAACCAAAGGTTTTGAAGCCCATCGATTCCAGCGCGCAATTGCCTGCGAGAATGATGAGGTCCGCCCAGGAAATTTTGTCGCCGTATTTTTTCTTGATCGGCCAGAGCAGACGGCGCGCCTTGTCGAGATTGCCATTGTCAGGCCATGAGTTGGTCGGTGCAAAACGCTGTGCGCCATGACCGGCACCGCCGCGGCCGTCGCTAATGCGATAGGTGCCGGCCGCATGCCACGCCATACGGATGAAGAATGGGCCGTAGTGACCGTAATCCGCCGGCCACCAGTCCTGCGAATCCGTCATCAGCGCAACGAGGTCTTTTTTAACGGCTTTCAAATCAAGCGACTTGAAAGCTTTGGCGTAGTCAAAATCGGGATCAGGCTTGGAAAGATCCGAGTGCTGACGAAGCATGCCGAGGTCAAGCCGATTCGGCCACCAATCTTCGTTCGTCGTTCCCTCTGTTGCTGCAATCTTTGTGATCTTGCCGGTGAAGGGGCACCGATTTTCGCCGTCCATGAATATCTCCTGACAGTTGAGTAGGGGGCCAGATTTTCTAGCGGCCGGATAGCACATCCCTTTAGATCGATCTAACAAATAATATTGAATTTTGTGATCGATTTGGCCGATATTGAGTTGGGAACAAAGCCGAATGACCGCGTCGGATGCTTTCTAAATCTGCTGGCGGCGCATGTGCAAGGCTGATGCGCGCCAGCCGCCTTATCTCACATAGCTCGCGCCATTAATGTCGAATGTGGCGCCGGTCGCCGACGGGCAGGCGCCGCTGGCGAGAAAAACCGCCATCGCGGCGATTTCTTCGGGCGCAGCCACCCGGCCGAGCGGGATTTCGGCGGTCGCGGCGGCGCGCGCTGTAACGTCCTTGGGCGCCATCCGTGTTTCAACCCAGCCCGGCGCAATCGCATAGGCGAGGATATTTTCGCCGCCAAGCTGGCGAGCGAAGGTCTTTGTCATCGCGAGAATTGCGCCTTTCGAAGCAGCATAAGCCGCGCCATCGATCGAATCGCCCCGATGACCGGCCCGGCTGGCGATATTGACAAGAACGCCGCCGCCGGATTTGCGATAATGGGCGATCGCAGCAAAGCAGATATCGGCAGGCGCTTGAACGTTAATTTGCTGGGTCTTCGCCCAGATATCCGTCCACTCTTCACGCGGCGCCGTTAAAGGCGCATCAAGATAGACGCCGGCGTTATTAATGACCGCATCGATCCGCGGCGCGTTCTGCAGCGCGCCGTCGAACAGACGAAACCCTGCGTCCCGATCAGAAAAATCCTCAATCAGCGCATCGTCCTTGCTCCGGCAAACCTCATCGGCGACCTCATCGAATTCAATGCCGTGGCGGCTCGCATGGATGATCGTGCGCGCGCCGGCGGCGTTCAGGGCTCGCGCTGTCGCGGCCCCGATACCGCGCGAAGCGCCCGTCACCAAGACAGTCTTGCCTGAAAGGTCCATCATAATCGGTTCCCTCTTGAAATCGTCACTCACCCCTTGGTATGGGCGGCGCCTCATCTCTTCAAGCAGGTATCGAGGTCCAAATGGCCGGGCATAGCAAATGGGCCAACATCCAGCACCGCAAGGGCAAACAGGACGCCAAACGGTCAAAGATGTTCTCCAAATTGTCGAAGGAGATCACCGTCGCTGCAAAAATGGGCGCCCCTGACCCCGAATTCAATCCGCGCCTGCGCCTCGCCATTCAGGCGGCGAAAGCCCAATCGATGCCGAAAGACAATATCGAACGGGCGATCAAGAAGTCGAGCAACGCCGACGAAGCGAATTTCGAAGAGATCCGCTATGAAGGTTTTGGCGTTGGCGGCATTGGCGTCATTGTCGAAGTGCTGACGGATAACCGCAACCGGGCGGCGAGCGAAGTCCGCTCTATCTTCACAAAGAATGGCGGCAATCTCGGCGAAACGAATTCCGTCGCGTTCATGTTTGATCGTGTCGGCGCTATTGAATACGCCGCCGAGGCCGCCAGCGAAGAGGCGATGCTGGACGCCGCAATCGAGGCTGGCGCAAGCGACGTTGAATCATCGGAAGACGGCCACCTCGTTTACACCGTCGCCGAAGATCTTGCTGCGGTCGCAAATGAAATCGAAAAAAAATTCGGCGAAGCAAGCTCGACGAAGCTTGTATGGAAACCTCAAAACATTATTGCGGTCGAAGGCCAGTCAGCTGCAACGCTCATGAAAATGATGGATGCGCTTGACGATTGCGACGACGTGCAAAACGTCTACGCTAATTATGACATCTCCGCTGAGGAGATGGAGAGCCTCGCGGGCTGATTTCGTCAGGCGGCCGAAGTCGCCTCGGCGCAATCGCCGGAGTCAGTCCATCGGCCAATGACTTTTTCAAGGCGCTCCTGACTGATCGGCTTGGTCAGATAATCGTCCATGCCCGCCTCGACGCTGCGATCGATATCGGCCTGCAACACATGAGCGGTCAGGCAGATGATCGGCGCACGCGTTTGACCATTTTTTTCTTCAAAATCGCGAATCGCAATCGTCGCCTCATAACCGTCCATTTCCGGCATGGAAACATCCATCAGGACAATATCGAACGGCGCCTCGGCGGCGCAGTATTTGTCGACCGCTTCGACGCCATTAGCCGCCATCGTCACAACGTAACTGCGCGGCGGCAGCATATGCCCGATAACAAGACGATTAACTTCATTGTCTTCCGCAAGAAGCACGCGAATCTTGTCGACCTCCAAGTGCGCTTTTTCGGCGCCGTCCATCGGCTTGGCAGTGACTTGTAGGTCAGCTTCCTTCTTGACCGAAAAAATTTCCTTGATCGAAGAAAGCAGCACCGCGGCGCGCGCCGGTTTGACGAGATAGGCGTCAACCCCAATCTCCCGGAAACGCTTTGCGTCGCCCGGCTGATCAACCGATGTCAGGACGAGAATTGGCGTCGAAGCAATCGCGGCGTCAGAGCGGATTTCCTCTGCAGCAGTCGCTCCATCTTTTTCCGGCATGAAATAGTCGAGCACGACGAGGTCATAAGGTTCATTTTTCGCAGCGGCGCTCTTCAATTTCACGAGGCCTATATCGGCGTCTTCCGCCGTATCGACGCTCATTCCCCATGCGCCAAGCTGCTCCATCGCGATTTGCCGGTTCACATCGATATCGTCGATGACAAGGACGCGCTTGTTCAGCGAGTCAGGAAGCGCATCGTTTGAGCTTTCAATAGCGGCGGCGACCGGCAGGGAAAGATCGATCCAGAATGTCGAACCATCTCCAAGTTCAGAAGCCACGCCAAGCCGTCCGCCCATCGCTTCAATGAGGCGCTTTGAAATGGAAAGGCCAAGGCCTGTTCCGCCGAAGCGCCGCGTTGTCGATGAATCGGCTTGCGAAAACGATTCAAAGATCTTGGCGAGCTTGTCAGGCGCAATCCCGATGCCTGTGTCGGATACTTCGATGCGAAAATGATTGGCGCCATTTTCGACCGCGCCTGTCACACTGACGAGCACATAACCTTTTTCGGTGAACTTTATAGCGTTGCCGACAAGATTGGTGACGATCTGGCGTAGCCTTCCGCTATCGCCGACAACGCCATGCGGCAGTCCCGGCTGGTATCGCAGCACAATCTCAATGTTTTTCTCATAGGCGCGCGGCGCGGTAACCGCGATGACATCTTCCACAGCGTTTCGCAGATCGAAAGCGTATGCGTCGAGCTCAAGACGTCCCGCCTCGATCTTCGAGAAATCGAGAATGTCATTGATAATCGTCAAAAGCGCGCCGCCAGACTTCTGGATCGTATCGGCGTAAAGACGCTGACGCGCGTCGAGTTCTGTATTCGCGAGGAGTTCGGCCATGCCAAGAACGCCGTTCATTGGCGTGCGGATCTCATGGCTCATATTGGCGAGAAACATCGACTTTGCTTCCGAGGCTTTTTCCGCCGCAATTCGCGCCTGGTGCAATTCCCGAATGAGCGCCATGCGCTCTTCATTCGCCCGCTTGAGTTCAGCCTGGGAAAGAAATCCGAAGACAAGCACGTAACCGATTGTCGTCACGAGCACCGGAATCGCCGCCAGCATTGGCAAGAACATTGGCGCGCCGAAGCTGGCGACGGTCATGATCAGGAAAGCGACCGCGTATGGTGATGTTACGATGAGCGCGTTTGTTGGCGTTGCGCGAAGCTGTGCGGTCGCCAGCATATATCCGCCGACAATATAAAGAAGGGCAATTGCTTGGCCGGCTGGATGCCCCGAGAGCCATGCGATAACCGGTGCAGCCGCCCAGAAGGCGCAGGCGAACATACCGACAAATGCGTAGTTCAGCGATGTGAATTTCGCAGTTGAATCCTCGCGCATCCGCTTTTCGACAAGCGTGCGCGCGAGACCTGCCGCCATTGTCAGCGAGTACCAGAGAATTACCGTTGTCGCCGACGCGATCGTTGCGAGCAGCAGCCCCCATGCGGTGATGTGAATGTAGCGGGCGGCCTGCGTCGAAAGGATTGTCTTGATCGCCGCGGCGTTCGCGTCGTCATTTTCCAGATAACTGGCGAGCTGCGGCGCCGCCCTGTCTTCGTCGACCGGCGTCTGGTTCTCCAGCGCAATCATTCCAGCATCCCCACACGCGATTCCCTCGTGTCAGGTTGTATGTTTGCGCAGTTAACAACCGATGGCGTTTTGGAGCCAAATTGAAAGAACCGCCGCGATTTTGGCGCAGCGGTTCAAAATTGGCTCGGGAATTTTTGTTTGCCGGTCAGTGAGCCCCGGGGTCCGGGCAGCTCGTCGATTTGCGCCGCATGAGCAAGGCGAGGAGAATAAGCGCGATCACCGGCGAGGCGATAATGAAGAGCGTGACGGCGACTGCGCCGCCAGCCGCAACCAGCCCGAACAGCGCGCCGACGAGCCCGACAATTACGCCAACAGCGGCGGCAATGAGCCCCATGATGATAGCGGCAAGTCCACCAAAACCGGCGGCGACGGATTCTGCTATCGAAAGGTCAGTATCGGAGAAATTATAGGCTGCGACTGAAAGCGCGCCGCCCAGAAACAGAATGAGCACGATCGGCATGTAAAGCCACATGAGCCCGCCCCTGCGCGAGCCGCCAGCGTATTCGCCGTCCATATTCGTCATGATGTTCGCCCCTTTTTTGTTTGGCTGTTTTTCGGAGTCTTTTACGCGCTCCACTTCCTCGAATCTCGCCCCGATGAGCCTCCGGTTCAAGACGCCTCGCCGCAACTGGTCGGCGGTTGATCGCATGGGGCGGCTTCAAAGCGCTTGAACAAGCGGGACTGGCGCCCTAGGCGCTCCCCTCCATCTCCCACCGACCAACCGCCGGGCGCCCCTCAATGCCGCAACCTAAAAAAAAGTCCTCTGAAAAGGCGCCGCGGGCATGGCAGCGCATGCTTTCCGGCAGGCGCCTCGACCTGCTCGACCCCTCGCCTGTCGATATCGAGATCGAAGACATCGCCCACGGCCTTGCGCGCGTTGCGCGCTGGAACGGCCAGACGTCAGGACCGCTGCCCTTTTCCGTCGCGCAACACTCACTCGTGGTCGAGGAATTCTGCAGCGCGCTTCGTCCCGATTGGCCGGCCAGATGGCGCCTCGCGGCGCTGCTTCATGACGGCCCTGAATTTGTCATTGGCGACATGATCAGCCCATTCAAATCGGCTCTCGGCGAAAGCTACAAAAAAATCGAAAAACGCCTGCAGCAGGCGATCCATCTCCGGTTCGGCCTTCCGGCCGATCTTCCGGCCGCGGTGGAAAAGACGATCAAACGCGGGGACCGCGCGAGCGCCTTTTTCGAGGCGACGCAAATTGCCGGATTCGACGTCGATGAAGCCCGAGAGCTCTTTAGCGCGCCGGCGGGCGTTCCTCATCTGAAAATCGTAATCGAGGCGACCGAAACGGTCCAAACCCGTTATCTGGCGCGATTTCAGGCAATCATTAATGAAATGGACGGCTCAAGCGCACGGTAAACTTGGCGCGATGTAAACGCGGTGTGATCAAACCGGCCTTTTATCGGCGCGGCTTAGGGTCCATTGTCGAGGCCAATGTTGATTATTTCCTCTCTCGCGGACGCTGAAAATGCGTGCCGCCAATATTCGCCTTCCCGGGTTATCTCGCTCGTCAGCGAAGACGAGATCGCGCCGGCTTTTTGCGGCATTGATCCCGCACATCATTTGTTGCTGCATGTGAGTAATGAGAGCTGCGCAAAATCCATCAGCAGCGCTGCGCGCGAACGCGCCGAAAAGATCATCCAATTGGTCAATGGTTGGGACCGTAACGGAAACATTCTTGTTCATTGCAATCGCGGCGTTTCAAGGTCGACGGCGGCGGCGTTTGTCGTGCTCTGCATGCTGGAGCCAAATTCAGACGAAACAGAACTCATGAAGCGGTTGAGGAAGGTCGCCCCTTATGCTGACCCCTGCCCTCTCCTCATTACCTATGCGGATGAGATTCTTGGCCGCGATGGACGCATGGAAGACGCTGTTGACGATCTCGGACCGCCGGCGCCGGCGATTTCCGCGCCAGCCGTCGCCATCGAAATTGCCGCCTGAAACTGACTGCGATTCCCCTCGCCGTTAGGCTCGGCTATAGACGGCCTTGTGCCGGCTGATAAATCCATTGATGCGCCAATCGCGATCGTTCTGAACGCTGTTCTCGCAGTCGTTGACAGCGGTCAGCCTAAATCTCTTTGCGTACGCCGCACTGATGGGCTCGGCCTTCCTTACGGGCCTTTCGATCCGGCGCGCCATCGCACATTCGAGCTTGGCCTAAGAGATTGGGTTTCCAAGCAAACGAATGTGTCGCTCGGATATGTCGAACAACTCTACACTTTTGGCGATCAGGGCCGCGAGGCGCCGGCGGCGGTTATCGCCGGCGGCGATCCGGGCGCGCGGATCGTCTCGGTCGGCTATCTGGCGCTCGCTTCCGAACCCGCCCGCGTCGCCGAAAAGGAAGCGCAGTGGCGCAGCTGGTATGAATTCTTTCCATGGGAGGACTGGCGCCGCGGAGAGCCGCTCATTCTGGGCGACTTGATACTTCCTGCGCTATCCAGCTGGGCGAGCCGCGCAGCAAGCGAAGCAGCTCGCACTGAACGGCTTTCGCGAATTCATCTTGCATTCGGCGTCAATGATCGCGGCTGGGAGGAAGAGCGTTCGCTGGAACGTTATGAACTGATGTATGAGGCCGGCCTTGTCGAGGAGGCGTGGCGCGACAGTGCTGCGGCTGAACTGCCCGCGCCGCGCGCAGAAAAGTCGATCGCAAGGCTGACCGGCGTTGCAATGACGTCAGATCACCGGCGCATACTCGCAACTGCAATAGGTCGGCTCCGCGGCAAGTTGAAATACCGGTCCGTCATCTTCGAATTGACGCCGCCGGAGTTTACGCTCTTTGCGCTCCAGAAAATCGTTGAGGCGATCGTCGGCTTTGAGCTCCACAAACAGAATTTTCGACGCAGCGTCGAACATGGCGGGCTCGTCGAAAAAGCCGGCGGAGCCATGCGACAGGAAACCGGCCGCCCGGCGGCGCTCTACCGCGTTTCCGCCGCAACACAAGCAGACAGGACCGTATCGGGGCTGACTATTCCGCGTCTAAGGCTCAGCCCTTTGGTAAAAACGCAATAGCAATCTTATTGCACGGCTGTTTTCGGCGCGCCGCCCCACCCGCCGCCAATTGCCGTGTATAAGTCGATGGCCGACGACAGCCTGTCCAGACGCCCCTGAATCAACGCATCAGACGCTGAAAAATAGGCCGATTGCGCATTAAGCAGCGTCGTCAGCCCGACAGCCCCAGCCTTATATTGAAGCTCGGAGATTGAAAGCGCTTTCGCTGCGGCGTCGCGCGCTATTTGCAACTGCGTCTCGCGGGCGTCAGCAACATTCAAGGCGCTCAAGCCGAGATCGGCGTCTCGCAAAGCGGAAAGAACCGCCTGACGATAGCTGGCAACCGCCTGGTCGGAACGCGCCTTGGCGCCCTCAAGCGATCCTTCAAGGCGGCCTGCGGTAAAGATCGGCGCCGATCCTGAAGCAGCAAGCGAACCGATCGCACTCGCCCCGCCCGTCAGCAACGCCGAAAGGCCAGCGGTCAAATCGATCGTCGGAAAGAACGCGGCCCGCGCAGCGTCCACATTTGCATCCGCCGCTTTCAATTGTTGTTCCGCACTCAAAAGATCAGGACGCCGCAACAGCAAGTCCGATGGCAATCCCGGATTTATCGGTGGCGGCTCAAGCGCAAGAATATCGCCCGGCGGGGCTTCAAAACCTTGCGGCGCCCGGCCCAGTAAAATCGCAAGCGCGGTGTCGAAAGATGCGAGTTGCTGCTGCAATTGGGGCAGTCGCGCCCGCGCATTGGCGAGCGAGGCTTCCTGACTTGAATAATCAAAACGCGACACGGCGCCCGCAGAAAACCGCGTTTTCACCAGATCGAAGATACGTTCTGAAATCGCCAGATTGTCTTCGGCGACTTTCAATCGCGCTCGTGTCGAAAGGATAGAAAAATAGGTTGAGGCGACATCGGATGCGACGGTGAGTTCAAGGCCCTTCTGATCGAAAATCTGTGCGGCGTAATTTGCTTTCGAGACGCGACGCTTGGCGCGATTGGCGCCAAAGAGATCGACTTGCCAGCTCGCGCTGGCGCGCGCATTCGCCGAGATGTCGCTAATGCCGGCGCCTAAATTCGGGGCGGTTTGGGACGACGCGGACGCACCGGCATTCACCTGCGGGAGCAGCGCCGCCGTTGATGTTGTCACCGAGGCGCGGGCGGCGCGAACCGCTGCAAGGCCCCCGGCTATTTGCTGGTTTTTCAACAACGCTTCTTTCGTCAGCAAGTCGAGATTCGGATCGCCGAATGTGCGCCACCAGTCCGCGTCGCTTTTTGCAAAGGAGGAAGCCGCACCGCTATTGTCAAAGACGGCGGGCGTCTGAACGAGATCGCGCGCCGGCGTTCCTGTGCTGGCGCAGGCTGAAAGCGTCACGGCGATCATCGCGGAAACGGCTACGGAAGTTTGAAATCTATTCATAAGTCACTCCGAGGCGAGGGCGATGACGGGATCCAGCCGAGCCGCCTTGCGCGCCGGCATGAAGCCGAACAGGAGCCCGATTGCGAGCGCTGACGAAAAAGCGAGAATCGCCGGCCCCGGCGTGATGGCGACGCTTGTGCCGCCGGCTTTCACGATCAGCGACACAGCAAGCCCCAATAGCACGCCGATAACGCCGCCAAGACCTCCAACGACAAGCGCTTCGGTATTGAACTGCATCATGATGTCCGACCGGCGCGCGCCCGTCGCCATGCGAACGCCAATTTCTCTTGTTCGCTCGGTAACCGAAACAAGCATGATATTCATGACGCCGATGCCGCCGACGATGAGGGAAATCGCAGCGACCGAACCAAGCAGCGTCGAAAAAGCTTTTTGCGTGTCTTCGACCGATTCAAGAAGCGATGCGGTATTGCGGATCTGGAAATCCTCAACGCCGCCATGACGCTCAAGCAGGAGCCTTTGAACAGCGTCCTGTGTCTCGTTGATTTCTTTCGTATTTGCGACCGCTACCGTAATCGAATTCAGATAATTGTTGCCGGAAACACGCATCATGTCCGTCTCTACCGGGATGACGGCGACATCGTCCATGTCCTGCCCCCAGGCTGTGGCGCCTTTAGGATTGAGGACGCCTGCGACGACGAATGGCGCGCCGCTCATGAAAACATATTTGCCGACCGGCGATGCGCCGTCCGGAAAGAGATTATTCGCGACCGTCTGCCCAAGTACGACGACTGCGGCGCGACGGGTTTCATCTTCCCTGGTGAAGAAGGTGCCGCTTTTCATCGTCCAGTTCTGCGCCAGCGGCCAGTTGTCGCTGACGCCCTGGATCGTCGTCTGGTAATCGACATCCTTGTATCGAAGCGTGCTGCGCGATTGCTGCACGGGAATTGACGCCCTGATATTCGCGATTTCGTTAATCGCTTCGGCGTCCGCAATCGTGAGCGTTGCAACACTGGCGCCGGAAGGGCGCGTACCGGGCGCGCCGGGGCGAACGAATAAAAGATCCGATCCCATTTGCTGAATGCTGTCGACGATCTGTTTTTGACTGCCTTGACCGATCGCGAGCATTGCGACAACCGCCGCAACGCCGATAATGACGCCAAGCAGCGTCAACGCAGTGCGAAAAAGATTGGCGCGCAACGACCGGAATGCAGTCTTCACCGCCTCGCTCATCTGCAATGCAAATGACGGCGCAGCGCTTTTCTTTTCAAAACCCGCTTTGATTTCCGGCGTATCTTTCACGCCCGTATCGGAGATGATGCGGCCATCGGCGATCTCGACAATGCGATGGGCGCGCGATGCAACCGAATGATCGTGCGTGATGAGAATAATTGTGCGCCCTGCGCCATGAAGGTCTTCGAGCAGCGTCAGAAGTTCGCCGCTCGATCCTGAATCGAGCGCGCCAGTCGGCTCGTCAGCCAGGATGATCTCTGCATCATTGATGAGCGCGCGCGCGATGGCGACGCGCTGTTGCTGCCCCCCGGACAATTCGCTCGGCCGATGACTTCCGCGGTCGCCAAGGCCGAGCTTTGCGAGAAGGTCGGCCGCTCTGGCGCGCCGCTCGGCAAGCGCGGCGCCGGCGTAGATTGCCGGAATTTCAATGTTTTCCGCCGCGGAAACCGAACCGAGCAGATTGTAACGCTGAAAAACGAAACCGAAAGTATCGCGGCGCAGTCCGGCAAGCTCATCAGGCGCCAGCGTTGCGACATCGACGCTGCGCACGCGATAAGAGCCGGATGTCGGCCGGTCGAGGCAGCCGAGAATGTTCATCAAGGTCGACTTGCCGGAGCCTGACTGACCGACAATCGCGATGAATTCGCCTGCGCCGATCTTGAGGTCAACGCCAGCCAGCGCACGGACCTCGGCTTCGCCTTTGCCGTAAACGCGCGTTACATTTTCGAGCTCAATCAGGGGCGCCATCGCCGTCTCCGCTATCGCGATCTGCGACCGCCGCGGAAGCCGCCCGGCGGTCTCATCCGGCGATCGTTGCGGCTGTTGCCCGCGGTCACATTCGACGATTGCTTGACGCCGGTAACGACCACATCGCCGGCATTCAAACCGTAGAGTATTTCGGCTTGCGTGCGATTCTTGAGGCCGACGATGACCGGCTGTGGGCGCGGCTTGCCGTTCTCCATGACAAGAACCATCTTACGCTCCGCATCCGGATTATCCTTGAGGATTGCTCTCATTTCTTCACGACGCTTTACAAATTCTCCCGGCGGGCCTTCTTCACTGCGGCGCGCACGCGCGCCGCTCGCGGGCGGTTCGCTTGCCTGCGCTGAAAAAGGACCTGCGCCTTCACGGGCGCCGCCGTTTGGCTGCCGGCCCCTCACCGGGCCGTCTTTCAACGCCGCAACGGGCGCAAGCACCGCCGCGTTTGCGCGGCCTTCAACGAAGAAAACCTGCGCCGTCATTTCCGGCATCAACGCGCCATCCTTGTTCGAAATATCCATAAGCGCATTGTAGAGGACGACGTCGTTGACGACGTCAGGCTGGGGCAGGACTTGACGCACTTTCGTCTTCCATTGGCGGGTTCCGCCCAGTGTCGTAAAATAGGCTTCCTGTCCGGATTTGACGCGCAACACATCGGCTTCAGAAACCTGCGCCTCGACGGTCATTACCGAGAGGTCTGCGATCCGCAAGATTGTCGGCGTCACCTGATTTGCGTTCAGCGTCTGGCCTTCAAGCGCCGTTCGCGAAACGATCGTTCCGCTCATCGGCGCGTAAATCTTCGTATAGCCAAGGCTGACATTGTCGGATTCAATCGTCGATTGCTGACGTTTGATCTGCGCCGTCCATTGCTGAAGTCTCGCCTTTTCAACTTTCAGGGTTGCGATCGCCGACTGGTATTCAGCGACCGAAATCGCCTCGCCTTTCATCAGCATTTCAGCGCGCGCGGCTTCGGCCTTTGCAAGATCGAAGGACGCTTGTTCCTGCGCATAACTCGCTTTCAACTGATCGAGCTGCGCCGTATCCGCTTCGAGTTTCGTTTGCGCCAGAGTCGGGTCGATCTGCGCAAGGAGGTCGCCCTTCTCCACATGATCGCCGATCTCGAAATAATATTTTTGCAGCTGGCCGGAAACCTGCGCGCCGACATCGACATAATTCTTCGGCTGGACCTTGCCGGCTTCGGAAATCGAGACCTCGATGTCGCTCTTGGTTATTGTGGCGGTCTCATATTCCGGCTTTTTCTCCCGCGTAGCGCTTAAGAGAAAGAGGCCGCCAGTAATTACGACTGCGGTCAGGAGAATAATCCGCCACCGGTTCATTTTGGGCATTGTCATTGTCGACGGCCGTCCCTGGCGGCGAAATTATTGCTTTCCTGACTGGTTAAACGCCCGGACCCCGCCCGTCCGTCGGCGCGGGTGGAGGCGATTTCTGGGGCATTTCGCGGCGGGAATGGGGCGGTTTCGGCGGCGATCTCTCATTTGTGTTGACGTTTACGCCTTCGGGGGCGCAGTCTCAGGCCCTCGCCCATTGCGGGCGATTTTTTGGGCTCTATATATGCTCTAGTTGAGCATAAACCTTGACGGCCCTTGGAGGAACGAAATGACCGTTCTTGATATCGACCGCCGACCTTTCGCCGGCGCCGCGCTGGCTGACCGGCTCCCGTTCACGGATGAGGTTGCGGCCAAGACCGACCACATTTTCAAGAAGGTCGAGAAGCTGATCTCGCCGCCGGAATGGCGCCTCCACGCGCCCTATATCGCCGCGATCAACGATCTGAAGCGCGAGAAGAATGCGGTCATCCTCGCCCACAATTACATGACGCCGGAGATTTATTTCGGCGTAGGCGATTTCGCCGGCGACAGCTTGCAGCTCGCCAAGATGGCCGCCGAGACGGATGCGGATATAATCGTCCAGGCCGGCGTTCACTTCATGGCGGAAACGTCGAAGATTCTCTCGCCCGGCAAGCGCGTCCTCATTCCGGATATGGAAGCGGGCTGCTCACTCGCTTCGTCGCTGACCGGCGCCGACGTGCGCCTTTTGAAACAGAAATATCCAGGCGCGCCGGTCGTTTCCTATGTGAACACGTCAGCGGACGTGAAAGCCGAGACGGACATTTGCTGCACCTCGTCGAACGCTGTCGAGGTCGTTGAGCACGCGGCGAAGGAATGGAATTCCGACACGGTCATCCTAATCCCCGACCAGTATCTTGCGCGCAACGTCGCGGCGATGACCGACATCAAGATCGTCACCTGGGCCGGCTCCTGCATTGTCCATGAAGAGTTCACGCCTGAAGACATTCGCGAGATGCGCGAAGCCAATCCGGGCGTCGTGGTGCTCGCGCACCCCGAATGCCCGCCGGACGTGCTCGCCGAAGCGGACTTCGCCGGCTCGACCTCGGGCATGTCGAATTTCGTGAAAGAGCGTCAGCCGAAAAACGTCGTCCTCATCACCGAATGCTCGATGTCGGACAATGTCGCGCTTGAAAATCCGGATGTGAATTTCGTCCGGCCGTGCAATCTCTGTCCCTATATGAAGAAGATCAACCTGCCAAAGATCCTGCGCTCGCTGCAGACGATGGAACAGGAGATTTTCATCGATCCTGAAATTGCTGAAAAAGCGCGCGCTTCAATCGAGCGCATGATCGCCCTACCCCTGAAGCGCCAGTCGATGTATTCGCATGAGAGGGCGCCCGAAGTGATGGCGGTCGAGGCGCGGGTGTAAGTTATCTTTTGATCGCGGCGGAGCCCATGAAGCTAAAACTAAATTCGGTCGACTATTGCCCGAACGAACTGCACGCTCAGCTTCCCATTGTGATTGAAGTATTGCGTCAGATCCGAGGAAAAGATCGGCCAGACTATTTTTTAGGCCGCTGCTGCCCTGCAATAGAATGGATTGACGGCAATGACACGCGCAAAATCACGCACGTGGTCATCTGTGCGAGATATGTTGGCCAAACGATAGAAAGGCTTGCAAATAATCTGGCAGTTGGAATTGCGTACGTGACTGTCGAAAGTCAGATAACTGAGAATTTTGTCGATTTTTCGAAGGTGCGCTATTCAGCGATCGGCTTGGTTACAGACTTGGAAAACTCGAATTGACCTCCCCCATCATCATTGTCGGCGCGGGCGTCGCCGGGCTTTACACGGCGCTGAAGCTTGCGCCCCGCCCGGTTACAGTCATCACTGCGCGCCCACTTGGAACCGAAGCGTCGAGTTCGTGGGCGCAGGGCGGCATGGCCGCAGCCATCGGCAAGAAAGACACGCCGAACCTTCATTTCGCCGACACGATGGAAGCAGGCGCGGGTCTTGTTGATCCAGAAGCGGCGCGCATTCTCGCCGATGCCGGCCCGGCGATTGTCGAAGACCTTGCGCGTTTCGGCGTCAATTTCGACCGCGACGCTGACGGCCAATACATTCTCGGCCGCGAGGCCGCGCATTGCCGCAATCGCATCGTGCATGCGACGGGCGATCAGGCCGGCGCGGAAATCATGCGCGCGCTGATTGCAGCCGCGCGCGCCGCTCAGCATATCGACATTCACGAACGCGTTGTCGTTGAAGACCTTCTCCTCAATGACAATGGCGAGATATCCGGCGTCCTTTCCTTCCTCGTTGGGTCCGGCGAGCGCGTCTTGATGGACGCCGCCGAAACCGTGCTCGCCACCGGCGGGCTTGGCGGCCTTTACGCGATGACGACCAATCCGCGGCCCGCACAAGGGCATGGTCTTGCGTTCGCGGCGCGCGCCGGCGCCGTTATCCGCGATCCGGAATTCGTGCAGTTTCATCCAACCGCGCTCGATGTCGGCGAGGACCCGGCGCCCTTGGCGACCGAAGCCTTGCGCGGCGAAGGCGCCGTTCTTGTCAATGAAGACGGCGAGCCTTTCATGCAGAATTATCACCCTGCGAAGGACCTCGCCCCGCGCGATATTGTGGCGCGCGCCGTCGAGGCGGAACGCAAATCCGGCCGCGGCGCCTTTCTCGATGCCCGCCGTTCAATTGGCGTCAAATTTCCGGAAATGTTTCCAACCGTCTTCGCGTCCTGCGAACGCAACGGCATCGACCCGCGCAAAGAGCTGATGCCGGTCGCGCCAGCGGCGCATTACCATATGGGCGGCGTCATGACCGACCTTGACGGCAAATCATCGCTCGACGGCCTTTCCGCTGTCGGCGAAGTCGCCTCCTCAGGCGTTCATGGCGCCAACCGTCTTGCATCCAATTCACTGCTTGAAGCGGTCGTTTTCGGCGCGCGTATCGCTGAACGCCTCAAAGGCGCCGAACTTACCGCGCGCGGCGCGGCGGAACCGCCGCCCGACCGGCTAGGCCTTCCGCCAAAACCGGCCGACGCAAAATTGCTGGCGCGGTTGCGCGCCGCAATGTCAGAAGGCGCAGCGCTCATCAGGTCCGATGAATCGCTTCTAGAAACGATCGAAGTCATCAATGAATTGAATGCGAGCGCTGATATGACGAGCGGTCTTAAAAGCGCGCTCGGCGCGGCTGAACTCATTGCGCAAGGGGCGTTAATGCGCGAGGAAAGCCGCGGCGGTCACTTCCGGAGCGACTTTCCCGAGACGGATGACGAACCGATGCACACCGAGATATCGCTCGCGGACGCCGCAGAAGTCGAATGGGAGCTCGACATTTCATGACGCTGTCGCAATTGCTTATCGACGACGCCGTCAAGCGCGCCCTTGAAGAAGATCTGGGGCAGGCAGGCGATATTACTTCATTGGCTTGCATTTCAGCGAATGCAAATTCGACAGCGGCGATCATTGCACGCGAAGAGGGCGTCATCGCCGGCGCCAACCTTGCGCGCGCTGCATTCCGCTTTATCGACACCGACATTGAAATCAGCAATCGTAAAAATGACGGCGATTTTGTAGGCGACGGCGATGTCGTGATGTCTATCGACGGGCCGTCGCGCGGCATCCTCTCAGCCGAGCGCGTGGCGCTCAATTTTCTTGGCCGGCTATCCGGCGTTGCAACGGCGACTGCGGCGCTCGTCAACGCTGTCTCCGGCACACATGCAAAAATCGTCTGCACGCGAAAGACGACGCCGCTGCTGCGCGCGTTCGAAAAATATGCGGTCCGTTGCGGCGGCGGCTTCAATCATCGCTACGGGCTTTATGACGCGGTGATGATCAAGGACAATCATGTCGCGGCGGCCGGCGGCATAGCCGAAGCGCTGAAAGCGGCCAAAGCCGCCGTCGGCCACATGACGCCGATAGAAATTGAAGTCGACACGATCGAACAGCTCGAAGAAGCGCTTGAACATGGCGCGCGCATCGTGCTGCTCGATAATATGACGCTTGACGATTTGCGGCTTGCGGTTTCGCTAAACAAAGGCCGCGCCATTCTTGAAGCCTCCGGCGGCGTCACGCTGAAGACCGTGCGCGCCATCGCCGAAACGGGCGTTGACGTCATATCCTCCGGCGCCATCACCCATTCCGCGCCATCGCTCGATCTCGGTCTCGATTTTCAGGACTAACAGCGCGCCGGTTCGCTTGAAATTTGGCGTCGAGCCCCCATTTCTCTCGACGAAGGGGCGGACGCCAATGATTGCCGAAATCCTGACGCAACTCAGTCATAACGCGATTGCGTTGATCTCGTTGGCGGCGATCCTGTTTGCTGCTACGGCGGCGAGCCTTTTCCGGTTGAAATCCATTGGCGCTTTCGATCTTGAAAATCGGGGTCGTCGCAAGAAGGCGCAAGGCGAAAACATTGCGCACTCGCTCGCCAAGCTCGCCTTCAGCACCATTCTTATCGGCGCGGCGGCGCGATTCATTCTTGCCCCGGACTATCCCAATGGCGCTTTTTCGATTGATGGTGCGCTGGTTGCGAGCGGCCTCATCAATCTTGCAACGGCCATTCCGTTCGTCGGATTTATCGCCTTGCTTTCGAGAGCCGAGACAAGAAAACCAGCTTTTATCATCCCGGCGGCAATAGCAGCGGCGGTGATTGGCGGCGCCGGGCAAATGCTGACCGCATCGGCGGCGGCGGCAAAACCGCTTTTGCAACTTCTCGCAGAATGGCGCGCGCTCGCTCTTCCGGCGATCAGTGTCGGCATTGCGCTGGCCCTCGGCATTGCGCTCCATCATATGGTCATGATGAAGCTTGTCCGGGCGCCGCGCGTCAACCTCGCACTGGTCATCACTGACGCAGCAATCGCCGCCATTCCGACCATATTGGCGATCGCCCTCGCCGCCGCCGCGCTTGCCAGCGTGCTTCATGTCGCTATCCCTTGATCCCTCGCCCTGTCCCGGCGAATGATCGCTCCATGTCATGGGAAAAAGAAGTTGAAGAACTGAAGCGGCGCCGCGCGCTCGCTGAAAAAATGGGCGGCGCGGAAAAACTCGCCCGGCAAAAAGCGCGCGGCAAGCTGAATGCGCGAGAACGAATCGACGCGCTCGTCGACGAGAATTCCTTCCGCGAGATCGGCAAGATCGCCGGCAAGGGCGTTTACGCAGCCGATGGAAGCCTTGAGGATTTCTCAGCCTCGAATTTTATTTTCGGGCGCGGGCGCATCGAAGGGCGCAATGTCGTCGCCAGCGCCGATGATTTCACCGTGAGGGGCGGCGCCGCCGACGCCGCCATTCACCGCAAATTCGCGATGGCCGAACAGATGGCCCATGAAATGGGCCTTCCGCTCATCCGCATGATTGACGGCACCGGCGGCGGCGGTTCGGTGAAGATGCTCGAACAGATGGGCTTCACCTATGTGCCTTACGTTCCGGGCTGGGAGCATGTCGTTAAAAATCTCGACACGGTTCCGGTCGTTGCGCTGGCGCTCGGGCCCTGCGCCGGGCTTGGCGCAGCGCGCCTTGTCGCCAGTCATTATTCGGTGATGGTGAGGGGGATTGCGCAGGTCTTCACCGCGGGGCCCAAAGTCGCTGAAGGCATCGGCGAGGAAGCGCGCGACAATGAAGCGCTCGGCGGCGCTGACATTCATGCGCGCAACGGCGTCATCGACGACGAAGTCGACACCGAGCTTGAAGCCTTCGCGCGGGCGCGGGCGTTCCTTTCCTATCTTCCTTCGTCAGTGAAAGCCCGTGCCGCGCAAACGATCAATCACGATCCCATCGATCGGCGCGAAGAAACGCTCCTCTCCATTGTACCGCGCGACAAACGGCAAGCCTATTCGATGAGGAAGATCATCAACGCGGTCTTCGACACGGATTCGGTGTTCGAAATGGGCGTGCGCTGGGGTCGTTCGGTCATCACCGCCTTCGCACGTCTCCACGGCCATGCGGTTGCGGTGCTCGCAAACGACCCAACCTATCTCGCCGGCTCATGGACCGCCGACAGTTCCGACAAGGCGCGGCGATTTGTGTCGCTCGCCGAGCAGTTCCGCCTGCCCGTCGTTCATCTTGTCGACAATCCGGGCTTCATGATCGGTTTGGAAGCTGAAAAAGCCGCAACGATCCGGCGCGGCGTCGACGCCATGAACGCGATTTACAAAGCGAGCGTGCCGTGGTGCTCGGTCATCATCCGCAAGGCGTTCGGCGTCGCCGGCGCGGCGATGTCTGACCATACGCGCTTCCAGTATCGCTTCGCCTGGCCGTCGGGCGACTGGGGCTCGCTCCCCATGGAAGGCGGCGTCGAGGTCGCCTACAAATCAGAGCTTGAGAAAGCCGCCGATCCGGCGGCGGAGCTTGCGAAGATCAGGGAGCGGTTAGGCGCGGTCACATCGCCCTTCCGCACGGCGGAGCAGTTCCTGATCGAGGATATTATCGATCCGCGGGATACGCGAGCGTTATTGTGTGAGTTTGCGGAGATGGCGTGGGGGAGAGAATGAATTGGCGAAAAATAAGACTTTTGTGGCCGTTAGGCCTTGCGATCGGATTACTCGGTTCGATCGCAATACAAATTTTTAGGTCCGGGCATGAATTGATTGCGGTTGTAATCGGTCTTTTTCTAGCAATCAGAGCTTTGCAATTTGTACAGCATTTTTCACGCATGCAACCTGAACAGGTCGCGGCGGAGGAAGAAAACATGAAAGAGATTTGGCTTATAATTCCTGGCGCAATTGCGATACAGGTAATGCTCGTAATTGGATGGGAGATATATTCCGGTCCGGAGAATCCTGATTTGCGGCCCCTCCCCTACATCTCTTTCGCAATACTCGTTCCGGCTACATTTCTTGCTTTATTTCGTTCCGTGCGCAGAAGTCGCCGAGCAAAGCGCGCGGCAACCGAGCGAATAGAGCGCGAAAACACTCGATCTGAAATTCAGGTTAAACCGAGCCAATTCTATGCGGATCGGATCTGTTGCGCGCACTGTTCTGAATTCTCATCATCTCGGGAATAACGGACGGATGGGTGGCTTTCCTATCCCCAAACCTCGCCAAACAACCGCATAAAGTTTCCGCTCAGCACCTTGTCGATGCGCGCCGACGAAAAACCCCGCGCGGACAGCAACCCGGCCAATTTCTCAAACTGCGACGGGCCCATCATGTCGGGAACGAGGGTGATGATGTTCGGGTCTTCGTTCGGCGCGCCGACGCCGAGTTTTTTGCGGTTCTCGATGTCCTTCCTGTGCTCCTCCATATAAGCGGGCATGTTGTCGATGGCGGTGACGCCGCCATCCGTGCCAATGCCGACGTGATCCTCGCCCATCACATTCACGGCGTGTTCGATATGCGCGGCGATGTCGGCGGCCATCTGCTGCCTGCCGGGCGTCAAGTAAGGCATGAAGTATATGCCCGCGACGCCGCCTGCGTCAGCGAGCGCCTTTAATTCCGCGTCTGTTTTGTTCCGCGGATGCGGCGCCAAGGCCGCGCATCCCGTATGGGTGATGGCGATGGGCGATTTCGATGCGGCGATTGCGTCCATCGTCGTTTGTTCGCCGGCGTGAGACAAATCGACCAGCAAGCGCTTCTCGTTAAGCGCGGCAACAAGCTCCTGACCGAACTTCGTCAGCCCGTTGTTTTCTTTCACAAGCGAGCCGTCGCCCGCTGAATTGCGGAGATTATAGGTCAGTTGCACGATGCGCACGCCAAGGTCGGAGAAAAGCCGCGCGCGCGCCGCGTCGCCGCCGAACATTTCAGAATTCTGGAACCCGAAAATGACGCCGGTCTTGCCTTGTTTCTCCGCCTCGCTGATATCGGCGGCGCTGCGCACATGAATGATCGCATCGGCGCGCAAGCGGATCGCCTCGCTCCACCAGGCGATGTCATCGATCGTGTCTGCGAATGGATCGCCATCGCCGAAAACGTAACCGAGCGTCATATTCGTCGCCGCCACTTGCGCCTTCAGCGCATCTTCGACGCCGCGCTGATTGATCTTGTGCGCGGCGATACCAGCGTCCGACGGCGGGCCAGCGTTCGGGTCGTAAAACCCGCCAAGCGCATTGATGACGGGCCGCCTGAATTTCTTCGCGAAGGCCGGCGTCGCCGCGAGCGCACCGGCGGCGGCTGCGCCGACCAGCACAGATCGGCGGTCAAGATTGAATGCGTTCACAGACTTTCCTTTGTCATTCCGGGGCGATCCAAAGGATCGAACCCGGAATCCATCTACACATTTGATTCCGCGCAGCGCAATGGACCCCGGGTTCTCGCAAAGGGCGAGCCCCGGGGTGACAGGATGACAGGCGCCTCAATCATGCATTGTCGCCAGCAGGACCGCCTTTTTCATCACAGTCGGCAAGCGCACTTTCGCCGGCTTGATCCATTGCTGCTCAGCGCTTTTGCGAAATCCTTTCGGCGCGGCCGCGCTCTTGACCTCAAGCTCAAGATGAAAATGCGTGAAGCTATGCGTTACAACACCGGCGAGGCGCCAGCGCACACTTGCAGGCGGCGTTGATTCCGGCGTCTCGGGCGTCCATTCCGACCCCGGAAGGCCAAGCATGCCGCCAAGAAGGCCTTTTTCCGGGCGGCGTTCGAAAAGCATTTCGTCGCGCGCATTGAATAGCGCATAGGCGACGCCGCGGCGCGTCGGTTTTGCAGACTTTTTCGCCTTGACGGGGAGCTCATCGGCGACGCCGTTTGCGCGTGCGACACAATATTTCGCCAAAGGACAAAGCAAACATTTCGGCGCGCGCGGCGTGCAGATCATCGCGCCGAGATCCATCAACGCTTGCGCAAAATCGCCCGATCGTTTTTTCGGCCAGACCGAACCGATCGCTTTTTTCAATTCCGCTTTTGCTTTCGGCAGCGGCGTTCGGACTGCAAAAAGGCGCGACGTAACACGCTCGATATTGCCGTCCAGAACGATTGCGCATTCGTCAAATGCGATCGCCGCAATCGCCGCCGCCGTATAGGCGCCGACGCCCGGCAATTTTTGCAATTCTTCTTCGCGTTCCGGAAAGGCGCCGCGCGAAGCAACTTCGACCGCGCATTTATGAAGATTGCGGGCTCGCGCGTAATAACCAAGCCCCGCCCATTCCCCCAGCACATCGTCGAGGGGCGCCGCCGCCATCGCCTCGACATTCGGCCACCGGTCGATGAATTGCATGAACCGGGGCGCGACGGTCGCGACGGTCGTTTGTTGCAACATCACTTCAGAAAGCCATACGCGATAGGGATCGGGTCCCTCACCGCGCGCGCGCGCCGCCGGGCTGACCCGCCAAGGCAGGTCGCGCGCATTTGAATCATACCAGCGAAGAAGCGCTTCTGAGATCACGGACATCGCCTCTCGTTTATGCTAGTCCTTCGCCTGACATGAAATCCCCTCGCCCGCCTCACCGCGTTTTGCGCGCCGACTTCGATGCGCCGCGCACGCGCCCGGTTCGTCCGGCGGCGCCGCCGCTCCGGAAATTCTCCGCAAACCTTATCGAAGGGCTCGCCCGCAAGACCCGGTTTGTGGAGCCCTCGCTGGCGGCGAACTGGGGCGAACTCGCCGGACCAGAACTCTCACGCCTATGCCGGCCCGGCCGGCTGACGGGCAGCGCGCATGGGCGGACGCTCGAAGTCGTTGTTTCGCATGGCGCAGCGGCCGCATCGGTCGAGTTCGCCGCGGAAACGCTGCGGCGGCGGCTCAACTCCTATTTCGGGCCAAATTCAATCGCGCGAATTATTGTGATCCAGGGCCGCGGCCCCGGACCGGCGAGGCCGGGAGGCGGTGGCGGTGCTGGCGGCGGATTGGGCCGCTTCCGGCGAGGTTAGGCGCGCATGTAGCCGTGTAGGTATTGCCTTTCGGGCGGCGCATGGCAAACCCTTGGCGTCTGGAGTGAAAGGGTACGGCATGAAGGTTTCAATTCTCCGCGCGGTTTTGCTGGCCGCCCCGTTTTTCCTCGCCGCCTGTGGCGCAGGCGACAAATCCGCCGCCGCCCCGGCTGACGCGAGCTCGGCGGCGCCCGACGCGAAGCCGGACAACAATGGCCTTTTGCCAACGGATATGATCCTCGGCGACCCGAAGGCCCCTGTGACGCTCATTGAATACGCCTCAATCACCTGCCCGGTCTGCGGTTATGTCGCGACTGAAATCCTCCCCGACATCGAAAAGAAATATGTCGATACCGGCAAGGTGCGCCTCGTTTTTCGGGAGTTTCCGACCCACAATCCGAAATTGTCGCTCGCCGTGTCGGTTCTGACCCGTTGCGCCGTCAATAAAAGCGGGTCCGATGTCTTTTTCCCGTTGATCGATGAACTTTTCAAAACGCAAAAAGACTGGGAGGCCGATGACAGGAAACCCGTTCTCGCGAAAATTTTCGCCAAGGCCGGCCTCAAAGAAGACGAGCTCGACGCCTGCCTCCAGCGAGACGACCTTATCGCTCTCGTCAACAGCAATGCCCGGACCGGCGCTGAGGATTATGAGATCGGTGGAACGCCGACCTTCATCCTCAACGGCAAGGCGGTTCAGTTCAGAACCAAGGAAGAACTCGACCAGAAGATTGGGGCCGCGGTCGCCGCAGCGGAGAAATAACAGCCTGACCGCCTGAAAACCGCCAATTTTAGGCGATTTTTTCCGGCTTCTTCCTGAATTTATCGGCCGCCGGCTGGCGATCTTGTCTCGCCGGTTGGCCTCTGCAATCTAGGGCAAGAAACATCCGGGCCGAAACTCATACGGCCTGCATCTGAAAGGTTTTCTCATGCGAATCGCCATCCTGCGGGCAACATTGCTGATTTCAACGCTTCTGCTCGCCGGCTGCGGCAATGAAGCAGCCAAAACGTCTGCCGATTCGGGCGCGGCAAAGTCTGAAAACCTTATCAAGCCGACGGACATGATCGATGGCGACCCGAACGCGCCGGTAACGCTCATTGAATACGCTTCGACGACATGCCCGCATTGCGCGGTGTTCGCTGAGCAGATCATTCCCGAAGTCAAAGAAAAATATATCGACACGGGCAAGGTAAAGCTCGTTTTCCGCGCTTTCCCGACGCCTCCGGTCACCTACGCGCTGATCGGCTCGGTGCTGGCGCGATGCGCTGCCGAAAAATCAGGACCGGACGCCTATTTCCTGGTCACCAACGCGCTTTTCCGCACCCAGCATCAATGGATCGGCGAAAACGCCAAGCCGGAGCTCGCGAAAATCGTCGCGCAGGCGGGCATGGACGAGACGGAGCTCGATGCCTGCCTGCAACGCAAGGATTTTATCGACCTCATCAACGAAAACGCCAAAGAAGCCACGGAAAAATACGACGTTCAGGGCACCCCGGCCTTCATCCTCAACGGCAAAAAGATGGAATACAAATCAAAGGAAGATTTTGAGAAGCTGATCGAGGATGCAATCGCCGCCGCGGGCGCCTAAATCGATTTCTCCACAGGCGGGGCGGTTAAATTGCCCGCCCGGCAGAATCGGCGATGAGTCGCCTTATCCAGAAAGCCGGCGAAATAGCCCGGCGCATTCGTGTCGTCAGGACCAAACGCGTGAAATTCGTCAATATTCGCCTTGTCGGCTTCAAGTCCTTCGTCGAACCGACCGACCTTGAGATACGCGACGGCCTCACCGGCGTCGTTGGTCCGAATGGCTGCGGCAAGTCGAATCTTCTGGAGGCGCTGCGCTGGGTGATGGGCGCAACCTCCGCCAAGGCGCTGCGCGGCGACGGTATGGGCGATGTCATATTCGCAGGCACGTCCATGCGGCCGGCGCGCAACTGGGCCGAAGTCATCCTGACGCTCGACAATTCGGACCGATCAGCGCCGGCGGAATATAACGATTCCGACACGCTCGAAGTGTCCCGGCGCATTCTCCACAAGGATGAAGGCACGCAGTCAATTTACCGCATCAACTCCAAGGAAGTTCGCGCCAAGGACGTGCAGCTCCTGTTTGCTGATGCGTCGACGGGCGCCAATTCGCCGTCATTGGTCCGCCAGGGACAGATTTCCGAACTGATCAACGCCAAGCCGCAAAATCGTCGGCGGCTTCTCGAAGAAGCGGCGGGCATCACTGGCCTCCACACGCGGCGCCATGAAGCGGAACTTCGCCTGCGTGCGACCGAACAAAATCTTGAACGCCTAGAAGACGTCATAGGCGAGCTTGAAAACCAGAAAACAGCGCTCGCCCGTCAGGCGCGGCAAGCGACACGGTATCGAAATCTTTCCGGCGACATTAGGCGAACCGAAGCGGCGGCGGCGTATCTGCGCTGGAAGGAAGCGGTTGACGCGCGCGACGCCGCCGGCGCAAACCTCGCCGAGATTTCCGAACTCATCGAAACGACCGCGCGCACGGCAGCCGGCGCGTCTACTGAGCAAAACGCCGCGCATGAGGCGCTTGATCCATTGCGCATGGAGGAAGCCGCCGCTGCGGCGGCGCTCCATCGCCTCACCGTCGCACGTGAAAATCTCGACGATGAAGCGGAACGCGCCGAAGCCGAAATTCGCCGTCTTGCGAATGAAGTCGAACGCCTGACGGGCGACCTTGAACGCGAAAAAGCGCTGAGATCGGACGCAGACGATGCGGTCGATACATTAAATCGGGAAGAAGCGGGCCTTAAAGAACGCGAAGGCGCGGAAAAGGAGCGGATAGAGAGCGCCAAGACGCGCTTTATTGCCGCGACAAAAGCCGTTGAAAGCGCCGAAGCTTTGTTCGACGAAAAATCTGCGGAAGCGGCTGATATTGATGCGCGCCGGCGGTCGATCACTACCGCAATAGAGGCGGCGGAACGCCGTATTCAAAAAGCGAATGCGCAGATCGCGCAATTAAGCGATGAGCGCAGCCGTATTGAACCGACCAGAGAACAGGCTGACGCGCTTGAACAGGCGACGGTGCGTTTAACGGCGGCGGAAGAAGCCGCCCGGGCAGCGGAAGCCGCTTTTCATCGCGCCGAAGAAGATCGAGCCGCCGCTGAAAGCGAAGAGGCCGCGCGGCGCGCGCCTCATCAAAAAGCGCAACAAAGCCTTTCTGAAATTCTTGCCGAGGAAGGCGCGCTCACGCGCGTTCTCGCGACAGGCAATGAAGGCGACTGGCCGACCGTCATTTCCGAAGTCGACGTCGATCCGGGCTATGAAAACGCCTTGGCCGCAGCGCTTGGCGACGACCTCTTTGCAGCGCTCGACCAGGAAGCGCCGGCTTTCTGGAGCGCGCGCAACAGCGAACTCAATACGGTCGCGCTTCCTGACGGGGCGACGCCGCTTTCTCAATTTGTGCGCGCGCCAGCGCCGCTGACGCTCAGACTATCGATGATAGGCGTTGTCGGCGAAAGCGACGGTGCGGTTCTTGCCTCTCAGCTCGGCGCCGGCCAACGTCTCGTAACGCTGAAGGGCGATCTGTGGCGCTGGGACGGTTTTGTCTCCCGGGCGGAAGCGAAAACCGCCGCCGCCATTCGGCTCGAACAACGCAATCGCCTCAATAAACTTGTTGCGGACCGCAAGGATGCTGAGGAGCGTGCAAAAACGGCGGCCGACGCTCATCAAAACGCTGTCGATGAATTCAAGCGCCGCCAAAATATCGAACGGGACGCGCGCGCATTGTTTACCGAAGCGCGGCGCGCCTTCGATGCAGCACGTAATCGACAGGGCGAGCTTGAGCGCGCCAATGAACGCGCAACGGCGCGTCTTTCGGCGATTGCAGAGGCGATGGCGCTCGCGGAAAACGATCGAAACGAAACTTCTGCAGAATTCGAAGTGCAGCAGGAAGAGCAGAGAAATCTTCCAGATGTTGCAATCATCTCGAACGCCGTTGGAGAAGCGCGCGAGGCGGTGGCTAAAGCCCGCGCCGAAGCGACAGAAGCGCGCGCGGCGCATAATGATCTCGCGCGTGAAGCCGAAATGCGCGCCCGCCGCATTGAAGAAATCAATCGCGAACGCAGCGTGTGGGCGACCCGCAGCGAAACGGCGGCGGCGCGTCTCGCCGAGATCGAAAAGCGTCACGCCGAAACGGTCGATGCACATGGCGCCGCGATAAAAATTCCGGCTGAAATCGAGGAAAAGCGCGGAGCGCTGCTCGACCAGATCGGCGCCGCTGAGAAAACCCGAAGCGCTGCTGGCGATGCGCTGGCGGGCGCGGTGAGCAGAGCCCAGGAGGCGGACAGATCGGCGAAGGCCGCAGATGCGGCGGCCGCTGAGGCGCGCGAAGCGCGTGCGCGGCTTGAAGCGCAAGAAGAGGCAGCCGTCGCGCGCGTTGAAGAAGCCGCCGCAATTGCTCACGAAACCTGCAATGCCGCGCCTGAGGAATTACCGGCGATCGCTGAATTCAAGGACGGCAAGGAATTGCCCGCGCGCAGCGACATCGACGCCAAACTTGAGCGTTACAAGCGCGAGCGCGAAAATCTTGGCGGCGTCAATTTACGCGCCGATGAAGAAATGCAGGAAGTTTCAACGCGGCTTGAAGAGCTGACGACCGAGCGCGAGGATTGCGAAGGCGCAATCCGTAAATTGCGCGCAGCGATCGGCAATCTCAATCGCGAGGCGCGCCAGCGGCTGAACGAAGCGTTCGAAACGGTAAATAAGAATTTCTCATCGCTCTTCACGCGTCTGTTCAATGGCGGCCAGGCGGAATTGCGCCTTATCGACTCTGAAGACGTGCTTGAAGCCGGGCTTGAAATTTACGCGTCGCCGCCGGGCAAGAAGCTTGCCTCAATGTCGCTGATGTCAGGCGGCGAGCAGGCATTGACAGCGACAGCGCTCATATTCGCCGTCTTCATGGCCAATCCGGCGCCGGTCTGCGTTCTCGACGAAGTCGATGCGCCACTTGACGACGCCAATGTGGAGCGCTTCTGCCGCCTGCTTCACGAAATGGCGCAGGAAACGCAGACCCGCTTCCTCATCATTACACACCACGCCCTCACAATGTCGCGCATGAATCGCCTGTTCGGCGTCACCATGGTCGAACGCGGCGTTTCGCAGCTTGTTTCGGTCGATCTCAACAAGGCCGAGCAGCTCGCCGCCGCTGAATAACGCTTCGCCGCAAAATTTGTGGCGCTGCAGGGCGCAGCCTGCTCTTATCTCCTGAACGCAATCGAGGGGATTTTCATGCGCCCG
This sequence comes from Parvularculaceae bacterium, assembly GCA_041398085.1. Taxonomy (GTDB): domain Bacteria; phylum Pseudomonadota; class Alphaproteobacteria; order Caulobacterales; family Parvularculaceae; genus Amphiplicatus. Next base: position 71,355 of record JAWKVJ010000006.1, read on the forward strand.
TTTTTGACGCTGACGGCGAGCGCCGTCGCAATTGCTCTTTCCGCCTGCGCGACAGCGCCGACTTCACCTGAATGGCCTAAGGCCGACCTCACGGCGGCCGCCGCTTCGGTCGATGTCGATCCAACGACCAATGTCTTTCTGGCTGAGTGGACCGGACCCTATGGCGGCGTCCCGGCTTTCGACAAGATGGATATCGCCCAGTTGAAGCCGGCGCTTGAGGCCGGAATGGCGATGAACCTCGCCGAAGTTGATGCGATAGCTGACAATCCCGAGCCACCGACTTTTGAAAACACAATCCTGGCGCTTGAGGATTCCGGGCGGGCGCTCGGGCGAGCTTTCACCTATTACGCCATCATGTCGGGCAATCTCTCGACGCCGGAATTTCGCGCCATTCAAAAGGAAATGGCGCCGAAGCTTTCCGAGTTCAATTCAAAGATCACGCAGAACGACAAACTCTTCGCGCGCATCAAGGCCGTCTATGAAAGCCCGCGCCTGAAGCGGATGCGGCCTGATCAACAGCGCCTTGTCTGGCTCATCTACAATGGTTACGCACGCAATGGCGCAACGCTATCGGGCGACAAGAAGGACCGTTACGCAGAAATCAACAAACGGCTCGCGGAGCTTCACACCCAGTTTTCAAACAATGTTCTCCATGACGAGGAGAGCTACGTCACCTATCTGAAAAAATCAGAACTTGGCGGCCTTCCCGCTTCTTACGTTTCGGGCGCCGCAGCCGCTGCGGCGGATCGCAGCCATAAGGGCGAATGGGCGGTCACGAATACGCGCTCATCGATGGATCCGTTCCTCACCTATTCAACAAACAGGAAGCTTCGCGAGAAAGTCTGGCGGACCTATTACAATCGCGGCGACAATGGCGATGAATGGGATAATAACAAGGTCATCGCTGAAATTTTGAAACTTCGCCAGGAACGGGTCGCACTGCTCGGTTACAAGAATTACGCTTCATGGCGGCTTGAAGACCGGATGGCGAAAACGCCGGAAAATGCGATGGCGTTGATGATGGCCGTCTGGCCGGCCGCCGTTGCGCGCGTTCACGAAGAAGTCGCGGATATGCAGGCGCTTGCCGACTCAGAAGGCGCAAACATCAAAATCGCGCCATGGGATTATCGCTTCTACGCGGAAAAAGTTCGCAAAGCGAAATACGACCTCAATTCGGACGAAGTGAAGCAATATCTGGAACTTGGAAAGCTGCGCGAGGCGATGTTTTTTGTCGCCGGAGAACTTTTCAATTTCAATTTCAAGCCAGTTAACGATGGATCTATCCCTGTCTTCCATCCCGACCAGAAAGTCTGGGAGGTGACCGATAAATCGAGCGGCGCGCATATTGGCTATTGGTATCTCGATCCCTTCGCGCGAACCGGAAAACGATCCGGCGCATGGGCCTACAGCTATCGCGGCCACGAAACATTCAATGGCGCTGAAACCGTTCTGGTTTCAAACAACTCGAACTTTGTCAAAGGCGCGGACGGCGAACCAATCCTGATCTCCTGGGATGATGCGGAAACCTACTTCCACGAATTCGGTCACGCGCTCCACGCGCTGTCGTCCAATGTCGATTATCCAACGCTCAATGGCGGCGTGCGTGACTACACTGAATTCCAGTCGCAGCTTCTGGAGCGATGGCTGCCGACCGATGCCGTAATCTCGCGCTTTCTTGTCCATTACGAAACCGGCGAGCCGATGCCGGCGGCGCTTGTTAAGAAAATCAAAGCGGCGGCGAACTTTAATCAGGGCTTTCAGACAACCGAATATTTGGCCTCGGCGCTCGTCGATATGAAATATCATACGAGCGATCCATCAAATATCGATCCCGACAAGTTCGAAAAGGAAACGCTTGATGAACTGGGAATGCCGTCAGAATTGCCGATGCGGCATCGTTCAACCCAGTTCGGACACATCTTCTCCGGCGAGGGATACTCGGCCGGTTACTACGGCTATATGTGGGCTGATGTCCTTACAGCCGATGCGGCGGAGGCGTTCATCGCCGCGCCCGGCGGTTTCTATGACAAGGCGCTCGCCAACAAACTCGTCGATAATCTTTTCGCGCCGCGAAATTCGGTCGATCCAGCCGTCGCCTACCGGAATTTCCGGGGCCGTGACGCGGAGGTTGGAGCCCTCCTCAAAGACCGGGGATTTCCGGTTCCAGGCGGGAGCGATGACGAGTAAAAATGCTGCGGCGCGGCGAGACGCCGCGCCCTTGATTTTCAAGGCAAAAATCAAGGGCTAGAGGGGTCAATGCTTCCTTGACGCCTCCTAGGGCGCCCGGTATGGTCCGCGCCGTTTTCGAAGGGCGGGCGTTCGCTTTGCCCCTATCCTGGCATGCCCATGGCGGAAGACGCCGGCAAGCAAGAATCGCCGTCGCTGGAAGAGTTCTCCAAGCGCCTTGACGCCGTCCGCGGCGTTGACCGCACCGAGAAAGCTGAAAGCGAAGGCCGGAATAAGGCGGTGGGACAGGGGTTCCGCCTCGCCTCCGAACTTCTTGCGGCAATGATTGTGGGGCCTTTGCTGGGTTGGGGTTTTGATCGCCTGACCGGCGTTTCTCCATTCGGCCTTTTGGCCGGCGTCTTTCTTGGCTTTGCGGCGGGTGTTCGCAATGTCTCGAGCGCGATGAAGGAAAATGCCGAATCCCCCGAGAAGGCGGATGAGAATTAGCGGTAAGGCGCGTTCGACAAGCGCGCCTTTTGCTTAAGGCGCGAGCGCGATGATCAATTTGACGGCCCCTCTTCAGGCCTCCGGCCCGATGGAACAATTTGAGATCCATCGGCTGATTCCGCTGACGGTCGGCGATAATATCGACATCTCCTTCACCAACTCAGCTTTGTGGATGTGGATCGGCATTGGCTGCGCGATCGCCTTTTTCGGATTTGCAACACGTTCGCGCGCGCTGATCCCAGGCCGGCTCCAGTCTGTCGCCGAGATATTTTACGAATTCATCGCCGATACGGTGCGCGGCGCGATCGGCCCCGACGGAATGAAATTCTTCCCATACGTCTTCACACTGTTCATCTATGTTTTGATGGCGAATTTGCTGGGGCTCTTTCCCTCCATTCCGGGCGTATCGCACACCTATACGACGACGAGCCAGATCGTCGTCACTTTCGCCCTCGGCATGCTGTCGATCTCGATCGTCATCATTTACGGTTTTTACAAGAACGGCTTTTCATTCCTGAAGCTGTTCGTGCCGTCGGGCGTTCCCCTATGGCTATTGCCGCTTGTGTCAATCATCGAATTCGTTTCGTTCCTCTCGCGCCCGGTTTCGCTCGGCATTCGACTTTTTGCGAATATGATGGCCGGCCACGTCATCCTGAAAGTTTTCGCAGGCTTTATCATTTCGCTGATCGCCGCCGGCGCCTGGGGCGTGGTCGCCATTTTCCCTATGCTCGGCATCATTGCGATCACGCTTCTCGAAGTCCTTGTGGCGTTCTTGCAGGCCTATGTGTTTGCGATCCTCACCTGCATCTATCTCAATGATGCGGTTCACGCGGGGCATCACTAGGCACTAACGAATTTCGCGCCAGGACGGGGGCCGACCGGGCGGCGAAAACAAATCACGGCTCAGAAAGACAAAGACCAGGAGTTAAAAATGGACGCAGAAGCTGCGAAACTTATCGGCGCCGGTATCGCCGCCCTTCCGCTCGCGGGCGCGGGCGTCGGCCTCGGCCTTATTTTCGGAAACTTTCTCGCGGGCGCTTTCCGCAATCCGACGGCGGCGGCCGGCAACCAGCAGACGCTGCTGCTGGCCTTCGCGCTGACCGAATTTACGGGCCTTCTCGGCTTCGTCGTCGCGATGCTCATTCTGTTCGTATTCTAATTTTTAGAATCGAACCGACGACACGCTCCAGAAGGGTCGAAACGCCATGTTGCTCGTTCTGACAATGATCGCCGAGGCGGCCGCTCACGATGCAGCGGACACCAAAGGCGGCTTGCCGCAATTGGATGCTTCGACCTTTCCGAGCCAGATTTTCTGGCTCGCTGTAACATTCCTCGTCCTTTACTGGGTGATGTCGTCGATGATCTTGCCGCGGCTTGGCGGCGCGATTGAAGAGCGGCGCGACCGTATCGCTGACGACCTCGATCAGGCCCACGAGTCTCACCGCCAGGCGGAAGAAGCCGAAGCCGCTTATGAGCGCGCGCTCGCTGACGCACGCGCCAAGGCTCAGGCGATCGCTGCGGAAACGCGCGATGAGGTCGCTAGCGAAGTCGCCTCAATACAGCACGAAGCCGAAGCGGAACTAGCCGCCAAAGCCGCTTCAGCGGAGGAACGCATCAGCGAAATGCGGAAGTCCGCCGCTGCAAAAGTGCGCGAGGCGGCAAACGATACAACGCGCGCCGTCGTTGAGGCGCTTATTAACGAAACGCCGACGGACCCGGCGGTCGCCGCCGCCGTCGCCAAGGTTTCAGGGGCCTGAGCATGACGATCTTCGCTTTATTGTCGGCCCTTTCAGAGGCTGCGGAAGAGGCCGGTCATGCCGTGTCTGAAGCCGGCCATCTGGCGGCGGAAGCCGGGCATGAGTCAACTGGCCTCCTTCAGGACACGTCGTTTTGGGTTTTAGTCGCGTTCCTTATCGTCGTCGCACTGCTCTGGAAGATGGGCGCGCATAAGACGATCGCAACTTCGCTCGACAAGCGCAGCAATGAAATCGCTGGCGAACTTGAGCGCGCCCGCGCCATGCGCGACGAGGCGCAAGAACTCCTGGCGAAATATCAGCGCCGCCAGCGCGAAGCGGAAGACGAAGCCGCCGGTATTATCGAGCAGGCCAAGGTTGACGCGCGCCGCATCGCCGACGAAGCCCGCCAACGCGTCGAAGAGCAACTCGCGCGCCGGGCGAAATCGGCGGAAGCCAAAATAGCCCGCGCCGAAGCGCAGGCTATCGCCGAAGTCCGCGGACAAACCGCCGACATCGCCATTGAGGCGGCGCGAGATATCATACGCGAGCGCATGGACCAGGGCGCTCAATCGGCCTTGACCGAGCGGGCGATCGACGAAGTCAGCTCAAAACTGCACTAATGGCCACGGCGGAATACAACCCCGCTTCCAAAAACCCAATAAAATCGGTTTTGGACTTCTGGTTTGTGGAGTCCGGCGCGTCCAAATGGTTCAAGGGCGGTCCTGATTTCGACGCAGAAATCACGCGCCGGTTCAGCGAGATTTATTCAAAAGCGAAAGCGGAAGAGTTCAATCAATGGCGCGACAACGCCGAGGGCGCACTTGCGCTTATTTTGATATTGGACCAGTTTTCGCGAAACATGTTCCGTGCTGACGCCCGCGCATTCGCCTGTGACGATTATGCGCGCGAGGTCGCCCGCAAGGCGATCGGCGATGGATTTGACAAACTGGTCGCCGAGGAAGCGACGCCCTTTGTCTACATGCCATTCATGCATTCAGAAGATTTGGACGATCAGAACTATTGCGTCGAGTTATTTGAAAAATTCGCGCCGCTAGGCGACAATCTTCGTTTCGCGATCCTGCATCGCGATATCATCGCCCAGTTCGGCCGCTTTCCCCATCGCAACGAAGCGCTGGGACGCAAATCAACGCCTGAAGAAACCGCCTATCTCGAACAAGGCGGATTTAAAGGCTGAATTGAAGCAAATGGTCTCAGGCCCGAAAAGCGCAGGTTCTATGCGCCGTCGCGCTTGACGAAAGTCACCGCAAACAACGGATCACCATCGAAAAGGTCGCTAGGCGGCTTGACGCCATCGATCATCTTGAAAGTCCGCGGCGTGATCGATCCTTCCATCCGATAGCCCTTCTCGGCCATTTTTCCGCGATGGAATTCAAGCGCCGCAGCCGTGAATTCGCGCGCGAGAATAGTGATGCGTTCGGGGTCGTTCGACATGGAAAGCCTTCGCTCTTTTTTGCCGCGCCCAAGCGGGGCGGCATTTAATAAACCGTTGCCTCTAATATGCGCTTGCTGCTGAAAAGTCCATTTTGGCGCTGGTCGCGATGACAGGGTCAGGGCGCAGTCAATTCAAAAATTTCGATTGGCGCCGCAGCCGCCAGCGGAACCCTCGTCAACCAGGCTGGTGGCGAGCCTTTCAACAGCCTCGCGGAAAGGCCTTCCGGCGCAATCGAGGCGTAGCGCCTTGATTCGCCGGAGGCAGGACAGAAAACGAGATATCGCGCGCCGGATGCTCTTAAAGCAGCTCTGGCGGTCACATCGTCGCTTGTAAAAAATTCAATTGCGCGTTTGATGGCCTGGTTATTACGGTGATACGGCGCAGCGGTGACCGAATGGCCGGTATGAGCCAGGATCATCGGGCCATTATCAAGTTCCGTGAACAAGACTGACGTATTAAGCGTTCCAAGCGCCGCCAGCGCAAAAGGCACATTGCATTCCGCATTGGCCGCCTCGCCTTCCTCTTGCGGTTCCTCGCGCATGTTTTTGAGTTCCGCCGAGGCGGCAAGGTAAAGGCTTGGCGTGAAGACGAGGCATGCTGCGATGAAAAGAGCGCCGTTTTCCAGCGGATTAAACCGTACGCGCTTGCTGACATTGGCGATTGCAAGAGCCAGTGGAAAGGCGGCGAAGGCGGTGGCGATGTAAACGCCGCGCGCGGCCGGAATGATCATGATTGCAGCGGCGGCGGCGACTATCGCCATCGCGCCAATTACGAGCCGATCCTCGTCCTTTGCCCGATAAAGCGCGAAGGCTGCTGTCGCCAAGCCGAGAAACGGGATGACGTAAAGCCCAAGCAATAATTCAGGTTGTGATTTCGCCAACGCCGCGGGCGGTTGCATTTCATTGACCGATTGAAGCCAGACGTCGCGGACGACGGGGTCCATTCCTTCGAATGGCCCGCCGGCGCATTGCGGATAGGTCGCCAGCAGAGCCGCGGCGGCGCCTGCCGCCAGTGCTCCAGCAAAAAAGATGCGGCTGCGGACCGATTTAAATTTCGACCATGAAAGAACAAATGCGATTGCGCCGATCGCAAAAAAACCGGACGCCGCAGGCGTTTCATAGGTGTCGCAATGAAGGTCGCTGAAAATAAACGGCCCCTTCAAGGCGACAAGAAGAACAGGTGCGGACAAAAGCATTGCAGCGCCGAATGCGCGCAGCGCCCTGCGTTCGCCTTTGAAAACGAAGGGAAGCGAGATTGCGGGGGCAATCGCAACGAGAATTGGCGCGATTTCGAGAGACACCGCGCCGGCAAGCACTGAAGCGATAGCCGCCAGCGCTCCATAACGCGGCTTTTCGAATGAAATCAGCGCAGCTGCGAACGACGCAACCGCCAGCGTCAGGGCAAGCCCGTGATGATCGAGACGGCCCGGCGCAAATTGCATCGTCACGATGAGCGACAGCGTTGAGAATATGATGATTGCAAATCCGGCGCGGATGCCGCCGATGCGGCGCGCAGCGACAGCGCTGGCCGCAATAAATCCGAGGAACAGAGTGACGGGATAGGCGATGATCGTCATGCTCTCGGCGTTTTCCGCGCCAGCAAATGGCCTGAGGAAGAAATCGAAGACGCTCATCATCAGGTCCGGAAGACGAGAGAAGTGAATGTCGCCGCCTTCGGGTCCAACATAGCGGTGCTGGTGAAGATCGAACCAACCTTGCCCGGCCAGGAGATCGCGCCACTGGACGAGATGCATATAATCGTCGGTATCGAGCAGATGCCCTGACGCGGCGTCGCCGCCCCGCGCGATGAGATTGCCGATCGCCCATATGGCCCAGACCATCACCGCGGCTGGCATCAGGCCAAAACGGATGCTTGTCAGTCTGGCGAGAAGCGAGCCGCCGGAGCCCGGCGCTAGAGCGGATTGGCTCATATGAACCTCGTGACGCGGCGTCGATGCCGGAACAGCCGAATAGACCGCGCCGAGGTTAAGAATTCTTTTGCCAAATTAGCCGGCGTTGGAGCCCGGCGGAAAATGCGCGTCAGCGCCGGGCTGCGCGTTCGCCCGCGACCAATTCCCTTCAAAAGCCGCGCAGAAACTTCGACGGACGGTCAGTGCGAACTTCCACTGAGGCCGACGACAATCACTGGCTCAGGCGGATGTTGTTTCTTTCCGCTTTTCCTTAAGGCGGTCAAAATTCGCCCAGACGCCATCCTCGCCATGCCATTCGCCGCGGGTCGCCGCCTTGGAGTATTCCGTCGCCCGCGCCTCGAAGAAGTTCGCATGTTCAACGCCGTTCAGAATTTCGGTGAGCCATGGGATCGGGTGTTTCTCAACGCCATAGATTTTCGGCAAATCGAGTTGCCCAAGGCGCCAGTCGGCGATGTAGCGAATGTACTTCTTGATGTCATCGGCAGTCATGCCCTCGACCGGCCCCATTTCGAAGGCGAGATCGATGAACTTGTCTTCAAGGCCGACGACCGTCTTGCAATTATCGACGATATCGTCAGCGACGGATTTCGTCACGCATCCGGTTTCGCGCGCAAAAGCATGATAAAGACGGATCATCCCTTCGCAATGAAGCGATTCATCGCGAACCGACCAGGAGACGATCTGGCCCATGCCCTTCATCTTGTTGAAGCGCGGGAAGTTCATGAGCATTGCGAAGGAGGCGAATAGCTGCAGCCCTTCGGTGAATGCGCCGAACATCGCGAGCGTCCGCGCGATGTCCTCGTTTGAATCGACACCGAATTTCTGCATGTAATCATGCTTGTCGCGCATCGCCTTGTAATCGAGAAACGCCGAGAATTCGCCTTCCGGCATGCCGATCGTTTCCAGCAGGAGCGCATAGGCGGCGATGTGCACCGTCTCCATATTCGAGAACGCCGAGAGCATCATCTTGATTTCTGTCGGCTTGAAGACGCGGCTATACCGCTCCATGTAATTGTCGTTCACCTCGACATCGGACTGCGTGAAGAAGCGAAAAATCTGCGTCAGGAGATTGCGCTCCGCATCCGAAAGTTTGTTCGCCCAGTCCTTGCAATCTTCGCCGAGCGGCACTTCCTCCGGCATCCAGTGAATTTGCTGCTGACGTTTCCAGAAATCATACGCCCATGGATAACGAAACGGCTTATATCCCCGCGAAGGCGTCATCAGGCCGGTCTTGCCGGCGGCGGGAGCGGAAGCGTCAGGCATGATTCCTCGTTTCTAGCTTGAGGTGGGGAGGACCGGTTTTTGTGAACCGCTTCGACCCCGGCGCCAACGCCGGAGCTGGGCGAAACCTTCCACACCGATCCTGTTAATAATTTGAGGATATTTCGATTCGGACCGGCCGCCTCAGCGACGATAGTTGAGAAACGCGGGCGGTGAGGCGATAATCTGGCTCAATCTTCCGCGGAGCGCGCGAAGGAAAGCAGGACCCGGGGGTTGAAGCTGTGGAAAAGATGCGTCTAGACGCCTTGCGTGAGCGCCTGTCCCGGCGTTCAGTTCTTGTCACCGGGGGTATCGGCGCGGGCGCAGCCTTTATTCTTGCCGGGCTTTCTCTCACGAAACGAGCCACGGGAGAGAAGGCGTTCATCGCGGCGATCGATTACAGCAAATTGCGCGATCTCGGCGGCGGGTTTTACGAGGCCGACGGCTGGGTCCTTTCTCGTGACGATCTTGAGCTCGCAGGCCGCAAGCCGCCCGAGGGCAAGCCGGATGTTTATTGACCTAAGCGCGACGCGCGAAAACCCGTTCACCGACACTTACGACGTTTGCGTGTGCGGTTCCGGACCGGCCGGCATGAGCGTCGCATTGGAAGTCGCAAATAAAGGCGGCAGGGTTCTCCTCCTGGAGGCCGGCGGCTATGAGCCGTCCGCCGAATCCCAGGCCGTCTGCGAAGCGAAATCGGTGGGGCCGCTCGTGCATTGGGGCGTCTCGACCTGCCGGCTTCGTTATCTTGGCGGCGCATCGGGCCATTGGTCTGGCCGCTGCGCCATTCTCGATCCTCTGGATTTTGAAGCGCGCGACATTTGGGGATTCCCGGGCTGGCCAATCAGCCACAAGGAAACATATCGCCGACTCGATGACGCGCGCATCATCCTCGATATCGCAGATCAAACGCTTGACCGGCGGGAAATTTCGCATTGGCGGCAGGACAGGTTTCTTCCCAACGGATTTGCACGCAGCGCGCCAACGCGTTTCGGAGAAAAATTCCGCGATGAACTAAAGGCAAGCAAAAATATCGATGTTGCGCTCAACGCCAATGTCACTGGCCTCAGTTTTTCCGACGACAAGGTAAGCATCACAGCGGTCAAAGTTAAAACTTATGACGGGCGCGATTTTGCGCCACGGGCGAAAGCCTATGTCATCGCCTTTGGCGCGCTCGAGACGGCCCGCTTCATGCTGAATGTCGGCGAAGAAGCCGGTTTTCCGTTCGGCAATGAAGGCGACTATGTCGGCAGATGCTTTATGGAGCATTTCAATATTGTGTTCGGCCGTTTCGTTACGCTGAAGTCGCCGCTCTGGGTTAAAACGCCATTTTTAAATCTCAACCTCAACAATGAATTGACTAAAGAGCACGGGCTCGGGACCGCGACAGTGACTCTTACGGCCAACGACCGGCCGCGTCATTATGGCCGGCTTGCGTTTTTACGCGAGGCGAAAAGCAATCTCGAATGTGCAATTCTCAAAGCAAATCCGAAGGGCGACGCGTCACGAGACAAGCTTTGCAATGGCGACGGCGTTGTCGCCGGCATCATCGAACAGACGCCCGACCCTTCCAGCCGGGTCACCCTTGACGATGAAGCGCGCGACCAGTTCGGCGCAAAGCGGCTATTGCTCGACTGGCGCATGAACGAACAGGACACACGGACAATTACCGGACTTGCGGAGCAATTGGGCGTTGCGCTCGCCGCGCAGGACATTGGACGGCTGCAAATCGCGCCCGATATAAGAAGAGGCTCGCCGGAGCCCGGCTTTCACTGCCATCAAATGGGGACGACGCGCATGTCCGCCTCGCCGCGTCACGGCGTCGTTAATGAGGACTGCCGCATCCATGGCATGCAGAACGCCTATATCGCAGGCTCCAATGTATTCTCAACCGGCGGCGGCGCTAATCCGACAACGACAATCGTGGCGCTTGCGTTGCGGCTCGGCGAGCATCTCGCCGGGCGATATGTCGGCAAGTAAATCTTACTTATCTTGCAGAGCGTTTGTCGAAAGGTCCGCAAGGGGTTTCATCAGATAAGCAAGCACTGAACGCTTACCATTCAACATATCGACTTCGGCCGCCATTCCCGGAAGGATGGCGAGCGCGCCATTACGGGTTTCAAACTCTTCGGCATTGACGCGAACTGTAATCAGAAAATATTGCGTTCCTGTTTTTTCATCTTCGATGGCGTCCGGGCTAATTGTCTCGATCGTTCCGCTTATCGACCCATAAACTGAAGAATCATAGGCGCTGATCTTCACCCTCGCCTCTTGCCCGACACGCAGGAAGCCGACATCTGAAGGCTTGATTTTCGCTTCGACAAGAGGCGAGTCGCCTTCTGGCACGACCTCAACAATCGTCTGACCAGGCTGCACGACGCCGCCGACAGTTGTTACCAAAACGCGATGAACAACGCCGTCAATCGGCGAGCGCAAATCGGTCCGGTCGACCTTGTCGCGTAGCGCTGGCAGAGCGACATCAACGCCAGAAAATTCCGCTTTAGTCTTTGCGATATCATCGGCAATAGACGCCTGATAGGTGGATTTTATCCGTTCGATTTCACTGGCGGCGCTCTTTACGGCGATTTCTGCACGCTGTTTTTCACCCAAGGCGCTTGCGGCGCGTTGCTCGGCGCGTAACAAATTAATTCTCGGTTCAACCCCGTCATCAACGAGCGGCTTCAGGATAGCAAGTTCCTGCTTCGCAAGATCATAGGTCCTTGTTGAATAGTCGAGCGCCGCCTTTGCATCTTCGATTTTTCCTTGTTCGACGGCGAGCGCCGAATTGAATTCTTTCCCGCGCGCTTCGAAAAGCCCCTTCTCATTGGCGACGATATCTGGCGCGGCGCGCGCTAGCTCTTCAGGAAAGACCAAGGCCGATTTCGACGCCATCGCTTGCAGCCGGACGAGCCTCGCCGCGGCCAGATTGTAGTCGTCGCGGCCCTGTGCGAATTGCGCATTGATCTGTGTCGGGTCAACGCGAACGAGAACGGCGCCTTTTTTTACGATCTCGCCCGGACGTACAAGAATATCCTTGATGATCCCGCCTTCAAGATATTGCACTTTCTGAAGGTGGTTTGACGGCACGACCCGGCCTTGCCCACGCGTCACGCGATCAAGTTTTGCAAGCGCCGCCCAACAGAAAAAGACGATCAGCAGCGCCGCAATCGCATAGAGCAGATATTGCGCCGCTTTTGACGGTTCAATCGGCAGTTCATTATCGATGTCCGATGCAATCGCGAGGGTCATTTTTCGTCACGCCGCCCTTGTCGATCTGCGCGCCGGTCTTGGCAGCTTGCGCACGCTTGTGTCACTTTCACTGATAGAAGTTGCGGACGCGTTCCGGCCTGTCATGGAACGAATGAGCTCATCAGGTTTGCCGTCAACAACAATCTGGCCGTTATCCAGAACAAGAATTCGGTCGACCAGTTTCAACATCGACATGCGGTGCGTAACGATCATGACGGTGCGATTGGCGCTCGCGCGCCGAAGTTTTGAGATCATCTCAGCTTCCGCCTGGCTGTCGAGGGCGCTTGAAGGCTCGTCCAGCAGGAGAATTGAAGGCTTGGAGGCGAGCGCGCGAGCGAGCGCTATCGATTGGCGCTGACCGCCTGAAAGCCCTTCGCCGCGTTCGCCCAGTTTTTGATCGTAGCCGGCTTCGGTCAGACCGACGAAGTCATGAACGCCGGCAATTTTCGCGGCCTCGTAAATGTCGTCATCCGAAATATCGCCGAGCCCAAGCGATATATTTTCCTTGATCGAACCGGTGAAGAGAAAAACGTCCTGCAAGACGGCGCCGATATTCGAACGCAAATCCGTCGGATTAATCTGACGAACATCGGTGTCATCGACGATGATCTGGCCGTCTGTCGGTTCGTAAATTCCAAGCGCCAGACGAATAATCGTCGACTTGCCAGAACCATTGCGCCCGAGAATTGCGACACGCTCCCCTTCCTCAATCGTGAAGCTGACGCGATCAAGCGCGCGCGCTTTCTGACCAGGATAGGAAAAACTTACCTCGCGAAATTCGATTCTGCCGCTAAGCGCCCTCCGGCGGAGATATTCGCGCTTCGGATCGATTTCCGATTTCGCCGACATCAGTTCGTCCAGCTGCTTATAAGACGACAGGGCGCCCGAAACCCGGCCAAGCAATCCTGCGACCTGCGCCAATGGCGCCATCGCCCGGCCCGTAAGAATAACGCAGGCGATCAAGCCGCCCATCGACAGTTGATGCGCGCCAACCATCAAAACGCCGATGACGACGACGCCGACTTGCGCAGCCTGTTGCGACAAACCGGCAAAATTGATCGCCATCTGGTTGATAAATCGGCCGATGGTTGAAATGCGGGCATGACGCAAGACGCCGCCGCGCCAGCGCGCGCGCATCATCGGCCCCGCTGCGACGCTCTTGACGGTTTCAAGACCCGAAAGCGTTTCGATCAGGACCGAATGTTTGACGTGCCCCTCCGCCATTGCATTCTTGGTGTTGCGCATGATCAGCGGTTGGGTGACAAGCCCGACGATAAGAGCCGAACAAACGCCAATCAGCGCAACAATAGCGATCGGGCCGCCGATCAGCGCGATGGCGCCGATGAAAATAAAAATAAAGGGCAGGTCGACAATCGCGGTAAGCGTTGCGGAGGAAAAAAAGTCGCGGAGATTTTCAAACTCTTTCACGAGGCCTGCGGTTGCGCCAACGCTGGTTTTGCGCGCATCAAGGCGCATCGACATGAGGTTCTCAAAAACGCTTGCGCCGACAACCGCGTCAAGCCGCTGGCCGGCGACGTCGATGAAATAACCGCGCAGCGATTTGAGGATGAAGTCGAAAATATGCGCAAAGATGACGCCGATTGTGAGAACGATAAGCGAATCGACCGCGTTATTGGGAAGAACGCGGTTATAGACCGTCATGATGAAAAAGGACGAAATCAGCCCGAGCGTATTGACGAAAAACGCGGCGAGCACCGTCTGGCCGTAAATCTTTGAATTATCGAGAAGCGGCCCAACGAGCCAATGGTCCTGGGCGATCAACTCCCTCAAGGACGATTTAAGGCCGGGCATGGGGTTCTTCCCTTCGGACTTCATCGTCCTCGGCGACTTGGGCGGCGCGCCAACGGCGCGACGCAAACATGGTTAACAAGGTAAGGATTAAGACCAGTTCGTAGCCAAAATATTAATGAACGAACCACGCCCGCCGCTTTGGAACCGGGCGAGCGTTAACATTTCGAGCGGTTACTTTTTGACATATTGGCGCAAATGCGCCGGCACCTTGCCCGCCGGGATATCCGTCATTTTTTTCGGGCGCGGCTGTTTTTCCGGCGGCGGTTCGCGATTTTGCTCGATCGGCGCCGGCGGACGGTTTTTCAATTCACGCTCGGTTGCGGAAAGATAACGCGCCACGCCGACGCACATGCCGCATAGGATCCAAGTGACTTCGCCGATCTGCGCGGTGCTCGATGTCGTTGCGATCGTGACCATGACGCCGGCGAGCGCTGCGACATAGCCTTGCGCGTAAGGCGCGATGTCCGGCGCAATGCGCCGCGCCAGACCGATCTTGCTCCAGAGCGTGAAAAGCGAAAACAAAAGCGCGCCAGAGAAAAACGTCAGACCGGTAAGGCCTCTTTCAAGCGCGACATTCAGATAGGAATTGACGATGTCGATAATGCCCTGTCCCTGGACAAGGGCCTGCATTTCCGGCGCGTTACGGAAATTGTCGGACCCGAAGACGGGCTTTTGCATGACGACTTCCCAACCGATATCCCACAATTGCTCGCGATAATCGATCGTGTCTTCATTCACATTGCCGACGACGGGCAGCATGTTGTAGATGACGCGTCCTTGCGGCGTTGTCGCCAGAACCGCGAGCGCGATCAGCCCGGCGATTGCAAGTTTCATCGTATTGGAAATCGCCGCACGCGAGGTCAGCACGAAGACGCCGAGCGCAGCGACACCGCCGACCCATGGGCCGCGCGACAGGCTGGAGACAAGGCCTGCAATGAGCCCGCCAATGCCTAACATCGGCAGGCGCTTGGCCTTCACCGACGACATCATCGCGGCGGCAAGCGGGATCGCCATGACGAAGAAAAGGCCGAATGCAATCGGTCCAAACGACCCCCCATAGGCGCGAAGAAGACCCGAACGGCCGAGATAACGCACGAAGATGCGCGCATCCCAGTTGCTGATCGCCTCGGCGTAGAAATGCCAGTGCAGCACGACCTCAGCAACGCCGATGCCAGCGAACGCAAATAGCGGAATGACAATCGCCGCCGTCGCGGCGCGAATGCGCTCCGCCGTCCAGTTGAGCCGGCTGAAGACGAGATATTGCGGCACGGCGGTCAAAAGATATTCGGTTGAACGGCGGATGCCGTCGGTGAACGACGTGTCGCGGAATGCAAGTCCGACGCTCAGAAGCGAAAAGCCGATGAAGAAAAAATCGGCCATGGCGCCGGCGCCGGATTTCGGCCGCTTCTCGCGCGAAAACAGCATCGCCGGATAAAGAAGGAGGAGCGCCAGAACATTGTAGGGATAAAGGTGAAGAAAATTATCGATGCCGGCGAAACCCGGCACGGTCTTGCCGGCGGCCGGCATTGCGAAAAGCAGGACGAGATAGAGCGCCGGTTTGAATTTTTCGCCCGCGCCCATGAAAAGCACGACCAGCGAAAAGGCGAATAGAACAATCCAGTAATTCGGAACGAAGAAGGCGACGAATGTCGCGGCGAGAAAGACATTGCGCCAGCGGTCGATCTGCTTGACGTCGATGAGGGTCTTGAAAGCCATGCGCACATAGATGAACGCGCCGGTCGCCAGCACGAAGGGAATGATAAAAGCTTTGATCAGTGCGAACATTTTACGCCGCGCTGCTCCCCGCCGCCTTCATGGTCCGGCGCGCCTCGAATGACGAAAATGCGGACATCATCTCACTGGTCGTTTTCAGGAGGCTACGCATGAAATAACGCCCAAATCCGTCAAGTTTCCCCTCGCCCGCGCCTTTGGCCGGGCTCCCCGCCATTCCTGTAACAAGTTTTCCACGAATTTGGCGAATTTTCCCTTCAACTTCGTTCAAGGAGGCCCGAATGGCGGCGAAGCGCCCCTTGCCAGCCCGCGCCAAACGCCTATCGGTTCGACAGGCCCGTCCTAGGGCGGTCCAGATCTTGAAAGCAAAATACGCCGCAATTGCACCATTAACACCAGAGACCCTCACGCCAGACCCAGCATGATCCGCCGCCTCGCCGCCACGCTTTCCGACGCTTCGAGCCTTAAAGGCCGCGCCCTCAAGGGCGGTCTTGTGACGCTTGGCGGCTTCGGCGCGACGCAGTCGCTGCGCCTCGCCTCGAACCTCATCATGACGCGGCTTCTGGCGCCCGACGCCTTCGGCCTGATGGGCGTCACCATGGCGCTGCAGGTCTGGATCGCGATGATTTCCGATCTTGGCATCGAGCCCTCGGTGATGCGATCCAAAGACGGCGACAAGGCGGAATTCCTGTCGACGGCGCGAACCGTGCAGCTTGTCCGCTGTCTTTTCATCGCGGCCATTCTTGTCGGCGCGGCGCTCGCCCTGCAGCCGCTCGCAAAGGCCGGCGTTTTGAAAGAGGGCTCGGTGTTCGCCGATCCGCGCCTTCCGGTTTTCGTTCTCTGCCAGGCGGGCGCCGTCGTCCTGTTCGGCCTCGAAGCGATGCGCATCGCGCTTCACAACCGCAAGCTCGATCTCATTCCGGTCATGCGCCTTGAACTTGGCGCGCAAATTCTGGCGATTGTTTCGATGATCACCGCGGCGGTTTCGGGCGCCGGCGTCTATTCGCTCGCCATCGGCGCGCTCGTCACGCAAGCGGTCAAAAGCGGCGGCAGCTATGTCGCGCTCAAAGGCCCCAAAACGCGCTTTGGCTGGAACCGCGCCTATTTCGACGAGATCTTCCATTTCGGAAAATGGCTGATCATCGCCTCCTTCTTCGGCTTCCTTGTCGGGCGCGGCGACCAGATCATTTTCGGCTATCTGTTCTCGCTGCAGGATTTCTCGTTCTATTCGATCGGACTTTTGTGGGTGCTGACGGGGCGCACCATTGTCGAGACCGTGCAGAAAAAAGTCGCTTATCCCGCCTTCGCCGAACTTCACCGCGAACGCCCGAAGGATCTGACCCGCGTCTATCGCCGCATGCGGCTCATTTACGAGCTTGGCTGTTTTGCGTTCTTCGCCTTTCTCGTTCTTTTCTCCGACCTCATCGTCTCCATCCTTTACACTGACGCCTATCAGGGCGTTGCGCATTACATGCGGCTGTTGTCGCTCATTATTCTCATCGTTCCCTATCGGCTCTTGTCGTCGGTCATGCTGACCGGCGGCGACAGCCGCAATTTCACGATCATCACCATTGTGCCCGGAACCGTCCTTTTCGGCGTGACGCCGATCATCTATCATCTTTACGGACGCGACCCGGCGATCGTTTTCGCATGCCTCGCGCCGCTCGTCGCGCAGCCTTTCAACTGGCGCTTCGCATCGAAATACATCGCCATCGATTACGCCCGCGAAAGCGTGATGGCGATTGTTGCAATCGCCGCCGCAATCCTTCTCATCAATCTCGCCTGACGGGAGAATTTTCTCCGGACTGTCCGCCCTTGCCGGCGCGCGGCCGATAGGTTGAACCGAGCTTTCATGCGGCTTGCAGCGCGTTTGTCCGTATTTTCCGCATATTGGTTCGGCATACTTTTCCTCGCGAACAGCGGCCCACTTTCCGTTGATCCGCGCGAACAACGGCGCCCTTTCCGGCGCGGCGTCTTTCTCCGTTTTCGCGTTTGACTTTTTCCCGCGCGCATAGCGAATGGGCGCACCCTTGCGCCGCGGCGGCCTTCCGCCCTTGCCTTTCCCGTTCCTTTCGCCGCTCATCGTTTCAATGCCTTGCCATTCGCGCGCATGAGGCGCGCCTATTCAGGCAAGCATCATAAGGGCGCCGGCAAGGTGTTGGATAAGTTTTTTGTTCTGTAAGCGGATCAAAAGCTTATATGGTTAAACTCAACCTATTGGGGTTTTGAGGAGAAGCGCTTGCAAAACATTTCCTGTCATTCCGGGGCGCGACGCAATCGCGAACCCGGAATCCATGAAATCATGTTGCAATATGGACCCCGGGTTCGGCTTCGCCGCCCCGGGGTGACAGGAATGGCCGCTGCTTCAGCCTTCAAGCTTTGAAAGGTCCGCGACGCGCGCCGTCGCGGCGATGAAACGCTGCAAAAGCGCCAGACGATTGGCGCGCAAGCCTTTGTCGTCGGCGTTCACCGTCACCTTGTCGAAGAACGCGTCTACGGCTGAGCGCAAGCCCGCAAGCGCTGACATGGCGTCTTCGAATTTTTCCGCCGCGACGGCTTTTTCCGCCTTTTCCTCTGCCGTTTGCAGCGCCGCAAAGAGCGCCTTTTCTTCCGCCTGTTCGAGCGCTTTCTCACTGACCGAAAGATCGGGGGAATTTTTGTCTTGTGCGCCTTCGCGCACGGGCAGCGCGCCCTTTTTCTCTTCGGCTTTCAGGATGTTCGCCGCGCGCTTGTAACCCGCCGCGAGATTGGCGCCGTCATCGGTTGTGAGGAACGCTTCAAGCGCTTCGAGTTTCCTGACGATGAGAACGAGATCGTCTTCAAGGCTGCCGTCAGCCTTCGTCAGCACCGCATCGATGCGGTCGTAACGATGGCCCTTATCTTTGAGGTAAACTTTCAGCCGGTCGTGGAAGAAGGAGAGGAGGTCCTCCATATCTCGACGATCATTAGCTGCCATTTTTTCGGACGGAGGCAGATGAGTCTCGCCTTCTGGAATTTCACGAATTGTCGATCCCCAATTGCTTGCATGGAACATCATCAATTCACTGAAGAAGGGAAGGCGCGCACCGGATCCAAGAAGAATTCGGCACACACCAAGCGCGGCTCGGCGTAACGCAAACGGATCACTTGACCCAGTAGGACGTTCACGAATGCGCCAGAATCCAAATAGCGTTATCAACTTGTCCGCCAGCGCGACGGCGACGGAAACCGACGCGGTTGGAACATCGTCATCGGCGCCCATCGGTTTGTAATGATCGCGGATCGCGTCGGCGATTTCAGCAGGAAGCTTTTGCGCCAGCGCGTAATACCGCCCCATCAGGCCTTGCAGTTCCGGGAACTCATAGACCATGCCGGTCGTCAGATCGGCTTTCGCAAGGCGCGCCGCTTCCGCGGCCAGTTCAGGGTCAGCGCCAACCGAAGGCGCAATCTCTTTCGCGAGCGCTGCGATGCGCCGCGCCTTGTCGCCGATCGAGCCGAGGCCTTCAAAAAACGTGACGCGGTCGAGGTCGTTGACGCGTTCTTCGAGCGGCGTTTTCAAATCCTGATGATAAAGATACCAGGCGTCCGACAAACGCGCGGTCAAGACGCGCTCATAACCGGCGCGCATCGCCTTGCCGCCATCTGTCGGTTCGATATTGGCGACGAAAACGAAACGGTTGGCGAGGCGACCGGTTTTTGGATTCCGGACCGAGAAATATTTCTGATGACCGCGCATCGAGGCGGTCAGCACCTCGTCGGGCAGCGCCAGGAATTTTTCCTCAAAGGCGCCCATCATCACCACCGGCCATTCGGCAAGGCCCGAAACCTCGGCGAGGAGGCCCTTGTCTTCGACAAGTTCAAGCCCTTGCGCTTGGCACAGGGTTTTTGCGTCGCCGGCGATCAACTCGCGCCGCGCCTCGGCGTCGATCATCACTTTTTCCGACGTCAGCGCCTGCGCATATTTGTCGAAATTGCGCGCATGGATCGGCGAGGAGGAAACACCGCGATGGCCCCTGGTTTCGTCGCCCGTGCGAACGCCGTCGATTTCAAACGGCACGATTTCATTGTCGAAGCAGCAAAGGATCGATTTTAACGGACGCACCCATTTCAAATCGCCATCGCCCCAGCGCATCGATTTCGGCCAGGGAAAATTGGCGATGATCTCCGGCGCGGCCTCGGCGATGATCGCCGCCGTGTCGCGGCCCTTCGCCTCGATGCGGGCGACGTAATATTCGCCCTTCTTGTCGCTCTCGACATCGCATTCATCGATCGAGGAGAGCCCGGCGGATTTCAGAAACCCTTCAATCGCCTTTTCCGGCGCGCCGACGCGCGGGCCCTTCTTTTCCTCCTTGCGGTCGGGCTGGCGGAGCGGCAGGCCGCCGGCGATCAACGTGAGGCGCCGCGGCCCCGAAAACGCCTTCACATGGTCGGGCATTAGCCCCAAGCCAAGGAGGCGCTCGTTCATCATCCGCTCGAACTCGCCCGCCGCGCGGGCCTGCATCCTTGCGGGGATTTCTTCAGAGAATAGCTCGATCAACAGGTCTGGCATCTTGGGGGCTTGATGGATTGGGACTGGGGATTAGGGACTTGGGACTAGTGGGCTTCTAACGACCCTCGTCGCCGAATTGAAGGCGCCGGACGCTTTTGGGGGCGCCGTTCCATGCTCTCCCGTCATTCCGGGGCCGTCGAAGACGGAACCCGGAATCCATTAGAGAACAAGGGAAGATGGATCCCCGATATTTGCTCTGCAAATTCCGGGATGACACAAGGAGATGCCGGGCGAACGCTCTACGTTTTCATGGGAAGAAGACGCCAGCCTCCATCAGACCGTCTTGTGCGAGCCGTCGCAGAAGGGCTGGTCTTTCGTGTGCTTGCAGCAGCAGAAGAAGACGCGCTTTGACGCGTCAGCCGAATATTTGACGGGCGTGAATTCGGTTCCCTTATGCGAGCCGTCGCAAAAGGGTTGCGTCTTTGAGCGCCCGCAAGCGCACCAGAAATAGGCCTTGCCTTCCTCGACATCGACGGCGATCGGGGCGCGCTGCGCGATATGGGGTTCGGGCATAAACACTCTCCTTTTGCGCCAAGCTTACGCGCTTCGCCGCCACCGCGCCAATTCTCCGGCTTCACTTTCCCTTGCCGAGCACGCATTGATCGAGCCCGTCGCGGCGGACGATATCCATCCGCTTGCGGATGACGCCGCTGCGGTAACGCACATAAGGCCCCGGATTGACGGCGCGCCATTTATTGGGGCTTGGAAGGATTGCGGCGAGGCGCGCGGCTTCGTCTTTCGTCAATTGGCTTGCCGGTTTCTTGAACAAGGCTTGCGCGGCGGCCTCGGCGCCGAAACGCCCATCGCCCCATTCGGCGACGTTGAGATAAATCTCCATCGTGCGCCGCTTGCCCCAGACGGCGTCCGAAACAATGGTGAACCAGGCTTCAAACGCTTTCCGTAAATAGCCGCCGCCAGTCCACAGGAAAACATTCTTCGCCGTTTGCTGCGAGATCGTCGAACCGCCGCGGCGCTTGCCGCCTTTGGCGTTCTGTTCGGCCGCTTTCTGAACGGCCTCATAATCGATGCCGCGATGTTCGCAAAAGCGCGAATCCTCCGCTGCGATAACGGCGCGCACGAGATCGGGCGAGATTTTCTCAATCGGCGTCCATGGATGAATGATGACGTCGCCGGACATTTTCCGTTCGAGCATTGTCCATGTGCCGGGCGGCGCAACGACTTTGTAAAGAAACGCGCCGGCAAAGGGCGCGGCGAAGACGAGCGCAATCGCAAGCTTCAACGCCGCGCCGGCGACGCCGCCCGCCCGTTTCACATCCGCTTTTTTTATGCGCCTTTTGCGCCGCTTCGCCAAAGGAGGGCCCCCGCTCTTTTCGGAGGCCCTTCTAGCTGAACGCCGCCGTTATTTGAACAGCGACAGGACGATCGCCGAGACGATCCAGCCAACCAGCAGGTGACTGGCGTCGATCATCAACAGCGTGGAATTATGATCGAGCGAATAAATATAGCCGTAAAGCGTGAAAGGGAGCGCGAAGAGCGCCCATAAAGTCGCCGCGGTTGTCGCCGCAGCGGCGGGCCCCGCCGCGCCCTTCCATTTCAGCGCCATCGCAAGACCGACGACCTGCATAACCGTTATGATGAAACCGACCAGCATCCAGCTTGGATTGCCGGCGTCTTCGGGTTCGGCCGGGATGCCCTTGGCGGCCATCCATGCGTCTTCGAACAGGACGCCATACCAGATAAAACCGACAAGGAAGAACGCGACTGACGCGGCGGCGACCGCGATCCAATTGAGCTTCGGCATTGATCCCTCCACTGACGCTCAGGGTGCAGAGGATAGGCTGCGCCGCGCGGCAGGAAAAGCGCCCCGCCGCAAATGAGGAATTTCTAAAGCTCGAAGATCGCCGCCATGCGCTCGCGCCAGAGCGCGGCGATCGGCGCGTAATCTGCCGGCTGGCGGTCGAACTGGAGATCATCGGCAGGCGGCGTAAACCAGGCGGCCTTGCTCTGGAGCCAGCCATGTGCGGCGGGCCGGGCGAGGCGCTGCTCGTCAAGCGTGCCGGCGCGCAGCGAATAAAATCCATTGGACGGTTCTTGCGCATGGGCGATCCTGACGCCGCAATCAGGGCAGAAATAGCCGACGCGCGTCACGCCGCTATCGGCTTTCCAACGCACTTCCTTCGGCGCGCCCTTGACATAGGACATCGTCTCTTCGCGGACGACAAAGGTCACTGCAAAGGCGCTTGCGGTAATGCGTTGGCAATTGGTGCAATGGCAGGCGGTCGATAAAAGCGGCGGCTCTGACAATTCATATTTCAGCGCGCCGCACTGGCAGCCGCCAGTCAGCGGAAGTTTCAGTTTTTCGGGCATCGCGACCTCGTTCAACATCGGGCCGCTAATTGTAGCATGCTCCCGCATTGAACGCGTCATTGCGGGAGCATTAATTGAAATGGCGGTTTTTCTAGCGCCGCGCCGCTTTCAGCGCCCACATGCCGAGAAGGCCGGCGATGATGGCGCGCAACGGGAAGACGACGAGCGCCGGCGTTGCAAACATCCACTCAACAAAATGCGCCGGCAAGAATGAATTTGCGAAAGGCTTCACCCAGGCGAGGAATTGCGCGTGATCGGCGATCATGGCGTCGACTGACATCCCCCAGTCGGTGAAACCGCCTTGGCCGATCAGCACGAGCGCCCAGCCGGCGAAGGCCGCATTCGCCGCCGCGCCAATCGTCAGCACCCAGCCGATAATGAGAAGAATTGCACGCATGATAAGCCTCCTTCAGGCTCGTGTTGCGAATGACCGTCCGCTCTGCTGAGCGTTCAGCGCCTCCACCCTTAAATATAGGAAGGCCGAAGCGCCGCTTAAATGATTTTCGACATGGAATCGGTTGTATAGGAGCTGCGCGCTCGCGCGAGGATGTTCCGCTTGCGTCTTACGCCGCTGAATAATCGACGACGCCCGGCGCGCCGCTTGCGCCTTGCGGGCTGTCGAGCCAAGCCTCGCAGCATGCTTTTGAAAGCGTCCTCACACGGAGAATGTAGCTCTGCCGCTCGGCGACAGAAATGACGCCGCGCGCATCCAAGAGGTTGAAGATGTGCGAGGCCTTGATGCACTGTTCGTAAGCGGGAAGCGGGTAAGTCCCGGCTGCGAGAATAGCCTTGCAGGCGTCTTCTGCTTCCTTGAACTGACGGAACAGGACGTCGGTATTTGCAAGCTCGAAATTATAGCGCGACTGCTCAACCTCGTTCTGATGGAAAACGTCGCCATAGGTGAAGGGCGAGCCGTCGGGCTTTCGGCCGCCATAGACAAGGTCGAAGCCATTATCGACGCCCTGAATATACATGGCGAGGCGTTCAAGCCCGTAGGTTATCTCGCCCGTCACCGGCTTGCAGTCGAAGCCGCCGACCTGCTGGAAGTAGGTGAACTGCGTCACCTCCATGCCGTCGCACCAGACTTCCCAGCCAAGACCCCAGGCGCCAAGCGTCGGGCTTTCCCAATCGTCCTCGACAAACCTTATGTCGTGCACGGAGCGGTCAACGCCGATCGCGTCGAGCGAGCCAAGATAAAGATCCTGAATGTTTTCAGGGCTCGGCTTCAGTACGACCTGAAACTGATAATAATGCTGGAAGCGGTTGGGGTTCGCGCCATAACGCCCGTCGGTCGGCCGCCGGCAAGGCTGCACATAGGCCGCGTTCCATGGTTTCGGGCCAAGCGAGCGCAGCGTCGTCGCCGGATGGAACGTTCCCGCCCCCATTTCCATGTCATAAGGCTGGAGAATGACGCAGCCATTGCCCGCCCAGTAATTCTGGAGCGTCAGAATAAGGTCCTGAAAAGTAAGGTGCGTATTCTCGGTCATGACGGCGCCGGTTTGTTACTCGCCCGCCTTCGACCGCAATCTCCCGCCGCCGTCAAGCGCCGCCGTCAAGCGCCGCCAGGCGCATCGGAACGCGCCACAAAACCCCGACAACGGCAATCACGGCGAACATCGGCGTTGATGCGCCGGCGGCCGCGGCGGCGAGCGACACGACCGCGATTGCGGGCAGCGCGAATCCGCGAAAGCCGAGATCGAAATAACGGTCGCGCACGATCCACAGAAAGAAACAGAAAAGCGCGAGCGGCGCGCCAAGCCACCAGGCGAGAACCGAGGCGCTCACGGCGCTATGGCGCGCAACAAGATCGAGCTCGGCCGCGACGCCCGCGCCAATGGCGGCGATCGTCGCGAAAATGAAAAGATGGCCATAACCCCAGATGAAAGCGGTCCAGAAATTTCGGTTGGGCAAATGATCTTCTTCGACGAAATAGATCCAGAATAACGAAAACCCGATGACGAACGCTGACAGGGCCGTCGAGATCGCGCCAAGGGGAAGTCCATGTTCGGCGCCTTCATAGAGCGAACCAAATCCAAGGCTTATCGACAGCATGATTTCGCCGAGCGAGATAATGGTCAAAAGTCCATACCGTTCAATAATGTGATGACGGTGAAACGGCGTTGCGCGCGCACGCTCGGCGAAAGGCGGCACAAAAAACTCAAACAGGAAACAAAATGAGCCGAACAACAAGAATGAATGCAAATCGCGCGGCGCCAGGAAATAGAACAAGATCCACAATCCCTGCGCGACAAGAATGCCAAATCCATAGCGCAGCGCGGTTGCGCGCCATTCCGGATTCATGGCGGTCAGAAACCAGAGCGATGCCATGCCGGCGCGCATGACCGTCCAGCCGATAACGCCCCAGCCGACATCAAGCGTTTCGAACATATGCCCGGCGCCGGCCGCAAAGATCAGCTCGCCCGCCATGATGACCATGACAAGCAGGCGATAGAGCGGTCCGTCATTGTCAAAGGCGGAGGCGAACCAGGTGAAATTCATCCATGCCCACCAGGCGGCGATAAAAAAGAAAATGAAAACCGGAAGCTTTTCGAACCCGTGGCCCTCGGCAATTGCGTGGTGAAGGCCCGCGGCGATCGCAGCGATGGCGATGACGCTGACAAGATCGAAGAAAAGCTCAAGCTGGGTCGCCGCGCGGTGCGCTTCTTCAGGATCGCGCGCGCAAAGCGGGCTAAGTTTTTTTGCTGTTGACGTCATCTGCCACGGCCTGGCTTACGAAACGGGAAAAGTCGCCCGTTTCGCCTGCCAGGCCAAGGGGAACGCCTCAGATCGCCGTCTTTTTCATGCCGTCGAGATTTTTGACGCGCGCATTCCAGGCGAGGATGTTCGGATAGTCGCGGAGCGGCAGATCCATGCCTTCCGCGTGGGTGAGGCCGCAGCCGACCGCGAAATCAGCAAGCGTCGGCGCATCGCCGACGAGCCATTCGCGCCCTTCAAGGTAATTGTTGAGGAAAGTCGCCTCGCGCGTGAGTTTGACCATTGCCGCTTCAACGGCGGCCTCGTCGCATTCGCCAAGATCGAAAGCGCGTTTGACGACGCGTTCGAACTGGATCGGCTGATAGGCTGGCGTCCAATGCGCGACGTCCCAGAACAGGAAGAAATTGACGCGGTCGCAAAGCTTCGGGTCGGCGGGATAAAGATTGTTCGGAACCTTGCGCGCCAGATGGATCATGATCGCGTTGGATTCACCGAGAAGATAACCATTGTCGTCCATCGCCGGGATGCGCCCGCAAGGATTGACGGCGACAACGCCTTCTTCATTCGGGCGCAGCGGATCGTTTTCAACCTCAATGCCGAGATGATGCGCGACCGACAGCGGCTTTCTGACATTCTGCGAAAGCGGAAGACCATAAATGCGGACGGGATCAGCCATTTTTCTCTCCTTCGATGGATGGCGTTTTAATCCGAAAAGCGCGGCGCGAAGCGGAATTTCCGGGCGGAGGCGTCCTCCCGGCGGGGACAAGAACCCGCTTCGCGCCGCAGGGGCAGGTTGGCAAACCATCCTTCAATAACTTGCAAATTGCAATTCACAAGTTTATGAAAAGCAGGACTGTCTCTGGAATGGGGAGCAAATGGCGTAGGTTCAGGGCCAAAGGCCCTTCGCCTTTTTATCGCGCAAGCGGCGAGCTGAGAGGACCCAAGTTGAAACAGTGCGA
>JAWKVJ010000007.1:0-94471 GCA_041398085.1 Parvularculaceae bacterium
GCTTAAAGGCTTTACAAGACCGAAAGCCTTCGTGTTCTAACGTTATTTGCGGGTTGCCGTAGGGGGGCGACGCCAGCAGAATTGCACCGTGCGGTAAAAATCGCCGGGTCATAGAGGTGTGTGATGAAGCGTACCGCTTTCGTCGCGGGGATTGCCGCGACATGCATATTAGCCCCCGCCGCTTCGGCGCAAACGCTCGAAGAAGCGCTGTCGATGGCGTATCGGACAAATCCGACCATCGCTGCTGAACGCGCGCGCCAGAAAGGCACGAAAGAGCAAAAGGCGCAGGCATGGGCGAACGCTTTGCCGCAAATATCGGCGAATGCCGGTTATGTCCGCAATGACATCACCCAAACCGTCAACTCAACGGCGTTCAATCCGGCCGCGGCCCCGGCGCCGTCGCAGGATTTCAAATTCAACACAGCTGATGCAGGCGTGCAGGCGAGCCAGCCGATTTTCACCGGCCTTCGCAATTACAATGCGATCAAGGCGGCGCGCTCATCGGTAAAGGCGGGCGGCGCCCAGCTTTCAGTGGTTGAACAATCCGTCTTGGTCGATGCGGCGCGCGCCTATTTCGACGTTGTGCGCGATATGGCTGTTTATGAATCGACCACTAATAATGTCGAGGTTCTGGTCAGCCAGCAACGCGAAGCGAATGTCCGCTTCAATGTCGGCGAAGTGACCAAGACCGATGTTGCGCAAGCAGATGCGCGCCTCGCACAGGCGCGTGCGCAATTAACGACGGCGCAAGCGCGTCTTGCTGTGAGCCGCGCAGCGTTTGCAAGGATTATCGGTGATACGCCGGGCACGCTCGAAAAAGACCCTTCATTGCCGCAGGCGCCCGCGACGCTTGAAGAAGCGCTTTCGGTCGCCGATGCGGCCTCGCCTACGGTGTTGCGCGCGAAGTTTACAGAAGAGGCGTCCCGCCGAAATGTCGCAGTCGCCAAGGGTGCATTTTCACCGACCGTATCGCTTACAGCCAGTTATCAGTATGCAGATCAGCCATCGACCTTTATCTCGCGCAATGAGCAATTCGCCTATGGCGTCCGCGTAACGGCGCCGATTTTTCTAGGTGGGCTTAATCTCAGCCGCGTGCGCGAGGCGAAGGCCGCCAATGAAGCTGACCGCAGACGGATTGACGAGGCAGAACGCGGCGCCAAGGCGCAGGTGACGAGCGCCTGGGAGCAGCTTTCCGCCGCCCGCGCCAATATTTCTTCGGCGACGGCCCAACTCGACGCCAATGATCTGGCGCTGAAAGGCGTTCGCCGCGAAGCCCAGCTCGGCACGCGCACGACGCTCGACGTACTGAACGCAGAGCAGGAATATCTGAACGCCGAGGTCGCCCTCGCCAACGCTCAGCATGACGCCCGCCTGGCGACTTTTCAGCTTCTGGCTGCGATGGGCGTTCTCGGGCCCGACGGCGCAGCCGAATAGAACCGGCCTGGCGCGTTAACGAACGCTCAATCAGAGGGTTGCACCTTGCCGCGAAGCGGCTGAGAACAATGGCTAAGAGCGCCCGGCGAGACCGAGCGCCCATGCGCCGTAGGACAGGACGTCTCATTCTATGAGCAACCCACAAGCAGAGCCGAGCATGGAGGAGATCCTCGCCTCGATCCGCCGGATTATTTCGGAGGACGAAGAAGAGCCGGCGCAGAGCGCCGGGTCCTCCCGGAGTGAAACGCCTCGTCCGGAACCGGTTCGCCGGCCAGAACCGCCGCGCCCTCAACCAGCCGCTGTCGCGCCAGCGCCAACCGCTGCTGCGCCGGTTCGAAATGAAGAGAAATTCGCAACGGAAGATGTTGAAATGATAAAGAAAAATGTCGCCGAAGCTTTCGATGAGGATGAAGGCGCAATGGTTGGCGAAGCGACCGCCACCGCCGCCACGGCAGCCTTCATGAGTCTTTCAGAATCGGTACGGGTTACCGATGGCGAGGGCCGCACGCTCGAGGACATCGTTGTCGCGATGCTGAAGCCGATGATCAAGGACTGGCTCAACTCCAACCTCGCCCAGATTGTCGAGGACAAGGTTGAAGAAGAAGTCCAGCGCGTCGCTCGCCGCCGGCGGTAAGCGCGTCCCTCAGGGATTTCAAAAAGCCGGCGGCGACGCCGGCTTTTTTGTTTGCGCCTCGTCCGTCGCCGCCTTTCTTTTGCACTTGCGAAACTTCGAGTTAAAAGCCCTCAATCCTTCAATTTTTCACAGTTGATCTCGCCATGCTCGACAAGTCATTCGACCCCCAATCCGCAGAAGCCCGCCTTTATGAGGCGTGGGAGAAATCAGGCGCGTTTGAGCCCTCGGGCGAGGGCGATCCTTTCACCATCGTGATCCCGCCGCCGAACGTCACCGGCAGTCTCCATATGGGCCACGCGCTCAATAACACGCTGCAGGACGTGCTTTGCCGGTTTGAACGCATGCGCGGCCGGTCGGTTCTATGGCAGCCGGGAATGGACCATGCCGGCATCGCGACGCAGATGGTGGTCGAACGCCAGATGATGGAGCGCCAGGAGCCAAAGCGCACGGCAATCGGCCGCGAAAAATTCGTCGAGAAAGTCTGGGCGTGGAAAGAGGAAAGCGGCGGCGCAATCATCACGCAGCTAAAGCGTCTCGGCGCTTCTTGCGACTGGAGCCGCGAGCGCTTCACCATGGATGAAGGTCTCTCCGAAGCGGTGAAGAAAGTGTTCGTCCAGCTTTATCGCGAGGGCTTCATCTATCGCGATAAAAGGCTGGTGAACTGGGACCCGAAATTCCTGACCGCGATTTCAGATCTTGAAGTTGAGAATACCGAAGTCGACGGCCATTTCTGGCATTTCAAATATCCGCTCGAAAATGGCGAGACTTATGAATTCCCGATCGCTTATGACGAGGAAGGGAATCCGACCGAATGGGAAACGCGCGACTATATTTCGATTGCGACAACGCGGCCTGAAACCATGCTTGGCGACGGCGCCGTTGCGGTGCATCCGTCCGACAAGCGTTATGCGCCGATCGTCGGGAAGAAATGCCTGCTGCCGCTCGCCGATCGTTATATTCCGATTATCACCGACGATTATCCCGATCCCGACTTCGGTTCGGGCGCCGTGAAGATTACCGGCGCGCATGATTTCAACGACTACAAAGTGGCGGTCCGTAACGACATTAAACTCTATGTCTTGATGGACGAACATGCGCGCATGCGCGATGACGATTATATCCCTGAAAAATATCGCGGCCTTGACCGTTTTGAGGCGCGCAAGCTTGTTGTAGAGGACATTGACGCGCGCGGGCTTTTGATCAAGGTCGAAGACAAGAAGATCATGCAGCCCTTTGGCGATCGCTCCGGCGTTGTCATCGAGCCGATGCTGACGGATCAGTGGTATGTCGATGCCGAGCGCCTCGCGAAAAAAGCGATCGAGGCCGTTGAAGACGGCGAGACGCGTTTCGTTCCGGAAAACTGGACGAAGACCTATTTCCAGTGGATGCGAAACATCGAGCCTTGGTGCGTTTCGCGCCAGCTCTGGTGGGGCCACCAGATCCCGGCCTGGTACGGACCGGACGGTCATGTGTTCGTGGCCGAGACGGAAGATGAGGCCTTCAAACAGGCGGTTATCAAATACACCGAAGAAGGCTACACGCTTGAAGACATCGACGCGATGGCGCGAGGAGAGGGTGAGGGGCCGCTTCTTGTGCGCGACGAAGACGTGCTCGACACATGGTTCTCATCGGCGCTCTGGCCGTTCTCAACGCTCGGCTGGCCAGATGAGACGCCGCAATTGAAGCTTCACTATCCAACAAGCGTTCTCGTCACGGCGTTCGACATCATTTTCTTCTGGGTCGCGCGGATGATGATGATGGGCACGCATTTCATGAAGAAGGCGCCGTTTTCAGACGTTTATATTCATGCGCTCGTCCTCGACGAGAAAGGCCAGAAAATGTCGAAGTCGAAGGGGAACGTCATCGATCCCCTGACTCTGATCGACAAATACGGCGCCGATGCGCTGCGCTTCACGCTTGCCGCCATGGCCGCACAGGGACGCAACATCCGCCTTTCCGAAGCGCGCGTTGAAGGCTACCGCAATTTCGGCACGAAATTGTGGAATGCAGCGCGCTTTTGCGAAATGAATGAATGCGCGTTCGATCCGGCGTTTGATCCCGCTTCGGTCAATGAAACGCTCAATCAATGGATTATCCATGAAGCAGGCAAGGCGGCGGCTGAGACGACAGCCGCGCTTGAAACTTATCGCTTCAACGACGCGGCGGGCGCGCTCTATAAATTCGTCTGGAACGTTTTCTGCGACTGGCATGTTGAACTCGCAAAACCGATCCTCATGGGCGAAGACGGTCCGGCCAAGGATGAAACCAGAAAAACGACAGCTTTCGTTTTGAGCGGCGTCTTGCGGCTTTTGCATCCGTTCATGCCGTTCATCACCGAAGAGCTATGGAAGAGCTATGGCGACGGCAAGTCGATGCTGGTCGAGGCTGAATGGCCGCATATGCCGGACGCTTCGGTCAAAAAATCAGGCGGTCTTTCGATCAAGGGCGCGCCGATCGAGGCGGCCTATGCAAAAAGCGCGGAGGAAATTGACTGGCTCATCGGTCTCATCACGGCGGTGCGGTCGGCGCGCGCGGAAATGAATGTGCCCGCCGGCGCGAAGATCCCCTTCGTGGCCGTCAATGCAGGGCCGGAAGTGTCTCTTCGGCTTGATGCGTATGGAGATCTCATCTCGAGACTCGTGCGCATCGACGGCATTCATAATGCGGAAACGGCGCCGAAAGGCGCCGTGCAGATTGTGCATGAAGGCCGTGTTTTCGCGCTGCCGCTCGCTGACATTATCGATATCGCTGCGGAGAAGGCGCGCCTTTCCAAGGAAATCGAAAAATGCGAGAAGGAAATCGACGGCATCGACAAGAAACTCGCCAACAAGAATTTTGTCGAGCGCGCGCCGGCTGAAATCGTTGAAGAAAACCGCGAACGCCGCGTCGCCTTTACTGAACGCAAGGAAAAGCTTGCAGCGGCGTTAAAGCAGATTTCGGAAGGCTAGGTCACTCCGGCGCGGAACCGGCGATTGCGCGTTGCAGCGTCTTCGACGAAGTCGTGTGCTGAAATTTAAGTTTCTTGTCCGGGAAGACATAGTGAAACGCGCCATGGCTCATTAACGCGGATTCATGAAAGCCGCACAGGATTAGCTTCAGCTTTCCGGGATAATTCGCCATGTCGCCGACACAAAAAATGCTCGGCGCTGAGGTCTCGAATTTTTCCGTATCGACGCTGATGCGCTCCTCATGGAGATTGAGCCCGAATTCTGCAATCGGCCCCAGCTTCATTGTCAGGCCGTAAAAGGCGAGCATCGTATCGCAAGGAATGACGCTGGCGCCGTCGGCGTTTTCAGTCGCGACGCCGGCGATCTGGCCATTTGCGCCTTCGAGGCCTTTGATCTGAGCGATCTTGAGATCAACGCGGCCGGCGTCGACGAGCGCGCGCATCTTGTCGACAGTCTCTGGCGCCGCGCGAAATTCGTCGCGGCGGTGAACAAGCGTGATGTGTTTTGCGATCGGCTCAAGATTGACCGTCCAGTCGAGCGCTGAATCGCCGCCGCCGGCGATGACGATCGTCTTTCCTTCAAACGCGTCGCGCTTTCTGACGGCGTAAAAAACCGACTTGCCTTCATAATCGTCGATGCCAGGGATCGGCGGTTTCTTCGGCGTGAACGAACCGCCGCCCGCCGCGATGACAACGACCTTAGAATTGATGACGGTGCCGAGATCGGTCTTGAGGCGCCAGCCGGTTTCCGTCTTGTCGAGACTGTCGGCCATTTCATTCAAATGAAATACGGCGCCGAAAGGCGCGATCTGCTCCATCAGCCGCGTGACGAGATCGCCGCCGGTGATTGCCGGAATGCCCGGAATGTCGAGGATCGGCTTTTCAGGGTAAAGCTCGGCGCATTGACCGCCGGGCTTGTCCTGAATGTCGATGACATGGGCCTTGATGCCGAGAAGGCCAAGCTCGAAAACCGCGAATAACCCACATGGACCGGCGCCGATGATGACGGCGTCCGTCTGGTGGGTTCCACCGGGCGGAACCGATTCAAACGAGGCTGCGTTCATGAAATCTCCCGCCAAAGGGTATTAGGACGCGACCCATTGGCGGGAGGCTAGCGAAATTCGACCGGCGATTGAATGGCTTCAGGCGCTTATTCTTCCGGGTCGGCCCCTTCTTCGTCCTTCGCGTTTGCGGGATCGTATTTGGCGAACCAGCCCATGATCGTGTCGGTCTTGGCGATCAGCCGGCTGGGGCGCGAGGCGATATAATGCGGCGACTCCGGAACCCGCACGAGGGCGGTGTCGATCTTGCGCAGTTTGAGCGCGCCGTAGAATTGTTCCGATTCCCAGGCGGGCGTTCGATAATCCTCCTCGCCGACCATCAGCATCGTCGGCGTCGTCACATTGCCGACCAGTGAAAGCGGCGAAAGCTTCCAGTAGATTTCGCGATCCTCCCACGGATTGGCGCGAATCCAGTGGCGCGTCACATAGGCGCCGATATCGGCGGTAAGCGCCATCGTTGACCAGTTGATGACTGGTTTCACGCTGACCGCTGCAGCAAAGCGGTCTGTGTTGCCGACGATCCATGCGGTCAAAACGCCGCCGCCCGAGCCGCCAGTGACAAACAGCCGTTTCGGATCGGCGTAATTTTTCGCAACGACCGCATCGACGACGCTCATCAGATCGTCATAATCGTGACCGGGATAAGCGCGGTCGATCAATTGCGCGAAGTCCTCGCCGTATCCAGTCGACCCGCGCGGATTGACGTATGCGACGACATACCCTTCCGCCGCATAGCGCTGAATTTCGGCCGCGAAGAACGGACCATACATAGCGAACGGGCCGCCATGAATTTCAAGTATGAGCGGATAGGTTCCGTCCGCCTTGAAACCGGCGGGCTTTGCGATCCACGCTTCGATTTCCCGCTCGTCGAATTTCGATTTGACCTTAACCTCCTCGATCGTCGCCATGTCGAGATAGGGGAGGAGATCGGCGTTGAGCGACGTCATGATTTTCGGCGCACCGCCGCGTGAATAGCCAACCTCCGCAGGGCGATCCTTGAAACCGGCCGTAAACGCAATCGCGCCGTTATTCGCCGCAACCGAGAATGCGCCTTGCGCATACGGGCGGCCAATCGATGTGCCGCCGACATTTCTGACAAGCGTTTTTGCGCCGTCGCCAAGGCTGAAGGAGACGAGATGAATTTCGCCGTCAACTTCGACCTGTCCGACAATCTCGCCGCCGCGCCAGGCAATGGCGTCAACGCCGCGATTGAAATTCTTGGTGAGGTTTTGAACGCCCGAACCATCGGCGTTCATGACGTAAAGATCGGTTTCCTGATGGGATTTCAGCTCATCATCATAACCGAGATAGGCGATGCGCTTGCCGTTCGGCGAGGCGGCCGGCGCAAAATCCGGCCCGTCGCGCGCCGTCAACGCCTTCGTCGACAGGTCTTTCAAATTGACCTTGTAAATTTCGCTTTCAATCGGATCGAGATAAGCGTCGTCGACGTCATTGCCGACAACGAGCAGCGTTTGATTGTCGAGCCATTCCGGACTGCCGAAATCATGATCGCCTTTCGTCACCTGACGCGGCGTTCCGCCTTCCGCCGGAATCGTAAAGACATGCTCGGTTCCATAAGGAAGGTAACCAGCGCCGTCGAACCGTATCTGCATCTTTTCGAAAACGCGAACCGTCTTGTTCCATTCAGCCCCTTCGGGCTTCTTCGGCGATTTTGCAAAACTTGGCGGGTCTTCGGCGACGAGCATTGAAAAGGCGATCGTCTTGCCGTCGGGCGACCAGACAGGCGCGCTTGGCGCTTCGGGGAGTTGAGAAAGTGAAAAACTTTCGCCGCTGTCGACATAAAGAACGCGCAGCTCAAGGCCGCTTTTGCCGGGCGCGAGATATAAAAGCCGGTCGCCATTTGGCGACCAGCGCGCCGATGAAACCGAACTATCGCCGTCGAGAAGCGGGCGATGCGCGCCGCTTGACGTATCGATCGTCCAAAGATCGCCTTTGATCCTGTCGGTCTGGCGATCCATCGATTTTCGCGAATAGGCGATGATGCGCCCATTCGGCGAAATTTGCGGGTCGTCGGCATATTCAAGATCGAAAACCCGCTCTGCTGTGAATTTCCGCGAAGTGTCGGCCCTCTTGTCGCCGGCGAATGCCGGCGCGGCGTTCATTGCCGCGATAGCGAGCGCAGTCATTGCGATTGATGGTTTCATGGTTTGCCCCTCCCTTGATCCGCTTTTCAGTAATTGTGCTTGTCTTATTCCGAATTTGCCAGAAGTTCGGCAAGCTTGTCTTGCCATAGCGCCGCCCAAGTGTGGGTGCCATGGCCATGCGTTTCAGCGCTCGCGGGAATGAGGTGATATTCCCCGTTTTTGAGCCGCGCCGCCTCTCGCTCAGCGATGCCGAGTTCCGGGGGATTAATGAAATCGTCCGCTGAATTGACCCACATGATCCGCGACTTGATCTTTTCAAGATTGGCGGAAGGGTCGTAATCGGCTGACGCCGAGACCTGATAGAGAAAATCATTGGCGTCGATCCCACCGACATATTGCGCGATGCGCTCCTCGGCGTATTTATCCGCCGCTTCGCGGGTCGGATATTCCTCCTGCAAGGGAATGGCGGCGCTTCCGGCAATGACGAGAAGGCTCGCAACGGTGCGCAGCGCCTCCTTCGGTTGATCCTTGTATTCGCCGTCCATCCAGGCGGGATCAGAT
The DNA here is from genome assembly GCA_041398085.1 of Parvularculaceae bacterium. GTDB lineage: Bacteria > Pseudomonadota > Alphaproteobacteria > Caulobacterales > Parvularculaceae > Amphiplicatus. The sequence continues at coordinate 8,743 of JAWKVJ010000007.1, forward strand.
TTGATCGCGTCGATGGTCATCTTGCGCCACATGCGGTTGCGGCCGGCAATTTCAACAGGCAAGCACGCAAGCGGCATCATCGCGTCGACAAAATCGGGATGCTCTTCTCCCCACATGAAGGAGTGCATGCAGCCCATCGATGTTCCCATGATGAGGCGGAGGTGGTCGACATCAAGCCCCTCGGTCAAAAGCGCATATTGCGCCGCGACCATGTCCTCATAGCCGTAATGCGGAAACTTTGCGTGGAGCCCGTCGCTCGGCTTTGAAGATTTGCCGTGGCCGATTCCGTCCGGAAGAATGATGTAATATTTCGCCGGGTCGAGCAGCCCGCCTTTTTTGAAAAGAACTTCTGCAAATTGCGGGCGATAGAATTGATGACCCGATCCGCCGGTGCCGTGCAGAACCATGACGGCGTTCGTAACATGCCCGTCCTTGTCACGCTTCGGCTTGCCAAGCGTTGTATAGTGGAGCCGCAATTGATCGAGCCTCTCTCCGGAACGAAACTCGAAATTGCGGGCGATATAGTCACCTTCATTCGCCGTCGCCTTCCATTCGTCGGCAGCGAGGGCGGGCGAGGCGAGAAGCAATAAAACAAAAGCCAGAAAACGCATCTCGCTACTCCACCATCAAAACAGCTTTGCCTTGCACCTTGCGGTCCTCGATCATTCGCAACGCTTCGCTGGCTTGTTCTAAAGGAAAGCGCGCTGTCACGCGCGGCTTGATCTTGCCTTCCTTGTACCAGGTGAAGAGTTCTGCGACGTGTTCGGCGTGGCGTTTCGGGTCGCGCTGCACAAAGGCGCCCCAGAAAACACCGACAATCTGGCAGCTCTTTAGCAGGGTGAGGTTTAACGGCAGGCGCGGAATGCCGGCCGGGAATCCGATAACGAGAAAACGGCCCTCCCATGCGAGGGCGCGTACGGAAGGTTCGGCGTAATCGCCGCCGACTGCGTCATAGACGACATCGGCGCCGTCGCCGCCCGACGCTTCCTTGATCTTGTTCGAAAGAGCCTTCTGGCCGTCCTTGTCGATGTCTTTGGGATAAATGATGATATCGTCGGCGCCGAGATCGCGCGCGAAGACGCCTTTCTCGGCGGACGAGACGCCGGCGATGACTTTGGCGCCCATCGCTTTTCCGAGCTCGATCGCCGCTGCGCCGACGCCGCCCGCCGCGCCGAGAATGAATAATGACTCGCCTGCCTTCAATTGCGCGCGGTCTTTAAGCGCGTAATGCGATGTGCCGTAGGTCATTAAAAACGCGGCGGCCTCATCGAAAGGCATTTCGTCCGGAATCTTCGCGACGCCGAATTGATTGACGACAAGATGCGTCGCGTAGCCGCCGGAAAGCGTCATGGCGAGAACGCGGTCACCTTCCTTCAATCGCGTCACGCCTTCGCCAACCGATTCGATAACGCCGGAAACTTCGCCGCCGGGCGCAAAGGGGCGCGGCGGACGGAATTGATATAGATCCTTGATGATGAGCGTATCCGGAAAATTGACGCCGGCGGCTTTCACCGCGATCAATACCTCGCCAGGCCCCGGTTTCGGCGTTTCAACTTCCTTGAGGACAAGGCTTTCCGGGCCGCCCGGGGCGGTGCTCATCATTGCTTTCATGGATTTCCCGTGTCGGTTCTGCTTGCGCTTCAGCGCCATCTTATCCATGCTCCGCGCCGCCTCAAAAGGCGAATGGCAGCAATGTGATGCGGAGGAGAATATGAGAGTTCTGGCGGTTGCGGGTTTGATTCTCCTTGTCGGCTGCGCCACGGCGGCGCGGGCGACGCTTCTCGATCGCTTTCAGGCGATTGGCCTGCCGAAGGATATGGCCGTCTGCATGGTCGATGATCTCGACGAGCGGCTCGATGATCGCGATATGCAGGATCTCGCCCGCTATACGGTAGGCCTTGCCCGCGCCGATACGCCGAATACGGCCGTAACCCAGCTGATGAATATCGATAATCCGCGCGCGGTGGCGGCGGTCGGGCGCTCGGCCTTCTCGTGCATCACCGGGTTTGGCCGGTGACGGCTGAAACTGCGGAGGCGCCCGTTGAGAGCGCGCCCAAAGATGAAAAAGTCGGCGGTTATGCCTGGTATGTGCTGACGCTGCTGACGATCGTTTACACGTTCAATTTCGTCGACCGTCAAATCATCAACATCGTCTCGCCGGCGATCAAGGAAGATCTCGGCCTTTCCGATTCGATGCTTGGGCTCTTGAAGGGCTTCGCCTTCGCAATTCTTTATACCACGGTCGGGCTGCCGATCGCCTGGGCCGCAGATCGCTGGAACCGCGTCAACATCGTCTCGATTTCACTGGCCCTGTGGTCGGCCTTCACCGCTCTATCAGGCGTCGCATCCAACGCGGTGCATCTCGCGCTGGCGCGCGTTGGCGTCGGCATTGGCGAAGCGGGCGGATCGCCGCCGTCGCATTCAATCATTTCGGACTATTTTCCGAAGAGCAAACGCGCAACAGCGCTCGCCGTTTATTCGCTCGGCATTCCTTTCGGGCAAACGCTGGCTTTTCTTGCCGGCGGGTTCGTTCTTGAGAATTTCGGCTGGCGCAAGGCGTTCCTGCTTGTCGGCCTGCCGGGAATTTTGCTCGCAGTGCTTCTTCGTCTCACGGTAAGGGAACCCATACGCGGCGCTGTCGACGGACACAAAAGCGCAGACATTCCTTTCAAGGAAGGCATCAGAACGCTGGTGCGCATTCCGACTTTCTGGGGCATCGTCGCAGGCACAACGTTTTTTTCTTTCGCCGGCTATGGAATGGGCGCATGGGTCGTCGATTTTTATCGCCGCACCTATGAGCTCGGTTACCAGCAAATCACGTTGCCGCTTTCGGTCATCAATGGCGTCGTTTACGGCCTCGCCACATGGGCGGGGGGCTATCTCGCCGACCGCTTCGGCAAGATGACGAAAGCTTCCTACGCGATTGTTCCAGTTATCGGCGCGCTCATCGCCGCGCCCGCCGGTCTTCTTTCCGTTTGGGCGTCAACCTCCTTCTTCGCGTTTTTCTGGTCGGCGTTTTTGACAGTCGGCCTTGGTCTATACCTCGGACCGTCATTCGCTCTTATTCAGACACTGGCGCCGGTCCGGTTTCGCGCCTTTGCAACGGCGCTTTATTTCTTCATCCTCAATTTGATCGCGCTTGGCATGGGGCCGTGGTGGGTCGGCGCGATTTCCGATGCGCTCTCCGGCGCGCATGGTGAAACGACGTCGCTCAGAATGGCGCTTTCAACGCTCGCAATTCCAACCTTGTTGGCGGCGGCCGCTTATTTCTGGACAAGCAGTCGTGTTGACAAGGACTGGGCGCATGCCGAGGCGCTGAAGAAAGGTTAGCGGACATGGCGGCATCGGCAAAAAGGACAACGAAGAAAAAAGCGGCCGCGAAGAAAGCCGGGAAATCAAAGAAGGCCGAACTAAAAACAAAACAGACCGCGGTCAGCGTCACGGAGTTCGTCAATTCTGTCGCCAATGATCAACGCCGTAAGGACGCGAAAACTGCACTTGCTCTTTTTAAAAAGATCACAGGCGAGAAACCGAAAATGTGGGGACCGTCGATCATCGGATACGGCTCCTATCACTATAAATATGAAAGCGGGCGGGAAGGGGATATGTGCCGGACCGGTTTCTCGCCGCGTTCGACCGCTATCGTCTTTTATGTGATGGGCGGCATTGCGGACAAAGACCCGCTATACGCAAAACTTGGCAAGCATCGGCTTGGAAAGTCCTGTCTTTACATCAACAAGCTTGATGACGTCGATCTCGGCGTGCTTGAGAAAATTATTCGCAAATCACTCGCCTATATGGACCGGAAATATCCGAAAGAATGAGGGAACGAACGTGCGCGCCGAGATTAGGCGCGCGTGCGGCGCGCGAATGAAAAGCCGGCAATCGCTGTCATAAACAGCAGGAGACCGCCCGGCGCCGGCGTTTCGACAGGCGGGTCGGCTTCCGGCTCTTCTTCAGGATCGATAATAGGCGGCTCGCCTTCGCCAGGCTCATCGAGCATGGGGGGCAAAATCACTGGCGGACCGCCGCCGCCCGGGTTTTCCTCGTCGCCGCCTGGACCAGAACCGCCGGAGCCGGGTCCCGGATCGCCGCCGCCATTATTCGCGGGCGGATTGTCGCCGCCGGAAGGTCCTGAAGTTGGCGGCGCGCCGCCGCCAACGGAACCGCCGCCGGCCGGATAGCCAAGCGCGATCAAAAACTGTTCCTGACGCGCGTCAGGAGCAAAGGCGCCGCCACCATTTTCCAATGTCGAATTGCCGCCAACCGCAACCGAGATCGGCGGCGCAGGCGGATATTTGGCGTTAAAGATAATAAGGCCCGGCGCCGTCAGGTGAACGCCGCCTTTTTCGTCGCCTCGCGCAGCGCCAAAACAGGGCGCGGTGCAATCTGGATTGAGGGGAACACGCTCGCTTAATTGTTCTGTATTGAATGCAAACATTTCAATTGGCGCGTCGAGGTCAGCACGCGGGATAAGCGGCGAATACTGGACTTCCTTCGCATCGAGCGCTGTCGAACGATAGCCCAGCGCGAATGCCAGAATGATACTGAGCACGGTCAGCGACGCGCTGAGAATCCCAAATCGATACAGACGGCGGCGGATCACGGTTAACAAACTCTTTCTTCGAGCGACCGCTTCAATTTTTCTGCCAAACTCAAGCGAGCCCTGCTTGCGTTGGGCGTTTGCGTTGGCGGCGCGAGAAAGAAAAACCGGCCAGAACGCTGCCGAATAGGAAAGCGGCGCCGGGTATGGGAACCTGCGACACGATTAGATCCTGCGTGCCGTCTGCGGCGAACACATCGAATCGGACCGCGTTGTAATTGCCGCTGACAATCATGCTCCAAAGTGAATTTGCTTCCGCGAGCACGTCTTGCGAGCGTAACTGGAATGCGCCGGAAGAGAGATCGAACGCGCTGGAACCGTCCTTGGTGATTTCCCAAATGATCGACTGCAATGCAGCGGCGGTCGTTGAGTTCTGCAGGCCTGTCGCCGGCGTCAAGAAGTTGCCGTAGAGAACGCCGAGTGAATTCCGGTCGGCCGCATCCGGAAAATAGCTGGCGCCGCTGACGCGCGTGTGATCCTTCGGCAGCGTTAAATGCTCGTCGAGTTGAAGGCAGAAGGTGAGGATGTCATTCCACACGCCGCCCGACTGATATTGCAGGCTAAAAACGCCGGCCCCGACATTGCGGCTCTGACCATCGTCGATGATCGAAACGCTGCGTCCGAGGCCGGATGCGAATACCGATCCGCCATTATCAGGATTATCCCTGACGGTGACGAGTGCGGCTTCGGCGGCTGAAGAAAGCGTGAATGCGGCGGCGGTTACAGCAAAAAGCGTCTTGAATTGAAACATCTGGCCCTCGGATTGGCGCGAAGTTGGTTTTCTGAGAGGGTAGGTTTCAAGGATTTGGCCAGACGAGGGCTGTGCGAGCCTTGTTCCGACTTGCAGCGAAAGGCTATAGGCCCCAGTTAACGACGCTTGTTAACCGAAGACCCGCTCCCATGGCCCGTATTCTCATCACATCTGCGCTTCCCTATATCAACGGCGTCAAGCATCTCGGCAATCTCGTCGGCTCGATGTTGCCGGCTGATGTCTATGCGCGCTTTGCGCGGGCGCGCGGCGATGACGTGTTGTTCCTTTGTGCGACAGACGAGCACGGAACGCCGGCTGAGCTTGCGGCGCGCGCCGCCGGGCAATCCGTTGAGAAATATTGCGCCGTGCAGCATGAAATACAAAAACAGGCCGGAGATGCTTTCGGCCTTTCCTTTGATCATTTCGGCCGCTCGTCAAACGCGCCCAACGCGCGTTTAACGCAACATTTCGCGGCGGCTCTTGAAGCGAACGGCCTTATTGAAGAACGCACGGACCGGCAGATCTATTCGATTGACGATCAGCGCTTCTTGCCTGATCGCTATGTCGAGGGAACCTGTCCGCATTGCGGCTACGAAAAAGCGCGCGGCGACCAGTGCGACAGCTGCGGCAACCTGCTCGATCCGATCGAGTTGAAAAATCCTTACTCGTCAATTTCCGGTTCGCGCAATCTCGAAGTGCGCGAAACGCGTCACCTTTATCTCTTGCAATCGAAGATGCAGCAAAAGATCGCCGACTGGGTCGCATCAAAACCCGCATGGCCGGCGCTGACAAAAGCGATCGCCGGCAAGTGGCTCAAGGAAGGCCTGCAGGATCGTTCGATCACCCGCGATCTTTACTGGGGCGTGGCGGTTGAAAAGGACGGCAAGCCGCGTCCCGGATTTGAGGCGAAGGTCTTCTATGTGTGGTTCGACGCGCCGATTGAATATATCGGCTGCACGGAGGAGTGGGCCGAAGCCGGCGCTGGCCGCGACTGGCGCTCATGGTGGCGCACCGACGAAGGCGCAGGCGATGTCACTTATGTGCAATTCATGGGCAAGGACAATGTCGCCTTCCACACGGTTTCATTCCCGGTGACTCTCCTCGGCTCAGGCGAGCCATGGAAGACCGTCGACACGCTGAAGTCATTAAACTGGCTCACATGGTATGGCGGCAAATTCTCTACGAGTCAGAACCGCGGCATTTTCATGGATCAGGCGTTAGAGCTTTTGCCGGCTGATTATTGGCGTTGGCATTTGATGGCGAATGCGCCGGAGTCTGATGACGCCTCATTCACGCTTGAGCACTTTGCGGGCGTCGTGAACAAGGATCTCGCTGACGTGCTCGGCAATTTCGTCAATCGGATTACGCGCTTCGGCAATTCAAAATTCGGCGCCGTTGTGCCGGCTGACGGCGAGTATGGCGAGACGGAAGAAAAGCTGATCGCCGATCTCGATGAAAAGATCGCCGCCTATACCGCCGCGCTTGATGCAATGGAATTCCGGAAAGCGTTTGCGGAACTGCGCGGCGTCTGGGTCGCGGGCAATGAATATCTTCAAGTCGCGGCGCCCTGGACGGCCTTCAAGGCGGACCCTGCGCGCGCCGCCGCGGCGGTCCGCGCCGGCTTCAACTTGATTGCGTTGTTCGCAGCGCTTTCAGCGCCGGTCATCCCGTTCACATCGGAGAAAATGTTTGCGGTCTTCGGCCTTGATCCGAAAGAAGCCGGCAAATGGCCGACCTCGGCTATGGAAGCGCTCAATTTCCTCAAACCCGGCTCGGAAATTTCTTTGCCTGACGTGCTCTTCAAGAAGATCGAGGACGAGCAGCTCGCAGAATGGCGCGAAAAATTCGGAGCGGAATAAAGTCGCCATTTTATGCTCTTGGATTGAATAATCGCTGCTGAGAAAGGGTGCTCTCAACGCCCACGTGATGTATCCATTTGCAAATGATAGAAATATTCTGGAGTTTCCATGAAAAACCTTTTCTCCCTTGAAGGCCGCACGGCGCTCGTAACCGGCGGCTCGCGCGGTATCGGCAAGATGATCGCGCGCGGCTTCCTGGAGCATGGCGCGCGCGTTTACATCTCTTCACGTAAGATCGATCAATGCGAGGCGGCGGCCGATGAGCTGTCGCAATATGGAAAATGCATTGCGCTGCCGCAGGACGTCTCGACGATTGACGGCTGTAAGACGCTGGAGCGCGCTTATTCGCGCACAGAAACCTCGCTTGATATTCTCGTCAATAATGCCGGTGCCGCGTGGGGCGCCGATTTTGACGACTTTCCTGAAAGCGGCTGGGACAAGGTCATGGACCTCAATGTCAAGTCGCCTTTCTTTTTGACCCAGGCTTTCCACGAAAAGTTGAAAGCCGGGGCGACAAAAGAAAAACCCGGCAAGGTTATCATGATCGCCTCGATTGACGGCATTCGCATCAACCCGTGGGAGACCTATCCCTATCAGGCGTCGAAAGCCGCGCTCATTCATTTAACGCGGCGCATGGCGGCGCGGCTCGTCAACGACAATATTTGTGTTGCAGGCATCGCGCCGGGCGCCTTTGCGTCTGAAATGAACCGCGCGGCGCGCGATCATGGCGACGCGGTGGCGGCGAATGTACCCGCAGGCCGTATTGGCGAGCCGGAAGATATGGCGGGCGCGGCGATCTTCCTGGCAAGCCGCGCCGGCGACTATGTTATCGGCGACACGATCGCCGTTGATGGCGGCGTTGCCTATTCCTCAATCGCCCATTTCGGGGTGCAGCCATGACAACGCCGCAGGCCCCGTTGAATTCGCCCTTCGGGGCAAAGTCGACTGCGATGGAAGTGATCGATGGCGTCGATCTATCCGGCAAGTTTGCGATCGTCACCGGCGGTTATTCGGGGCTCGGCCTTGAAACCGTGCGGGCGCTCGCTTCGGCTGGCGCGGAAGTGCTTGTCCCGGCGCGCAATGCCGCCAAGGCGAAAGAAGCGCTAAGCTGCGTTGCCGGGAAAATCTCGATTGGCGAAATGGACCTTGGCGATTTGACGAGCGTTCAAAAATTCGCAGCCGATGTCGTCGCCTCGGCGAAGCCGATCCATCTTCTCATCAACAATGCCGGCGTCATGGCGTGCCCCGAAACGCGCATCGGCCCAGGTTGGGAGTTGCAATTCGGCACGAACCATATCGGACATTTCGTGCTGACGGATATTTTGGCGCCGTTACTCGCCGCTGCGAATGGCGCGCGCATCGTCTCGCTGTCATCGACCGGCCACAAGATTTCGCCGATCCGCTGGCATGACATTCATTTTGAAAAAGATCCTTACGACAAATGGGTCGCCTACGGGCAGTCGAAGACGGCGAACGCGCTTTTCGCTGTCGAGCTTGACCGCCGCATGAAAGATAAAGGCGTAAGGGCGTTTGCAGTGCATCCGGGCGGTATTCAGACGCCCTTGCAGCGTCATCTCGAAACCGAAGAGATGATTGCGCTTGGCTGGCTCGGCCCTGACGGCGAGTTGTCGGAAATGGCGAAGGCGATGTTCAAGACGCCCGAACAGGGCGCCTCAACAACGATTTTTGCGGCTACGTCATCGCTGCTAGACGGCAAGGGCGGCGTCTATTGCGAGGATTGCAACATCGCCAAGCTTGGCGGCGCCGAGAGCCCGCGCTGGGCAGAAGTCCAGCCTTATGCGGTCGATCCATCAGAAGCGGCAAAGCTCTGGGCCGAAACAGAAAAGATGATCGCCGCATAAAAAAAGGCGGCGCATTGCGCCGCCTTTCTGCGTTTGCATCGCGAAGGTTTATTTCGCGTCTTTCTCGGCCTTCGCCAGTTCTTCTTTCAAACGATTGATCGCGGCTTGCTGCGCCTCGGCGGTGCGCGCCTTGCGTTCCTCCATGCGCGCAATCGCCTTTTTCAGCGTTTCAGCGCGTGCTTTGGGATCCTTCGCATCGTCGCCATCAAGGCAGATCACTTGTTTGTGGACGTGGTGCTCACCGATGTCATCGCCAAGATCGACAATGACGTTTGAAGCATCGTCGTTGCATCCGTTAGCAAATGAGAAGGCCGGCGGATGCGGAATGTCGTCGCCGGCGCCCATAATGACGATGTGCTCGTCATGGCCGTCGCCATTATGTCCCGGCGGCGGCGGGAAGTCGTCGTTCCAGTCGAAATCCTTGTCGAAATAGGCGACGTCTGGATGGCCGGGCTCCTTATTGAGATGGATGACTTTTGTTTTGCCGTCCTTTTTCTTGACGACGATCTCTTCAAACGGAAGTTTTTCACCAGCAGCATAGGTGTTTTCTGAAACGAGCACGTCCTTACGGTTCCAAATCTTGATCGTGCGAACGCCGTTCTCGTTCTTCAGATAGAATTTGCCGGGATCCTTGAACCCCTTGATCGTCATCGTCTCGCCTTTATCGACGGTGATGATGGTGATCGACGTGCTGGTTTTTTTCTTCTTTTCCTTCACGGCGACTTTGGCGTCGTCTTTTGCTTCGCGCGCTTCCGCGTAATTTGCCGTCAGCGCGAGGCCGCCGGCGATGAGCAGAGCGGCCGTCAGCCGCGCTGCTAGCGCATTTGTTCGCGGGGGAGATTTCATCAACATCAAGCGTTCCTTTAGAAATGACGACATTGAAAGCGCATTGGCGGGCGCCGATGCGCAATTGCGAGCGGCCTTCAAGAGCGCCGCGCCATAGGCGAATGAGATTTCGGGAACTGCACCGCAACGCCGCAAAACGCTGGCGTCGCACGCCGCTTCCATATCCGTGCGGAACGCTCTCACCGCGATATGCGCGAGCGGGTTTGGCCAGTTGGCCGCCCTGAATAAAAGCGCAAGGAAAGAGGCGATGAGGTCGCCGCGCGCGATATGCGTAAATTCGTGCATTAGCGCGAGGCGGCGCTCTTCGGGCGTGAAGCTCGATTCAAAAGCCTTCGGCAAATAGACGGCGGGCTTGAGCGCGCCGCTTGCAAGGGGCCCAAAATTTTCTGTCAGGTATAGGCGCGGCGTTCGCGTTAGACCGCAATCGCGGGCGATGCGCCCAGCCTCTGCGATGAGCGCTGGCGATGGCGCAAAAGCCTCCTGCGAAAGGTGCAATTCGAAACGGTGCTGGGCGCGAAACTGCAACAGAAGGAAAACAAAAGCGCCCATGATCCAGACGGACGAAAGAATGAGCGCCATATTAAGTCCATGGCCGCCTGCCGTCGCGGCGCCGGAATAGTGCGCCATAACGTTTGAAAAATCGGCGACTTCAAAAGACGGCGTCACGAGCGGTTCGCCATGTGTAACGGATGGCGCTGCGGGCGAGGCTGGCAAAATGCGAAGTTCCGGCATGACAAAGCGCAGTAAGGGCGCAAGCCAGAGAAGGTGCGCGGCCTCGGCGCCGAATTTTTGCGCGACTGGTTTACGGATGATGAGGATCGCCAGAATCAATCCGCTGATGGCGAAATTGGTCTCAACCGCGCGCGAAAGAAAATCACTCGCTGTCACGTTTGATCTCCTCAAGGACGGCTTCAAGATCGGCGATGTCGTCGGGTGAAAGTTTTCCCTCGCCCGCCAGATTGGCGACCAGCGGCGCTGCGCGTCCGCCGAACAAGCGCTCGATGAAACTCGTCGTCGCTTCGCGGGCGTATTCGTCTTTAGAAAGAAGGGGACGGTACAGATAACGCCTGCCGTCAGGTTCATGGGCGACCGCACCTTTTTCGACGAGCCGGGCGATCAGCGTTTTGACCGTTTGCACGCTCCAGCGCTTCTTGCGGGCGAGGCGATCCATGACGTCGCTCGCCGCCGCAGGAGCGCACTCCCAAAGAGCTTCCATGATTTCAAATTCAGCGTCGGTGATGCGTTCCGGCATAATCGTCTTTCATCTACAGCTGTAGACGCTAGCTCCGACTACATTTGTAGTCAACAGGGCTTTTAGACGTTCTATTCCGGCCAGTCGAAGCTGATTGTCTCGCCCGTTTTCGTCGCCGCCCAATCCTTTTTGAGCTTCTCAAGACCGGCGCGAACGCGCTGGAGCTGGTCTTCAGAAATCATGACCGCGGGAACTTTTGAATACGCCATTGCAGCGTCGGAGACGCTTTGCAACGTTTCTAGATCGCCGGGCCCGCCCCAGATTTCAGCCTCGAAGCACTCAACCAGGCGTTCAGCCTGGATCATTTCAACGATTGCGGGGTCAGGTTCGCGGGCGCGTTTCGCGCTCGGATGTCCCGCGGCGGCGGCGATTGCGGCGATCTCTTCCGGGTGGCGACCGCCCGCGACCGCACCCCAGAAGGCGTTGCGAAAGCCGAGCGCGCGCTCAATGACGAAGTGAACCGCGTCATGCGGGATCGGTCCCTTTTTCGGCAGGCGCGTTTCGGCGCGCGAACCGTCCTTGCGTAGCATTTCAATGAGGTCGTCGCGTTCGCCGCGGGTGATGGTGATCTGCATCAGAACCTCAGGTCGCGCTGACACCGAGCAGGCCGCCGATGAAAAATGTCGCTGCGCCCGCGGCCGCGCCAATCGCCAGCATTCTTGCGCCGCCAAAAAAGGCGTTGCGTCCAGAAAAGAGACTCATCGCCGCGCCGACAAGAAACAATGCGACGCCGGCGATAATCGCGGCAGCTGCTACCGGATTTGTAAAATGCAAAAGAAAAGGAATAAGCGGCAGGAAGGCGCCGGCTGAAAACGAAAGAAATGAAGAAATAGCCGCGCCGCTTGAGGAACCAAGATCGTCAGGATTGAGCCCGAGCTCTTCTCGCGCGAGCGTGTCCAATGCGACTTTCGGATCGGCGATTAATGTTGCGGCAATCTTGCGTGCTTCTTCAAGATCGAGCCCGCGCGCTTCATAGATCAGCGCTAGTTCCTCGGCTTCCTCTTCCGGATAAAGTTCAAGTTCCTCTTTTTCCTGCGCGATCTGATACTCATACATTTCGCGCTGGGTCCTGACGGAAATGAATTCGCCAGCCGCCATCGAAAAAGCGCCGGCGAGAAGACCGGCGACCCCCGTCAGAAAAACCACGTCATGCGACAGCGCAGCGCCCGCCATCCCCATGACGAGCGAAGCGTTGGAAACAAGGCCGTCATTGACGCCGAATATGGCGGCGCGCAGCGTTCCCCCGCCGCCGCCGCGATGGCGCGCGCCGATTTCTTCCGGCGAAGCGGGCATCGGATGCATGCCAGGCTGAAGCTTGCCCGAATAAACCGAAATGCCTCGCACTTTCGATGCGGCAAGGGCCGCCTTCATATTTCGCGGCCGGATAATGGGCAGAAGCGCGGCGATGATGCGCGCCCGCAATGGCGGGACATAGGGGCTTTCGACTTGCTTTTCCTTGGCGATGATCGCGGCCTGGGCTTCGCTTTCCTCGGCGAGCCGCGAAAAAAGCGCTTTGCGCGCCGGATCGAGTTCCGCGCGCGCAACCGCCTCAGTCAGATAAGCTGCTGTTTTTTCTTCTCGCCAACGCGTTTCGGCGCTTTCCTTGGACATCTCGCGGCCTTTCGATTCGCGCCGAACACCTTATCATGGCTGCGGGGTAGTGGAGGCGGGGCGATGCTGCGTCAATTCATTCTGTTATTGGCGGCTATCTGGCCGGCATTGGCTATCGCGGCGCCGCCGAGCGATACGGTCGTGCGCGCTGACGGCGAAGGACCGTTCGATCGTCTCGTCATTCGCGGCGCCACAATGATTGATGGCGCCGGCGCGCCGCCCCTCGGGCCTGTCGATATCGTTATTGAAGGCGACCGCATCACAAAGATTGTCGCCGTCGGCGCGCCCGGTCTGCCGATCCCGCCGGAAAACCGGCCAGCGCTTGAGGGCGGCCGTGAAATCGATGCTAGCGGCAAATATATTCTGCCGGGCTTCATCAATCTTCATGGTCATGTTCACACAAGGGCGGACGGACAGGGCGTCGATCCCGACTATATTTTCAAACTCTGGCTCGCCCATGGCATCACGACGGTGCGCGAGCTTGGCGATTCAAAAGGAGCCAAGTGGATCGCATCCGTCGCCGCCGCATCGGCGAAAAACGAAATCACCGCGCCCAACATTTATGCCTATCCGGTCTTTCGCGGCTGGTCGGCTGGTGATGTCGACAGCCCGGCTGAGGCGCGCGCCCGCATCCGCTCCTTGAAGGCGGCCGGCGCCAAGGGCGTTAAATTTTTCGGCGCGCCGGAAGAAATATTGTGGGCGGGCCTGGAAGAGGCGAAACGTCAGGGTCTCAAGACCACAATGCATCACGCGCAAATCGATGTCGCGCATGCCGACGTTCTCGACACGTCGGCGCATGGCCTTACCTCAATGGAGCATTGGTACGGGCTTCCCGAAGCGCTCTTTACTGACCGCACGCTGCAACATTATCCCGCTGACTATAATTACAACAACGAACAGGACCGTTTTTCCGAAGCCGGCAGATTGTGGTCGCAAGCAGCGGAGCAGGGAAGCGATCGTTGGAATTATGTCCGCGACACATTGCTTGAGCGCAATTTCGCAATCATCCCGACATTTTCAATATATGTGGCGAGCCGTGACTGGATGCGTTCGCGGCGCGCTGAATGGCATGACGCCTATACGATGCCGTCGCTCTGGAAATATTACTCGCCAGACCTCAATGCGCATGGATCATACTGGTTCGACTGGGGCACTGAAGAGGAAATGGCCTGGCGCGACAATTACCGCCGCTGGCAGAGTTTTATCAATGAATATAAAAATCATGGCGGGCTGGTCGGCGTCGGCGAGGACGCGGGTTATATCTATTCAACCTACGGCTTCGGCTTTGCGACCGAACTGGAAATGCTGCGCGAGGCAGGTTTCACGCCGCTCGAAGTCATTATGGCGGCTACGTTGAACGGCGCAAAAATTCTCGGCGCCGAAAGCGATATTGGTTCGATACAGGTCGGCAAGCGCGCCGATCTCGTCATCGTCAATGAAAATCCGCTTGAGAATCTGAAGGTGCTCTATGCTACGGGCCATATCCGCCTTGACCCAGAAACCAATAAGCCTGTCCGCACCAAGGGCGTTGAAACTGTCATTAAGGGCGGGCTCGTCTTCGATGCAGTCAAGCTGAAACAGGAAATTCGCGCGATGGTCGCCGCGGAAAAAGAAAAGGCCGGCATTGCTCCTGGACCGATGCCAATTGTCGATTTCAAATATGAACGCAAGGAGTAGAGGACAATGAAAAAATTTCTGGCGCTCGCCGCCGCCGCAATCGCGCTTGGCGCGACGGCGAAAGCGGAAGATCTCAAAGACGCGGTCGCAGCGGACTATCCTTATGTGTTCGACCTTTACAAACATTTTCACGAGAATCCGGAGCTTTCTTTCGAGGAGAAGGAAAGTTCCGCACGCATGGCGTCGGAGCTAAAGTCGCTCGGTTTCGAGGTGACGACAGGCGTCGGCGACAAATGGACGAAACAAAAGGCGAAAGCTGACGCCGGTAAGCTCTATCCGGGCGTCGCCGGTTATGGCGTTGTCGCTGTGCTAAGGAATGGCGACGGCCCGACAATCCTCTATCGCGCCGATATGGACGCGCTTCCGCTGGAGGAAAAAACCGGTCTTCCATATTCAAGCAAGGTCAGAATGACTGACTATAAGGGGCAGGAAGCGCCCGTCATGCATGCCTGTGCTCATGACAGTCATATGGCGATTATGATCGGCGTTGCGCGCCGGCTTGCGGCGATGAAAGACCAGTGGAGCGGAACGCTCGTTTTTGTCGCCCAGCCTGCAGAAGAAATCGGTCTTGGCGCGCTCGCCATGCTGAATGGCGGGCTCTACAAGAAATTTCCAAAACCTGATTACGATCTAGCGCTTCACACATCAGGATGGGATCCGGCTGGCGTTATCGCCTATACGCCCGGCTATGCGCTCGCCAATGTCGACAGCGTCGATATTATCGTTCATGGCCGCGGCGCGCATGGATCGGCGCCGCAAAACGGCAAGGACCCGATCGTCATTGGCTCGCAGATCGTTCTCGCTCTGCAAACGCTTGTCAGCCGCGAAAACAATCCGCAAGACCCGGCGGTCGTTACGGTCGGCGCCTTTAACGCCGGTTATAAGCACAACATCATCCCGGATGAGGCGCATCTTCAGATTACCGTGCGCTCTTACAAGGACGCCGTGCGCGAACGCATCCTCGAAGGCATCAAGCGTATTGCCCGCGCGCAAGCTGAATCGGCCGGGCTTCCGGAAGAATTAATGCCGGAAGTGAAGATCGAGAAAGACTACACGCCCTCGACCTATAATGATCCGGCGCTCACTTCGCGCGTGATGGCCGCCGTCACCGAAGAACTTGGCGCGGAGCATGTCGTCGAGCGTCCGCCGAGCATGGGCGGAGAAGATTTCAGCCAGTTTGCGAGAACGGATGAAAAAATCCCGGCCTTCATGTTCTGGGTCGGCAGCGCCGATCCAGCCGCATGGCGCGCCGGCGTTGCGGGCGATGCGCCGATGCCGCCCGCTAACCATTCGCCGCTATATGCGCCGCAGCCCGAGCCCGCCTTAAAAATGGGTGTTGAGGGAATGACCTCGGCCATCCTCGAATTGATGAAGAAAGAATAGCTTCGCATCCAATTGTCGAAACTCTATTAGCGGCGGCTAATTAGCCGCCGCTATTTTTATCGCGCGAATTACAACTAATTGGGAGGCCTTTCGAGATAGAATATTTCACATGCAACTATTTGGGGATTTTTCCTAAAATGCATCGGATATTGTGATTGGAAAGATTCAAAATATTCCCTTGCGCCGCCGTCCGTAATCAATAACACTTCGTGACCGTTCGCCGTTCGGGAGAAATTCCGGCGAATGGTATTTTTAGCACGAGGGAGATCTCAATGAAGAAGTTTATGTGCGCGACTGCGGTCGCGGCGCTTTGCGTTGCAGCAGGGGCTGTAACGACGCCTGCATTTGCGAAAAACGACGCCAAGATGAAGAAAATTGGGCCGGCGCTCGAATTCACCTATCACAAGAGACAGGACGCCAAGGCGATTGCCGCCGCCAAGAAGCAAGGCAAGGTAGCCAAGACATATTACAAGCGCGCGGATGATTTGCCTGCGGCGCTCGCCAAGCGCAGCAATGAGCTCAATATTGGCCGCGTGACCAAGGACGGGTTTGTTTCGATTGACGCTGTCGCGTCTAACCGCGCCAGCGACCTCGAAGCGACAATGAAAGCGATGGGCGCCCGCAAGGTCGTGTCCTATGGCTCGACGGTTTCGGCCGAATTTCCCTCTGACCGGTTGGCCGACCTTAACAATAGCCAGTATCTCGCTTTCGCGCGCCCGGTTTTCGCATCGACGAACGCCGGCCTCGTGACGTCGCAGGGCGATCGTTCAATGCGGACAGATCTCGTTCGTGCTAATCTCGGATTTGACGGAACCGGCCTCACCGTTGGCGTTTTGTCGGACAGCTTCGCCTGCGATCCGGGACCCGGCGCGCTAGCCGGCGGGCCTTACACCTCGCCAGCTGAAGACATCGCCA
This sequence comes from Parvularculaceae bacterium, assembly GCA_041398085.1. Lineage (GTDB taxonomy): Bacteria > Pseudomonadota > Alphaproteobacteria > Caulobacterales > Parvularculaceae > Amphiplicatus. Next base: position 25,502 of record JAWKVJ010000007.1, read on the forward strand.
ATGGCGATTTGCCGGCAAATGTGACGATCCTCAGCGATTTCACCGATCTTTCCGCTTGCACCGATGAGGGCCGCGCCATGGCGCAGCTCATTCATGACGTCGCCCCCAACGCTTCGATCGCGTTCTACACGGCGTTTAACGGCGAAGCCGATTTTGCCAACGGCATTGTCTCGCTCGCCAAGGCCGGCGCTGACGTAATCGTCGATGACGTCATCTACTTCCTTGAGCCGATGTTCCAGGATGGCATTATCGCGCAGGCGGCTGACGAAGTTTCGCGTCTCGGCGTTCCCTATTACTCTTCAGCGGGGAACAATGCGCGCAATGCGTTTCAGTCGATCCTGAAATTTGTCGGTACGTCAGACGGCACATTCCATAATTTCGGCTCCAATGGGAATCCTGACACCAAGATGACGGTGACGCTTGACGGCGGCCTGCAGACAAACCTCGTCATAAACTGGGACCAGCCGAACTTCTCGGTTTCCGGCGCACCGGGCGCGCAATCGAATATCGACCTCGTGATGTTCGATTCCGCCGGCAACCGCGTGCCGGACTGCTTCGTGTTCCTCAATGATAACGGGTTTTTCCCGGATCTTTGCCAGTTCCGTTTTACTGACGATGACGGAGCTGAAATCACCGGCGGCAATGGCGGCAATGCGCAGGAATTCGTCTCGCTCGTCGATTTTGTCGGCGGCACGACGGTGGATCTCGGCTTCGAGCTCGTTTCGGGCCCAGCGCCGCGTTTCCTCAAATTTGCGACAACAGGCTCGACATTCATCAATCCTGAATACCCGATTGATGCAGCAGCCGGATATGGCCACAACAATGCGGCTGGATCTGAGGGCGTTGGCGCTTCAGCGTTCTACTTCACTGAAGAGTTCATTGGCGATCCGGCGACCGATACGCTTCGCGCCGCCGCTGGCGAGCCTGATTGCGTACCTGCGTGTCTGAATGACTTCTCATCAGCTGGCGGCACGCCGATCTTCTTCAATACCGCGGGCAATCGTTTGCGCCGGCCCGAGGTGCGTTTGAAGCCGGGCGTTACGGGGCCGGACGGCACGAACACATCGTTCTTCTTTAACGATACGAGCCGTGACGATGATGACGGCGACGGCGTCTTCCAGACGGGCGAGCCTGGCGAGTTCCCGAACTTCTTCGGCACCTCGGCGGCTGCGCCGCATGTTGCAGCTGTTGCAGCACTCATGATCGACGCAGAGGATTCGCAGATCCTGACCAGCACCGGCGACTTCCGTATGTGCAAGCCGCGCGGCAATCGCGGTCAGCAGGGTCGTCGCAAGCACGGCCGGGATCTTACGGTTCCGTCGTCTGCGGTCGATGCTCAGATCGCCAGTGGCGCGCTTCTCGGACCGTGCAGCCGCACTGAGCCCGATGAAATCTACTGGACGATTCGTGACACCGCTCAGGACATGAATGTCCGCGCCAGCAATGCGACGGGCGCTACAGTCGCGACTTTCCGTGAAATTGGCCGCAACGGATTTGACTTCGATTCAGGCTTCGGCTTTGTCGATGCAAAACGCGCGCTCAAGGAATTCGTGAATGATCGCAAACGCGGCAATCATGGCGGCCACGACAAGGGCCGGCACGATTCGGATGACGGTCACGGCAATGGTCACGATCGCGGCCGCTAGGCTTAAATTAAACGCCTAATTCTACAGCGCCGGCGGGCCTTTGGGTCCGCCGGTTTCTTTTTGGCCCGGTATTTTGCCTGGTCGCGCGAACCCGCCTATGCTGGCTATGGAAGTAAGAAAGATTTTCCATGCCGTCATTCGACATCGTTTCTGAGGTCAACGTCACCGAGGCTGATAACGCCGTTCAGAATGTGATGCGCGAAATTGCGACCCGCTACGATTTCAAAGGCTCTAAATCGACCGTCGAAATGAAAGACGGCCTCATCAGCATTTTCGCCGACGATGATCTGAAGCTCAAACAGATGCGCGAGATCCTGCAGGGGCATTTGCAAAAGCGCGGCATTGCGCCGGGCTCGCTCGATTATCAGAAGGAAGAAGCCGCGGCCGGCCAGTCCGTCCGCCAGGCGGTCCGCCTCAAAGAGGGGATCGACAAGGAGCTCGCCAAGAAAATCGTCAAGGCGGTCAAGGACGGCAAATTCAAGGTGCAGGTGGCGATCCAGGGCGAGGAATTGCGGGTGACCGGCAAGAAGCGCGACGACCTTCAGGATGTTATCGCCTTCGTCAAGGGTATGAAGATCGAGCAGCCGCTGCAGTTCAAGAACTTTCGCGATTGACGCCAATCGGCTAAGGCGGACCAAGAAAGAAAAAGGGGGCCAAGCCCATGTCCGACATCGACGCCGTCATGCTGGATATCATCAAGAGCCACGCTGTCGGTCTTACCGAGCCGCCGACACGTGACACGCTCATTACCGATCTCGGGATCGACTCATTCGCGATCGTCGAGATCATCTATGAGGTCGAGGAAAAGCTTTCGATCGAGATTCCGTTCAACGCCAATGACAACGCGCTGGAAGGGATGAAAACCGTCGGCGATCTCATCGACGCGGTTAAGAACCTCGCAGGAAAAGAATGAGCGAACGCCGTGTCGCTGTAACCGGCCTCGGTCTTGTTTGCGCGACCGGCGGGAATGTTGCGGAATTTTGGGCGAATGCAAAAGCGGCAAAACCGGGCATCGCCAAACATACTTTCAAAGGCGGCGACGAATTTGAGTTGACGCTGCCGACTGCGCCCGTTGAAGGCTTCGAAACGCAGCTTGAAAACCTTGGACGGGAAATGACGCGCGCCGACCGTTTCACGCAGCTTTGCGTCGCTGCGGCGGATGAGGCGGTCGCGGACAGCGGCATTGAGTTTGACGAAAAAGCCGGCGCGCGGACCGCGGCGATCATCGGCACCGGCATAGGCGGCCAGACGACGATTGAGCAGGGTTATTACAACATGCTCAAGCATGGCCGCCGGCCGCACCCCCTTTCGATCCTGAAATTCATTCCGAACGCGGCGGCGAGCCATTTGTCGATCCGTTACGGGCTGCGCGGTCCCGCATTCGCGATTTCATCGGCCTGCGCGTCGGGCGCCCATTCAATCGGCGTTGCCGGCGAATTGATCCGTTCAGGCGCTGCCGACATTGCCCTTGGCGGCGCCTCGGAAGCGATCATGACCTATGGCGCGCTTGAAACCTGGAAGGCGATGCACATCCTTGCAGATGAAACCTGCCGGCCCTTTTCAAAAAACCGAAAAGGTCTTGTGATCGGCGAGGGCGCGGGCGTGTTGGTGCTGGAGGAAATGGAACGCGCTAAAGCGCGCGGCGCCAAAATCTACGCCGAACTGAAAGGCTTCGGCATGAACGCCGACGGCAAGGACATGATCAACCCGGCTGTGAAAGGCGCTGCAGGCGCGATGAAAACCGCGCTGGAAACGGTTGGCGAGGTTGACCCGTCACGTGTTTATATCAACGCGCATGGCACCGGCACGTTGATGAACGATCCAACGGAAACAAAAGCAATTCGCGAGGTTTTTGGCGCCGGCGCCGACGAGCTCATCGTCTCGTCGACAAAATCGATGCATGGGCACCTTCTGGGCGCTGCGGGCGGCGTTGAAGCGATTGCTGCGTTAAAGGCGCTTGAAGAAAGCGTTATTCCACCGACAATCAATTATGACGAGCCGGACCCGGCTTGTGATCTCAATTACTGTCCGAATGAGGCGCAAACGCGCGCCATCGATCTTGCCGTGTCGAATTCCTTCGCCTTTGGCGGCCTTAATGCGGTGCTTGCTTTCACGCGGGTTTAGCGGAGCTTTCGTGCGAGGCTGACTGGGTGCGCGCTTCCTTTCCGGACCGTTGCCGCTTGATTGGCGCGAATTGGCTAAGCAACAACCAGTCGGGAAAGCTTTTGATCAAAGCTGGCGGTCCGGAAATCTTGATGCGTTCTGCTCGCAATTCGGCGCGCAAGTCGCGAATGCCGCGCCATGCCTCAATGAAGATCCTCAGATTGGCTTTGACATAGAGATCAGTTTCGAAGCCGGGCGGTTTCAGACACATATCAATCGCCCCGCTTTCGCTGACGAGCCAGAAACGCCGACAATTGGCCGGCGCCCCGTCGAAATCAAATTGCAAAACCGTGCGTCCAGCCGGCATCGCGTTCGCGTCCATGCGAAGATGCATGCTCCAGGCGAGAAAAGCCGGATCGAGGTCTTCATCAACCATGTCGCGCGCCCAGCGTTGTCCCCACTGCGCGAGAGAATCCAAAAGAGGTTCAAGCTCTAATGCCGATTGCGTCGGCCGGTATCGGAACCTGCCGTTCTCGTCTTTCTTGCGCGTTACAAGATCGGCCGCGACGAGTTCGTTGAGCCGCGTTGAGAGGAGGGCCGGCGAAATTTTCGGCACGCCGTCGGCGATCGCGCTATAGCTCGCGCACCCTTCAATTACACGGCTCAATATCAGTATGGTCCAGCGCCCCCCGAGCGTTTCGGCGGCGATCGCCAGCGGACAATACTGGCCGTATCCCCCGCGATTTCTTGGATTCTGGACCATCCGGCGGCGTCTCAATCCGCTACAGATTTAATAGTAGATGGCCCGCCCGCCTGCGGCTAGCGTTCGGTGCATGAAAGGACGTGAAATCATGCGCTCATTCATCATCGCGCTATTGGCCTTCTCCATCCTCGCAATGGGCCGGGCTGGGGCCAGTGAGAAAAACCCTGTCATCGAATGGAACAGCGCGCTGCTTCAGGCGGCGCAGGACGAAGACGGTTTCCTCACGCTTAAAGGCGTGCGCGCCGCGTCGATCATGCATCTGGCGATCCATGATGCGGTTAATGCTGTCGACCCGCAGTTTGCGCCATACGCGTATGATGGCGTCGATCCGGACGCCGATCCGGTCGCGGCGTTGACGCAAGCGGCTTATTTCGTTGCGGCGCATGAATATCCGGCGCGGCGATCAGATTTTCAGAAAATCCGCGCCCGCTGGTTGCGCGGCGTCAAGAGCAAAAAGCGCTCGATGCGCGGCGTTAGTCTGGGCGGCGATGCGGCGCGCGCCGTTCTTCAAAAACGCGAGGGCGATAATTGGAACACGGAAGTTGAATACAAACTGCATCCAATGGGGCCTGGCGTATATGCTGAATTTCCAGAGCATAGCGGAACGCCGCAAGGGTTTGTATTCGGGGCGTCTTGGGCGCATGCAATTGGCTTTGCGCTAAAGAGCGCAGATCAATTTCGGGCGCCGCCGCCGCCAGAAATTAACAGCGACGAATACACTGCCGCCTTCAACGAGGTGAAGGAAGTTGGTCGATTTCAGTCAATAGAAAGGACCCCGGATCAAACCCATCTGGCGCTCTGGTGGAAAGATTTTGCGGAAAACTCCCATAACCGCCTGGCCCGTAAACTCGCTCGGAATGAGAAGCTTTCAGTTGTGCAATCGGCGCGCCTATTTGCGCTCGTCAACATGGCGATATTCGACGCCTATATCAGCGTGTTCGAGAACAAGTTTTTCTATAATCACTGGCGTCCATACACGGCTATCCGATGGGCTGAAAATGACGGCAATCCGGACACGTCGCCGGAATTGACGTGGAACAATACGCATCGCCACACCTACGCCTTTCCTTCCTATCCTTCAGCGCATGGCGCAGCCTGCGCCGCGGCAATGACTGCATTTACCGATGTATTCGGCCAAGGCTATGCATTTGAAATGGAGACGCGGATTGTCGATATCGCCGGACCGCTGTCTGAAAAAATGGAGCTGCACCCGCAGATGCGAAATTTTACTGGTTTCGCCGAAGCGGCCGAAGAATGCGCGCTATCGCGCGTCTATCTTGGAATTCATTTTCGATATGACTCGGTCGCCGGAAATGCGCTTGGACGCCAGGTTGGCGAAAATGTGCTCGAAAACCTTCTTGCGCCAGTAAAATAAAGCTTGTGGTTCAGGCGTGCGCGGCTTTTTTGGGCGGTTCGAGCTTCGTCAGCAACTGGCCGCGCATCGCGATGAAAAGCGCGATCATGATCGTCAGCCCGACATAGCGAACAGCGTAGAGGCCGAGGTCGTCGATGAAAGTGTGCGCCATACCGCCGATCGACGCGTAGATGACGTGAATATTGGTGCCGGTAATCGCCATGCCGGCGATCGGCCAGACCAGCCGGTCAATGACGAGAGCGATGAAGCCAAGGAGCCAGGGCGAGCGCTTCTTGGCGACGAGGATCGCGATCGTGAAGGCGATGAGGAACGCTCTTAGGACGTCAGCGCCTGAAAATCCGAGCGCGATAATGTTCTTAAGGTCTTCCATGGCGGCCCTCCTTGCCGGTTGGCGGGCCGATTAACGCTCTTTTATCCTTAACAACGGGTAAAGCGCCCCGGATTCTGGCGATCCTCGACTCGCAAGAACCGGGTCGGCGCCCCTCGCGGGCAAGTGCATATCGGCTATATGAGAGCATTGATGACGACGCCCCCGCCGCCCAACCGCCGCCTTGACGGCTATGAGCCGATCGCCCGCGCGATCGATTACCTCGTCGCAAACGCCGAAACGGCGCCTGACCTTGGCGAGACCGCTTCTTTCGTCGGCCTCAGCCCGACCCATTTCCAGCGCATCTTCAAGGAGGGCGCCGGCGTTTCGCCCAAGCGCTTCCTCCAGTTCATGGCGGCCTCCGAAGCGCGCCGTGCGATTGACGAGGGCGGCACCGTGCTCGACGCTGCCTATGCCGCCGGGCTCTCGGGGCCGTCGCGGCTGCATGACCTCTTCCTCGTCGCCGAGGCGATGACGCCCGGCGCCTATCGCCGCAAGGGCGCGAGCGAGACGATCCGCTTTGGCGAGGCTGACGGTCCTTTTGGCCGGGTTCTTATCGGTGCAACCGACAAGGGCGTTTGCTGGCTTTCTTTCACCGAGCCCGATGGTCGCGAGCGTTCCATCGCTGAAATGAAAGGTGACTGGCCCGCCGCGGCCTTCATTGAAGACGACGCTTTTATCGCACCGCTGGCGGCGAACGCTTTCGCCTTCGCAAGGGGAAAAGCGCTCGACCGGCCTTTGGGGCTGCATGTCCAGGGCACCAATTTTCAGCTCAAGGTATGGGAAGCGCTGTTGAAGATTCCGCCCGGCGCCTGTGTGACCTATGGCGATCTCGCCGCCGGCATTGGCGCGCCTAAAGCCTCGCGCGCTGTTGGGGCCGCCGTCGGCGCGAACATGATTTCGCTGCTCATTCCCTGCCACCGGGTCATTTTGGCGTCCGGCGTCGTCCACAATTATCGCTGGGGCGCACCCCGCAAAAAGGCGCTTCTGGCGCTTGAGGCGGCCAGAAACGCCGCCTGAGACGAGCGGTCAGGCCGGGTCCTCGTTGCTTGTGGGGCGAGGATCGCTATATATCGCCAGCCAATTCGTCCGGCCGGGCCGCCAGAACGCGGACCGCCAGCCAATCCCCACAGGAGACGCGACCCCTCATGTTTTTCCTAACCGCTTTTGCGCAGGCAGGAGCCGCCGGCGCCGCCACAGCGCCGAACCCGCTGTTTCAGCTGTTTCCGTTCATCCTCGTCTTTGTCTTTTTCTATTTCCTGATCATTCGCCCGCAGCAGCAGCAGCGCAAAAAGCACATGGAGATGATCGCCAATGTTCGCCGCGGCGATGTCGTCGTCACGCAAGGCGGGCTCATCGGCAAGATTTCGAAAGTTCTCGAAAGCGACGAAGTGATGGTCGAACTCGCCGACAATGTCGTCGTCAAGGTGATGAAGTCATCTTTGAGCGATGTTCGCAACAAGCCTCAGCCGGCAGCCAACGATAAATAATTTAAGGGGGGCGGGCGCGTTGAAGGCGCGACCGTCTGTTTGACGATGCTTCAATTCAGACCCTGGCAGCAGGCATTGGTCGCAGCTTCCGTTTTGCTCGCGGCCATTTTCGCCTCGCCAAACTTCTTCTCGAAAGACGAAACGGCGAATTGGCCGGTCAAGAGCCGCATTAGTCTTGGCCTCGATTTGCGCGGCGGTTCCTATCTGTTGCTTGGCGTTGATACGAAAAAGGTGATTGAAACCCGTCTCACCAATTTGCGTCAGGAAATCCAGCGTTCAATGCGTCCCTCCGGCGACAAGCCGCGGATCTCGCTGCAATCGCTGCCGAAGCTTGATGCTGCGACCGATACGATTTCGCTGCGCGTCAAAACCGAAAGCGAAGTTGAAGACGCCGCGAAACGCATTCGCGACCTGACGCGCGGTAGCGCGGTCGCGGGCGTCGGCGCCGGCATAAGGCCTTATGATGTGACGGTGACGGGCCCGCGCATCGATGTCGTGTTGTCGCCAGACGCCAAGCGCTATTACGCGCGTGACGCCTTGCAACAATCGATTGTTGTTGTGCGCCGGCGTATTGACCCGGCCGGCAATAAGGAAGTGCAGATCCAGCCGCAGGGCGACGATCGCATCGTCGTGCAGGCCCCCGGCGATAATGATCCCGAAGCCTTGAAAGCGATCATCAATCGCACGGGGCAGCTTTCCTTCCACCGCGTCGATTCAGGCGTCAGCCAGGCTGATGCGCAAGCCGGCACGTTGCCGCCGGGACGCATCCTCGTGCCGATGTCGGCGAGCGAGGGGCCGGGTGCGCTCGTTCTTTATGAAGAACCGGAAGTCACCGGCGATATGGTTGACGACGCCTCGGCCGGTCTCAATTCCGATGGCGGCGGCTTCCAGATCAATTTCTCGTTCGATAATCGCGGCGCCCGCCGCTTCGGCGATTATACGCGCGAACATGTCGGCGAACTTTTCGCGATCGTGCTCGACAATGAAATTATTTCAGCGCCGCGTATTCAGTCGCCAATCACCGGCGGGTCGGGCCGCATCACCGGATCCTTCTCGCCGGAGGAAGCGCAGCGCATCGCGACTCTCATCAAATCCGGCGCCTTGCCGGCGCCGCTGACAACGCTTGAACAGCGATCGATCGGCCCGGACCTTGGACGCGATTCAATTCGCAAGGGCACGATCTCGCTCGCCATCGGTTTCATCGCGGTCGCAGCGTTCATGCTGTTCGTATATGGCCGCTTCGGCGTCTATGCGAATATCGCACTGATTGCGAACATCGTCCTGTTGGCCGGCGCGCTGTCGCTGATGGGGTCGACGCTGACGCTGCCCGGCATTGCCGGCATCGTGTTGACGCTTGGCATGGCGGTTGACGCTAACGTTCTCATCTTCGAGCGCATCCGCGAAGAGGCGCGTTTGGGCAAGAGCGCGGTTAACGCGGTCGAGCTTGGGTTCTCGCGCGCCTGGTCGGCCATCCTCGACGGCAACCTGACGACGCTTGCTGCGGCGCTCATTATGTTCGTGCTGGGCGCGGGGCCAGTGAGGGGCTTCGCCGTCACGCTCGCGGTCGGCATTTTCACCTCCGTCTATTCGGCGATTGTCATCACCAAGATCCTCGCAGGACGTTACGTCCTAGCGAAGCGTCCAAAACAACTCGTGCTTTAAGGAACGGCCCCATGCTTTTGAAACTCGTTCCCGAGAACACAAAAATCCCGTTCACCAATTGGCGCTGGCATGGCGTCGTCCTGTCGACGCTTTTGAACCTCGCGGCTATCGCCTCGATGGTTTTTATCGGCTTCAATTTCGGCGTCGACTTCAAGGGCGGCGTCACGGTTGAAGTCGCCTCGCCGCGTCCGATCGACATCACGGCGGTCAGAAAAGGCGTCAACGATCTCGGTCTTGGCGACGTCAAAGTGCAGTCGATCAACGATGTGTCGGGCTCGGAAAGCGGCCTTGTCGTCTATGTTGCGCGCGATGCGGCCAAGCTTGAAAAAACCGGCGCCGCCAATGAAGACAAGGCCCAGCAGGAAGCCGCCGGCCAGATCCAAACCGAGCTGAAGAAACTGCTTGGCGACGACATCACTTTCCGCCGCACAGATGTTGTCGGCGCCACCGTATCGGGCGAACTCATCAAGAAGGGGATTTACGCCGTCACCGGCGCGATCTTCATCATCATTCTTTATGTGTGGTTCCGCTATCGCTGGCAGTTCGGTTTGGGCGCCATTGTCGCGACCGTCCACGATACGATCATGACGCTCGGCATGCTCTCGCTCCTGCAAGTGCCGTTCGATATCTCCATGATCGCCGCGGTGCTGACCGTCGTTGGGTATTCGGTCAACGACACCGTCGTCGTGTTCGACCGGATGCGAGAGAATTTGCGGAAATACAAACAGATGGCGTTCGGCGAGATCATCGATCTTTCAATCAACGAAACGCTGTCGCGGACCGTCATGACGTCAGGCACGGTTATCATCTCGCTGGTGCCGGTCTATTTCTTTGGCGGCGACGTCCTGCGCGGTTTTTCAGGCGCGATCCTGTTCGGCATTTTCGTCGGCACCTATTCCTCGATCTTCATTGCGGCGCCGTTTTTGATGGCGACGGGCGTGTCACGCGACTGGGTCAAGGGCAGGAGCGCCGCGACGGCGACGCCGTAGCGCTCGGGCCAATGTTCGATTTTCAATGATGCAAACGCTGCTTGCCGGCGGATGAAGATTTGCGTCACGATCAACGCCGTTGACCTCAATTGAAGGACCGTTCCATGAAAGTCGCCGCTTACGCCGCCCAATCCGCCGAAACGCCGCTGGCGCCCTTCACAATTGAGCGCCGGGATCTGTTGCCGGGGGATGTGGCGATCGACATCGATTATTGCGGCGTCTGCCATTCCGATATTCATACCGCCCGCAATGACTGGGGCAGGGCGATGTATCCTTGCGTGCCGGGGCACGAGATTATCGGGCGCGTTGCGGAAGCCGGAAAGGCGGTGACAAAATTCAAAAAGGGCGATCTCGTCGGCGTCGGCTGCCTTGTCGATTCCTGCCTTGAATGTCCGACCTGCAAGGATCACGAAGAGCAATATTGCGAAAAAGGCTCAACGCTCACCTATGACAGCAAGGACAAGCATCTCGGCGGCCCGACATTCGGCGGTTACTCAAAACGCATCATCGTGCGCGAGGAATTCGTACTCAGAATTCCAAAATCGATCGATCCGCGCGGCGCCGCGCCGCTCCTTTGCGCGGGCATCACCACATGGTCGCCGCTTGCCCATTGGAATATCGGCAAGGGCGACAAGGTTGGCGTCATCGGGCTTGGTGGGCTTGGCCATATGGGCGTCAAATTTGCGAACGCCCTCGGCGCCCATGTTGTGATGATCACGACGTCGCCCGGCAAAGCTGCAGACGCAAAACGGCTTGGCGCCCATGAAGTTTTGGTTTCGAAAAACGCCGAGGATGTCGCGAAGCACCGTGCAAGCTTTGATTTCCTCCTCAACACAATTCCGGTGCCGCATGATCTCAATGCTTATCTCAATCTTCTTAAGCGAAACGGCACGATGGCGATTGTCGGCGCGATCGGATTTTTCAACGGCCTTCATAGCGGCATGGTGATCCGCAATCGCCGGCGTATCGCCGGCTCGGCGATCGGCGGCATCAAGGAAACACAGGAAATGCTCGATTTTTGCGGCGAGCACGGCATCACGTCCGACATTGAGATGGTGGATATGAAAGATATCAACGAGGCGTGGGACCGAGTCGTCAAAGCCGATGTTAAATATCGCTTCGTCATTGATATGGCGACGCTCTAAAACGCGATATCAAACACGGTTATATCAGGCGCGCACGAGCTCATGCTTGCGGACGAGGCCGCGCATCTGATCGTAACTGAGCGACAGTAATTCCGCTGCTTCTTTCTGATTGCCGCCAGCCTGGCGCAGCGCTTCGCGCGCCAGTTTTTTCTCCGCATCATTGAGCGTCTTGCGCAAGTCAATGCGCCCCGGCGCTTCTTTGCTTTTCTCTTGAATGACAACCGCATTGGCGGCGACGGCGCTTTCATCCTTCGCGCTGTCTTCAAAAGGATCGATGATAACCTCGCCAACCGGTCCGGCGCCGCCGCGCGCAATCCAGCGATAAAAGGAGCGTTCGGCGACGTTTTTCAATTCGCGCACATTACCGGGCCAGTCATAAGCATTGAGTTCCGCCAAGGCTTCGGGCGTAAAGCCTTCAAAACCGGCGCCCGCCTCACGCGCAAAGCGCGCAGCGAAATGCGCGGCGAGCAGAGCGATATCGCCCTTGCGAGCGCGCAAGGGCGGGGCGGTGATGACATCGAATGAAAGCCGGTCGAGCAAATCCGCGCGAAACTTTCCTTCAGCCGCCATCGCCGGAAGATTGGCGTTCGCTGCGGCGATGACGCGGACATCGGCGACAAGCGTTTCCTCGCCGCCGACGCGCTCGAATTCTCCATACTCAATGACACGCAGCAGCTTTTCCTGAATGCGAAGGCTTGCGGAGGCGATCTCGTCGAGAAAGAGCGTTCCGCTTTCCGCCCGTTCAAATCGTCCCTTGCGGCGGCGCTGCGCGCCTGTAAAGGCGCCCGCCTCATGACCGAAGAGTTCGGAATCGAGAAGCTCCTCGGCGAGAGCGGCGCAATTCAGTTTCACAAACGGCCCATCCCAGCGCGATGACAAAAAGTGGGCGCGCCCGGCGATCAGCTCCTTACCGGAACCCCGTTCGCCGCAAATGAGGAGCGGTCTGTCGAATGGCGCGGCGGCGGAATTATGCGCCAGCGCATCGAGGAAGACCGGCGCTTCGCCGATCAGTTCGGGTGGGGTGCGTGATTCGGCCATAGGTGAAAGATACCACTATTTGTCGGTGAATTATACCTATCAGCGGTTAAAAAAGCTGAAATGTTACTGGACCCGTATAGCGATAATGACGATAACATGTTGAAATTGTTTGATATTATCGGAATTACATAAACTGGCACGGCTCTCGCATAGGAAGGGTTAATCAGAGGCTAACCTGCCCGATGACCGGGCGACTTGGGAGACGGATAGATGAGCTACTACCGCTATGACGACCGGGATTACTCCCCCGATTATGATTGGGAGACCCGGTTTCGCCGCGCCTGCTCGCGGAGCCACGGCTTCGCCTGGGGCGCTTTCCTCATTGGATTGGTCGTCGGGGCCATTATCTTTTAACGGAGGAATGAAATGGGCGTTTTTTCCAGACTGAGCGACATCGTCAATTCGAACCTGAATTCGATGCTCGATAAGGCCGAGGACCCGGAGAAGATCGTGCGCCTCATCATCCAGGAGATGGAGGACACATTGGTCGAGGTGCGCTCGCGCGCCGCGCGGGCGATCGCCGATAAGAAAGAAGTTGAGCGCAAGAAGAAGGAATTCGAATTGCGCGCCAATGAATGGGAGTCGAAGGCCGAACTCGCCATCGCCAAGGGCCGAGACGATCTCGCCAAGGGCGCCATCGCCGCCAGGCGCAAGGCGCTCGAAATGGTCGAGCTGTTCGACAAGGAATATGCCGCGATCGACGAAAGTCTCGGCAAGGCCAATGACGATCTTGAAAAGCTGCAATCGAAGCTGAAAGAGGCGAAGGCCAAACAGCGCAGCCTTGAGATTCGGCGATCGACAGCGGAAGGCAGCGTCCGGATCAATCGCGCCGTCTATGACGGACGGATCGATGAAGCGATGGCGCGCTATGAGCGTTATGAGCGCCGGATTGATGAGCTAGAGGCGGAAGCTGAAAGCTATGCAATGGGCCGGCCGAAATCGCTCGAACAGGAATTCCGCGAACTTGAAGCGGAAGATGACGTCAACGCTGAATTCGAAGCGTTGAAGCAGCGCGTCGCAAACCGCGTCTCTGGCGCGAACTAAAGGCGCGGAAGGAGAGAGAAGATGAGCTCGGGCGCAATTATCGCCATTGTTGCAATCACGGTCATCGGCCTTCCGGCCATGATCCTGCATTACATAACAGAATGGCGAAAGACGAAGTCGCCGACGCCCGATGATGAGCGTCTCGTCGAGGACCTCTGGCGCACGGCGCAGCGTCTTGAACGCCGCGTCGATGCGCTGGAGACCATTCTGGACAAGGAAGCGCCGAAATGGCGCGAGGATTATCCGGAGCGTCCCCATGCGTAGACGTAGAAGCAGATATTACGACGATGGCGGCGGTTACGGTTCCAGCCGCGGCGTGCACCCGGAAGTCGAGCGGTTCATCCGCCACGTAAACGGTTATTTCGACGACGTCCGCCGTCACCGCGACTATTCGGAGAATGTCGGCCGGCCAGGACCGGGACCGAACCGTCACCGTATCTATCGCAATGTAAGAGGCGGCAAGGTTGCGGGCGTTTGCGCCGGCGTCGCCGATTATTTCGGCTGGCGGGTGAAGCCGGTTCGCATCGGCATGATCTTATTGACCGTTTTCTTCTTCCCCGTGCCGGTCATCGTCTATGGCGTCGCAGCGATCTTCCTGCCGCCTGGCGAAGCGATTGCTGCGCGGTATCAGGATCCCGATGAAGAGAAATTCTGGCGCAATTATGCCACGCGCCCGAAGATGACTTATTCGGAAATGCGTCACCGTTTTCGCGCGCTTGATGTCCGCATCGCCGATATGGAGCGTGCGGTGACGTCAAACGAGTTCTCGCTCAGGAAAGAATTCCGCGATCTCGAACGCGGCGCCTGAGCGTCAGAATAAATTGATTGGCGTGCTGACGGTCCCAAACGGGCCGACGGGAGAGGTGCGCTCTGAAAGGAAAGTGGGAGAGGGAGTGAAGAGATGAGTATTGGATTGAGGCGTGCCGGCTTTCTGGCCCTCGCGGCGGCGCTCGCTGTTTTCCTGCTGGCGGCGGCCAAATCCGGCTCAACCGCCGGAAAATCCGCGCTGCGTCCGGCAGCCTGTTGTATTTACGTCATTTTTTGACGCGCTTGCGTCCAAGGCTTGCGCGCTAGGATCGCGCAAATTAGGCTCGGCGGCGATGCGGGCCCCCTAAGGGGCGGCCCCAGAGCGAGGACGCGAAAGAGATGGCCAGAAGGCGCCGCCGCCGGCGCCCGCCCTCCGCGCCAGCGCCGGATGGCGCAAGGCCTGAGGCGGACAAACCGGCGCCGAGAATTTCCGATAATCAAGACGGCGGAAACCCCGGTGATGGCCGTCCATCTTCAGGGGATCGCCCACAACGGGCGCCGCACCGGAATTTCAAAGGTCGAATGCGCGGCCATGACAATCGCGGCGCTGCGCCGCGATTTGCGGCCCTTGATCTTGGCACCAATAATTGCCGCCTTCTGATTGCGAGCCCGCGCGGTGCGGGGTTTCGCATCTATGACGCATTCTCGCGCATCGTTCGCCTCGGCGAAGGGATTGCATCGACCGGCGCGCTGTCTGACGCCGCCATGGAGCGCACAATTGATGCGCTGAAAATCTGCGCGGAAAAAATTTCGCGCCGTCAGGTCAGCAAATCGCGTTGCATTGCGACGCAGGCATGCCGCGCGGCGTCAAACGGCGCAGAATTTTTATCGCGCGTGCAGGAAGAAACAGGCCTTAATTTCGAAATCATCGCGCCGGAAGAAGAAGCGCGCCTTGCAGTGTCAGGGTGCGCCGAGCTTGTCGACACCGATGCGCCCGCGGGGCTTATTTTCGATATCGGCGGCGGCTCGACGGAAGTTTCCTGGATACGGCCCGTGCAGCGAAGAAACGGTGAAGCACGGATGCGACCGCCGGAAATTCTCGCCTGGACGTCGTTTCCAATGGGCGTCGTCAATCTATCCGAGCGGTTCGGCGGCAAGGAAATATCGCGCGACAAATATGCAGGTCTCGTTGAAATGATCCGCAAGGAGATTGCGGGCGTCGGCGATCCAGCCGGCATGCGCGAAGAATTCTTGAGCGGGCGCGGGCATTTTCTCGGCACGTCGGGCACAGTGACGTCGATCGCCGGCGTGCATCTTCGCCTTCCCAAATATCGCCGCGACGCGGTCGACGGTTTGTGGCTTGCCGAGTCCGAGGTGCGCGACGTGTCGGAACAATTGCGCGCCATGAGCTATGAGGAGCGCGCAAACCAGCCTTGCATCGGTCAGGAGCGCGCCGATCTGGTCGTGTCGGGTTGCGCCATACTTGAAGCTTTGCTGCTCGAATGGCCGTCATCGCGCATTCGCGTCGCCGACAGGGGCCTGCGCGAGGGCATGCTGGCGGGCCTCGCCGCCCAATCGGAGCGCCGGCGCCGCCATCGCAAGCGAAAAGGCGGCAACCGCGCGAAGCCGGAAGGCGCCGTCAAATCGTCAGCGCCTCCGAAGCCGTAAACAAGCTAGAGCGGCGGAATGCGTAAAGTCTGACCGGGATAAATCTTGTCGGGGTCGGACAACATCGGCCGGTTGGCTTCGAAGATCACCGGATATTTCATCGCGTCGCCATATTGCTCCTTGGCGATTTTCGACAAGGTGTCGCCCCGGACGACCGTATAGAATTTCGCTTCCGGCGCTTTTTCCTCGACTTCAATATGGCTCTCGACTTCTGAAACGCCGGGCGTGTTGCCGGCTGCGATAATCGCCTTTTCGGCTTCCGCCTGATTTTTGGCTTTACCCTTCAGGATGATTTTCTCACCGGATTGTTCAACGCCGAGGTCCTTCACATCGGTTTTGTGTCCGGTGATCCGGTCCTTGATGCCATCAGCCATATTTCCAATGGAGCCGCGCAGCGCTTCGCCTGCGTCGCGTGCGAATTTGAAAAGGTTCATCTTCTTCTCCTTCGTGGTTTGGTAGGGCCGTTAGCGTTTGAACAGGCTTGAAAGGCCTTTGGCGGCGAGCCCGGCGAGGTCGTCGTCAATCCGCCCGTCGCCATCGGAATCAACCCATTTCAACAAGCCGCTCAGTTCGTTTGGGGCTTGCGTTTGCGCTTTTGACGTTTCGTGTTTGACGAGTTCGGCGAGACCGTTCGGGTCAAGCCCTTGCTGGCGTTGCGCCTTGCCAAGTCCTGCGAGGATCGCCGGCGCCGCCATGGCGAGCAGTTTGCCGATCTGGTCGGAGTCGACGCCAGCGGCCTTTGCGAGCGCCGATTGCGTTTGTTGTTGTTTGCCGCCGAGAATATGGCCGAGGATCGCGCGCCCGTCTTCCATGACATCGTCGTCGCTCGTGCGGCCAAGATTGTCGAGCAATCCGCCATCATGTTTTGTGAGCGCTTTTGAGAGGGATTCCGCGCCGCCCGGCTTCGACATGTTCTTCTTAAGGCCGTTCATCAACACGGCGGTCGCCATCGGCATCAGCGCCGCGACGGCGCTTTCATTAACGCCCGTCTTGGCGGACGCGCCTCGCGTCATCTCGCTGAACGCCGCTTTTCCAATTGCATCGATCAAAGACATAAAAATTCTCCTGCCTGGCCGCGAATGGGCGCTGAAAATTGGACGCAGATAAACATGCGAGCCATGCACTCGCGATCTCAAATCCGCATTGCCTAGTCAATGCGGCCAAATGGAGGCGGCGTTCGTCTCAGGCCTGTCCCTTGCGGAACATTGCGATGACGAACAACAAGATCGCGCCGCCGATAAGCGCGGCGAGTGCGCCGCTGACAATGCCTGTGCTTGCGCCGATGCCAAGCAGCCCCAGAACAAAATAGCCAAGCCCGCCGCCGAGTATTCCGACAATGGAATTCCACATAAGGCCGAGGCTTTTGTCCTTCATCAAATAGCCGGCGAGATTGCCGCCGGCAGCGCCGACCAGAAGTCCAACAATCAGTCCAATCATGACGTTCTCCCTGGCGGATTTCGATTCGCCATTTCTGCGCATCGACAGTGTAAAGCCGTGGTTCCGGGGCGCAAGGAATGCTCCCGAACCGGCGGAAAATGGGCGTTTTGCCATCCAAAAAACTCTCTGCTATAGCGCGCCATGGAACGGCGCAAATCCTCAGGAAAAGGCTCCAAAAAGCGGCGCGGCGGCATCGCCTCGACGGCGCTTGGCGCGGAGCCGGAAAAGCGCGGCCTCA
Source organism: Parvularculaceae bacterium (assembly GCA_041398085.1). Lineage (GTDB taxonomy): Bacteria > Pseudomonadota > Alphaproteobacteria > Caulobacterales > Parvularculaceae > Amphiplicatus. Next base: position 43,214 of record JAWKVJ010000007.1, read on the forward strand.
AAGCGGAGCCCAAAAAACCGGCGGGCGAGGCGAAGTCCGGCCAGCGGGAAATGCGCGTCAACGTCAAGACAGCGAAGAAGAGGAAGCTCTCCTCAACGCTCTGGCTCGACCGGCAATTGAACGATCCATATGTCGCGCGCGCAAAGGCCGAAGGCTACAGAAGCCGCGCCGCTTACAAGCTTTCAGAGCTCAACGAAAAATTCTCGTTGATCGGCAAGGGCTCGCGCGTTGTCGATCTTGGCTGCGCGCCGGGCGGCTGGCTGCAAATCGCCGCGGAAGCGGGCGCTGCAAAAGTAGTCGGCATTGATTACCTTTCAATGCCGCATGTTCCCGGCAGCGAGCATCTGGAGCTCGATTTTCTGGATGAAAGCGCGCCCGGCAAACTGAAAGACGTGCTTGGCGGCGAGGCCGATGTCGTTCTCTCCGACATGGCGGCGCCGACGACGGGCCACAAATCGACCGATCATTTGCGCATCGTCGCGCTTGCCGACGCCGCGCTCGATTTTGCCGAAGACGTGCTCGCGCCCGGCGGCGCCTTCGTGTCGAAAGTTTTTCAGGGCGGCGCCGAAGGCGAATTACTCGAACGGCTCAAAAGGAATTTCACGACCGTCAAACACGCCAAGCCCAAAGCGAGCCGTGCAGATTCGGCGGAGATGTATGTCGTCGCGACCGGGTTCAAGGGGAGGGCGGACAAATGAAGCTCATAAGCGCAGGCCTGTTAACCGGCCTTGCCGGCGGCGCGCTCGATGCGATCGCAGCCTCGACGATTTATCCCCTAGCCTATAAAGGGCTGACATTGACGCGGCTATGGCAAGGCGTCGCCGCAGGTTGGTTCGGCAAGGCGAGTTACGACATGGGCGCAAAGTCCGTCGCGATCGGCCTCGCCAGTCATTTTCTGATCGCGCTTTGCGCGGGCGCCGCTTTGACGCTTGTCATGGCGCAATCGGAAATCTTCCGTCGTAGATGGCCGATCTCCGGCGCCCTATACGGCGTCGCCATGTATTTCTTCATGCAGAAAATCGTGCTGCCGCTGTCAGCCATCGGCCCGCAGCACCCGGACGCAAAATCCATGGCGATCGGTCTCGGCATTCACATTTTCATTTTCGGCATGGGCTCGGCCCTTGTCGCGTCCCGCCTCCTGAAAGAAAGTTCGTAACGCCATGCAGATCCGTGAAGCGCTGACATTTGACGATGTGTTGCTGGAGCCGGGTCCCTCGGAGGTGATGCCGAGCGGGGTTTCAACGAAAGCGCGACTGACGCGCGAGATCACGCTCAATATTCCGATCCTGTCATCGGCGATGGACACAGTAACGGAAGCGGAAATGGCGATCGCCATGGCGCAAAATGGCGGGCTCGGCGTTCTTCACCGAAATCTCTCGGTTGAGGAGCAGGCCGAACATGTCCGCCGCGTCAAACGGTTTGAAAGCGGCATGGTCGTCAATCCGTTGACGATGACGCCCGATGCGACGCTCGATGAAGCCTGGAAGATTATGGACGAGCGGAAGGTTTCCGGCTTTCCGGTCGTGGAGGCGAGCGGCAAGCTCGTCGGCATCCTTACCAATCGCGACATGCGGTTTGCGTCAGACCCGAAGCAGCGCGTTGCCGAGCTGATGACGAAAGAAAACCTTGTTACGGTGCGGCCCGGCGCGAGCCGCGAGGAAATTACCAAGCTTCTTCACCAACACCGCATCGAACGGTTGATCGTTGTCGACGATGCCTATCGCTGTATCGGCCTCATCACGGTGAAGGATATTGAAAAAGCGCAGAAATTTCCGAACGCAGCGAAAGATGCGGAAGGGCGGCTTCGCGTCGCCGCCGCCTCGACGGTCGGCGACAAGGGTTACGAACGCGCCTTCGCGCTTGTTGACGCCGGCTGCGACGTCATTGTCATCGACACGGCGCACGGTCATTCCGCGCAAGTGATCGATCAGGTCGCACGCATTAAAAAGGCATCGAACGCAACGCAGGTGATCGCCGGCAATGTCGCGACCTATGATGGAACGCGCGCGCTCATCGACGCGGGCGCCGATGCGGTGAAAGTCGGAATCGGCCCCGGCTCGATCTGCACGACGCGCATTGTCGCCGGCGTCGGCGTGCCGCAATTGACGGCGGTCATGGAAGCGGCGCGCGCGGCGAAAGAAACCGGCGCCTCAATCATCGCCGATGGCGGCGTCAAAACCTCGGGCGATGTCGCCAAGGCGCTGGCGGCGGGCGCGGATTGCGTGATGATCGGTTCGCTTCTGGCGGGCACGGATGAAGCGCCGGGCGAAGTTTTTCTTTATCAAGGTCGCCCTTACAAATCATATCGCGGCATGGGCTCGCTCGGCGCCATGGCGCGCGGCTCGGCCGACCGCTATTTCCAGGCGGACGTCAAAGAGCAGATGAAACTGGTGCCGGAAGGCATTGAGGGCCAGACGCCCTACAAGGGACCGGCGGGCCCCGTGCTGCATCAGCTTGTCGGCGGGGTCAGGGCCTCGATGGGTTATGTCGGCGCGCCGACAATCGACGAGTTGCAAAAGCGCGCCCGCTTCGTGAAAATCACCAATGCGGGCCTCCGCGAAAGCCATGTCCATGATGTCAAAATCACGCGCGAAGCCCCGAATTATCCGACGCCGAGCTAGGTTCTTCACAATTTCCGGCTGAGGGGTTTTCCGAGTGGAAACGCCCAACTAGTATCCGCCGCGATACGGGGGGCTCAAATTGCGCAGATGCGGGCGTATTCGCCAGCGCGCAATGGACGAGCCAATTACAGCGTGAGGCTTGAAGCCGACCGGCGAGGGGGCGGGTGCGATGAGTTTTGGCGATCTTTCAGCGTCGAATGAATCAGGAATTGGGGCAAGCCTGAACGCCGCGGCGCCGGCGCAACCCGGCGAGAAAATCAATCTTGATTTTCAAGACCAGGATGAAGCGCGCCATCGCGCTGAGGCCGTTCGCAATCATTTGCGCCGAGCGCAGGGTCATTTGTTTGGCATATCAATAGCGATTGCGCTTGTCGCTTTGGCGCCGGTTTTCTGGCGCGCCGTTTATTCAGCGTTCGGGCTGTCATTCGATGCGCTCTGGACAATGCCAAGCGTTCAGGCTGGGGCGCAGAGTGTTTTGAACATGTTCATGTCACTGCCGGTCTGGGCCATATCGCTTGTGGTTCTGATCGTTACTTTGGGACCGCCTGCCGGATTCATCATTCGCCTATCCCTATATCGCTGGGAAAGAGATCGCGACTGGCGAGTTGCTGAATCGCAAGCGGGCGAGCGCGACCCGACCTCCGGCGCGCGTGGCTATATGCAGATTTTCCGTCTTTATGCGCGAACGAAGCGTCGCAGCACGTTTACGTTGCTGTTCGGCGCGGCGGGTCTTTGGTGGACCAGTGTTGGCATTGTTCTTTATTTGCTTGGCTCAATGAGCGCCGGTTCAACAATTGGCGCAACAATCCAGCTTTGCGGCGCGGCAGCAGGGTTCATTCTGTGGCTCGTCGTCATCTATTTTGGTTTCGATATCGGCAGGCGTTATCTGCCGGGCCGTATTCTTGTCACCAAGACGCTTATTTTGTCGGTATTAGCGACCACAAGTCAGACGGATTACACGGTCGCCCGTGAAGCTGCGCGGGAACTGGAAGCGGAAATTGTCGAGGACAAACCGTGGTGGTTTTATTCTTACAAGAAGAAGCCGAAACGCTATGGCTGATGCAATTTCACGGCGTTTTGAATAGATCGCGTTCTTTCTTGCGCCGTTCCAGAAGATGCGGATCTTGCTGTTTGACGCCGTTCACGGTGATGCGCGCGTGGTTGAGGAATGCGTCTGCAGCGCCGATGTAATCGCCCTTGTTGAGCGCAGCGACGACAGTGGTTGTTGCGAATTTTCCAGCGCCTAGATTGTAGCAAAGCGATACGAGAGCGCCGAATTCGTTTTCCGTAACAGGGACAGTGACGATCATCGCGACGCTCGTTTCAAAATCGCGCAAATCCTCGCGCAAAAACTGATCGGCCTGCGCTTCTGTAATGCGCATGCTTGGCGTCACGCCGGCGGCGTGGCCGTAACCGATCAGCCATTGCGATCCCAATTGGTAGGCGTCGAGGCGAAGGCCCTCCGACGCCTTGATGATGGCGATTGCTGCATCATTGGTGCGCCATTCCGACGCTGCGCGGCGTCCCGAAGAGGCGGCGGGGGCAGCGGGTTCTGCCGCAGGGACTTCTTCAGCTGCGGTCGGCGCTGTTTCAACTGTGGACGCTTGTGGCGTGCTGGCCGGCGCTGTGTCGGGCGTTTCGGGGGTGCTCGGGGCAGGCGCAGCGGCGGGTGGCGTGACGCACGCGCATAGCCCTGACATCAGGCCGATTGCTGCGATCCGGCGGAGAATTTTGTCCATCTGATCCTCCCCAATTATGCGGCGGCCAGCCTACGCCTTGCGGGCGCGCCCGACAACTTGCGGGGCAGGGCAGGCCTCTTTATGCAGCGGGCCTCAGTTCAGGGAAGGCGCGACTTACCATGCGTGACGCCGGGCGGATCGCCGCTTCCATCGCCATTCTGGAGGATTTCGAACAGCGCCGTGTGCCGCTGAAGACGGCGATCGCCGATTGGTCGCGGAACAATCGTTATGCCGGTGCGAAAGACCGAGCATGGATTTCAGGCCTTTGTCTTGACGTGTTGCGTCGCCGGCGTTCGCTGGCGGCAATGATGAATGATGAATCGGCGCGGGGCGCTGTGCTCGCCGCCTTGCATGTCCTTTGGGGACGAAGCGTTGAAACGATTGCGGAACTCGCCGCCGAGGAACCGCACGGCGCAGGAGCATTGTCGGAAAAAGAACAAGACTCAATTGCGCGACTTGATTCCGGGGAGGCTCCGGGCGCGCTTTCGACGACCGCAAATTTTCCTGAATGGCTCGAACCTTCCGTAACGAGAGCGTTTGGCGATGATGCTGAACGGGAAATGACCGCTTTTTCCGAGCGCGCTGACATTGATTTGCGCATCAACACGCTGAAAGCGACGCCGGAAAAAGCCCTCGCGGCTTTAAAAACAGTCACCGGCGAGGCGCACCCCTTTGTTGCAACGGCGGCGCGCATTGCAGCGCCCGACCCCAGCGAAAAAGCCCCGCCGGTTACCGTCATCCCCGCCTTTAACAAGGGCTGGGTTGAAGTGCAGGATCTCGGCAGCCAGATCGCCGCGCTTTCAGCGGGTGACATCAAGGGCGCGCAAGTGTTCGATTATTGCGCCGGCGGCGGCGGCAAGACGCTGGCGCTCGCGAGCATGATGGAAAATACCGGCCAGCTTTACGCTTATGACCGAGACGCAAGGCGCATGCGCCCGCTTTATGATCGGGCGCGCCGGGCAGGCTTGCGCAATCTGCAGATTGTAAATCCGTCTACGGACAGGGAAACGCTTGGCGGTCTTAAAGAAAAAATGGATGTCGTCTTCGTCGACGCGCCATGCACGGGATGCGGCACCTGGCGGCGCCATCCTGACACCAAATGGCGCCTCACCGAGCAGCAACTCGCGCGGCGCATGAGCGAGCAGGATGCGGTGCTGAAAGAGGCGGCGCAATTCGTCAGGCCGGGCGGCAGGCTCGTTTACGTCACCTGTTCGTTTCTCATGGAAGAAAATGAAGACCGGCTCGATGAATTCCTGAGCGGCAAGGCGCAATTTTCCAGGGCAAGCGCGCTTGAGGCGATCCGCGCATCGGGCCTCATCACGGAGGCCGCGGAGGCGACGCTCAAAAAATGCGAAACCGGCGCGGGCGCACTGCGGCTGACGCCGGCCCGGACCGGAACTGACGCGTTCTTTGTCTCTCTTCTGCGATGCGCGCCGTGATTGGAAATTGACGCTGCTTCCCCTGCGGCGCTAACATCTCCGGCGTAATTGGGGAGATCGCATTATGCGAAAATTGGTGGTTTGCTTAAGTGCGGCGGCGGCGCTTTTCAGCAACGCACAGGCGGGGGAAGTCGTCGATCAGGCGCAGACCTTGATTGACGCTTCAGCTGGTTTTCATGGCATCGGCGGAGATTCCAATCAGAAACTGGCGCAAACCTTTACGGCTGGCAGAACGGGCTCCCTGCTCGCGCTGCGCCTTCCGATTGCGACTTGCGGAGGCGGCGATCTCCTTATCGACATCGCCAATGTGAATCCCGATGGAACGCCCGGCGCTGTTATCCGGAGCACGTCTGTCAGCCCGTCGGACGTTCCTGCATCATATGAGGGCCTGCATCAGTTCTATTTGATTAATCCGGTTCCCGTTGTGAGCGGAACAAATTACGCGTTCATCGTTCGAATGAGCGTTGATGCTTCAACTTCTTTTTGCAGCTATGCGCAAAGTCCGGCAGGCGACACCTATTCCCGCGGTGAATACTTTTTTGATTCGCGCCCCAACCCTCCGGGGTGGGTGTCGAGCGAAGAGTTTGCAGGCCCTCAAGACCTGGCGTTTCAAACGATAATGGATGATGGAAGCGGTGGAGGAACTGCATCCGCCTGCGGCGTTGTCGCGCTGCCGGGCGGCGGTTCGATCCCTGCCGATCTCCCGATTTGCCGGTGCCTTCGCGATCCAAGCCTGCGGGAATTCCGTTGCGCGTTGCTCGACCCAGATTTCTTCGCAATCCGGCGAATTCCGTGGCCGATCCCGGTCAATTCGACCTATGTCGAGCGCTGGGATGTGTTGCCGCTCACAAAATTCGACGGACCGATGCGGATTGATTTCAAGGGCGACAACATCCCTGCTGACGCCGGTTTCACGTTTAGCGGCAAGAGCTTCAAGGCGCTGGAATCGCGCGCGATGACCTTGAAAGCGCCGGACAAACCGGCGGCGCTGCCGGGCGCTGCGATCATTTCCTATAGCGGCCGCAAGTTCCAGGTCGACACGACCTTGCCGGCTGCGTCTTTCGGTCCAAATCCGAAGCCCGACTTCAAGTCGATCAAGGTTCCGCCGCAACAATAGGCCGTTTGGCGCATCGCCGCGCGCGGGATCTGGGAAGGCCAAGGATATCAACAGCTTTCGCATGGCTGGCGACTAAGTTTGAGCTTGGATTCCAACTCTTCCCGTTCTGCGGTGGAAAGGACGTTGGCGGGACTTCCAGACTCCGCTAAAGGCCCTGCATGACGCTTGACCCCCATGCCGCCCATCACGAGCGCGTCCTGATTGTCGATTTTGGCAGCCAGGTGACGCAGTTGATCGCCCGCCGCTTGCGCGAAGCGGGCGTTTATTGCGAGATCCACCCATTCAATCGCGCGGATGCGGCGCTCATCGCCGACTATGCGCCGAAGGCGATCATCCTCTCCGGCGGGCCCGCGAGCGTCAAAACGGACAAAAGTCCGCGCGCCGACGAAGCTGTGTTTGAGGCGGGCGTTCCCATTCTCGGCATCTGTTACGGCGAGCAGACCATTTGTGCGCAATTGGGCGGCGAAGTTGAAACGTCTGATCACCGCGAATTCGGCCGCGCGCACATCACTGTGACGAAAGAAAGCGCGCTATTCGACGGCGTCTGGGAAAAGGGCGGCGACTACCCCGTCTGGATGAGTCATGGCGACCGCGTGAATGAAATCCCCGACGGTTTTGAAGTAATCGCGGTTTCGGAAGGCGCACCCTTTGCGGCGATCGCAGATGAGGCGAAGAAAATCTACGCGGTGCAATTCCACCCGGAAGTCGCGCATACGCCGGACGGCACCAAACTCCTCGCTAATTTCGTGCGCAAGATCGCAGGGCTTAGCGCCGACTGGACGATGGCCGCCTTCAAGGAAGAAGCGATCGCGCAAATCCGCGAGCAGGTCGGCAATGCAAAGGTTATTTGCGGACTCTCGGGCGGTGTTGATTCCTCCGTCGCGGCGGTTCTTATCCATGAAGCAATCGGCGAGCAGCTGACCTGCGTGTTCGTTGACACGGGGTTGATGCGCGCTGGCGAGGGCGAGGAGGTCGTCCGTCTTTTCCGCGACAGTTACAATATTCCGCTCATTCACGTTGAAGCGGAAGATCTTTTCCTCGGACTTCTGAAGGGCGTCGACGACCCTGAACAAAAGCGCAAGATCATCGGCAAGACCTTTATCGACGTCTTCGACAAGGAGGCGTCAAAGATCGAAGGCGCTGAATTTCTCGCGCAGGGAACGCTTTACCCCGATGTCATCGAAAGCGTTTCCTTCGATGGCGGCCCCTCGGTGACGATCAAATCGCACCACAATGTCGGCGGCCTGCCCGAACGGATGAATCTGAAGCTCGTCGAGCCCTTGCGCGAACTGTTCAAGGACGAGGTGCGCGCGCTTGGGCGTGAGCTTGGCCTGCCGGAGCATTTCGTCGGCCGCCATCCTTTCCCGGGGCCGGGCCTTGCGATCCGCATCCCCGGCGAAGTGACGAAGGACGCCGCCGACATCTTGCGAAAAGCCGATGCGATCTATCTCGACGAGATCAGGAAAGCCGGGCTTTACGACGAAATCTGGCAGGCTTTCGCGGTGCTCTTGCCGGTGCGCACGGTCGGCGTCATGGGCGATGAACGCACATACGATCATGTGCTGGCGCTCCGCGCCGTGACATCAACCGACGGCATGACAGCGGATTATTATCCGTTCAGTCATGAGTTTCTCGGGCGCTGCGCCACGCGCATCATCAATCAGGTGCGCGGCGTCAATCGCGTCGTCTATGACGTCACGTCAAAACCACCCGGCACGATCGAGTGGGAATAGACAAATCGGACGGCCAAGTTGAAACTTTTCCTCCACCCCCTGTCATCCTACTGCCAGAAGGCGCTCACTGCATTTTATGAGAAGGATGTTCCATTCGAGCCGCAAATGCTTGACGGAAGCGAGCCTGTCGCTAGCGAGTTTGCGGCGCTTTGGCCAATCGGAAAATTTCCGCTTCTTGTAGACGGCGAACGAACGATCTTTGAAGCGACCGGCATTATCGAATATCTAGAAGCGAAATTTCCGCAGCCCTGCCGGTTAATCCCCAACGAGCCGCTTGTCGCTGCGGAAGTGCGCATGTGGGACCGGTTTTTCGATAATTATGTCGGCTATCCGCAAGGAAGACTCGTTCTCGCCGCGATTGGGCGCGAAGCGGATGACGGCGGCGCGCGCTGGAAATCGGCGCTCGATAGCGCCTATGCGATTCTAGACAAGCGCATGGCGTCGCGCCAATGGGCGGGCGGCGATCATTTCACAATTGCCGATTGCGCGGCGGCGCCGCACCTTCTTTACGCAGATTGGAGCTATCCGATCGCTGAGACATTTTCGAATTTGCGTGCCTATCGATCGCGGTTGCTCAAGCGGCCAAGTTATGCGCGAGCGCTCGATGAGGCGCGGCCCTATCGCCATATGTTTCCGCTCGGCGCGCCAGAGGGACGCGACTAGAACCTCAAATTATTTCTTTTAATCAAAAGGGCGGCCTGATTGGGCCGCCCTTACGTTTCACGTTAATCGCTTTCAATCGATCAATTGTCGACTTCATCCTTGAAGGCGTCGACAGCCTTGCCAAGATCGTGAGCGGCTTTTTCCGCTGGCGACTGCGTCGAGTTTTGATAGATTGCATAAGCGCCGACACCCGCTAGAAAAAGGATGATCGCCGCAATAATCTTTGTTTGTTTATCGTTCATCATGCGCTCCATTAGATTTGACGTTTGAGAATTTATAAGGCCGTTATAACCTAAAGCGGCGGACGGCCGCGCAATGCGCGGGCCAGCATCGCAATGACAAACAGGACGACGAAGATAAAGAAAATGATCTTGGCGATTTCCGCAGCGCCGGCGGCGATTCCGGTAAATCCGAAAATAGCGGCGACAATCGCAACGATAAAGAATGTCAAAGCCCAACCGAGCATTTTGGTCTCCTTTGTTGAAGAGGCCGCATCGAGCCTCGGGGCTACGCAACATGCATCTTAGACATGGGAATGAAGCTGGGCGGTTCGATGGCGCCCGGATTAACTATTGAAAAGGCGCCGCCAACGCCCGCCATTGCGTGATATTTTCTTTTTCAAAATGACGTGAATTCGGAAATATCACAAATTGTTTCGCTATTCCGCACACGTTGTTATTTCGAATTCGTAATTTATGCGCTGTGAAACGCGATAAACAAATAGACGCTGTAAAACGCGGCCATGAAACCGGCGGCGGCGACCGCCAGCAAGGCGCGGCGCTTGGCGTCTGAAAAATCCGTCGTGCGTGCGACGTCGGCGACGGCCTTGGCGACATCTTCCGAAAGGCTTTGCGCTGAATAATTCGACAATGCGATCCAGCGCGCGTGCGGGCCTTGCTGTGTTGCGACCAGCGCCTCGGCGTAAGCGCGCTCGAAAACCGCGCCGGCGATGAATTCCCTGAACGCCTTGGCGCCGTTCCAGCCATGCGCGCGGACGAGTTCAAGCGCCGGGAAAATAAACGGGAAGACGTGCAAGGCGTCGCGGATGAGGAACGCGGCGAGGAGAACAGACGCGGAAATGCGAAACGCCGGCCCGTCAATGACGCCGTAATGAAAAAGCGCGAACAGCGCGGCGACAGCTGCGCCTTTGATGCAGAGATTGAGGAGGAAACCGGCAAGACGCTCTGAAATGACTTGCGCGATGGTCTTGTGGAGTTCGGCGACGGCCGTCGCCTTGGCGATTTCGATCTCGGCCGGTAGGCGCTTTTCGATCCTTCGGTCGATGAACTTCCGGCCGAGAAGGGCGCCTGCGCCGGCGACGCTGGCGGCGGCGACGATGACCAGACCGATGAGGGATTTGCGGCGCATGACGCTCCTTATGTAGGACGCTGCGCCTCCGCGTGAAGAGGCGAGGACCGGCTCGCTGCAAAAGCCGCTGCGGCTGCCGATTCCCGCGTCCCGAGATTTGCAACGATATTGATGGCGGCCCAGGACGGGCGAATTGCCGGATGGCCGCCACACATTCGCCCCGAAAGCCGATCTCGATGCTTTTCATCGAGGCGCACGCCGTTAGAGTGTTGCGGGAAAGACAGGCTGCGGGGCGGGGCGGCCGCGGGAGGGCTGATTTCCATGCGGGACATTTTTGCCGGCGTCGCGCCACGGCGATTACAAGGGCGGTTGCTCGCAGTATTGCTTGCGGCCTTCGCCGCCTGCGCCGGATTTGCCGCGCCAGTTGCCGCGCAATCCAGTAATCCGCCGCCGATGTTCATCATGCCGGGCGTTGACCCGGTCAAACCGCCAGAGCCGAGCAAAGCGCCGAAAAAAGAGCCGCCGCCGACCGAAATGCCGGCTCAGCTCTTTCAGGGATGCGCCGGACCCGACGTTCCCGCCGCCGCCCCGGTCAGCGGGCGCGAGCGCATCGAGGAAACGCGCGGCGGCTCCGATCAGGTTATGAAACAACGCGAGTTCGCGAGCCTGTCGCTTGAAGACGCAAAAGCGCAGGTTGGCGACAAGTTCAACGAAGCCTGCTGGTTCCGCATTGACGGCGTTTGGCGCCAGGAGATGACCGTCAGCCTCGACCGGTCGAAAGATCCCAAAGACTGGGCGGCGGATGCGCCGGAAATTCTCGCGCTCGCGAACGGCAATTACACGACGCCGCGCTTCCTCGTTATTCTCCCTGCGGATAATTACGATGAGACAATCCGGATTGCTGACGGTTTGTCGGATTTCGCGCCGGTCACCTACAAGGCGAAAGACCCGAATTTGTCTTTGAAGGACGTTCTGAAGCCGGGCGGCCCGGTGAAGGAATACGCCGCGACGGGCGCTTCGCTCTTCGGCCAGACGCTTACAATCAACGTGCCGCGCTCCGGGCGCGTGAGATTGATTGTCGGCGGCAAGGACTTCCTGCGGCCGAAACCCAATGTCTGGGCGGAAGCGTCGCGCAACAATGAAGACATTCACGATGTCTTCCTGCTTGAGCGCAATATCGAGAATTTGCGCGCCACCTATCAGGGCTATGATATCGCCAAACAGGACGGATTTTACCTGCTCGACAGCAAAAAATGGGAAATCTTCGAGCGCTCGAAGAAATATGTCATCGAAGAAAAGCGAACCGTGCCTTTGGGGCTCACCTTCCTTCAGGACGGCAGCCAGGGGATGGTTTATCACAAGACGCTGATTTCGAGCGAAGTCGGCCAGCAGCAGACGGTTGCGCATAATTTCGGCGGCAATGTCGGTTACGACAAACCGACGCCGACGGGGCAGCCTCTCACCGGCGCTTCGGTCGGTTATGATTACGCCGAAAAGCAGATGCAATCGATGAAGACCCGCCATTCGGTTTCCGACGCTATCGGCTATTCACGCTACAAGGCGTTCGCAATTGTTCTCGACCCGCCATATGCGGAGCTGTCGCAGAATTTTATCGACGCGATCGAGGATGCGCGGCGCTTTGACAAGAATGGCGACTGGTATCGCCGCATCATCGATAAATTCGGCACGCATTATCCATACGCCGTCACCTATGGCGCATCGGCGAAAGTCATCCGCTCGATCACCGAAAAGGAATATCAGGATCAATATTCCGTCGATCGCTCGCTCAATGGAAATTTCAGCGCCAAGGTGATGGGCGCGGGCGGCGAATTGCGCGGCGGCATTCAGAAGATCAACTTCAATTCAAGAAGCGGCACGGTAAACAACGAAAAAACGACATTCTTCGCTGTCGGCGGCAATGGATCGTTTGACGATGGCGGGTTCAGCGCCGGCGGCGCACCCTATCCGATCCTCCTTGACCTTCGCCCGATCCATGAACTGCTAAATCCGATCAATTTCCCGGGCGAGCCGGAAATCTACACGACGGTGCGCGCGAAATTGCAGGCGGCCGTCGAGCAATATCTGACGGAATTTACGAGCCGTCCGCTCAGTACGAATTCAATCGTTCCGCCGCCGCCGAAGCAGCGCTGGCGCATTTCGGTTTCGCGAATCTCCTGCGCGTCGAAAGTCGGCTTCGACAAGGCGACCGTAACGGTCAGCTTGCAGGCGAAATCCGATAAGCTCGGATCGACGATGGTGAGGGCGGTCAAGAATTTTGAATCGTCCTGCAACGGGCACGACAAGACGGCGGATGAGCGCGTCAATTCGAAGTCGATCACGATGGAGGAAACCTGGGACAATCTCTCGCAGGCGGCGGTGATCGTCCACACGACATTCTCCTACAACTTCAAGGGTCCGACGGGGGAAAAGCGCAACAAGACATTTCATTTGCCGAATATCGAGGCCGGTGACGCGAAGCTCTGGTCGCACACGGTTTCCGCCGGCGGCAAACCGAATGTGAAAGTCTACGTCCTCTTCGAACGCGAGAAGTGATCGCATTCTGCGGATAGACTGGTGCGGTTTGGACTTGTGAGGGCGGCGCTGCGCGCGCCGCCGGATGTGATCTCACCTCATTTGCTGCGGCGGCGAGAAGCGTTGCATGGGGCTGCGAACGGGGCGTAGGCTCCGCCGCGCTGTTTCGCCGTTTTTTCAAAGAGGGATTGTCATGCTGAAATCAGCCCTGTTCGGGTCCGCCTGCCTTGTCGCCTTGTTCACCGCGCCTGCCTTGGCGCATGCGCCCGGAAAAGACGAGGCGCGCGAAGCGGCGTTCGACAAGCTCATCGATCCGGCGGAAATGAACAAGTGGCTCGAAAATTTCGCCTCGGAGCCAAATCATGTCGGATCGCCTCATGACAAGGCGAATGCGGAAAAGACTTTGCAGCAGTTCAAGGACTGGGGCTGGGACGCGCGCATTGAAACATTCAAGGTGCTTTATCCAACGCCGATTGACGTAAAGGTCGATCTTCTCGGCGATAATGGTTTTTCGGCCAATCTTCGCGAGAAACCGATCGAGGGCGATGCGCCGACAGAAACGCCTGACGCGCTTCCCGCTTATCTCGCCTATCAGGGCGACGGCGACGTCACCGCGCCCATCGTCTATGTCAATTACGGCATGCCTGACGATTACGAAGCGCTGAAGCGCATGGGCGTCGACGTCAAAGGCAAGATCGTGCTGACGCGCTATGGCGGCGGCTGGCGCGGGTTGAAGCCGAAACTCGCGCAGGAGCACGGTGCGGTCGGCTGCCTCATCTATTCAGATCCTCATGATGACGGCTATGCGGTCGATGATGTCTATCCCAAGGGTCCGGCGCGGCCCGAGCAGGGCGTGCAGCGCGGCTCAGTCATGGACATGACGACCTATCCCGGCGATCCGCTGACGCCGGGGCGCGGCGCCACCGATCGCGCCAAACGGCTCAGCCGTTCGGCCTCGAAAGTCATTCTGAAAATTCCGGCGCTGCCGATCGGTTATGGCGACGCCACGAAGATACTTGGCGCCATGGGCGGGCAGGTGGCGCCTGACGCTTTTCGCGGATCGCTCGGCGAGACCTATCATATCGGCGATGATGGAGAAGCGAAGGTCCATCTTGTCGTCAAATCCGACTGGAGCCTGAAACCGGCCTATAATGTCGTGGCGATGATGAAGGGGGCTGCGCGCCCCGATGAATGGGTGCTGCGCGGCAATCACCGTGACGGCTGGGTGATGGGCGCGACCGACCCTCTGTCCGGCCACATCGCGATGATGGCCGAAGCAAAAGCGATCGGCGAACTCGTCAAGGAAGGCTGGGAGCCCAAACGCACGATTGTCTATCTCTCATGGGACGCGGAAGAGCCGGGCCTCATCGGGTCGACCGAATGGGCCGAAGAACATGCTGACGAATTGCAGAAGAAAGCGGTCTTCTACGTCAATTCAGACAGCAACGCCCGCGGCTTCTTGTATGCCGGCGGCAGCCACTCGCTGCAGCACTTCGTCAATGAGGTTTCAGAAGACGTCACCGACCCGCAAACGAACGTCTCAGTTGAAGAGCGGCTGCGCGCGGCTTTCGCAACGAATGACGGTTCAGGGCCGGGCGCTCAGAAATATCGCGAGATTGCATCCGACCCGTCGCGCGATCTGCCGCTTTATGCGCTGGGCTCGGGGTCGGATTATTCCGCCTTTCTGCAACATCTCGGACTCGCTGCACTCAATATCGGCTTTGGCGGCGAGGGGGATTCGGGTGGCGTCTATCACTCGCTTTATGACGACTACAAACATCATAATACTTTTGTCGATCCCGGATCGGTCTATGGCGGCGCGCTCGCCCGCACGATCGGCCGCATCGTCATGCGTGCGGCTGACGCCAATGCGCCGTTCTTCCGTTACAAGGATTTTGCGTCGACGGTTTCTGACTATCTTGATGAGGTGGAAAAACTCGCTGACGGCAAACGCAAGGCTGCTGACGCGCAGGCTTCTGCGCTGAAGGCCGGCCAGTTCAAACTCGCTGCTGATCCGACCAAGGGCTTTGCCGAACCGACGGCGCTCAAGCCCGTGCCGCATTTCAATTTCGCGCCGTTGAAAGACGCCGTCGACCGGCTGAAGAAAAGCGCCGCCGCCTATGACGCTGCGCTCGACAAGAACGCCGACAACCTTGACGACGCGCAAAGCGCCAAACTCTTTGCTCTGGCGCGCGAGGCGGAAAGCGCCCTTACTGACAAGACGGGCCTGCCCGGCCGCCCTTGGTATCGCCATATGATCTATGCGCCGGGCACGTTGACCGGTTATGGCGCCAAGACTTTCCCCGGCGTTCGCGAAGCGATCGAACAGGAGCGTTTTGAGGATGTCGACAAATACGCTGTTATCATTGCGAAATCGCTCAATCGCTATGCGGACAAGCTCGACGCCGGCGTTAAAGTCATGGCGCCGTAACGGATCAGGCTGCGGCGAGCGACATCAATCCAAGCGGACGGCCTTCATTGTCGTTGAAGAAGGCCATCCACTCTTCACGTCCGTCTTCGTGGCGGTGGATCATATGCGGCGCTTGAAGAAATTCAGCGCCGCGCGATGACAATTCCGCATGCGCTGCGTGAATGTCGCCGACGCGAAAATAGATGATCGACTGGCTTTCTTCGGCTCCCTCGCCTTCCGACAGGAAAAGGCGCACGCCGTCGCAATCGAAGAAGGCCAGGTTGCCGAAAGTGAAAAGATGGGGGAGCCGCAGCACGGTTTTGTACCATTCTTCCGCCGCCTTGATGTCCTTGACGCTGCGGGCGATCTGGCCGATCGGCCCGAGGCTTGCCGGTTCGCTCATTTCATCTTTCCTTCCATAGAGAACGCTGGCGCGCGTGACGCCGTCCCAATGTCTGAGCGCCCGGCGATTGCTCAATCCCAGTTTTAAAAGCGCATTCGCAACGTGGAATTTCACCGCGTCGGCGCTGACGCCAAGCCGCTCGGCGATCTTGCGGTTGGTGAGCCCATGGCGAACGAATTCGACGACCCGCCATTCGGCTGGCGTCAGAACGTCGTCATGGGGCGGGCGCCCGCGCTTTCCTTCCTGGCTCATGGCGCTTATTTTACGCCGGCAGCGCGCGAATTACCCTACCCGAAGAATTTTCTCCCCTCTCCCAATGGGAGAGGGACATTTTTGACGCGGACGCTAATCCCGGCCATATGCGGGCTCCATGGTTGAAACGCTTTCCCTATTTACGACGCCGATCCGCCGGGCGGAACTAAAGGGCGCCGCGGCGCTCAATGACGAGATCGAAGCGGCGGCGCTGTCCTTTGCGGAAGATGACGGCGCCGGGCGCCGCTGGTGCGATGAGCATTCCTATCCCGGCTACACATCCTACGGGTCGCTCAACGATCTGCCGCTGCGCGCGCCCTGTTTTGCGGCGCTAAAAAAATTCATCGACGCCGAGGCTGCGGGCTTTGCCAAGGACGCCGCGTTCGATCTTGGGAGCGGCAAGCTGCGGCTCGATAATCTCTGGGTCAATGTGCTGGAACCGGGCGGCTTCCACGCCGGCCATATCCATCCCTATTCGGTCATTTCGGGGACTTATTACGCGCGCGTTCCGGATGGCGCCTCGTCGCTCAAATTCGAGGATCCGCGCCATGCGCGGATGATGGCGGCGCCGCCGCGGCTTGAAGACGCGCCGCAGCATTTGCAGAGCTTTATTTATCTGGCGCCGGAAGAAGGCTCCGCGATATTCTGGGAAAGCTGGCTGCGCCACGAAGTCGTGCGCAACAACGCCGATGAATTGCGCATCTCGGTAAGCTTCAATTATCGCTGGGCATGACATGATGACGAGCGCAGACAGATCGATATTTTATTGGCCGTTGTATTTGTCCATTCTCTTTTACAGAAAATCGATTTCGCCCCGCAAAGGGTTCCGCTGTGCGCATAACGCTGTTCATGGCGAGGGGAGCTGCTCAGATTATTTCCTTGCGCGCCTCGAAGATTGCGGTTTCGTGGAGTTGCTCTCGGAAATGAAATTGCGGCTTGCGGCCTGTAAGGCAGCCGCGGCGGTCTGTTCAATCGATCATGCAAATGACGAAAACGCGCTCGCCCATGACGCACAGGCAATTCGCAGCAAGAAAGACTGCGGCGGCGCCTGCGCCTTGCTCGGATCGGAAGGCGTTGCGGCCTGCCTGTCGCAATAGCGGCGATCTGCATTGCAACCGCACCGACAAATTCAGCGCCGCTTTCGCCAAAAAGGCGATGAATTTTTCTCATTAATATCAAGGGCCTAATTTGTTTGGTCCAACTTGTCCCCCGGTTTATCCCCCACCTTATCCGACCCCTTTCCAGAGGCTTTATGATGTTCGCAATGGAAATTGCGCAACGGAAAGGAGGCGCGGGATGACTGGCAATGTTGAAAGGCGCGCCGCCGAACTGCTGCGTAAAAAAGTATTTGTCGTTCCGGGACGAACCAAAAGTTCGAACCCGGAATCGATCTTATCTTTTCAATCGAAACTGGCGCCGGGAAAGATGGATCACGGTTTCCTCGCAGCGCTCGGCTCCGGGATGACGCGAAGGATGGGCCGGATTTTCATTCAGACCATCAATGGCGCCGAAATCTATCCGGATAATGCGGACAAACGCTCTGGAACCCGCAAGAAAGCTCAGATCATCCTATGGCCCAACCGGGCCGCATTATCCGCGCAACGCATAAGTCATGAGGCGCGTGCCGACCTTCTCCTCGACGATGCGATAACCGGCGGCGGAAAGAATGGCGGCGCAGGCGTCATTCGTTCTCTCGCCCATGCGTTCAGCGCCGGTATCGAGCGCGAAGGCTGCAATTTTCTCAAACGCGCCGCGTGCGCCTTCAAGCACTTCAGGCTCGGCGCCTTCGGCGTCGCATTTGACCAGATCGACCCTTTCAATCGAATGTTTCTGAAGATAGGACGCAATCGTGACCGCGCGCTTTTTGATCCGGCTGGCGCCTTGCACGAAAACCGAACTGTCGGCGCGCTCCGGCGCCAGGCCGAAATCGATCTCGCCGTCTTCTTTCCAGATGACGATATCTTCAGCGCGCGCATTCGAGAGCGCTGCGATATTGGTCTTGAGGCATTCAAAGACCAGCGGGTCAGGCTCAAAGCAGATGACTTTGGCGCCATAGCGCGCGCAGACATGGGCAAATTCGCCGGAATTCGCGCCGATATCGAGGACGAGGCTATTTGGGCCGAGCGCGGCGTGGCGGGGAACGCCGTATTCGGACTCAAGCCGGTCGAGCCGCGCGCGCCAGCCCTTGCGATAAAGCTTCCAGCGAAGCGGCGAGGGGATGCGGAGGCGCTGCCCCTCAGCGATCGCGAACAGCCCGTCCGGCGTGTCCTCAAGGCGCACGACGACCTCGCCGCCAACACCGAGCGCGGCGTAGATCCGCTGGCGAATCAGTTTCAGGCGCTGGGTGAGAGGAAGCTGCAGGGAAGTCTCCGAACTCGGCAACCCCCGCGCTATAGTGAGGCCCGCGCATACTGTCACGGGGCACCCTGTCACGAGGCGCCCTGTCACGCGGCAAATGGGAGAAGATGATGACGCAAATGTCGCGGCTTGAGGTCCGCAAAGACAATCTTGGCGAGTCGCGGCTCGTGACCGGGACGGCGCCGGCGCTCAAGGAGGGGGAAATTCTCGTCCGGGTCGAGCGTTTCGCACTCACCGCCAACAACGTCACCTATGGCGTCGTCGGGGAAAAGATCGGCTATTGGAAATTCTTTCCCGCCGAGGAGGGGTGGGGCGTCATTCCGGTCTGGGGCTTCGCCGAAATTGTCGAAAGCCAGACGGAAGGGCTTGGCCCCGGCGACCGGCTCTACGGTTATTTCCCGATGGGGACGCATCTCGTCATGACGCCGGTGAAAGTGAGCGCCGAGCGACTTATCGACGGCGCGCCGCACCGGGCGGAATTGCCCCCGGTTTACAATTCCTACAGCCGCGCTGGCGTTGCGACGCCGCTCGACGATGCGCGCGCGCTTTTGTTTCCGCTCTACGCGACGTCTTTCTGTCTTTATGATTTTCTGATTGATAATGACTGGTTCGGCGCCGCGCAGGCTGTGCTCGTCAGCGCGTCGTCAAAAACGGCGATCGGCCTTGCGATCGCGCTCCATGACGATGAGCGAGGGCCGGCGCCTGTTGCGCTCACCTCGCCGCGCAACCTTCAATTTGTGAAAGATCTGGGGCTCTATGACGCTGCTTTCACCTATGAGGAGATTTCGGCAATCGACAATTCAAAACCGACAGTTGTCGTCGATTTCTCCGGCAATGGCGAAACGCTTTCCGACCTGCACCGCCATCTCGGTGACAATATGCGGTTTTGCTCCAATGTCGGCGTCACGCATTACGAAAAGAACGCGATGGGTCCGCACTTCATCCATGAGCGCAGCCAGATGTTTTTTGCGCCGGGTCATATCAAGAAGCGCGCCGGCGAATGGGGTCCCGGCGCCTTTGAACAAAAGGCTTTCGGTTTCTGGAAAGACGCCGCCGAGAAAAGAAGCGGCTGGCTGAAGATCGAACATGCAAAGGGCATGAATGACTGCGAAGACGTTTTTCATGAATTGCGCAAAGGCGGAACCGCGCCCGATCGCGGCCTCATTGTGGAGCCCTGGACCTCATGACAGCCTTTTCAAAAGTAAAGCTCTACCATTATCCGGCGACGCGCAGCGCTCGCGTCAAATGGATATTGAACGAGACAATCGGCGAGACTTACGAAATCGAACGCATCGATCTCTATGCAGGCGCGCAATATGCGCCCGATTACGTCGCTAAAAACCCGAACCATAATGTGCCGCTTCTCGAAATCGAATTTGACGACGGGCGCACGATGTGGATGCGCGAAAGCGCCGCGATGGTCGCTTACTTCGCCGACGCCTTTCCCGAAAAGCAGCTTGCGCCAGCGCCGGGTTTGAGTTTTGAGCGCGCCGACTATCTGCAAATGCTGCATTTCGGCGCCTCGCCGATGGACATGATGCTCTGGCAGATCCGTATTCACGAACATGTCCTCCAGAAAGAGGATCGCGATGCGCGCATTCCGGAGCGTTACCGCGGTAAATTTCGCGCTGAGGTCGAGCCGCAATTGATCGAGCGCCTTTCGAGCACGCCATTCATCTGCGGCGAGACGTTTTCAGCGGCCGATTGCCTGATCGCCTACAATGTCGGCTGGGCGAACGCCTATGGTCTTTGTACGGATAAAATATTCAAGAAATACCTGCTCCAGATAGCGCGTCGGCCCGCATACCAGGCGGCTTTCTCCGATGTCGGCGAGTTTACGCCCGAGCCGCCGCCAATGCCGCCCGGCGTCAAATCGCCGTTTAACGGATGAGAGGGGTCAGCTTTTGCGGAGCGCCATCTTGATCGGACCGTCGGCGCGGCCGTTGACGAACTGGTCGACAAACGGGTTGTCCGACCCATCTATTTCCGACGCCGGGCCGCGCCAGATGATGCGTCCTTGATAGAGCATGGCGATGTCGTCAGCAATTTTGCGCGCCGAAGCCATGTCATGGGTGATCGAAATCGCCGAGGCGCCGATCGCCTTGACGCGTTCGACGATGAGATTGTTGATGACGTCGGCTGTAATCGGATCAAGACCGGTCGTCGGTTCGTCGAAGAATATGACGGAGGGGTCGGCTGCGATCGCGCGCGCCAGCGCAACGCGCTTCTGCATGCCGCCAGATAATTCCGCCGGATGCAGCGCGCCGACTTCAGGCGGCAATCCGACTTGCGCAAGGCATTCGATCGCTTTCTCGCGCGCGGTCCTTGCGCTTTTGCCGTCGCCATAGATGAGACGAAAGCCGACATTCTCCCAAACTTTCAAACTGTCGAACAGTGCGGCGCCCTGAAAGAGCATGCCGATCTGACGCGTCTTGCGCGCACGCTGGCGCGCCGACATTTTGACGATGTTATCGCCGTCGATGAGAATTTCGCCGGCGTCCGGCTCGATGAGGCCGAGGATGCATTTCAGAAGCACCGATTTTCCGGTGCCCGAACCGCCGATGACAACGAGCGAACTGCCGGTTTCGAGATCGAGGTCAAGGCCCTTCAGGACTTCCTTGCCGCTAAATGATTTTGAAAGGCCGCGGATCGAGATTTTCCGAGCACGCTCGGTCATAGGACCCTCACAAATAGCGAGGTCATGATGTAGTTGGAGGCGAGGATCGCAACGGCCGCTGCGACAACGGCTGAGCGCGTCGCCGCGCCAACGCCCTGCGCGCCGCCCCGGCTCTTGAAACCGTAATAGCAGCCCATAACCGAAATCAGGAAACCGAAAACGGCGGCCTTGATGAGACCCGAAGTGACATCGCCAGCGGTCAGGAACTGATCGATGTTTCGAATATAGGTGGCGCCTTCAAAACTCAGCGCATAAACGGCCACCAGCCAGCCGCCGAGTATGCCAATGAGATCGGCAACGAGCACGAGAAATGGCAGCATGATTGTTGTCGCGAGAATGCGCGGTGAGATCAGATATTTGAACGGATCGACCGCGAGCGTCGACATCGCGTCGATCTGGTCTGAGACGCGCATCGCGCCAAGCTCGGCCGCCATGCCGGATGAGGACCGGCCGGCGACCATAAGCGCTGCGAAGCCCGGACCCAATTCCCGCACGATCGAGACCGAGAGAATTTGCGGCAGGAAAGTCTCTGCATTGAAACGCGCTGACCCGTCGTAGATGTTGAGAGCAAGCGCGGCGCCGGTGAAGATCGCCGTCAGGCCGACAACGGGGAGCGAGTTAAATCCGATGCGCAGCGCAGCTGTCAGGAATTCCCGTGTATAGAAAGGACCCGCCACCCATGAGAACGCTCCCCGGATGGCGAAAATGGCCAGCGCGCCGATCTCGGCCATCAGGGCGAGGGTCATCCTGCCAATAGCAGCGATGGGATTCATGGGCGGTCCCCTCAAAGAGCGCCGGGAAGCGATTCTATCGGCGCGCCATTCCAGACGTAACGTCGCCGGACCCGTTCGCCAAGGCTGCGCCGCTGGGTAAGACCGCCAATCACGGTCAAAAGCTCATATCCGATGGTGCCAGAGGCCGCCGCCGCCTCATCAATATTGAGGTCGGGACCGAAAAACTCCGCCCGGTCGCCGATTTCAACGCTCGGCCCATCGGTGACGTCGAGGACGATGAGGTCCATTGAAACGCGTCCCACGAATCGTCGCCTAACGTCGGCGATTACCGCCTCTCTTTCCGCGTAGGCGAAGCGCGGGAAACCGTCGCCATAACCGAGAGCCACGGTTGCAAGACGCATCTCACGCTCGGCTGTATAAGATGCGCCATAACCGACTGTTTCGCCGGGCGCGATATCGCGAAGTTGGATGACGGGTGCGGTAAGCTGCGCAACATTATTCAAAATCAGCGATGGTTCATCCTGCGCGCTTGCACCGTAGAGGCCGACCCCAAGGCGGACCATGTCGAAGCTGAACGCGTCGCCAATCAGTGCGCCGCCGGTTGCAGAAATGCTGCGTCGTGCATTTGGGAAAGCGGATGCAGCCGCATCGAATAGCTTGCGTTGTTCTTCGTTCTTTTTGTCATCCGGATTGGAGGCGCAGGCGAGGTGGCTGATTACAGCATCGATTTTCAAACCACCAATATTGCGTAACTTTTTTAATTCGCCTGCACTGACCCCGAGCCGGTTCATGCCCGTGTCGATATGAAGTGCGGCGGCGGCGTTCGGATATTTTCCGGCCCATGATATTGCTTGGCTGAGCGTGTTGATTACTGGCGTCAGGCTAAAGTTTTCGTAGAGATCCAGATCATCGTCGAACGGACCATTAAAAACGAAGATCTCCGCTTCGCTATTTTTCAGCAATGGCCGCAGTGCGGCGCCCTCTTCGGGGTAAGCAGTGAAAAAAATGCGGCAGCCCTCATGCGCCTCGAGCGTTGTCGCGACTGCTTCCGCACCCAAGCCATAGGCGTCGCACTTCACGACTGCGGCTGCTTCAGCGCCCGGCGCGCCGGCCGCCAGCAAGCGGTAATTCGCGCAAAGCGCAGCAAGGTCTATTTCGAGTTCGGCATTTGAAACGCGCATGGCCCTGTCTTGGAGACGATTTGGCCCCGTTTAAGGCCTTTCGGCGGCGAGGCAAAGGCGCGGACGTTCTCTGTCGATCATCAGCCGTCTATCTCGTTATAGCGGCGATCGAGGTTAGAGAATTTGGTCAAATTCTCCTGGAACGATAGCTCGACCTTGCCGATAGGTCCGTGGCGCTGTTTGCCGATGATGACTTCAGCAACGCCCCGCGCGGCATCACAATCGGCGAACCATTTGGCGTAGGAGTCGCTGTCTGGACGCGGCTCGGCACGTTTCAGATAATACTCCTCGCGATAAACGAACATGACGACGTCAGCGTCCTGTTCAATCGAGCCGGATTCACGAAGGTCTGCGAGCTGGGGGCGTTTATCGTCGCGCTGTTCGACCTGACGGGAAAGTTGTGCGCAGGCAAGCACCGGAACGTTCAATTCCTTAGCTAGCGCCTTCAGACCCATCGATATCTCGGTGATTTCCTGAACGCGCCCATCATTTCGGCGTGAGCCGCTACCCTGCAATAGCTGCAAATAGTCGATCACTAGAAGACCGAGACCGTGCTGACGTTTCAGGCGTCGGGCGCGCGCCGCAACCTGTGAAATCGAAAGGCCGCCAGTATCGTCGATATAGAGCGGCAACGCTTCAAGCTCGCGCGCTGCATGATAGATGCGATCGAATTGTTCCTGATCGACCTCGCCGCGCCGAATCTCGTTTGAGGGAACGCCCGAGAACTCGGAGATGATGCGGGTTGCGATCTGTTCGGCGGCCATTTCGAGCGAAAAGAGGCCCACTACCGCCCCTTCAGCTGCTCTGATCGAGCCATCCAGCTGGCGCTCGGGCTTGTAGGCGCGTGACGCATTCACCGCCATATTCACGGCAAGTGACGTTTTGCCCATGGATGGGCGCCCGGCGAGAATGATGAGGTCTGAAGGATGAAGACCGCCCAATGTATGATCGAGATCGCGTAAGCCGGTCGTAATGCCTGCGAGGCCCCCATCGCGTTTGACCGCGGCGTCGGCAAGGTCAATCGCGTCGGAAATCGCGGTTCTGAAGCTTTTAAAGCCGCCGCCATATTTGCCGGTTTCAGCAAGCTTATAGAGCGCTTGTTCGGCCTCCGCGAGTTGCACGCCCGGCTCTTCGTCAAGCATAGCATCGCGCGCGCGATCGATGAGATCAGAGCCGACTTTCATCAAGCCGCGCCGCACCGACATGTCGAATATGACGCGCGCATAGTCTGGCGCGCCGGCGGTTGAGGGAACATTCGCTGCAAGCTGTTCTAGATAGCGCTTACCGCCAGCCTCAACATAACCGGGCAACGAGCCAAGCGAGGCGTCAATCATGACGGGCGAGGCGAGGCGGCCCTGATTGATGAGTGCGCCAGCTGCATCAAAAATCAGCTGATGAACGGGATCGTAGAAATGTTCACTCTTCAGGAAAGAAGAGACACGGTAGAAAATCTCGTTGTCGAACATGACAGCGCCAAGCACTGCCTGTTCAGATTCAAGGCTGATCGGCATGCGCTCTTCGGCCGACGATTTCTTTTCGTCGTCTTCGTTTTTAAATGCATTTGCGCCATCGGCCATCTTCTCTCTCAACCATAAAAAAAACCGGCCGTCGAGCGGCCGGTTTCAATACTTCTCCACACATTTTGCAGTGTGTGGATAGGCTATGCGTTCTCAGCGTCTTCCGCTGCTGGCGCTTCAGCATTCTCATCAAAAAATTCAGCACCGCCGGCTTCTTCCGAGCCTTCGTCGGCGTCTTCAACGCGGGCGAGCACGTTTTCTCCGCGCGCTTGCCGCTCGGCTTCTTCGGCCGAACGAGCGATGTTGATCTCAATCTTCACTGAGACTTCCGGGTGAAGCGCGATGCGGACAGTTGAAATACCCAATGTCTTCAACGGTTTGTCGAGACGAACTTGGGCGCGATCGACTTTCACGCCGTCCTCGCCAGCGACGTCGGCGATGTCGCGGTTTGTGACGGACCCATAAAGCAGACCGGCGTCAGACGCCTGGCGAATGACAACGAAAGAGCGGCCATTGAGTTTATTGGCAGCTGTTTCCGCATCTTTGCGGCGCTCAAGATTGCGCGCTTCGAGGTCAGCGCGCTGCGCGTCGAAAATCTTCTTGTTGTCGTCATTGGCGCGCAGAGCTTTTTTGCGCGGCAGCAAATAATTCCGGGCGAAGCCGGGGCGAACTTTGACGACATCGCCCATCTGGCCGAGGTTTTCGACCCGCTCGAGAAGGATGACTTCCATCGCTCTTACTCCGATGCGTAGGGAAGAAGCGCGAGGAAACGCGCCCGCTTGACGGCGCGTGCAAGCTCACGCTGCTTCTTTGCAGAAACCGCGGAAATGCGTGACGGAACAATCTTGCCGCGCTCGGAAACGAAACGCTGAAGCAGTTTCGGATCCTTGTAATCAATCTTCGGCGCGTCCGCGCCGGAGAATGGACAAGTTTTGCGGCGGCGGATGAAGGGTTTAGCCATTGTTCTTTTCCTCGCCTATTACCTGCGGTCCCGATTGTCGCGATCGCGACCATCGCGGTCACGTCCATCGCGATCGCGGCGGCTAAGCACCGGCGACGGGGTTTCATTGAGTTCGTCAACGCGGATCGTCAGCGCGCGCAAAACGTCGTCGTTGATCATTTCTTGGCGTTCTAGCTCAGCAACGGCAGCAGCCGGCGCTTCAATGTTAAAGAGGCTGTAGTGCCCCTTGCGGTTTTTCTTGATTTTATATTGGAGATTTCTGAGGCCCCAATATTCAGACTTGGCGATTTTGCCGCCGTTCTCGGTGACAATCTTCTGTAGCGTTTCCGTAAGACCTTCAACCTGCGCCGGGGAAATATCCTGACGCGCAATGAAGATATGCTCGTAAAGAGGCATCAAGCCAGCTCCTGAAAAGGCGATGGAGACGAACCTATTGCGCAGCTGGATGCACGTGGCCGCCTTCGGCCCAGCGCCTGACGGGACCATCCCGCAAACCCTTACTCCGCCAAGGCGGAAAAAGGCGACACCGGCCATCGCTCGGAAGCGGGCTGGTAGCCCATGCTCCCCGGATATGCAAGCGAAACAGGTCGGCAATCTTTCGTTCCGGCGGAAACGCCTATAAAGACCCCAGCCGTGCTAGATATTGTCCCAGTCCTGCGGGTGCTTGGCGTCCTCATCATCGCCTTCGCAGGCGCGATGTTGATCCCCGTCGTTGTTGAGGCTTCGCCTCTAAATCCGCCAGCCTCCCACTTCATCCTGTCGGCGATTGCAACTGCCTTCGCCGGTATGGCGCTGGTTGCGCTGAGCCCGGCGAAAGACGGATTTGAGATGACGAGGAGGCAGGGCTTTCTCCTGACCGCCCTTTCCTGGACGATCCTGCCCGCCTTCGGGGGTCTGCCCTTTCTCGGACACGGCCTTAATTTCTCGGAAGCCTATTTCGAAGCAGTCTCGGCGATGACGACGACGGGCTCAACGGTCTTCACCGGACTTGACCTTGCGCCCGCGTCAATCCTGCTCTGGCGTTCGCTCATGCAATGGATCGGTGGGGTCGGCATTATCGTCGTCGGCATCATCATGATGCCCTTCTTACGTGTTGGCGGCATGCAGCTCTTCCACACCGAAAGTTCTGACACTTCTGAAAAGATCGTTGCGAAGGCGTTCGATCTCGCAATCTGGATCGCCGGTATCTATTTCGCGCTCACCATGATGGCCGTTGCGACATTCCATGTTCTTGGCATGGGCTGGTTCGATGCGATTAATCACGCAATGACTGCGTTATCGACTGGCGGCTTTTCGACCCATGATGCTTCATTCGGCTACTTTAATAGCGAGCCGCTATTGTGGGCCGGGTTTGTTTTTATGGCGGCCGGCGCTTTGCCTTTTGTCGCCTTCATCCGCCTCGCCAAAGGAAACACAAAATCCTTTTTTTCCGACAGTCAATTGCGCGCATTTCTTGGATTCATTGCTTTGGCGTCGTTGCTCGTCGCGGCGACGAGGTCCGTACGCGGCCAAGTTCCATTCGAAGAGGCCCTCACTCAGTCGGCTTTTAGCGTTATGTCGATTGTAACGACGACCGGCTTCGCCTGTACGGATTATCAATTATGGGGCCCGTTTGCATTTGGCGCTTTCTTCGTTCTCACTTTTGTTGGCGGGTGTTCCGGCTCGACGGCGGGCGGCATCAAGATTTACCGGTGCCAGATCATTTCAAAATTGGCTGGTGCGCACCTTTCTCGAATCGTATCGCCGAATCGGATCCACGTAACACTCTATAATGATCGACGAGTCGAAGATGACGTCGCCTTTTCCATCGTCGCGTTCCTGGCGGTCATGCTTTTCTCTTTAGTCGCCTCGACCTTTCTTCTTGCCTGGTTCGGGGTCGATCTCCTGACGGCGCTCACCGCATCGGCCACAGCGATGGCGAATGTTGGCCCCGGGCTAGGCCCGATCATTGGACCAGCAGGCAATTTTGATCCGCTGCCGGACGCCGCGGACTGGGTGCTTTCTTTTATGATGATCCTTGGCCGGCTCGAATTTTTCACGATTTTTGTGTTGTTCACGCCGGCATTCTGGCGTTCCTGAGACACGCTCACGCGTTGCAGCGCGAGGGCGCGTGGTCTAGTGAGCGGTCCGGTCAAGTTAGGGAGCGGGCGGATGGCGCGCTGTTTCGTATTTCCAGGACAAGGCAGTCAATCAGTGGGCATGGGCCTCGCGCTCGCAGAGGCTTTTCCGGCAGCCCGGGAGGTGTTCGAGGAGGTCGATGACGCCGTAGGGCGTAATCTCTCCAAAATGATGTTTGAGGGGCCAGCGGAGAATCTTAACCTAACGGCAAATACGCAGCCCGCGCTGATGGCCCATTCCATCGCAATGATGCGCGTCCTTGAAAAAGAGGCGGGCGTCGATATTGCCGATACGATGTATCTTGCCGGCCATTCGCTTGGTGAATACTCAGCGCTTTGTGCGGGTCGCGCGCTAACGCTCACAGACACGGCAAGACTATTGAAAATTCGCGGTGAGGCGATGCAGGCAGCGGCGCCGCCCGGCGAAGGTGCGATGGCGGCTCTTATCGGTATCGATATTGACGGCGCTGAAAAAGCAATTGTAGAGACGGAAGCCATCAAGGGCGTATGTGAAATCGCCAATGACAATGCGCCAGGGCAGATTGTCGTTTCTGGCGCTACGGCCCGCGTCGAGGCTGTCGCGGAAGCCGCCAAAAAACACGGCGCTAAAATGGCGAAGATGCTTGCCGTTTCAGCGCCGTTTCATTGTTCCATGATGGCGCCCGCGGCTGATCGAATGGCGGAGGCTCTTGCAAATACGTTGGTTAAATCGCCCGTTGCGCCGATTGTTGCAAACATTACTGCGAACGAGGCAGCGACACCGGACGTTATTCGCGATCTCCTTGTAAAACAGGTTACTGGTCGCGTGCGTTGGACCGAAAGTGTGACAGCCATGGCGATGGCCGGCGCAGATAAGTTTGTCGAAGTTGGTTCTGGTAAAGTGCTCGCAGGACTAATTCGCAGGATCGCCAAAGAAGCAAAGGTCATGAGCGTAAGCGAGCCCGGCGACATCGACGCATTCTTGAAATTTTGAAAGCTGGAAACCGAGGACAATGATGTTTGATCTCACGGGAAAATGTGCGCTTGTAACCGGCGCTACGGGCGGAATTGGCGGCGCCGTTGCTCGCGCGCTCCACGCGCAGGGCGCCAGCGTCGCATTATCAGGTACGCGCGCTGAGAAACTTGAAGCGCTTGCCCTAGACCTCGGTGAGCGCGCCCATGCCGTGTCATGCAATCTTTCTGACCTTGAAGCTGTTGATGCGCTCCCAAAAACTGCCGCGGAAGCGATGGGTGGTCTTCACATCGTAGTTTCAAACGCCGGCGTCACCCGAGACAATTTGATGCTTATGATGAAGCCCGACATGTGGGACGACGTCATTCGCATCAACCTGACAGCCTATTTTCGCCTCGCGAAAGCCTCTCTCAGAACCATGACCAAGCAGCGATTTGGTCGAATCATTGGCGTCACCTCGGTCGTAGGCGTCACCGGGAATGCAGGTCAGGCGAACTATGCGGCGTCGAAAGCCGGCATGATTGGAATGACGAAATCGCTTGCCCAGGAAGTCGCCTCTCGCAATGTCACGGTGAACTGCATCGCGCCGGGATTTATCGCAACGGCGATGACTGACGCCCTCAATGACCAGCAAAAGCAGGCGATTTTGTCAAAAATTCCTGCAGGCGCGATGGGCTCGCCGGAAGACATTGCTGCGGCCGCTGTCTATCTCGCGAGCGGAGAAGCGGCCTACATGACCGGCCAAACCCTCCATGTGAATGGCGGCATGGCGATGGTCTGATACGGGAAGGAGCCCTTGTGTCTAGCGGGTTTGACTTCATCCGTGGGAAATAGTCACTTTCCTGCGAGTTTAATTGGCGTTGCAACAAACCGCAATTTGCCGTAATCGCCCCCCGAACGAGACGCGGCGACGACATGAGGGGACCGTCTATAGGGGCGGGGTCCGGTTAAATGAGTTTCGTCGCCTGGCAATATTCTAGAAGGAGCCTTTGGGATGTCTGACCTTGCTGAACGCGTAAAGAAGATTGTGGTTGAACATCTCGATGTCGACCCGGCAAAAGTTGAGCCGAAAGCAAGCTTCATCGATGATCTCGGTGCTGACAGCCTCGACATTGTTGAACTCGTTATGGCGTTTGAGGAAGAATTCGACGTCGAAATTCCTGACGACGCGGCGGAGACCATCCAAACGGTCGGCGACGCGATCAAGTTCATCACGGAACAAAAGGGCTGATCCGTGCGCCGCGGGGCGACAAGTCCCGCCTCGCCGCGCGCTCGCAACTCCGGTCCCATGTAAGTCGGAAGAGTGAGATTTAGATGCGGCGTGTCGTCGTAACTGGTCTTGGCATGGTGTCGCCTCTCGCTTCTGGCGTTGAGGCGACATGGCGCCGCATTGTTGCTGGCGAGTCCGGCGCCGGCGCGATCCGGAAATTCGACACCACTGACTTTCCTTGCAAGATCGGCGCGGAAGTGCCGAGGTCGAACGGCTATGGCGGTGGTGCTGTCGCCGGAGAAGATGCGTTCAATCCTGATGATTTCGTGTCGCCGAAAGAACAGCGGCGAATTGAAGATTTCATTACATTTGGCATCGCGGCCGCCGATATGGCGGTTAAGGATTCTGGCCTAGAGTTAAAAGCTGAAAAGGACCGAGAACGCATCGGTGTTCTTATTGGCTCGGGCATTGGCGGCCTCGACGGCATAGCCAAGCAGACGCTTGTTCTTAAAGAACAAGGCGTAAGGCGCGTGTCGCCATTCTTCATCACCTCGAGCCTAATCAATCTTGTGTCAGGACAGGTCTCAATCCGCTTTGGAATGAAGGGGCCGAATCACGCTGTCGTCACTGCCTGCGCAACGGGAGCCCATGCGATTGGTGACGCCGCCCGCCTGATAATTTATGGCGATGCGGATGTGATGGTAGCGGGCGGTGCTGAGTCTGCAATATGTCCGATAGGTTATGCTGGCTTTTGCGCGACAAAAGCATTGACGACGCATTTTAACGACGATCCGGTGGCGGCTTCGCGCCCCTATGACCGAGATCGCGACGGCTTTCTGATGGGGGAGGGCGCCGGGGTCGTCATTCTCGAAGAATTAGAGCACGCAAAGGCGCGCGGCGCTAAGATCTATGGCGAGATTATCGGATATGGCCTATCGGGCGACGCCCATCACATCACCGCGCCGGCCGATGATGGATCAGGCGGCTATCGCGCAATGAAGATGGCGCTTGGTCATGCCAACGTGAAGCCATCGGAAATTGACTATGTGAATGCGCACGGCACTTCGACCCCGCTTGGCGACGAAATCGAGTTGCGCGCCGTCGAGCGGCTTTTCGGCGGCGAGCAAGCCGAAGGCCTCGTCATGTCGTCGACGAAATCCTCGATTGGACATTTGCTTGGCGCTGCGGGCGCTGTTGAGGCGATTTTCTCCATCCTTGCGATTCGTGATGGCGTCTGTCCGCCGACGCTCAATCTTGAAAATCCGACAGTCGAAACAATGATCAATCTGGCTCCCAAACAGGCGGTCAAGAAGACAGTTAATGTCGCTTTATCCAATTCGTTTGGGTTTGGCGGCACGAACGCGTCGCTGGTCGTCGCACGATACAACGGATAACATCGCCTCAGGGGCTTGTTGAGGGAGTTTGCGATGACCGCCAGTCAACGGGGCGGAACGGTTAAATCGTTCATATTGTTTTTGGTCAGCCTATTCGTGCTGGCTGTGTCGGCGCTTGCCGTTGGTGGGTACTTCGCTTGGCGCGAAGCGAGCAGGCCAGGTCCATTGGCGTCCGAAGCCGTGGTGCTCCTTAAGCCTGGTGCCTCGGTGCGGGCGATGGGGCGCCTGCTCGGGGATGCGGGCGCCGTCCGTTATCCAGATTTGTTTGTGGCGGCGGTTCGACTGAAAGGCGCGCAGTCGAAATTGAAAGCCGGCGAATACGCCATTCCCGCCAACGCCAGCGTTCTCGACATTATTGATATTCTGATAGATGGCAAAAGCATCCTCCACTATTTGACAGCGCCGGAAGGGCTAACGAGCGCACAGATCCTGAAGGTCGTTGCGGCGAATGAAGTGCTCCTCGGCGACATTACGATTGATCCGCCTGAAGGTGAGCTGCTTCCCGAAACTTATGCTTTTACGCGCGGAGAAACCCGGGACGAAATGATCCGCGATATGATGAAAGCGCAAGATGCGGTGATTGATGAATTGTGGCCTCAGCGCGCGATGGAGTTGCCTTTCGCGGCGCCTGAAGACGCGATTATTCTGGCTTCAATTGTTGAAAAGGAAACCGGCATCGCGGAAGAGCGACCACGCATTGCCGCGGTTTTCGTGAATAGGCTTAAAAAGCGGATGCGTTTACAATCTGATCCAACTGTTATTTACGGAATTTCGGGCGGTAAGCCATTGGGCCGCGGCTTGCGCGTTAGTGAGCTTGAGCGGGAAACGCCTTATAATACATACAAGATTTACGGCCTTCCGCCGACGCCGATCGCAAATCCGGGAAGAGCCTCGATAGAGGCTGTTTTGAACCCTGCCGATACCAACGATCTTTATTTTGTCGCTGACGGATCAGGCGGACACGTTTTTTCTTCGACGCTCGCGGAGCACAATCGTAATGTTATTAAATGGCGCCGCATCGAAAAAGAAAAGAAAGAAGGCTAGACAATGGCGATTTCATCGATGACCGGGTTCGCGCGTCTCGACGGGTCGCATGGCGAGACGCGCTGGACATTTGAGATCAAAAGCGTCAATGGCCGCGGCCTTGAACCGCGCTTTAGAACGCCACCAGGGTTTGATTTCCTGGAGCAGGAGTTTCGTAAAGCACTCACAAAAAAGATCACACGCGGCTCCATCAATGTGCACCTCGCGCTTAAGGGGGCGGCCGTTGGCGGGGCGCTAAGCGTCAATCGCGTGGCGCTGGAAAGTGCGATTAAGTTCATTGCTGAAATACGGACCGAACTAGATTGCGACAAACCGCGGGCCGAAAGCATACTTGCACTTCGCGGTGTCCTCGAACAGGAGACGACTCTCGATGATGAGGATGAACGAAAGGCGCTAGGCGATGCGCTTGTTTTATCCTACGTCAATGCAATCGGCCTGCTGGCCGCATCACGACTAGAAGAGGGGCGCGCGCTCGCGGTCGCAATTTGCGACCGCATTGATGAGGTTGAAGCCCTGACAAAATCGGCGCGCGGTTCGGCGCAGTCGACGCTGCAGGCAATTCGCGACCGGCTGAAGGCTCAGATCACGGAACTAGCTGCGGCGATCCCTGAGGAGAGAATCGCTCAAGAGGCAGCGCTCCTCGCCGTTAAAGCCGATATACGCGAAGAACTAGACCGGCTCGATGCACATGTCGCCGCCGGAAGGTCTCTTATTGCTGAGGGCGGGACGGTCGGGCGGCAGCTTGATTTCCTGATGCAGGAGTTCAACCGCGAAGCCAATACGCTTTGTTCAAAAGTTCAGGATATGGAATTGAAGCGTATCGGTCTCGACATGAAGACTGTCATCGATCAAATGCGCGAACAGGTGCAAAACGTTGAATAAAATGACGGGAGTTGATGCTCTGAAGGTCGAAAGACGCGGGTTGATGTTCGTTTTGTCGAGTCCCTCAGGTGCCGGTAAGACAACGCTTGCGTCGCGTCTTTTGGAAGGAGACGAAAGATTACAGCTTTCGATTTCTGCAACGACGCGCGCGCCGAGGCCCGGAGAGGTTGACGGGAAACACTATTACTTCATGTCCGAAGCAGACTTTCTCGCGAAGAAAAATTTGGGAGAGTTTCTCGAGTCTGCGAATGTCTTCGGAAATTATTATGCGACGCCCCGTACGAAAGTCTTCGATTTGCTAAAGGCCGGTGTCGACGTTTTATTTGATATCGACTGGCAGGGTGCACAGCAGCTTGACGCTGTCGCCGGCGGAGATGTTGTAAAGGTCTTTATTTTACCCCCTAGTCGCGACGAGCTTGAACGCCGTTTGCGAGCACGCAATCAGGATCCAGAAAACATAGTTCGTGGGCGCATGGCGAAAGCCGATGCGGAAATGTCTCATTGGGCCGAATATGATTACGTAATCATCAATTACGATCTTGATGAATCGGAAGCAATGTTGCGGGCAATATTGCTCGCGGAGCGCTTGCGCAGGCGTCGGCAAACGGGACTTGCCAAAATCGTCAAGGAAATGACGCGCGTCGATCAGCCCTGATTTCATTCAGCCATGTGCATTTGCGCGAATGGCGTCAGCATGTGCGGCGTCAATCCCGAGACGGTCCGCAAGCTTGGCGAGAAACGCCGTTTCCGTATCGTTGAGATCGCCCGCAGCGACAACCGCAGCTGCGTAAAGCTCGGCGGCGTGATGGGGTGTTTTCGCTGCGTGGGTGATTAGCTTCAGCGTTTCGTTTTCATCAGCGGCGTTGGTCAGCATGCGTTGTTCGTCTTCCGAAATGCCCGCCTTTGCAAAGGCGCCATTAAGCGCGCGCTGCTCATAGGCGTCGAGGACGCCGTCAGTATAGGCGGAGGCAAGCATTGCGCGGATGACAGCAAGCGCAAAGTCCGGATCAGAAGCAGCATCGACGGGAAAGCCGGCCCGTTCAGCTTCGGCGACGAGATCAGTTCCCATCTTAGCGCCTTGCCGTTCGCTCCAAGCTTTATAGGCGAGAGCGCCGAGGGCGGCGACGGCGCCTGTCTTGGCGACGCCGCCGATAAGGTTGCGTCCGCCTCTGGAGCCTAAAAGGCCGAGCAGCAATAGTCCGCCAGCGCCAGCCGCGAGAGTTCTCGTTTTCGGATCTTCGTCAAGGCGAGTGCGAAGGTCAGAAGCGGCTTTCTCCGCTTTGTCGATAGCGCCGGAATCTTCAATTTTCTGTGCGGCGTCGGCCGCCTGACGTTGCAGCTCGTCGAAGATTTTGCGCGCATCGAACATTTCTCTCTCCACCTATCTATGCATCGCCGAGATGGGGCTTCAGCGCGCCTTCTTCAAGCTCGCTTCTTCATTTGGTTGCAGCGATCGCCGCATTCGCCGATGAGGTGACGGCGTTTAGGCTTGTGAGCGCATCGCTAACCGATGAAACGGCAGTGTCGATTTCATTGGTGCGCGCGGCTGCGAAAGCGCTGCTCGTCGGATGCGTACGAAGCTTTGATATCTCATTCGCGTAAAGCGTGAGAGCGGGCGACAGACGCAAGCTCGCACCGGTCGCTGCGCTGAAAAAAGCACCTTGTTCTTTCAGAGCGTTATTTAATTCAACCCGGGCCGCCTGCAGCGCGGTATCATCAAGAAATTTAAGATCCTCATTTTTTTCACTCAGATAACGAGTGCCGGCGGCGCGTGCGCTGTCGAGCGAAAGACGAAATTGCTGCGCGGCGGTCGACGCGTCTTGGCCCGCAGCTTTCGCTCTGTCGAGTTGGTTTGCGAGCGCTGGCCCGTCGAGTCCCTTGATTTTTGCAAGCGCGCCGCGCGCCGAAGTGAGGCTCGTCTTGGCGGCGGCTGCGTTGTCTCGCACGGATGTAATCCGTTCTTTGAGGATGTCGGTGGCGTCCACGCCGCGCCGGTCGAGCGAGTCGTATACGGCCGTGGCGCAAGAAGAGAGCGCAAGGGCGGCGAAGGCGATATCGGCAAGGCGCATGGGCGTCAGCTCTCCTACTAAGGATAGGTTGAGAAATTAAGGGCAAGTCCGGGTCGCGGCCAGCGCATTTTTGCAAGCCTACCAGTGCCCGACAGCGTCACATAGGCGTCGCGGCGATCAGCGCCACCAAAACAGATGTTCGTCGGAAAAAGATCGGGCAGGGGAATGTGCTCAAGCTCGCCGTCCGGCGAGATCACGCTCATGCCACCATTCAGCAATGTCGCGACAACGATATTGCCGTTTTCTTCAACGCCGAGGCTGTCGAAAAACTGATAGCCTGGCGCCGTCGCAACGACGCGACCCGGCAACGGCAATGCGCTCGGTGCGATTTCTCCCGGAGCTGAAAGGTCAAAAGCTATCAGTCGCCCCGTCATTGTGTCGGCCGCATAGACGGTCATTTCATCCGGTGAAAGACCGACGCCGTTCGGCGAAAACATCGGATAGGATGCCTCGACAATCTTCGCACCGTCAGGCAAGGCGTAATAAAGCCCGCCATGATCGCGCGTTCTTTCGTAAGACTTGCCGAGATCGGTGAACCAGAATCCGCCCGTTTTATCGAAGACGATATCATTTGGGCCTTTGAGACGATGTCCGCCGACTCCTTCGTAAAGCCGTTCCACTTTTCCGGTAGCGAGGTCAACGGCCTCAATTGCGCCTCCATCGTAATGCGCCGGAGCATCGCCGGAAATCGTCTGGCCCATCACCTCACGCCATTCAAAACCGCCATTGTTGCAAACATAACAGCGTCCGTCTGGGCCGATTGCGGCTCCGTTTGGCCCGCCTTTTATTTCCGCGATTGTCTCTTTTTTTCCTTCCGGAGAAATACGCGTTAACCGTTCGCCCTTGATCTCAACAAGAATAATTGAGCCATCCGCCATAGCGACCGGTCCTTCAGGAAACTCAAGCCCTTCCGCGATTATTTCGATGTCCATCCGAATTCGCCTTTCCTTCGGCATTGCAGCAAGATACGAGCGTCCTTACATTACTGACACCCGGTCGAGGGGCCAATGGAGGCCTGCCGCGGGAGGGAGAGCCCATGTCTGGATTCTTGATCTTTCTGATCGTTATCGTTCTTGTGGTCCTGTTCGTTGTAGGAATTTACAATCGCATCGTTGGACTAAATCAGCGCGCCGACCAGGCGTATGCTGATATCGACGTGCAATTGCGCCAGCGTCACGACCTCATTCCAAATCTCGTCGAGACCGTCAAAGGATACGCCTCTCATGAACGCGGCACGCTCGAAGAAGTGATTCAGGCTAGAAACGGCGCCGTCGCCGCTGAAGGTCCGGCAGCGCAAGGCGTAGCCGAGGGCGTCCTCAATGCCGCGCTTGGGAAACTCTTTGCTCTCGCCGAGGCCTATCCGGATCTCAAGGCGAACACCAATTTCCTCGAACTGCAGCGGCAGTTAAGCGATGTTGAGAACAAACTCGCTGCAGCTCGCCGCTTTTTCAATAATGCGGTGCAGGAATTCAATACGGCGATACAACAAATTCCCGGCAATTTCGTTGCGCCGATGGGTGGTTTCAAGCAGCGTGAATTCTTTGAAATTCCAGAAGGCTCTCGCGCAGAGGTCAGCGCTGCGCCCTCAGTAAAATTCTGATGGAGCGGAAAAGGCTTTGGATATGATGTGGCACGAGACCAATTGAGGCTGAAATGGGCTCTTACGGTCTCGCGACGCATATCTGGAACAATAATCTAAAATCAACCCTGCTTCTTGCAGGGTTTCCGGTTCTGCTTCTTCTCCTCAATTACGGGCTTAACGTCGGTCTTGTCGGGTTGACGCGCGATGATTTAACGCCTGGTCAAGGCCTCGTGCTCGCCTTTCAATATATGCGCGAGTCTTGGCCTTTTGCCTTCTTTGGGGCTGCAATCTGGTTCGGCATCGCCTGGGCGTCGCATCAGGCGCTCATCAACATGTCAACAGGCGCCCGCGGCGTTACGCGCGAGGAAGAGCCGGAACTGTACAACCTCCTGGAAAACCTCTGCATCTCGCGCGGAATCACGACGCCGAAATTGTCAATCGTCGACACGCCGTCAATGAACGCTTTTGCAAGCGGCATATCAGACCGCAATTATTCGATTACGTTGACGCGCGGCCTCGTCGAAACGCTTGACAAGGATGAGATTGAGGCGGTGATAGGCCATGAACTGACTCATATTCGCAATCGCGACGTGCGTCTGATGATGGTCGCGGTGATCTTTGTCGGCATATTTTCTTTCTTCGGCGAGCTAGTCTTTCGTAATATGTTTCGCACCGGCGTTCGCGTAAGCGGCCATACGTCGAGCCGTAAAGGCGACAGCCGAGGCGGCGGCGTTCTCATTCTTGTCGCCATCGCACTCATTGCGGCTGCTTATATTCTTGCAATGGTCATTCGCTTTTCACTGTCGCAAAAGCGCGAATTTCTTGCTGACGCCGGGTCGGTGGAGCTGACGAAAAATCCGGATGCGATGATCTCCGCGCTTGAGAAAATCTCCGGCCATTCGGCGATCGATGCGCCGGACGATGTTCGCCAGATGATGCTCGACAATTCGGTGCGTTTCGCCGGGCTTTTTGCGACTCACCCGCCGATTGCGAAGCGCATTGCCGCGCTTGAGGCCTATGCCGGAGGTCACGAGCCGCCATCCGCGCCTGCGCCAGCGGCTCCGTCAGCCGCCGGCCCATGGGGCGCTCCGGCGCACTAGCAGCTATTTTCTTTCATCGACTACTGCTGTCCGCGGAATTTGCAGATCCGTCTCGGACAGATTGCATTCTTGCGATAGAAACCTGGTCTGTTGAACGATCTCGCGAGTGAGGAGATCGACCTGTTTCGATGATGTCGGATAGAGGACCCCACATTAGCGCTTGAAATCGTAATATCGGTTTTCAATCGCCTTTTCAGTCGTGTCGAGATCGGTATGCAGCGCGCGATTGTCGAGTCGGCGCTCGTTCATCCATGTTGTTGAGTTGAAATAGAGATAAGTCTCCGACCCGTCCGCAAGCGTCAGCTTAATAATTTTGTAATCGCTCCCAGTAACTTGCTGATCCGGTTCAAGCGTTAGCATGTGTCCGCGCGCTTGCATCTGGTGAAGACCGAACAGGTTTGATTCAATTCCGTCGAGTAGCGCTTTTCGGCCCGCCGGACTCGACTCCTCAATCGGAGCCGGCTCCTTTTTGCAGCCATGAGCCGTTTTTGTCGACACCTTCGCTGTAAACGCGTTTGTCGTCTTCATTAATGTCATTCCGCATAGCGCCGTCCATGGCGCGATAAACGCCGGATACTGTAAACTTCGGCTCGGTGATTTCCACTTTGCTGCGAACATTGTTGATTGCTTCAATTGCGTTTGCACCGCCGCGAGCCTCAGTCTTGTGCGCAATGATATGGGCGAGCGGGTCAGTCCGTTCAGTGGCGCAAGAACATAATACAGCGGCCGCAATAGCAGCTGCAAATAACGAGAACCGTAGCATAATGCGTCTCCAATCCACCAATGTTACACATGTGGCACTACTCGGGATCGACGTCTAGCGATAAAGTAACCCAGGCAGCCAGGTCGCCAATTGAGGCGCCATCGCCAGGAGGATGAGCGCGACGATCTGAATGAAAATGAACGGAACGGCGCCGCGATAAATGTCGATAGTTCTCACTTCTGCAGGCGCAACGCCGCGCAGATAAAAGAGGGCGAAGCCGAAGGGCGGGGTCAAGAACGATGTTTGCAGATTGATCGCCATCATGATGCCGAGCCAGACGGGATCGAGCCCCATCTTTAACAGGGCTGGTGCGACAAGCGGAACGACGACAAGCGTAATCTCGATGAAGTCCAAAAAGAAGCCGAGCACGAACATTACAGCCATGACGCCGAGCATCGCGCCGATTGCGCCGCCGGGAAGGTTTTCAAGCGCGTGCTGAACCGCTTCATCGCCGCCAAGGCCTCGAAAGACGAGACTGAACATCGCGGCGCCAATAAGAATCGTAAACACCATCGTCGTAACGCGCGCTGTCTGGTCGGCGATCGGCTTCAATGCTTTCTCGCGCATGAGCCAGTAAGCGCTGACAATGATTCCCCAAGGTATGATTGCGCATAAGAGCATTGCGGCGATTATTGCCGCCGTTTCAAAAGCAGTCGTTTCCTCGCGGCCGAGACGAAGGTCGACAAAGCTGGTAAGCAAGATCACAGCGGCGATCGCCGCGGCTGAAGCAAAGACGGCGTTTTTTCCGCTAAGAGTGCGCCTCTTGGGGGCGAGGCGCGAGCCGGCGATCAGGAGTGCGCCAATGGCGCCGACGCTAGCGGCTTCGGTCGGTGTCGCGACGCCGGCTAGGATGGAGCCAAGAACGGCGATGATGAGGAGCAAGGGCGCAGGGAGCGTCTTTATCGCTGCGCGGAAGACTTCTCCGCGGCTGCCTAGCTCTTCTGCTGGAATCGCTGGCGCCTTCTTTCCTTCGAAGACCGCTACGAAGATCTGATATGCGAGATAGAGCCCGACCAGCAGCGCTCCCGGAAGAAGCGCGCCGGCGAAGAGGTCGCCTACCGAAATTGCGCGCGGCGCGAAGACGCCCATTTCGAGCTGTGCCTTTTGATAGGCGTTGGAAACAACGTCGCCGAGGAGAATGAGGATGATCGACGGCGGAATGATCTGGCCGAGCGTTCCCGCCGCTGCGATAGAACCCGTGGCGAAAGCAGGATCGTAGCCGCGTTTCAACATGGTCGGCAGGCTCAACAGGCCCATCGTCACCACGGTGGCGCCGACGATACCCGTTGAGGCGGCGAGAAGCGCGCCGACAATCGTTACTGAAATGCCGAGACCGCCGCGCCATGATCCGAAAAGCTTCGCCATCTCGTCTAGCAATTCCTCGGCGATCTTCGCCTTTTCGAGAATGACGCCCATGAGGATGAACATCGGGACGGCTATCAGCGTCGAATTTGTGACGGCGCCGTAAATGCGTTGCGGGAAGGAGCGAATAAAGCTGACGTCGAACACGCCGAAAGTGAGGCCAAGCATCGCAAAGATGAGCGCCGTTCCGGCAAGGCTTAAGGCGACGGGATAGCCGGCGAGAATGAGCCCGCAGAGTGCGGCGATCATGATGACGTCGAGCCAAGGCGCGATTTCGCAAAGGCAAAAACCGTCCATCGCTAGCGCTCTCCGCGCAGAGTCTGGCCTGCGCGCGTCGCCAAAGAGAAACCAGCCATGGCGAGAAGGACGAGAAAGAGCGGAATGAGCGTTTTCAGAAGGAACACGGCCTGGATGCCGGATTGTTCGGTAGAGCCTTCATGAACGCTCCATGAAGTCGCGACATAAGGCGCGGCGGCCCAAAGCGCGACAAGGCAAAATGGAAATAGGAGGAAATAGGCGCCAGCGAAGTCGACGCGCGCTTTGAAGCGAGCACTCGACTCGCGATAGAAAATATCGACTCGGACATGATCGTCGGTAAGGAGCGCATAACCAGCGGCGAGCAGGAAGACCGCGCCGTGAAGATAAGTGATGCTTTCCTGCATGAAGATCGAATTGACGCCGAAGACGTAGCGCAAGATGACGACGGCGAACTGGATGAGAGCCATCGCCAGAATGAGGAAAAGCGTAAGACGACCAAACCGGCGCACAATCGTTTCAAGCGGCGCCGCGATTGCGGCCGCGAGTGGCGCAGCGCCA
This sequence comes from Parvularculaceae bacterium, assembly GCA_041398085.1. Lineage (GTDB taxonomy): Bacteria > Pseudomonadota > Alphaproteobacteria > Caulobacterales > Parvularculaceae > Amphiplicatus. The sequence continues at coordinate 84,150 of JAWKVJ010000007.1, forward strand.
CTGCGCGCTATAAAGAACGCGATCAACATTGCGCCGGCGGCGATTGTTAAATAGGAGCCGGCTGTGCGCGGCGGTTCGATATCGACAGCAAGGCGCGCAAACAACCAGGCGCCGCCTGTGACGAGGAGCGCTGAGAGAAGAAAGACGGCTGCGCCTTTCAACTTCCGGTCGCCGGCGAGGAGGGCAGCGAGCGGCAGCAGCATTAGCGGATATAATATCCCTATCGCAAAGCCGTTGGCGGTTGTTCCGGCGATATCCAGCATATCAGAATGAAAACGCGGTTCGCCGCGCATCCATGAAGGCCTCATCACCGATTCGCGACCATTCGGTTACGCTCTCGAACGATGTCTTGTAGCTGTCGAAGACGCGCTTCGTCATTTCATCTGCACGGGCTGTTTCTTCGAGCACCGTCTTCGTCGCTTGCGCGAGGGCTGACATCACATCGGCTGGCATTTCGCGAAGGTCCACGCCGTGCTCATCAATCAGCTGGCGCAAGGCGACGCCGTTGAAATGTGCAAACTCCGCGATTGAAAGATTGTTTGCCGCCCGGCAAGCGCATTCGATGATCGCCTGTTCCTGTTTCGAGAGACTGTTCCAGAGTTTGAGGTTAATGCCGACCGAAAGCTGCGAGCCCGGCTCGTGAAAGCCCGGCCAATAGTAATATTTGGCGTCGCGGTAAAAACCGAAGGCGAGATCGTTCCAGGGGCCGATCCATTCCGTCGCATCGATCGCGCCGGATTGCAGCGCCTGAAATATCTCACCGCCTCGTAATGAGACCGGTGAGGCGCCGACACGGCGCAACACTTCGCCGCCAAGGCCCGGCATGCGGATTTTCAATCCGCGCAGGTCTTCAACTGAATTGATAGGCTTCTTGTACCAGCCCGCAAGCTGATGCCCCGAATTGCCCGCCGCAAAAGGCTTGATCCCGAAACCGGCTGATAATTCGTCCCAAAGCTGCTGGCCACCGCCGAACTCGGTCCAAGCCATAATCTCGGATGTCGTCATGCCGAAGGGGACGGCGGTGAAGAAGGCGTAGGCTTTCGATTTGCCGGTCCAGTAATATTCTGCGCCGTGATAGAGATCCGCCGCACCGTTGGCGACAGCGTCGAATGCTTCGAACGCCGGAACGAGTTCGCTGTCCGAAAAGACGCGATCCGGATTGCGCCCCCCGACATGTCGAACGCGAATTTGGCGACGCGCTCAGCGGCGGCGCCCGTTCCCGGGAAATCCTTCGGCCAAGTCGTCACCATTTTGAGCTCACGCTCAGCGATAGCGCCTTTGGGCGCGGCAAGATTCTCAGGAACGCCGCAATCGCAGCCCGAGGCGAGCCCTGCCGCGCCGGCGACCATAAGATTTCGTCTGTTGATCAACCTATTTGCCCGCTTCAACCGCCGAACCAATTCTGGCCTGCGTTGCGGACGAAGGAAAGGTCAACGCGCCATGCGTGTCCAGCCGCCAGCCGTCAGCCTTTCAAGCGGTCCGAATGAACGCTTGTAATCCATCTTTTGCGAGCCCTCGACCCAATAGCCGAGATAGACATAAGGGAGGCCGATATCGCGGGCGAGGGCGACATGGTCTAGGATCATATGTGCGCCGAGGCTGCGCCGCTCGTCATCAGGTTCGAAAAACGAATATACCATAGAAAGCCCGTCAGGCAGGCGGTCCGTCAGTGCACAGGCCATGAGAGGCCCATTGCCACCGTTCCTGGTCTCGCGATATTCAATCATCATTGTGTCGACCGCCGTTTCCTCGACCATCGACATGAAGTCGAGCGCTGTCATCTCGGCCATTCCGCCATCCTGATGGCGCGCATCGAGATAGGCGCGAAGAACTGAGAATTGCTCAGATGTAGCTCTTGGTGCGCGGATGCGCCTTGCAAGGTGTTGATTGCGGACAAGCGTTCGCTTACGCGATTTCGACAATTTGAATTCATCGACGAGAATGCGAACTGGCGTGCAGGCGCGGCAGCCATCGCATGCTGGCATGTAAATTATATTCTGAGAGCGCCGAAATCCACGCTGGGATAACACCGCATTGAGCGCCGGCGCTGTCGGGCCGCCAAGATAGGAGAATATCTTGCGTTCCTGACGCCCCCTCAGATAGGGGCAAGGGGCAGGGCTTGTGATGTAAAAATCTCCGCCTTCAAGGCCCAACCGGCGGGTGATTTCGGCATTGCGCATTGTTAGATCCTACCGAAGGAATCTTAGCGGCGCATTATCATTTGGACAATCACCCAAAACTGCGCCTAGACGTCATGCCGTGGTGGCGTGACATCAGTTAACAAATTCTGACCGGACTGGCGCTAGGTTGGAACCGCGATTACGGTGCCGCCGCCTTTGATGGACCGATCGTCTTGCGCACGAAGGAGTCCATGGCCTTGAGCGTTTGAAGCCGGGTGTCGCTCTTGGAGAGCCAATGGTCTTCCTCCTTGAGCGTTACCAATTCGACGGATTTTCCGGACGCTTTTAAAGCGTCGCGCATCTTCAGCGACTGCACATATGGCACGACGGAATCGTCTTTTCCGTGAATTAGCAGCACCGGCGCCTTAAATGCATTGGCGTGATCTGCTGGCGAGATCGCTTCTACACCGGCAGCGTCTGAGCGAATGTCACCGATTAGTTTTGACCAGTATTCGTAGGTTCCGCTACTGCTGCCACTATTTATCTTTATCTGCTGTAACATGCTTTTTAAATCGGCGACTGGCGCAATCGCAATGACGCATTTGTAGTTGTCAGGCGTGAAGGCTCCGCCAGCAAGTGCGGCGTAGCCGCCGTAGCTTCCGCCAACAATACAAACCCGAGCAGGATCGGCCCATTGCTTACGTGTTAGCAGTTCTACACCGTCGGTAATGTCGTCCTGCATTTTGCGTCCCCATTCTCCGTAACCGGCATATAGAAACGAGCTCCCAAATCCGTCTGACCCTCGGAAGTTTGGCTGCAGAACTAAATAGCCGCGGCTTGCGAAATATTGCGCCATCCAGTCAAAACCGACTTCGTCGTGTGATGAAGGCCCGCCATGAGGTATGACGATCAAGGGCAATTTCTGTCCAGTGCCAGTCCCGCGCGGGAAGGTCACAATAGCGGGGATTTTCAACCCATCGCGTGCCTTGTATTCAATCGTATAAACTGGATTGATGTCGTCATCATTTATGAGTTCATACTTCTGGGCGAGCCGAGCAATTTGTTTAGAATCTCGATCGTAGATCATATAAGACGGAGTCGTCGCGCCGCCCTCCACTTCGATAAGGATTTTCTGCTTATCTTCGGTCCACCCAGCAATTCGGACGACGTCTTGAGTGAATAGCCCTGCAAGCGAATTCATATCGTTCGCCAGAGACTGATCAAAGAAACCGTACTGGGCTCGGACCCCGCCATACCTAACGCCGAGCAATCTTCGATTCAAATCCTTTACGGTGCCGACAATTGTTGCATCGTCACGATTGAAAATGGGCTCTGAAATTGTTCCATCAAAACTCATTTTCCGTAGCTCAGAATATTCCTGGCCGGGAGTTCGTGAAGCGACCACGAGCGCACTATCATCAGGCATAACACCAATTACGGAGTATTTGGCGCCAACCGAAACGTCGACCCCCTTTTCCTGATAGATTAGACGGATGTCGCCGCCTTTTTCTGTAAACACTCGATAGGTATTGTCTCGATCATCAAAATCTTCTCTCGCAAGAATCACTCCGTTCGGATTTACGAACCAGTCAAACGCAGTCTTGGAGCCGCGCGATACGAGTTTCGCGCTCGACGAGTTCAAGTTTGCTTTTAGGAGACCATAAAATGGCGACACCCGCACTTGCGATCCAATATAGGCCGGCATAAAAACAGATGGCTCGTCATCTGCCTTTCCGATTATGCGTCCCAGACCGCCTTGGAATTGATATAAGTCGTCATAACCCTTCAACAGCGTGCCAAACCGGTTGGTTTTGATGTTAAATGAAAACGCTGACGAATTTTCCCATTTTCCTCCCCAGAACACGTTCCCGGTTGTCTCCGACGCGATGATGACAGCATGCTCGTCATCTGTGAAATAGATGGTCCGCGCCTTCACATCTCGCGTTGAGCCGCCACCGATGGCTCCTTTTCCGTATTCGGCAATCACAAAGTAATCGCCCTCGTCTTTTCGAGAAAGAAACGCGAAATGCTTTCCGTCGGGTGATATATCAAGTGAGCGGACTGATGGTAGTTCGCCATATGCCTCAATCGGCGGCGCTGCGTTAGCTGCGCACAACATCGCAAGCGCGGCAATTGCCGCGCTGATTTGAATCTTCATGGTGACGCCCCCGTCTTATTAATGTGAGCCTTCTCATGACGATATTACGCAAATTACCTCGGCTGGCAAATATTTAATTAGGCGCGTGAAAGTTATGAAACAAAGTGTATTCTGTATTTAAATTCCATTTAATCGAGAATTCTGAGCCTTAAAGTCGCCCGATCGCTGTAAAATAAATGGGAGCAGCAATCGAGTATGTGGCCCAAAGCACTATAATCAACGGAACACCGACATGGATGAAGTCGCGGAACCGATAATGTCCCGGCGTCATAATAAGAAGATTGGTCTGATAAGCGATTGGCGTGGCGAATGAGCAATTGGCGCCAAAAATCACCGTCAAAACGAGAATATGTGGATCGATGCCCGCCTTCTGAGCCGCACTAACCGCGATTGGCGTGAACAGCACCGCCGTTGCGTTATTTGAAAGCAAATTGGTTATAACCGCACAGAGGATGAAAAACGCCGAGATCAAGGCGGGAGGGCCATAATCCGCCGCGCCACCGGCGATTGTTTCGCCAATTAGGCGAGCGCCGCCGGTTTCCTGCAGAGCAACCCCCATGGCGAGCGAAGCGCCGATTAAAAGATAAATTCTTCGGTCAACCGCCCGCGCCGCCTGGCGAATATTAAGACACCCCGTTGCTACCATGGCGGCGGCGCCAGCGATGGCAGCGACAGCAATCGGTAATACGCCAGTCGCGGTAGCAGCGACGACGCCAGCAAAAATCATTGCTGAGAGCCCGGCTTTGGTAATGTCAGGAAGTAGCTCCATTGAATATTCAAGTAAGATAATATCGCGGTCGGCACGAAGCGCTCGTAGGTCGGAAATATCACCAAGGATCAGCAACACGTCGCCGGCCTCAAGGCGGATCGTGTTCATTTCGGTGCGAAGCATGCGGCTTCGCCGCTCGACGCCAAGTATGACGCAATTGGTTTGATAATGAAAACCGATCTGTCCTATTGTACGGCCGATAAGGCGAGAGCCGGGTGCAACGATCGCTTCAACAATATTGAGTTGGGCGCGCTGGGCGCCGCCATCTTCGTCGCCAAAGCTCGTTTCTGCGATAACCCCTTCAAGGATCGCCGGGCGCGATTTCAACAAATTTGTAAGAGCCGAACGTGTCGCAGCGATTATAACCACATCGCCGGTACGAAATTTAAAGCCGTCAAATGGCGGCAGAATTGGTCCGTCCCGCCGCTGCACCATGCGTACGGTCACATCTGGAAGATCGGGGAACATGCCGGCGACAGGACCTTTGCCTTGCAGTGGGTTCGCCCGGTCAATCACAAATTGCGCAATAAACTGTTTGCCGTCGCGCTCGCTCGCTGTCGGTGTTTGCGCTCCTTCGCGATTGGGCAAAATCAATCGCGCAGCGGACGCCATATATAAAACACCTGCGCCCGCGAGGACGAGACCAAGCGGCGTCAATTCAAAAAAACCAATTTCGCTACCGGGCATTGTTGCGCGGTAAGCCTGGGCCGTGAGAATGTTCGTTGATGACCCGATGATTGTCGTCATGCCGCCAAAGATAGACAAGAAGGATAGCGGCATCATAACGCGCGACGGCGCAATTCCAGCCTGCAGCGCCATCGCCGCAATGATCGGAATAAACATAACGACAACAGGCGTGTTGTTGAGAAACGCGCTGACGCACATAGCCAGTAGGAAAACGATACCAAGCGTTAATCTCGGAAATTTCGAGTGAAAGCCGATGAGGCGTTTGGTCGGATGTTCAAAAGCGCCGGACTGAAACATGCCCTGGCCGATTATCAGCAGGCCGATAATGGCGAACAAGGCGGGGCTCGCAAATCCGCGCAAGAGGAGTTCGGCGTTGACAGGCTCGCCGGAGGTTTCCCCATCAATTGGAGCGACGGTGAACAGAATAAGCAATGCGACCAAAGAGGCGACCGAAACAATTTCCATCGAAAAGGCGTCGGACGCATAAGCCACGATCGTCGCCAGAATGATGAGCGCGGCAGCCCATGCTTGCCATGGCAAGGAAACGAACAGATTAAACAGGGAAGATGCGTCGGGCATCGGTCTCGCAGAAGTGGCCAATTCCCTTTTTATTTGCCTTAATTGATGCTACCCGCACAAGCGGTGGCGCGAAAGATTATCTCAAATCAAGCGCTTATAAGATGATGCGCAAGTAAGCCTTGTGCGTCGCAAGACCGGACTTTGTGCGTATGACGAGCGACCCTTATAGGCCCCTTAAAGACGCCTTTGCGCGGTTTGCTACGGGCGTTGCGATTGTTGCTTGTGCTAATGACCGGGGCGGGTTCACCGCGATCACGGTGAATTCCTTCACATCAGTTTCGCTGGAGCCGCCGCTCGTTCTGTGGTGCCTCGAAAAGACGGCGTCCTCATTTGCCGATTTTTCCGCCGCGGATAGTTACACGATTAGCGTCCTTAAGAGTGATCAGCGCAAGATTTCGGAGCGATTCGCCATGCATGGGGCTTACCCGCTCCGATTGGATGAGACGGAAGTGCTTGAAACCGGTGCGCCGCTTCTTATAGAGCGCCTTGCCGGGCTCGATTGCCGCATTGCGGACCGAATTGAAGCAGGCGATCATGTGATCATAATTGGCGAGGTTGTCGCGTTTGATTCGGGAGATGGAGCGCCTCTCCTTTATTTCGCCAGCGATTACGCAAAAGGTCCCTACAAGGAATAATCTCGTTGGAGAAAGTAAAATGAAGGCGGCGTTTCTGGGGCTCGGCGTTATGGGTTTCCCGATGGCGGGCCATCTTGTCGCCAAGGGGCTTGAGGTTTCTGTCTGGAATCGGACTGCCGCCAAATCTGCGTTATTCGTCAAGCAATATGGCGGCGCAGCTGCCGACACGCCGGTGGACGCAGCGAACGGCGTTGAAATCGTCTTCGCTTGTCTTGGGGATGATCCTGATGTCACGGAAGTGATGGAGGCCGTATCGCCAGGCATCCATAAGGGGGCGGTCGTTGTTGATCATACAACGGCGAGCCCGGCGCTTGCGCGGCGGCTAGCTGCGCAGTTCTCTGAGGTTGGTGTCGGTTTTGTCGACGCCCCGGTCTCTGGCGGGCAGGCCGGTGCGGAAAAAGGGGCGCTGGCGATCATGTGCGGCGGGATCGATGCTGACGTCGAAAAGGCGAGACCGGCAATGGAGGCTTATGGCGCTCGCATCGTCCATGTCGGCCCTTCAGGGCATGGCCAGCTCTGCAAGGCCGTCAATCAAATTTGTATTGCCGGCGTCATTCAGGGGCTCGCAGAAGGGATCCATTTCGCCAAAACCTCTGGCCTTGATATCGACCGGGTCTTTGATGCGATTTCCAGCGGTGCGGCCCAGTCATGGCAAATGGATAACCGTATGAAGACGATGGCCGAGGACAGTTATGATTTTGGCTTTGCGGTCGACTGGATGCGCAAGGACCTTCGGATCGCCCTTAGCGAGGCGCGCTCAAATGGAGCCCGGCTGCCGCTTACGGCACTTGTTGATCAGTTTTATGCTGACATACAGGCGATAGGCGGGGGACGACTTGATACGTCGAGCCTTATGCGGCGTCTCAAATAGTCGCAAAAAATATGGTGATTTGGCCGATTATGGTTTTTACGCTCTGTGAGCGTCTTTCGGTTTGGGCCGATCGTTAAAAAAATCTTACTTTTATGACCGAAACGTCTCGACTCGAGATGATTCGAATTGTAATTATATAACTTCTCGCTTGCCGGGGGTGGGGCGGGGGTCTGAAAACTCTATTCTCTTGGAAGAAGTGCGCTTAGAGAATGTTTTCTATTGCCGCGACGATGGGCCTTCTCAGTCTTGGGCTTCTGCTTGTCGCCGTGATTGCTCTGCTTCGCCAGCTAGGGGCTGGAGAAGCTGCTAAAGGACTGATTTTCCTTACGGGAGCAGTATTCCTGATCGTTATCGCATCGACGTATGTGCCAGCCTTGATTGCAGGCATTTAGGACGAGCCGTCAGGTATTCCTAGGGTGTGAGGTGAGAGGCGTCGTGGAAAATTACCGCGGCGCTTCCGTTTATTCAATTGCGTAAATAATGTTCAGATTGACCGAAACAGTTGATTCGCCTGTAGTGATCGGCGTCGCTGCTGCATCCGCGGCTTTCAACCGCGCTGAGACTGGAACCGGCCTCGGCGCGTAGATGCCGCCCTCCGAAATCTGCAGGACTTTGCCAAGTTTGACCCCGGAGGCGTCCGCATAAAGCTCAGCCTTGCTGCGAGCGTCAGCGACAGCGTTTTTGCGCGCCTTTTCAAGCAGCGGCTTCTCGTCGGAAAACGCGAACGAAATTGAATTAAGGCGGTTAGCGCCGCTTTCCACAGTCCGGTCAATCATCCGCCCCGCCTTATCGATTTCATGGATTTTCACCCGTACTGAATTTGAAGCCTGATAACCGGTGAGTTGGGGAGTCGACCCATCGCGCGGATAGTTGTATCGCGCATTCACTGAAAGATTGCTGGTCTGAATGTCCTTCTTTGCAACGCCGCCATCGCGGATTGCATTAATCGTGGCGTTCATTTGCGCCGCATTTTTCTTCAGCGCTTCGGCGGCAGTCGCCCCTTCCGTCTCGACCCCAATATTGAGAATCATCATGTCAGGCGTAGCTGACGCTTCGCCTTCGCCGGTTACGGAAATGGTGCGAATGGCGAAAGTGTCGTCGTCAGCGAAGGCGGGAGCGGCCGCGAATATCGTGATGACAGGAAAAATGAGGGTTAGGGCGCGCATAATTACATTACCTCCTTGGGGCTTCTGCAAGAAATACTGCGCATCGGGCAAAATCAAGACGTTGGATGGGCGATGATGCTGGATTCGGAAACGGCTCCGTTCGTCTTCAACCTTACAGCCAATGCTGATATAGCACCTGCCTCGCCGCGCCATTGCTGCGCGCCGGGCCTGTAGCTCAATTGGTTAGAGCTGGCGGCTCATAACCGCTAGGTTGGGGGTTCGAGTCCCTCCGGGCCCACCATCGCCACTACTCTTTCGCCGACACGGCGCTTGGCTTGAACCGGCTGCGGTTGGGATTCCTCGGCTGCGGCGATAATTCCCGCCAGATCGCCATAGAGATCGACCACAAGCTTCTTGCGGTCCTTATCAGGGGTAAGGACGACCTTTTCGATGAGGCCGCGCAAGATTTCCCGCGCTTCATCCCTCCGCGATTCGCGGTGTATGGCCTCGATCAGGTCAGAAATCCGGTTTCGATAATGATCCGCCATTTTGGGATGGAGGCGCACCGGATCGTCTTTGGTGTCAGAAAGCTGTGCTTCGAGTTGCTGGCGCTCATCCCGGATACGAATCATCTCGTCTTTGACTTCTTCGCCGGGCACACCGCCCTTGATGGCTTCAATACAGCGCTTGCGTTCACGCTCCAGTCTCGCGATCTTCGTTTTGATCGATGCAACGCTATCGCTTGCGTCCCGGCGCAGCTCGTTGGTCCGCTTGGTGTAGGCTTCGCAGCATGCCTGGAGCATTTCCGGGTGCATGAAATACCGCTCCAGCGTTGCAAGCACTGCGCCTTCCAGTTCATCCTGGCGTATGCGGAGCTGGTTGCTGCAATCGCCCTTATCGCGGCGGCAGGTGCAGCCATAACGGTCCGGCGTTCGCTTGGAGAAACCGTGTCCGCATTCCCCGCATACCAGCAGTCCGGAAAGCAGATGCTTTGGGCGGTTCGCCTTCCAGATTTCCGACCTTTCCTGTTTGAGAGATTTCAGCCGAGCTTGCACTCGTTGCCATAGCGCTTCGTCGATGATGCGCAATTCCGGCGCATCCTTTTCGATCCAGTCTTCCTTATCATTGACGCGCGGGATTCGGCGCAACGTATCCGGCTCTTTATCTTCACGCACCCGGTTCCAGACAATGCGCCCGCTATAAAGCGGATTGCACAAGATGCCGTAGCCGCGCTCAATTCGCCCATGAATAGTGCTCGGGTTCCACTTGCCGCCGCGGGGAGCCGCAATGCCGTCTTTATTCAGGCTAATGGCGATGGCGCGGGGAGATTTCCCCGCATCATATTCCTGGAAAATCCGATGGATAATCGCGGCGTGCTCCGTGTTGATCTTGCGCTC
>JAWKVJ010000008.1:0-88816 GCA_041398085.1 Parvularculaceae bacterium
GTTCGCCCCGCTTTTTGACGAGAATGCGATCAATCACCGCGAAGGCGAGGAACGATCCGAACAGCATGAGCGAGCGCACATCGCCATTGACGAGAAGATGTGCAAACGCCCAGATTTTCACTGCCGCAAGCATCGGGTGCCTGGCGGCGGCGGCTATCCTTCCCGTCGGCGCATAAGCCGATACGAGCAGGATAAGCGCGATCAGCATTAAGAGATAAGTGACATGCACCAGCCAATAGGGCGCGACGTAAATCACCGTCGCATCAGCGCTCCGCCAGCCGATAATGATGAGCACAAAACCGGCGATAGAAACGAGCGAGTAAAGTCCTTTATAGGCTCCCGCGCCGATCTTTTCGATCAGCGCCTCGCGCGCGCCGCGCGCAACGGCGGCGCCCAAATGCGCGCCGAAGAAAAGAACGAGACCCAGAATGAAGAGTGACATAGCGCGCTCCTGAATTGAGAATTTCTACTCGCCTTCGAACGCAACAAGCGACACGACTTCCTTACCGAGCGCGCGCAATTTTTCCGCGCCGCCAAGGTCAGGCAAATCAACAATGAATGAACAAAGCACGACTTCGCCGCCGGCTCGTTCCAGCAGGCGAATTGCAGCGCCCGCCGTGCCGCCGGTCGCGATAAGATCATCGACGAGCAAAATGCGGTCGCCCTTCGTCACAGCATCGACATGGATCTCGACTTCGTCGACGCCGTATTCGAGCTCATAGCTTTCCGCGATCGTCTCAAAGGGAAGCTTTCCCTTTTTACGCACGGGAATGAAGCCGACCGAAAGCTGATGCGCAACCGCGCCGCCGATGATGAACCCGCGCGCTTCTATTCCGGCGACCTTGTCGATCTTAGCGCCGGCGAGAGGCTGCACCAGTTCATCGACAGCGCGGCGAAATCCGCGCGCATCGTTCAATAATGTTGTCACGTCGCGGAACATGATGCCCGGCTTTGGATAGTCCGGAATTGTTCGGATGACGCTGCGTAAGTCCATGAAACTCTGCGGTCCTTGATCTCGGCGAAGCGAAAATGACCCATTCGCTGCAGCGCCGCAACGCCCGCCTGCCTTGTAGCCGCGACGATCAGCGCCCGCGTCCGTTCTTGCCCCCCTTCATCGGCGCGGCTAGGAGCAACGCAGTAATCGGAGGAATATCCCTTGAAAAAAGCCCTTTTGATTGGAACGGCGCTCCTCGCGCTCTCCGCCTGCGGCCAGAAACCGGCCGGTCACGCCGGCGCGAAAAGCGAAGCGGCGGCGGCTGCCGGCAAGGCTGAAATCGGCGATTTCGGCATCGAGCTCAAAGACGTTGATAGCGAAGTGCGCCCCGGCGACAATTTTTACGACTATGTCAACGGCGAATGGCTGAGGACCTTCAAAATCCCCGATGAATATTCAAGCTACGGCTCCTTCACCGAACTCTATGAGCGTTCAGAAAGCCGAATGAAATCGATTGTCGACGAGCTGAAGTCGAACGCGCCCGCCGGATCGAACGAGCAAAAAATCCGCGACTTTTATTCAAGCTATGTCGATGTCGATGCGATCAACGCCAAAGGCCTGGCTCCACTGAAGAACGATTTCGATCGCATCGAAGCGATTTCCGACGAAGCAGCACTTGGCGCATTCTTGTATGACCCGTCCGTTCGCGCGAAATCGCCGATTGCGCCGTTCATCGACGCCGACCTTAAAGACCCGACCCAATACGCCGTGTATCTGACGCAGTCGGGCCTCGGCATGCCGAACCGCGATTATTACCTTGAAGAAAAATTCGCCGACAAACAGGCGGCCTACAAAGCCTATATCGAAAAGATCCTGACGCTCGCCAATGAGCCTGATCCGAAAGGCGCGGCTGAACGGATTTTCGATCTTGAAACCGCGATGGCGAAAGATCACTGGACGCCAGCCAAACGCCGCAATCGCGACCTCACCTATAATCCGAAAACGATAGACGAGCTGGAAGCTTTCGCGCCTGGCGCGCCCTGGGCGGCGATGTTTGATGCGGCGGGTCTTTCTTCGATCAAATCGGTCGTGGTGCGCGAAGATGATGCGATCAAGAATCTCGCCGATCTGATGGCGACAACGCCGCTTTCTACCTGGAAGGAATATCTGAAATTCCATCTCATCAATTCGAACGCCGGCGTGCTGCCGGCCGAATTCGATGAGGCCAATTTTGCGTTCTACGGTACGACGCTGCGCGGCACGCCCAAGCAGAAGGAGCGCTGGAAGCGCGCGCTGGCGGCGATTGACGGCTCGCTCGGCGAGGCGATCGGCAAAATCTATGTCGATAAATATTTCCCGCCCGAATCGAAAGCAAAAATGGAAAAGCTCGTCGCCAATCTGAAGACGGCGCTTTCGGACCGCATTGATCATCTGGACTGGATGAGCGCGGATACGAAACAAAAGGCGCATGAAAAGCTCGCCAAATTTACGACGAAAATCGGCTATCCGGACAAATGGCGCGATTACTCAGGTCTCGAGATCAAGCCGGGCGATGCGTTCGGCAACGCCGCGCGCGCCGACAAGTTCGAATGGGCGTTCGAAGTCTCGCGCCTTGGCGGCCCTGTTGACCGCAGCCAGTGGGAGATGACGCCGCAAACGGTCAACGCCTATTATAATCCGCCGCTCAATGAGATCGTCTTTCCGGCGGCGATTTTGCAGCCGCCATTCTTCGATCCGAATGCTGACGCCGCCGTCAATTATGGCGGCATCGGCGCCGTCATCGGCCATGAGATCAGCCATGGCTTTGACGATCAGGGCCGCAAATCGGACGGCGACGGCGTGTTGCGCGACTGGTGGACGAGCGACGACGCAAGCGCATTCGAGGCGCGGGCGCAAAAGCTCGGCGGCCAATATGGAGCTTACGAAGTCGCACCCGGATTTCCGGTCAATCCCGAACTCACCATGGGAGAGAATATCGGCGACCTTGGCGGCATGGCGACGGCTTATGAAGCCTATCACCTGTCGCTTGGCGGCGCGGACGCACCTGTCATTGACGATTACACGGGCGATCAGCGTTTCTTTATGGCCTGGGCGCAAGTCTGGAAGCGGGCGGTTCGAGACGAGCAGTTGAAAAACCAGGTCGCTTCCGATCCGCATTCGCCGGCCGAGTTCCGCGTCAACGGCATCGTTCGCAATATGGACGCCTGGTACTCGGCGTTCGATGTTACGCCGGATGAGAAGCTTTATCTCGCGCCGGAAGACCGCGTGAAAATTTGGTAAATATTATGTGACACGCCCGGCGTAGTTTCATGGAATTGCGCCGGGCGCTTCGCCTATTGATTGTCATTACCCCGATAAATTTGACATTAGGCGCAAAAAACCATAGATCGCGACCGCATTCGATGCGGAAAGCCCCGCGCGCAGCGGTTTGCAGCAGACTTCAGTCCCCTGCACTCACGGCATAAGACGACGACGCCTAAGGCTCCGGATCGAAAAGAGCGCGACGACAACGTCGATGACGCATCGCTCGTCTTCAGCGGAAGAGCGGGGCGTTGAGGAAAAAACCCCCGCTGACGACCCGAAGGAACGCCGCTCCAAAAGCGGCGCTCATTGAAGACAGCAACAAGGACATCCATGACTTTTGACGACCTCGGCCTTGAGCCGAAAATTCTCGATGCCGTGCGTGAAGCCGGCTATGAGCAGCCGACCCCTATTCAGGAAGCCGCCATTCCCGAAGCGCTGAAAGGCCGGGACGTGCTCGGCATTGCGCAGACAGGAACCGGCAGACCGCTTCCTTCACGCTGCCGATGATCCAGCGCCTCGCCAAGGGCCGGGCGCGAGCGCGCATGCCAAGAACAGCTCGTTCTTTGCCCGACGCGCGAACTCGCCGCGCAGGTCGCCGAGAATTTCGAGAAATACGGCAAGAACTACAAGCTTTCGATGGCGCTTTTGATCGGCGGCGTTTCGTTCGGCGATCAGGATGCGAAACTGACGCGCGGCGTCGACGTTCTGATCGCAACGCCTGGCCGCTTGCTCGATCATTTCGAGCGCGGCAAGCTGCTTCTCAACGGTATTGAAGTCATGGTCGTCGACGAAGCCGACCGCATGCTCGATATGGGCTTCATTCCCGACATTGAACGCATATTCAAACTGACGCCGATGACGCGTCAGACGCTGTTCTTCTCAGCTACCATGCCGCCGGAAATCCAGCGCATCACTGACGCATTCTTGCATGATCCGGCGCGCGTTGAAGTCGCCCGTCAGGCGACGGCGGCTGAAACAATTACGCAAAAAATCGTCCGCCTTCCCTCAAGCGATGATCGCATGAAGCGCATGACGCTTCGTAAATTGATGGACCGGGACGAAGTGCGCACCGGCATCATCTTCTGCAACCGCAAATCGACGGTCGATATCGTCGCCAAGTCGCTGCAGAAATATGACTATAGCGCGCGGCCGATTCATGGCGATTTGCCACAGGCCTATCGCACCGAGACGATCGAGAAATTCCGCAATGGCGACGTGAAATTCATCATAGCGTCCGATGTCGCGGCGCGCGGCCTCGACATTCCCGATGTCAGCCATGTTTTCAATTTCGACGCGCCCTTCCACCCGGAAGACTATGTTCACCGCATCGGCCGTACTGGCCGCGCAGGCCGTGAAGGCGCCGCTTTCATGCTGCTGACGCCGGATGACGAAAAATTTTACAAGGCGATCGTCGAGACGATGCAGGTCGAGGGAATTGAAGAACTCGACATGAGCGAGTTCTTCACCGAAGCCGAAGAAGCGATCAAGGCGCGCGGCGACCGGCCGCGCCGTCCGGCGCGCGGACGCGGCGGCAAGGAGCGCACATCCGACCGCTCGCGCGGACGGTCGAGCGAGCGGCGCAGGCCGCGCGAAGCCGCCAACGCTGACGAACAGCCCGTTATCGAAGAGGCGCCGCAAATGAAACCGCCGCGCCGCTCCAAAGAGAATAATCGGCGCGACCGCTCGGAAACCGTGAAAGGTTTCGGCAGCGATACGCCAGCCTTCATGATCCGTTAAGATCTGGAATTAGGCGTTCTTTTACGCGGAAATCCTAGGCTTTGCAGTGATCCCGGGGGCTGGCTTCGGCGATCCAATCCGGTGAGCCGATGGCGACGGGCGTTGAAGAAACTTACAAGACTGCCGACTCGGCGCTCGCTGCATTAAAGCGCGCGCGCCTCGCCGCAACGCCAAAAAATATTGAGCTCTGGTATATGTTGAACGAGGGCAAAAGCCCGGCGCTGGCGCGCGACGTTCAAAAAGTCACGCAAAAAGACGGCGTCGTTTCACAGGAAGACGCAAACGCGCTTTATGAAACCCATGTCGTGCGGCAAGGCATGGCGCGCGATGTTTCCGATCTCATTCGCCGTTTTGAAGAAGAGATGGAAAAGGTTTCAGACGCGGTTGAATCGACCGGCGCCAACGCGTCTGGAAACTCTGATAAGCTGCGCTTTCTCTCAAACGAGTTCAAGAAGAGCGCTGGCGACAATCCGGCCATCGGCGCGCTGATGGATAGCCTTTTATCGGTCACGCGTTCGGTGCGAGAAGCAAATGAGCGGCTCGAAAATCAATTGCAGCGGTCCTCCGACGAAGTCGTGACGCTAAGGCGCAATATCGAGCACATCCAGCAAGAGGCGATGCTCGACCCGCTAACGGGCGTCAAAAACCGCAAGACATTTGATATAGAGGTTCGCCGTCTTGTGCGCGATGCAACGGAAAATGGCCAGGCGCTGGCGCTCATCATGGCCGATGTCGACCATTTCAAATCCTTCAATGATAAATGGGGTCACCAGACCGGCGATCACGTCTTGCGCCTTGTCGCCGACGTCATGAACGCCAATGTCAAAGGTCAGGACGTGCTCGCGCGCTATGGCGGCGAGGAATTCGCGATCATCCTGCCCGGCACTTCCCTCGAAAACGCCGTCATGCTCGCCGATCGCATTCGCATCGCGGTTGAATCGCGGCGCCTGAAGAAAAGGCGGACGGATGAAGACCTTGGCGTGATCACGCTTTCAATGGGCGCCGCATTGCTCCGCTGGGGCGACAATGTCGAAACGCTGGTCGAACGCGCCGACAAATGCCTTTATGCCGCGAAGAAAACGGGACGCAATCGCGTTGTCGCCGAGGGCGACAAGGACGCCGCCTCAAACGCGGCCTGATCTTTCTCAAAAATTTCTATTGAGTCAGGATTTCTTTGTTTCATAGACGCCGCGATAGACGTCCATGAATCGATCAAGAAAATCTTCACGGTCGACCGTTCCGAGCGTCTTGATAAGCTCTTCTTCTCGCGCGCCGTCGAGCTTCTCGCCAGCTTCCCTGACGAAAGCACGATAGCCGTCGCGATCACCCGCCAGAAGGAACGCCGTTGCAGCGCGCACTGCAGCATCCTTATCGACCGATTGAGGCGCGGACTTGAAATAGGCTGAATAATCTTTCGCCGCATCACTCCATTCGCCGGCGCTCCAGCGGATGTCGGCGCGAAGTCGCATATCGTCTGGCGCGGAGACTTTCTCCAGTAGCGCCAGTGCGCCGTCCTTGTCGTCGGCTTCTGCAAGCGCGGCCGCCTCTAGTCGGCGCCGGCGTTCATTGATTTTTTCATCGAGCCCGGCCATGCGCGTTGAGCGCAGCGCAGCGAGCGCTTTTTGCGGCTGTTTAGCCTCTAGCCAGGTTTCCGCAAGATCGGCTGCAATCATGGATCGCTCGCGGCCTCGAAGGCGTTTGAAAACCTGATGGTCAAGCAAAATAGCCGCCTGCTCGTATAATCCGAGCGTAACGAGCTTTTCGCTGGCGGCATGAATGAGCGCGTCACCCTCCTCGCCCGGCGGCGCATACTCGACATTATCGAAGAAGAGACGCGCTGCTTTCTCCGGCTTCAAAGTCGACGCCAAATCGAAAAGACGCGGCAAGGCCGATTGAATATCCGCCGCTGCAGCAAAGGCGGCATTGGACGCCGGAAAAAGCGCGACCACGCCTTTCAGCTTTTCAAAACCTTCCGAGAAATCGCCATGCGATAGCGCATATTCTCCAATTGCCAGGCGCGCTTCGCGTTCAAAAGCGCCGCCTCGCCACTCCAGCGACAAGGAACGCATGGCGTCGATATCGCCTGCCTCCTTTGCAAGCATCAAGCGCGCGCGCATGACGGGCTCAGTGAGCGGCCCGTCAGCAAGACGCTTCAGCAAAAGAGAAGCGCGCGCAGCATTGCCATTCGCTTTCGCCAGTTGCGCCTTTATCAATGCCTTTTCAAGGGTCGCCTCACGGCTTAGGCCCATGCCTTCGATGGCATTGAGGCTTTGTTCAGCGCCAGAGACATCCTGAAGCGCAGTCGCGGCTTCAGCGCGCGCCAGCCAGTAATCAGGCAAAAGCGAAAGCGGCAATTGTTCTCCGCCTCCGGAGCGCGAGAACTCTTTCATCGCCTCGTCATAGGCGCCAAGGCGTGAAAGCGCCATGGCGCGGAGGCTCGCGCCATCGACGCGTCCGTCAAGCAACCTTGCGGTTTTTTGATAGCGGCCCAGCTCATAATCGGCGCGCGCTGTGAGCAGCAGATTCTTACCGCCGCCGATACGCGACAATGCGGCGAGCGTTTCCGGCCAGAGCTCATAGTCAGCATAGAATTCAGCAAGTGCATTGACAGCTTCGGCGTCATTCGACGCGGCGGCGGAAAGCAGACTTTCTTCCTTGGCAGCGAAGGTTTGCCCGGTCGGCGCCGAGGCGGCCATCATCAAGGTGAGGTAGAGAACTGAAATCACGGTGCAGGCGTTTCCCCGGAAGAATTCGGCGTTCCATTATCTTCCGATTTCGGGGCTGGCGCCAAATCCTCGCGGCTAGCAAGCGCGATCGTAAGCGCGCGCGCTTTTTCCGGCGACATATTGGCGAGCACGCCAGCGATCGATTGCGTTCTCATGCCGGCGGCGATCGGGATGAGGATGTCATCGTCAAGTTCGTTGAAGATGCGCGCCGCATCAGCCGGCTTCATTTTTTCATAGGCGCTTGAAAGCCCGCCGATCTCGTCGCGCCGCTCACGCTTGCGCGCATCATCCGCCAATGCAAGCTGCGCTTTTTCTTCCTTCAGCGCCTTGATTGAGGCGTCAACGCGGCGCTCGGCGGCTTGCAGAATTTTGGCGCGGGTATCGAGTTCCGCCTCGCGCTTGTCGAGTTCTGTCTCACGCGCACCGAGCTGATCGAGAAGGCGCGCCTCGGTCGGCGACGAGACCGGGATGACAGCAGGCGCCGCTTCGGGTTGCATACTCACCGCATCCGCCATGGCGTCAGGCGCGGCGTCAGGCGCGGCGTCAGGCGCGCTTTCGGCTGCAGCGGTAGAAAAACTGACCCAGAGGCCCGCCGCCTTTAGTCCTGCAAGCGCAATAAGCACGGCGGCCATGACGGGCGCGATGCGGATGCGGGAAGTTCGGGCGTTGATCATGCCGCCCTCCGCCCGCTGCGCGGCTTCGAGCCGATTGAACGCACATCGCGGATCGCTTCTTCAAGACGGTCGGCGACGCGTTCGCCTGCTGAATTCATGACCGAAAGATCGTTGATGAGCGCTTCGGCGCGCGCCGCGGCGCGCTTTAGTTCCGTTCCTCTCGCAAGACCGGATTGCTCAAGACGCTGCAACGTATCGCTCGCGCGCGTTGTTGCTTCGTCGAACGCCGCTAACGCTGCGCTGAATTCAGCCTGGGCGCGCATCAATTTTAAAAGGCGGCGATGAATGAAAAAGCCGCCAGCCGATGCGAACGCGATCAATGCGATGATGGTAATGTCGAGGATGGCGCCGGTATTCATGCCGCCGCCTCCGTCTCTTCTTCGACAGCGGCGCCGTCCGGCGCGCCGGCAACCTTGCCATCGAGGCGAATGGCGATTGCCGCGCCAAGGCGCCCGACCCGGCCGGATGCGACGGTCTTGCCGCCACTGCGCAGATCCACGCGCGGCTCGCCGAAACCTGAAAAGGTGAGCGTGTCGCCAATCGTGAGGCCGCCAAGCTCGCCGATCGTAACCGAGCGATCCGCCAGTACGGCCGCAACCTCTACACCCGTCGCGGCGACGCCCTCCGACAAATGCTGGAGCCAGTCTTCGCCGGCGCCCGACGCTTCATTGAAAAATTCGCGCAACAGCTTTTCGCGGACCGGTTCGATCGCCGCATGCGGGATCAGGATTACAAGACGCGCCGAGCGCTCTTCAATTGCGACGCGATATTTGGCGACGGCGCAAACGCTCGCCTCTTGTGCGATTGCCGCAAAGCGCGGCGTCGTTTCAACCCGGTCAAATTCAAATTGCGCGTCATGAACAGGACGGAACGCTGCGTCGAAATCAGCGACGATAAACTCCATCATCCGCTGGGCAAGTCCAAGTTCGATCGCCGTCAAGGCGCGCTCGTCAAAGCTGACTGCGCCGCGACGGCCGCCGAGAAGGAGATCAACGACGCTATGCACGAGCGCTGAATCGGCGGCGACAATGCCGTTGCCCCCTAGCGCTTGCGAACGCATGACGGCGATAACGCCGCTGTCGGCTTGCGATTGCAGGAAATCGCCAAATCGCGCCGAGGTGACATTATCGAGCGTCACCTCGACATTCTCATTTGTCAATTGACGAAGGCTGGTTGAAATACGGCGCGAGGCGCGGTCGAAAACAACATCGAGCATCGGCAACCGCTGATGCGAAACGAGCGCGGAATTGACAAGCGCGCGCAGCCCCGAGCGGTCAACGCCGTCATCAGCACCAAGGTCGAAGCCGAGGAGATCCGAAACGCCCTCGCCTTCGGACCATACGACTTCATCGCCGGTTTCAGTATCTTCCTCTACGCTCACTTACGGAGCTCCTATTGCACAATAACGTCTTCAATGACGACGCCGGACGCCTCGACCGGTTCAATCGCCAGATTGACGCGTTTTAAAAGTTCGGTTTTGACGCGGACCATGGCCGCCGAGCCTTCAAGGTCGGCTGGTTCAAGCTCGCGCAGGAAAAAACCGACGCGTTCGCGAATGGCGCTGCGTTCGCGCTCTATTTGGCGGAGATCTTCCTGACTGGCAGCTTCAATGCGCACCGTAAGTTTTACCATGGCGGCGCGGCCGTCATCACCCATCGAAAGATCGGTGATGAAGTCTTCGGGCGGCGCGAATAATTGCCCGCCCTCTTGCCCGCCAAAGGTCGGCGGCTTGAAATCAGGAATCTGAACCGGCGCCGTATTGAGCACCGCCGCCGACAAAGCGAGCATGAACGTCACCGCCAGGCCGAACAGCACAATGTGCTTTCCGGGCGTGCGCACGCGCCGGCGTTGCGGCAACGCTTCGTTGATCATGCCGGCCTCGCCCCTCTTCGCCACAGGCAATACGCCTCTCATTCCACCGCTTACTTTGTGGGCAATCACGGTTAAGGGAAGGTTTCGGCGGCGCTTCTTGCCCGGCAAATTTTTCCGCCGGAAGCGACTTTTCGCCTGAAATTTCAGCAATCATGCGGGTTTTGCGCTGGCATGGCGCTTGCCGATCCCTCTTCGGACGCACTCCGTCCGTTAACGGATGATTAAGAGATGGACAACGCCATCACCGCCGCCCTGTCGAGACAGATCGTTCTGGAGCGCGCGCTCGCAACCACGGCGAACAATGTCGCGAACCAGACGACGGCGGGCTTCAAGGCCGACCATGTGAGTTTTCGCGAATATATCGCCCGCATCGACGCAGCGACAACCGGTGACAGCGACGTCTCGCTTGTCGAAGACGCGGACACCTATACCGATTTTTCGGCCGGGTCGGTCGAACAGACTTTCCGCGATCTTGATTTCGCGATCGATGGCGACGGGTTTTTCTCAATCGAAACACCGTCAGGCAAGGCCTATACGCGCGACGGGCGCTTCTCCGTTAATAATTACGGCGAACTTGTTACGCGCAGTGGCGCACAGGTGCTCGACGCGGGCGGCGCGCCGATCCTCATCGATCCGGAAGCGGGGCCCGTTGTTGCGACCAATGAAGGCGAGCTTCAGCAAAACGGAACAACTGTCGCGCAGCTTGGCGTTTTCCGTTTTGACGACAATCGCGCCCTCCGCAAGGCTGGCGACAATCTCTTTTATTCCGATACCGAAGGCCGCGCCGTTTCCATTCCGCATGTGCGCCAGGGCTTTACCGAGACTTCCAACGTCAATCCAGTCGCGGCCATGACCGATCTCATCGAAATCTCGCGCTCTTACGACGAAGCGGCGCGGCTTCTGGAAACGACCCATCAGCTAGAGCTTCAGGCGATCGACAAGCTAAGCGCGACGGCCTGAGGGAGAATGAAATGAAAAGTTTGAGCATCGCAGCAACCGGCATGTTAGCGCAGCAGCGCAATGTCGAGGTAATTTCCAACAATATCGCTAACCTCAACACGGTCGGTTATAAACGCCAGCGCGCCGAGTTTCAGGATCTCCTCTATCAGACGATCGAGCGGCCGGGCGCGATTTCCTCGGCGACGGGCGCTGTCGTTCCAAACGGCGTGCAGATCGGCGCTGGGGTCAAGACAGGCTCGGTCTACCGCATCACCGAGCAAGGGGCCGTTACTTCAACGGGAAATGATTTCGATCTCGCTGTCTCCGGCAAGGGCCTTTTCCGCGTCGAACTCCCTGACGGGCGCGAGGCCTATACCCGCGCCGGCAACTTCGCCGTTTCGGCTGACGGACGCATCGTCACTGAAGACGGCTATGAAGTTCTTCCGGGCATCACCGTGCCGCAGGATGTCGTCAAGGTTTCCGTTTCGAAAGACGGCGTGGTCGAGGCGCAGATTGCAGGCGAACAGAACTCGCGCGAAATCGGCCAGATCGAGCTTGCGACCTTTTTCAATGAAAGCGGCCTTGAAGCGATCGGCGACAATTTGCTGATCGAGACGACGGCGTCCGGCGAACCCATTCTCGGCAATCCCGACGATCCGGGCTTTGGATCAATCCTGCAAGGCTATCTTGAAAACGCCAATGTCGATCCGGTGCAGGAAATCACCGCGCTCATCGCCGCGCAGCGCGCCTATGAGATGAACGCGCGCGTCATCGACGCCTCTGACCAGATGCTGCAGGTCAACGCCAATCTCAACAATTAAAGGATAGGCGATCATGAAACGCATTCATCTTCCGGGATTTCTCGCCTACGCCGCAATGATCATGTGGCTCTTGCAGGTGATGATTTCGCCCGCTGGCGCTGAAGAAAAAGAATATATCGGCGCGCCGATTTCAGACTTCGCCACCGTAATCGGCGAAACGCTCGAAGCCTATGGCGCACCCGCAGGCGCGAAAGTAACGCTCGCGGCGCCCGCCGCGATCATCACGCTGACGCCGGGCGGATCGCCGCAATTCGACAAGGTCGCCTATAACGCCGCATCAGGACGGTTTGTAATGCGCGCGGAAGGCGCGAAAGGGACACCGCCGATTGCCATTTCCGGCCGCGCCGTGACGCCGGTCTCGCTCCCCATTCTGACGCGCGACGTCGCTCGCGGTGAGGCGATCACAGACGCCGATCTCGACTGGAAACAAACGGCCGATCTCGATACGCGACTTTACCTCGCAAATGCTGACGACATTATCGGCAAAACCGCGCGCCGGCCGCTTTCAAAGGATGCGCCGCTGCGCGCACTCGACCTCATCGCGCCCATTTTAATTAAAAAAGGCGCCTTGGTGACCGTCGCGCTCGAAGCGCCCGGCCTGCGCCTGACGCAAATGGGCGTCGCGCAACAACAGGGCGCCGCCGGCGAGCTCATCCGCATCAAGAATGTCAATTCAGGCCGTGAGATCAACGCCGTTGTCGCCGGCGCCGATCTCGCCCGCGCGCCCTTCCGCACTTCCGCGCAGGCGATGGCCGCGCTGACGACCAACTGATCAGGACGGACAAGAATTTATGAACACGATTTTCCGCACCGCGCTTCTAGTATCGCTTGTCGCGCTTTCCGGCTGCGCCATGGGCGAGCGCATATCAAATATCGGCAAGCCGCCGCCGCTATCGCCAACCGAAGATCCTTCAAAGCTTTATGGCGGCCGCGCAGTTTCGCTGCCGATGCCCGTGTCAACCAATGAGCCTGCGGGCGACAATTCGCTCTGGCGCGCCGGCTCGCGCACCTTCTTCAAGGACCAGCGCGCCCGCAAGCTCGGCGACATCGTGACGGTCGTCATCGACATCAATGACCGCGCCCGCCTCGACAATTCAACCGAGCGCACGCGCGATAATGGCGAGACCGCCGCAATCCCCGCCTTTGGCGGTCTTGAGCAATCGCTCACACGCGTCCTCCCCTCAGGCGCCAACCCCTCGCAGCTTGTCGATCTTTCTTCCGGCTCGAATGTCCGCGGCCAGGGATCGATTGATCGCCAGGAAGACGTGCAGCTCATCATCGCCGCCGTCGTGACGCAGGTCCTGCCGAACGGCAATCTTGTCATCGCCGGCAAGCAGGATGTTCGGGTCAACAACGAGGTGCGTGAATTGACCGTCACCGGCATCGCCCGCCCGGAGGACATTTCAAACGCCAACCGCATCAATCATTCGCAGATCGCCGAGGCGCGCATCTCCTATGGCGGACGCGGCCAGCTGACCGATGTGCAGCAGGCGCGTTACGGCCAGCAGCTTTACGACATCATCTTCCCGTTCTAGTCGCGCAAGTTCCCGGTGGCGGGCAGGCGCCACAAGTGACATGTCACCCCGGGGCGGCGCAGCCGAACCCTGGGTCCATTGATTCAGGCCCCGTCATCGGCAATGGATTCCGGGTTCAATCCTCACGGATTGTCCCGGAATGACAGGAAAGACCTCCCAGACATGGAGCCTGCCTCTTACGCCATTTTCAAAACCGCGCTCGGCGAGTGCGCCATCCTCTGGCGCGACGGCAAGGCGACGGGCGTCTTGTTGCCGGAACAGACGCACGACGCGATGCT
The DNA here is from genome assembly GCA_041398085.1 of Parvularculaceae bacterium. GTDB lineage: Bacteria > Pseudomonadota > Alphaproteobacteria > Caulobacterales > Parvularculaceae > Amphiplicatus. The sequence continues at coordinate 13,821 of JAWKVJ010000008.1, forward strand.
GCGTTCCGTCAGGCGGCGCGACAACGATGCGAAGGAAGATGCGCCGCCGCCAACCGTGCAGGCATTGATCGACGGAGTCCAAAGACTAGCGCGCGGCGAGGAAACCGAATTCGATCTTTCAGCGCTCGACCGCTCGGCGATCGAGCCGTTCGCCAATCGCGTTTATGACGAACTCCTGCTCGTTCCGTTCGGCGAGACGACGACATACGGCGCCATCGCCGAAACGCTCGGCGACAAGAATCTCAGCCGAGCGGTCGGCGCAGCGCTCGGCGCCAATCCTTTCCCTGTAATCATTCCCTGTCACCGGGTGACAGCGGCGAACGGCGCGATGGGCGGGTTTTCAGCCCCCGGCGGCGCCGCGACAAAACGAAAACTTCTTGAAATCGAAGGCGTGTTCAGCGCCGACAAGCTGCCGCTCTTTTCCGCTTGAGGGTTAAACGCCGCTGCAAAGACCTAATAGGACGTTAACCTCGGCCTAAAACTTTGCGCGCTAAAACTGCCTTCATGCCCCCGACTGAGCAACGCCCCAAAGTCTTCTGCATCGGTTTTCAGAAAACCGGTACGACCTCGCTTCATGCGGCGCTGACAATGCTCGGTTACCGGACCGCCGCCGTTGTCGGACGCAAATTGACGGCCGATCAGTTGCGCATTAAGGGCGCCCGCCTCTGCATCGACACGATGCGGGATTTCGACGCTGCAGAAGACATGCCATGGCCGGTGTTTTTTCGCGAGCTTGATTGCGCCTATCCCGGTTCAAAATTCATTCTGACAGTGCGAGAGCCGGGCCGGTGGTTTCAATCGATTGAAAATCATTTTGGCGACCATACCGATGAGATGCAGGCCTTCGTTTATGGGCGCTACACGGCCGCGCCGAAAGGCAACAGGTCCCACTATATAGATGTCTTGAAAACGCACGAAAAAACGGTTCTCAATTATTTCGCAAGCCGCCCCGACGATCTCCTCGTGATGGATCTGGAAGCAGGAGATGGCTGGGCGGCGCTTTGCACATTTCTCGGCGTAAAAATTCCGCCGCAAACTTTTCCGCAAAAAAATCGCGCCGCAGACCGGCAGAAACTTTCCTACCGCATGAAGAAGCGCGTCGATCTTATGATGGGTCGCGTGCCGACGCCCGAACGTTTGCTCTAGACGAGGAAAAGCGCCATTGCGCCGGCGACAATCATTGCAGCGAAAGCGCCTGCTACAACGACACCCGTTTTATGTCCCGCGATCCACGTCGCCATAGCGCCTTTGACAATCATATTCGCACCCGCCGCTGCAAGCGATGCGGTCGCTGCAATTTCAGGCGTAACAATTCCGGCCGCCGCTTGACGGCTCGCTGAGAGACTGATGGCGTCAACATCGGCCAGTCCAGAAAGAACACCGACCGTCAACAAGCCCGCTGAACCGAATTTCTCGACCGCGTAAGCGGAAACAACCAAAATCACGGCAAGCAACACTGCGAAAATCAAGGCAGGGCGTAATTCAAACGGATTGCCGAGAACGACGGGCGCCTCCCCTGAAAGCTCTCCTGGCTTTCCACGCAGGAGAATGACTGCAATGGTTGCTCCCGCCATGGCAGCGGCGACGAGCGCCGGCGCCGCCGCTATCAGCACATTAATGGAGATAGCGCCCAAAAGCGCGGCGATGCGCGCCAGCATGACGACATTGGCGAGAAGAATCGCAGCGGCGGCGGCTTTTGGTTCAACGCGCCCTTCCGAAGCAAAACGCGACACCGATAATGTCGTCGCCGTTGAAGATGCAAGACCGCCAACTGCGCCTGTCGCGACAATGCCGCGCCTCGCGCCGAAAATTTTTACGAGCCAATATCCCAGAAAGGAAAGACCGCTGATGAGAACGACCAGCAACCACAGCTCTCGCGGATTGAGCACCGCGTAAGGGCCAAGCGCCTGGTCGGGAAGAAACGGAAGCACCAGAACTGAAACAGCGAGAAATCTGAGCGCCGCATGAATTTCCGTTCGGGACAAGGATCGCGCCCAATCCTCGATCATATTCTTGACACTGAGGATAACTGCAATCGCTACGGCGCCAGAAGCGGCGACAACCGGTTCGCCACGGCCCGCCGCCGCGCCAAGAAGAACCGTCGCCAGCAGCGCAAGTTCTGTCGTGCCGCCGCGGTCTTTTGTTTCACGCGCGTCGATATAATGGGCGATGACAGCGAGCGCGCCTACGGCGCCGAGAGCGACAGCGATAAGCGTGCCCCCGTCGACCAGCAATGCAGCAAGCGCGCCGACGAGACCCGCCAAGGTAAAAGTTCGCGCGCCAGCGAACGCGTGACGGCGCTTTTCAAGCTCTTGCGTCCACTCGCGTTCGAATCCGATAACGAAACCTGAAAGCGCGGCGACGCCAAGCGCCTGAAGCGCAAGGATGGAATCGCTGGATGCAAAAGCGTCCATGATTATGCGTCACTATCGACCTCATTAATCCCATGCGCCTCCAACGAGGCTGGATCAAGGGTTTAACACTGCGTGCTTATGAAATGGCGGCGCTATTGGGTGAATATATCCGCTGTTTTCAAGAGGCGCGTGGGGCATGCCCGCACCCCTACCGTCATTCATCATTTGTCGGTTGAAGATTCAGATTCTTCAACCGCAGCAGCCGCCGCATCCTGTTCAGCGACAATCGCTTCTAGTTTATCTATTGTTTCTGAAATTGATTCTTGTGCGCTCCGGTCAACCCCCAAACGCCTCGCAATTCTGAGATCGTCAAGCGCGCCGCGATAGTCGCCAGCCTTTGCGCGTGCAAGACCGCGCATCTGGTGAAACACGGCGGACTCATTCCTTGTAAAACTGTCGCCATATTTTTCTTCTATATTCTCTAGATCCGCCAAGATGTCATTAGGGTCGTCGTCGCGCCTTAATCGCATGCCGACATCCTTGAGCGGATACATGACTTCCCGGCGCCAGCGCGGCCATTCAGTCAAGCTATGCAAACGAAAATAGACTTTTGCCTGAACGCCCTTTCGCGGGACCTTATTTCCATCAACGATCTTGGGCGGATATCGCCAATTCTTAACGGTGGCGAGCGCAGTTTCATTGACGCATTCATTAGTGCTTTCAACGACGTGCGCATTCTCGACCGACCCGTTTGGCGTGATGTCTAATTCGACAGTTACGATCTCCGTCGCCGCCCCCGCTTCCGCACAATCCCATGGATAATCCGGGCGGGTCCGAAAACTCGGTTCGATGTCGCGATCTACGGGATCGATTTCATCACTCTTCTCCGCCGCTACCGCATCGCCAGCGCTCTTTTCAAAGACGAATGTAAATGTCTTTTCTACATTCTCTTGACGCGCAAAAAAGCCACCCGACCGGCGCGGATCGTATCGCCATGAGCGGACAGTTTCGAGCGCTGCGTCATTAAAACATGAATTGGAGGACTTTTTTATTCGCGGGTTCTCGACAATACCGTACTCCGAAATATCGAATATGACGGTTACCGATGAAGGCTCCTGTTCAGCGCCTTCTTTGGGTTCGCAAGCAAGCGGATATTCCGGCGCCGGCTGATATATTGGCCTCGCGGGGGCGTCGGGCGGCGCGTCATCACGCGCGACCGCCTTCAGAAGCATCAGCGCTTCAAGGATCATGATCTTAGCCCCCGTTGATGTGAATGAGTCCAACAAGCGTCCGTGCCCGAGCTCGTTCTAATTTGCATCGCTCTCACCCGAATTCGGCGTTTCGTCAGTAGGCCCACCGGCTTCGGCGCGCAGAAAGCCGGATAGGCGATCGTCGGTCTTGAAATCGGCTCGGCAGGCGCATCGGGCGGCAGCGCCTCTTTCGTCACCGCAAAGAGGAAAAGCATCGCCTCAATGATCATGTCCCCCAAGCCCCTTAATTTATTATATTGTTGATTAATGTTTTCATCGATTGGCGGCGACTGCAAGTATTGATATGGCTTTCTCGTCCATTGCAGCCGGTCGCGCGCGAAACGCGTTTCGCGCGCTGGCAGGCGCGCCTGCCAGTGACGTTTTCGGCGCGCGACAAATGGGCGAAACTCACGGATCGCTTTCGCCAAAAGCGGGACAATTGGCGCGCGATTAACCACGTTTGACCCCTTTTGGAGAAAGTTATCCAACACCTTTTGAGAGGGTTTATACTTCCCCCTGCATGCCGCTTTCGAATGCGCGTTCGTACAGAACGCCAATCTTGGGCGTTTTGCGCCGGCGCGCCGCCAAGGCGTTCCGGCTGGCTCTTTGACAAGTCAATTTTTGCTGGCGGCCGGCGCGATGCTGGCGGCTTTGCAATTCATCGAGGCGCGCCATTCGCGAACACCGAAAACGCGCGCCCGCACTATGCGGACAACCGCGCTGCGCGCCGCATAAACGCTGGAAACATCCTATAGGCTGCCGGGCTGACTTGGCATCTTATGCGGACAAATTCGTCGCTGGCGAAATCTCGCAGCGCCAAAATATCAGCTGTCGATTTTCAGCGCCTTGATGAAAGCTTCCTGGGGGATTTCGACGCGGCCGAACTGGCGCATCTTCTTTTTCCCTTCTTTCTGCTTTTCGAGGAGCTTCCTCTTTCGCGTCGCATCGCCGCCATAGCATTTTGCGGTGACGTCCTTGCGGAGCGCAGAAATCGTCTCGCGCGCGATGACGCGCCCGCCAAGCGCCGCCTGGATCGGGATCTTGAACTGGTGGCGCGGAATGAGGTCTTTCAGCTTCTCGCACATCGCGCGGCCGCGCATTTCGGCTTTTTCCCGGTGAACGATGACGGAAAGCGCGTCGACGGGCTCATCATTGACGAGGATCTGCATCTTGACGAGATCGCCCGGGCGATAATCGAGGATCTGATAGTCGAATGACGCATAGCCCTTAGAGATCGATTTGAGCCGATCGTAAAAATCGAAAACAACCTCGTTGAGCGGCAATTCGTAAACGACCATGGCGCGCGCACCGGCATAGGTGAGCTCCTGCTGGATGCCGCGCCGCTCTTCGCAAAGTTTCAGGACGCCGCCGAGATAATCGTCGGGCGTCATGATCGTCGCCTTGATCCACGGCTCTTCCATATGATCGATGCGAACCGGATCCGGCATATCCGCCGGATTGTGAAGCTCAACCATCGAACCATCGGTCAGGAAGATTTCATAATTGACACTCGGCGCCGTCGTGATGAGGTCGATATTGAATTCGCGCTCAAGCCGTTCGCGAATGATTTCAAGGTGGAGAAGACCGAGAAAGCCGCAACGGAAACCGAAACCGAGCGCCGCCGAGGTTTCCATTTCAAACTCGAAGCTCGCATCATTGAGGCGGAGCTTCGCCATCGCCTCGCGCAGATCTTCAAAATCGGCCGCATCGACCGGGAAGATGCCGCAGAAAACAACCGGCTGGGCGGGTTTGAAACCGGCGAGCGGTTTTGCGGTTGGATTGCGGTCTTCGGTGATCGTATCGCCGACGCGGGTGTCGGCGACTTCCTTGATCGAGGCGGTGATATATCCGATCTCGCCGGGGCCGAGCGCCGCAACCGACGTTTTCTTCGGCGTCTGGACGCCGACCTGTTCGACCGTGTAAGCCGCGCCTGACCCCATCAGGCGAATGCGCATGCCCTTCTTAAGGATGCCATCTATGACGCGCACAAGGACGACGACGCCGAGATAGCTGTCATACCAGCTGTCAACGAGAAGCGCCTTCAGCTGCGCATTCTCTTCGCCTTCGGGCGCGGGAAGCCGCGTGACGATCGCTTCGAGAACATCCGGTATGCCAATGCCGGTCTTGGCGGAGATTTCAAGCGCGTTCGAGGCGTCTATGCCGATCACATCTTCAATCTGCGCCCTGATGCGATCGGGCTCGGCGGCCGGAAGGTCGATCTTGTTCAGAACAGGAACGATTTCGAGATCGACATCGATCGCCTGATAAACATTGGCGAGCGTTTGCGCTTCAACGCCTTGGCTCGCATCGACGACAAGAAGCGCGCCTTCGCAAGCGGAAAGCGAGCGCGATACTTCATAAGTGAAGTCGACATGGCCCGGCGTGTCGATGAGATTGAGAATGTAGGTCTCGCCGTCCTTGGCCTTGTATTGCAGGCGAACGGTCTGCGCCTTGATGGTGATGCCGCGTTCGCGTTCCAGATCCATCGAATCGAGAACCTGCTGCTTCATTTCGCGGTCGGTGAGCCCGCCGGTCGCCTGGATCAGACGGTCGGCGAGCGTCGACTTGCCGTGATCGATATGAGCGACAATCGAGAAATTACGGATGTTCTTCAGCGCGGTCATTGTGGGAGAAACAAGAAAAGGGGCCTCAGCAAGCGGCTGGGTATAGGGGCGCCGGGCTTTGCGGGGCAACTCCTCTTTTCCGGGCTCCGTTCAAGGTCCTGCGGAGAGCCAATAAAAAGGCCCGGCCCAGATGCGACTGGGGCCGGGCCGGATTTGAATTACGCGGCTTCTATTTCTTGGCGAGGAGATCGCGGATCTCGGTCAAAAGCACCACATCGGCGGGCGGCGCCGGCGGCGGGGCCGCTTCCTGCTTCTTCTTCAGGGAATTCATCGCTTTTACGAGCATGAAAACCGCCCAGGCGACAACGAGGAAGGAGATGACGTTGTTGATGAACTGACCGTAATTGAGCGTCACCGCAGCAATGTCGCCTTCCGCCGGTTTGAGCACGAATTTGAAGCTCGAAAAATCAACGCCGCCCAACGCCAGCCCGATCGGCGGCATGATGACGTCATCGACAAGCGATTTGACGATCGTGCCGAATGCGCCGCCGATGATGATGCCGACCGCCATATCGACAACATTCCCTTTGACGGCGAACTCCTGGAATTCCTTGATTATGCCCATGTCTCGACCCCTTTATAACGCGGCCCGAAGCGCCGCCCTTTGATCATTGGATCGTTACTCCTAGACCGATTTGGGAGATAATTAGCAATATGGGCCGGGCGCGCGCGATTTCCGCGCCGCCTCGTCCAGTGATGCGGCGTTTCCTGCCAAACCTATCTGGCGGCGCCCTATTCTTGCGGAGCTAATTATTTGCAGGCCCCGGCCGCACGATCCAGCGCCGCCGATACCCCGGTCAGCGAAAAGACGTAGCTTGTCGCCGTTCCCCGGCTCGATGTCGCGCTGATGCGCATGGTTGCGCCTTTGCGCATCGCCGTGACGAGGCCCTGCTCGGATGACGAGCTTTCAATGAACGCCTCATTTTCGGATGGGTACATTTCCCAGCTGTCAGAGCCGATCCTGATCGTCGGGTCGGGGCCGTCCTTCAGGTTATAACCAACCCTGAGGCTTGGCTGATTCTTGGCCGCGCCTGACTTCCAACTGGCGACCATGAAGAAAATATCGCCATGCTGGACGGCTTTGGGAGATTTATCGGTCGCCTCGGTCGCGGCGAAGCAGATCTTGTCCGAGCCTGTGTCGTAAACGAATACGCTCCAGTCCTTATAGGTCGCGACCGCCTGTGGCTCGGCGGCGAGCGCCGGAACTGAGAAAAGAGCGAGTGCGAGTGCGCTGGATCCGATAAGTCTCATCATACCTCCGAAGGGCCGCGCGGCCCGCAATCACCTGCGAAAAGGGGCGCGGCGCAAACTAATCACGGCAGCAGCGTTTCGCGTTTGCGAAAGGCTTGGCCATACGTCATAAGAGCGCCGATTTTCGAGGAATTTGCGAACGGAGGCAATCGGTGATCCCGGGACGCGACAGTCTGAAGACAAAAAAAACCATTACAGCAGCCGGTAAGAGCTATTCAATCTACTCTCTGAAGGCCGCCGAAGCCCATCTCGGCGACCTTTCGCGCCTGCCCTTCTCGCTGAAGGTGCTTCTCGAAAACCTCCTTCGGTTCGAAGATGACCGCTCGGTAAGCATCGACGACATCAAGGCCTTCGCGGACTGGCTGAAAACCGGCAAATCAACACGCGAGATCGCCTACCGCCCGGCGCGCGGTATACCAGCAGTTTTACTGGCGTTCCCGCGTCGTTGATCTCGCAGCCATGCGCGATGCGATGAAAGCGCTTGGCGAGGACCCGGAAAAAGTCAATCCGCTGAGCCGGTCGATCTCGTCATCGACCATTCGGTGATGGTTGATTATTTCGGCAGGCCAGTGTTCAGAAAACGTCGATCGTGAGTATGAAAGAAATGGCGAACGCTATGAATTCCTGAAATGGGGACAGGGCGCGTTTGACAATTTCCGCGTCAATGCCGCCGGGAACCGGCATCTGCCATCAGGTCAATCTTGAATATCTCGCGCAGACTGTCTGGACTGCCGACTACAAAGGCGAGACCTTCGCTTATCCCGATACGCTTGTCGGCACCGACAACTTGCGGCTATGGTCAATGGCCTTTCAGTTCTCGGCTGGGGCGTGGGCGGCATCGAAGCGGAAGCGATGCTCGGCCAGCCAATTTCGATACTCATTCCCGGAAGTGATCGGTTTCCCGTCTCTCCGGCAAGCTTCCTGAAGGCACGACCGCAACCGACCTCGTGCTCACCATTGTCCAGATGCTGAGAAGAAAAGGAAGCGTCGTCGGAAAATTCGTCGAATTCTATGGTCCAGGTCTCGACAATCTCGCGCTCGAAGATCAGGCGACAATCGCCAATATGGCGGAATATGGCGCCACCTGTGGCTTTTCCCAATCGATGCGGAAGCCATTCGTTATCTGACGGCGACCGGGCGCGCGCCGGAACGCGTTGCTTTCTTGTTGACCTCGCCAAAGAACAGGGCATGTGGCGCGATGCGGCAGCGCCCGTCCCGTATTCACCGACACGCTGGAGCTGGATCTTTCAAGCGTTGTTCTTCCTCGCGGTCCGAAACGCCCACCAGACCGGGTTCTCCTCAGTAGCCGGAAGGCTTCGCGACGGCGCTCGATAAGGAATATGCTTGAGCAGGACAAACCAACCGCCGCGCGCCGCTAAAAGGCGAAGATTTCGTATCAGCAATGGCGATGTTGTTATCAGCCATTCGCCGTGCACGAATACGTCAAACCCGTCCGTGCTGATCGCCGCCGGCCTTGTCGCACGCAACGCACTGCAACGGCCTCACGGTAAAGCCGTGGGTCAAAACTTCATTAGCGCCCGGCAGCCAGGTCGTCACCGATTATCTGAACGCCGCCGGCTTACAGGATGATCTCGATGCGCTCGGATTCAATCTTGTCGGGTATGGCTGCACGACCTGTATTGGCAATTCGGGGCCCCTGCCCCAACCGATCAGCAGGCGGTAAATGAAAACGATCTTGCGGTCTGTTCGGTGCTTTCGGGCAACTGCGTTCGAGTCGCGTATCGCCGGATGCGCGCGCAAACTACCTCGCCTCGCCGCCGCTCGTCGTCGCCTATGCGATTGCCGGTTCGCTCAATGTCAACCTGACGAAAGACCCGATCGGCAAGGATCAGGATGGAAAAGACGTTTTCCTTAAAGACATCTGGCCGACCAATCAGGAAATCGCCGAAGTCGTCAGAGAAAACGTCACCGCGAAGATGTTCGCCTCGCGTTACGCCGACGTCTTCAAGGGCGACGAAAAATGGCGGGCGATCGATGGCGGCGACGGTCAGACTATCGCTGGCCACCATCCGCCCACATCGCCAACCGCCCAACTATTTCAAAGGCATGGCGATGACGCCAAGCCGGTCGAACCGCTGCTCGACGCGCGCATTTTGGCGCTTTTTGGCGACTCGATCACGACCGACCACATCTCGCCTGCCGGTTCGATCAAGGAATCGAGTCCCGCCGGCGAATACCTAAAATCGCATCAGGTGCCGGTGTCCGAATTCAATTCCTACGGTTCGCGTCGCGGCAATCACGAAGTGATGATGCGCGGCACCTTCGCCAATATTCGCATCAAGAACCAGATGCTCGACGGCATTGAAGGGGGCTACACGAAATACGAGCCTTCCGGCGAGCAGATGGCGATCTATGACGCCGCGATGAAATACAAGGAGGCTGGCTCGCCGCTCGTTATCTTCGCCGGCAAGGAATACGGCACCGGTTCGTCGCGCGACTGGGCGGCGAAGGGCACAGTGCTTCTTGGCGTTCGCGCTGTCATAGCCGAAAGCTTTGAACGCATCCACCGATCCAACCTTATTGGCATGGGCGTTCTGCCGTTGCAGTTCAAGGAAGGCGACAATTGGCGCTCGCTTGGCCTCAAGGGCGATGAAAGAGTCTCAGTCAACGGCATTGACGGCATCAAGCCGCGCTCGGAAGTGAAGTTGTCGATCCTATCAGCCGACGGTTCGCTACAGGAGATTTTCGTCCTTGTCCGGATCGATACGGCCGACGAGCTCGACTATTACAAGCATGGCGGCATCCTCCCTTATGTCGTCCGCCAGCTCGCCTCTGCGTAAAATTACCACGTCATGCGGGGGCGAAGCCCGCCCCCGCATGGCCGCCCTTCATTCAAAACCTTAACGACCTTGCTGCGACGTGAGTGCGATTTTAGTGCTGATTGCGACCGGCCTTCGGATTTTGGCCGCATCCGCCTCTTGATCGGCCCCTGTTCCGGCCCCACCATTGATCCGCAGCAGGATTCTTTTAAGGGGCCGCAGCTAGGCTTTGCCGATGGGAAGCGTCGCCTTCAATAACCAGCCTGCCAATAAAGGCCATGAAACCTCGCCGCAGGAACTCGCCGCGGCCTGCGCCTCGCTTTACGCCGACCTTTCGGGCCTCGCTTTACGCAAACAAAGCTGGCGGCCTTATATCTGCCCCTTCCACCTCCTGATGCCGCTCGTGCCGGCGCAGAGCCGCATCCTCGATATCGGCTGCGGGTCCGGCGTCTTTATGGGCCTGCTCGCCCATTACGGACGGATCAGGTCAGGCTTCGGCTTCGACGCGAGTGAAGCAGCGATCGGGTGGGCGCAACAAATGCGAATGCATCTTGCTAATGGCGAGAGGCTGACATTTGAGCATCGCGATGCGCGCGCCGGCCTGCCCGATGAAGAATTCGACGTCGTATCGATGCTCGATGTCATGCATCACGTGCCGCCGCCTGCGCAGAAAACCTTGACCCTCGAAGCCGCAAGGCGCGTGAAGCCCGGCGGCCTCTTCCTCTATAAAGACATGGTTCAAAAACCCGCCTGGCGCGCGCTCGCCAACCGCATGCATGACGTTGTCATCGCCCGCGAGTGGATCAATTACGCGGCGATGCGCGACGTCACGGAATGGGCAGCGGAAGGCGGGCTCGTTCCTGTCGAGGACAGAAGCGAGAACATGCTCTGGTACGGGCATGAATGGACGCTGTTCCGGCGGACGCCGTAAAAAAAAGCATCGAAGCTCTTCGGCGTCGCTCTTAACATGCCGAATTGAACACCACCCGCCGCAATGACAACCATAGGTTGGTGGCACGCAAGCGCATTCCTGAGCATCCTGCAACCTTAGGTCGCAGCAACGCGCCTATTGGGGGGATACAATTCTTTTGGGGGCCATCCGCGCATTTATCGCATCGTTTGTCATCGCCGCGACCTGCATCGGCGATGCGGGTGCAAGCCCATGGAACCGCTCGGCAAAGCATGCCTTTACAGCGACAACCGCAGGTTTCTTCCGATCATCGACGCCTTCTAGCCGATATAGCCGAATTGATTCCGACAATTACGCGGAATACGGCCTGACCAGGCGATGGATGACGGCGGGGAAACTCGTTTATTCAACAGCAATAACCGAGACGCCGGATTTTTCATCGACGAGATCTGCAATTGGCGAAGCCAATTTTCAGATACAAAGACAATTATTTTACAAAGAACATTCTGCGGCCGCTGTGCAGTTTGCCGGGCTCTGGTCGAGTTCCCTGGAAGACGGCTCGCGCGCGGGCACGCTCTCATCGAACTGGGGCGGTGAAATTCGGGCTCTTTACGGGCGCGATATTATTCTGAAGCCATTCAAAATCTTTTCGACGATTGAGGCAGGTTACCAAAGACGATTTGGCGGCGATGCAGACCGCGCCAGAATTGACGCATTGATCGGCATTGAGCCCGGCAGATGGCTGTTTCTAGTAGAGGCCCAGTCCACGATTTCTATACGGAATAATGAATTTGGGTTTCAAGATTTTGATCTCGTGAAAGGTCAGGCGTCTGTGGTCTGGAACGCTTCGAAGCGATGGTCTTTTGTCATAGGCGCGCGAAAAGATTTAGCGGCCCGCAATTATCCGCCGGGCGCAGGAGTTTTTGTAGGAGTGTGGTCAAAATTTTAGGCAATTAAGTTCGGGGGAGACACTGAAATGCCAATACCGCCGCCGCATCGTATATTGCAGCACTACAGAGATTTTCGTTCCTATTTTCAAAAGAATCGCGCGCCCTGGCGAACTACAGAAAGCGGAATTCAGTATTTATTGTGCAAAAAGAAAGACGCGGCCCGCGACGATATTATCGTATCAAACAGTCAATTCACATCATTGCTGCTTGATCGTTTCAAAAACGAGCTGAGGTACGACACCACTTTAGCTCTTGTAGAAAACAGGCCTGAAGCGAGTGCCAAAAATCTCCTACGAATGCTGAAATTTCCTGGCACGCTGCTCCTCGCGTTCGTCGCAATGTTCGCGCTATTCGCTCCGAACACATTTTTTATTTTTTTCAATTTGATTGTAGTTGCCACGATCCTGTCAATGACAGCGATTAGAACCAGCCTCGCGGTAATTTCTGCAAAATTACTGCCGGCGCCAATTGAAATAATGCCTATAATTGAAGACTTGCCAATAATTACAGTTCTTGTTCCTGTGTTCAGGGAGAAGGAAATTCTTCCTGCATTGGCGAGCCAGATTCAAAAAATTGACTACCCGAAAAACCTGCTTGACCTAAAATTACTCCTCGAAGAGGAAGACGCCGAAACGCTCGACGAAGCGTTGCGAATTGGAATGGACGAGACATTCGACATAGTGATCGTGCCCAATTCACAACCTCAGACAAAGCCTAAGGCATGCAATTACGGCCTCAGATGCGCGCGCGGCGATTTGATCGTAATTTACGACGCGGAGGATGCGCCGGATGTTTGTCAGTTAAAAAAGGCCGTTAGCGCCTTCTCAAAAGGCGACACAAAGCTTGCTTGCGTACAGGCCAAGCTGAATTTCTATAATCCTTGCGAGACTTGGCTTACGCGACTGTTTGCGCTCGACTATTCCCTCTGGTTCGACCACATGTTACCCGCACTAGATAAGATTTCCGCTCCAATTCCACTTGGCGGCACATCCAATATTTTTCGAACGGCTGTTCTTATGGAGGCGGGCGGTTGGGACCCTTACAATGTTACAGAAGATGCCGATCTAGGGTTCCGACTAGCGCGGCTGGGGTACAAAACTGATGTGATAGCCTCCACGACATTCGAAGAGGCAAATTGCAAAACCGCTAATTGGATTCGTCAGCGGTCGCGCTGGATCAAGGGTTACATTCAAACGTGGGCCGTCCATCGCGTTCGGGGTAACGCCCTTCTGGATTGGCGTTCAATTATTTCAATTGATGGATTCATCGGGGCGACCGCATTTGCTGCGATCGCCAACCCAATTCTAATAATATTTTCGATCTTGGCGGTCGCAGGGCCAACGGATATTTCGAAACTGTCACCGACTTGGCTCGATTATCTTAACCTGATTGTTCTTACAGGATGCAATTTAGTACTTATTGCATTGAATTACTTCGCGCCACGGCGCCGTGGCCGCGCCTTGCTCTCGTCGTCAGCGTTCCTGACGCCTATCTATTGGCTGATGATCTCATGGGCGGCGTACCGCGCCTTGTGGCAGCTTATTGTGCGGCCTTCCTTTTGGGAGAAGACTGAACACGGAATCAGTCTTGCGGCCAAGGAGCGGCGAGCCGAAGCCCTGCGCGCATTGGGGCTTGAATAGCTCAGCGCGCGCCGCCATTTTCGCCTTTCAATCGCGGTGAGTCGTCATGGGCCTTTCCGGTCTGCCATTTCGAAAGATGAACGGGCTTGGCAATGATTTTGTCATTGTCGATCTGCGGCGCACTGATATGCGCATGAACGCCGAGGCGGCTCGCGCAATCGCCGACCGTCAGATGGGAATCGGCTGCGACCAGGTCATCACCATTGAAGATCGCGGCGGGCCTTTCATGGGCGTTTGGAACGCCGATGGGGCGGAGGTCGGCGCTTGCGGCAACGCCGCCCGCTGTGTCGGCTCGATCCTCATGGAGGAGTCGGGCGAGGATGGCGTCGGCTTCGAAACATTGAGCGGGGCAATCTCGGCCGAACGCGCAGGAACCAAGCGTATCGCCGTCGATATGGGCGAGCCGCGGTTCGGCTGGCGCCAGATCCCGCTTGCGGAAGAAGCGCAGGACACGCGTTTCATCGACATCAAGCTCGGACCTATAGACAAACCGGTCTTGTGGGGCCCGTCAGCGGTGAATATGGGCAATCCGCATTGCGTCTTCTTCGTCGATAAGATCGAAGATCACGCACTCGATCGTTTTGGACCGCTCGTTGAAAACCATCTGCTCTTTCCCGAAGGAGCCAACGTATCGGTCGCGGAAGTCCGCGGCCGTCAACTCATTCGACTGCGCGTCTGGGAACGCGGCGTCGGCATAACGAAGGCGTGCGGCACGGCCGCTTGCGCCGCGGTCGTCGCCGCTCATCGGCGGCGCCTTACTGACAGGCGCGCCACTGTCGAACTTGACGGCGGCATGCTTGCAATTGAGTGGCGCGAAGACAATCACGTCATCATGACCGGCCCTTACGAGTTGGAATTCGAGGGCGCGCTCCCGGAAAGTGTCTGAACGTGGCCAAGCTCTATTTCAATTACGCTGCAATGAACGCCGGCAAGTCAACAATGTTGCTTCAGGCCGCATTCAATTACCGCGAACGCGGTATGGAAACGCTTGTTTATACGGCGGCGATCGACACACGGCTCGGCAAAGGAATCGTCGCCTCCCGCATCGGCCTCAAATGCGAGGCCCGTATATTTGACGAGACAACATCGCTTTATAAAGCACTTGAAGAAGACATTGCCGCGACTGGCGCACGTTGTGTATTTGTTGATGAAGCTCAATTCCTGACTGCCGTACAAGTGATGGAGCTTGCGCGGATTGTCGATTATCTTGACATTCCGATCATTTGTTATGGGCTACGCACTGATTTTCAGGGCGCGCTGTTTCCCGGTAGCGAGCGCTTGCTGGCGATCGCCGATGAAATCCGTGAACTAAAGACGATTTGCCATTGCGGACGAAAGGCGACGATGAATTTGCGCGTCGGCCCGGATGGCGCCGCTATGATTTTCGGTGAGAGTATCGAAGTCGGCGGCAATGAGCGCTACATCCCGCTTTGCCGCAGACATTTCTATGAAAAGCTCGATGAAGCGCGCGGTCAGCCGAACGCATCGTAGAAATGCGAGACGCCGACAGTGATTTCCTTGATCGACCGGTCTATTTCACGGAGCGGCAAAGCAATTTCTCGCCAAAGTTTCTCATAGCCACCGCCCCGCTGTTCGTTATCGCTCATACGCTCGGACAGTGCTTCAAATGCTGCTGGCGCACAATCAGACTCGGGGAATATTTCCTCAATCGCCGCGGCCACTTCTTCAAATTTTAGGTCGAGTGCAAGATCGATCAGCGCCTCATGAGACAACTCATGACGAGCGGAAAATGGCGGCGTTGACGCCGTCAAAACGAAACCATGCGCGATCAGCGTCATTCGGATTGCATGAAGAATGTATAGGTCTTCGCTGAACGGCAGGTCGCCGTGCTGCTCGCGCCCTAGCTCATGGGCCGCCAAGTCAAATTTCTGACGATCGATTGAGAGGCGGTTCGCCAACCTTCCAAGCGCGGTATCGAGAGCGCGTTTGGACAGCTGTCCTGCGACGGCGAGCGGCGCGCGACGGTCCGCCTCAATCAGAGACCTTGCCGACCGCACAACCCAAAAACTCGGATCATAGAGGCTGGCGTATGTCCGCAGCACAGAAAGGCTAGTCAACCGCCGTGCATCTCCCGCCATCTCAAAGGCTTGTTTCATGCGCGCCGACGTCTCAATGAGAGCCTTAAACCGCTCCGGTTCATGGGCAGCCGATGTTCCCATGCCGCCAAAGACATTCGCTGGCGCAGCTAATTGCTGCAAGATTGCGTTGTGTGGAATTGCGCGCAAAGAACGCGCAGCGTCATTTTTGGACGTACCGCTTTGGCGGCGGGTTTTCCTTGAACCTGTGACTGGCAATAAACTTGGCGCAAAATTTCCCAGCGCCGCTTGATAGTTCGGATCACCAAATAGGTCCTCCTGAAAATTCTTGATCGCTCGATAGACGTCCCAAGAGAAATTCAAGTCACTATAAAACCGGTCGTCATCCGGTTGAATTGGCTCTCGCCGCGACCAGGAGAAGATCGCCTGCATCGTTCGCGCTGCCAGGCTGTCAGTTTCAAAATGCAAGAAACCATCGCCGCCCTGAAAGCTGCATTCAGCGTTAAGACGTAATCGCTCATGCGCATATCTCGCCCGCGACCACGGCGTCATTAAATAATTGAGACGCTGTTCAAAATTCTCCGGATGTGCGCCGCGTCCCATCGATTCGCCATGGGTATTGAAAATCACGACCTCAATATCACGCAACCCTTTCTGCGCGAGCGCTCGCGCGGTCAGAATGTGCAAACGCTCAATCGCAAAATCTGCAGCTATCTGGCCCATAAACCGACCGCTGTCAGAAAATCCGCATTGAATACTGAGTCGCCCGCGACGATTCACATAGTCAACAAATTCCTCCTCTTCGAGCAACCGCTCGATAAATCGTCCACCACGTTCGATCGCGTCAGGTGTTTCAAAAAGCGGGGAGATATCAACATTCTCATTCACACCATATAACCGGGCGAGATAAATTGCTCCCATAATAGTTGCTGGCGCTTCGATTTCAGCAATCAAAAACCGTATAGGCGTATCTGAATCAACGTGTTTCAGGAATTGAGCGCAAAGCATGAATTGACGACGCGCAGTCATTTGCTCCTGAAAGACAGAAGCAAAGTTTATATTCCTTTTTTTCGCTTTTGCAGCGACCCCGGCAGCTGCATCAAGAGCAGTCCGCTCGTTGAAGGCTCGTCCATCTTCAAGACCAAGATCTGTGCGTAGCGCCGAACGCACTTGCGCAGCGTTGACACGCAAATGAATGCGGGCGACGCCCAGCCCATAAGTCGTCATTTCTGCAAGCAGGACCAGAAGCGCTTTCTTGGTTGCAATGTCGTCAATTTCAACGATTAGCGCTTCCAGGCGTGATTTGATGCTTTCAAGGCTTATCATTCGACCTGGATGTTTTTCTGTCAGCCTATTAGCGGCGCGAACAATATTATCCGGATCGTCAAGATCAACAGAGAACAATCTGGCTTGCTCCGCAGCCTCCTGACCTGCTGCAAGTAATTCAGTTTTTATTTCATTTGCAGCATCCACGCCTTTTAACGCTTCGGCATAATGTGATAACTGAAGCGACTTTTCTTCTAGCCTAATTCTAAAAGTTTCCGCCCAGTGAATATCCGTTCGGCCGTCAAGGTCGTAACCGACCCAGGTCGCAAGACTTAGCGGCGCCGGCCTGATCGATGACCAATCTTGGGGATAGGCCTCAGCCGCCCAATCAAACACCGCTACTAACAAATGTCGGATCGCCTGTTGCGCGCGCTTAATGGCCTGAAGGACGTCATCGTGTTCGGCCGGCAATGTTAGTGGAGCATCTGGCGCGTGTGGAATGCCGGAAAGGTCAACTTCTTTGCCTTCAACCATCGCACCGACAGCCGCGCGAAGTTTGCGCGAAAGGGCGAATGTTGGATGGGCTGTGAAAACGATGCCTGCGCGCGTCTGGCCCAGCGCGGCGCGCACTGCATCGATATCGTCGCGCGGGAGCGTTGAAAACGCATCGCGCACTACCTCTAACCAATCACGAGAATCGGTTCTGCCGGCAAGGCGTTTGGCCCGCGCCGCAAGTTCGTGATCGCTAATCAGCTTAGCGAGCCTCGAGAGGTCTTCACGGCCCGCCTTTCCATCTGCAAGGCGATCCCACAGATCAATCATCAACATCCTGACGCCGCTCGCAAACGGATCATGCAGCGCAGAATCATGGTGCTCTTGAAGTCGAGCCCGACACCAATTGCGAAATTCGGTTGCGTTGTCCTTCTGGTCTTTCGTCATTGGCATCCGCTAAAGTAATACACGCTCAAGCGCTTTTCCCCATTCCTTTCGCAACCGGCTGCGATCTCCGGCTTCCATTGCTGGAGAGAAAACGCGCTCTTTCCGGCGTAGATTCGATAGCTCATCAAGTGATTCGTATACGCCCGCGCCAACCCCAGCGAGAAAGGCCGCACCGAGCGCTGTCGTTTCGAGAATTTCCGGCCGATCGACCGGTGTATTCAGCATATCGGCCAGAAATTGCATCAACCAATCATTGGCGACCATGCCGCCATCAACCTTGAGGGCGCGGCACGGGGCGCCGTCAGCACGCATTGCATCGATGAGATCCGCGGTTTGATATGCAACACTTTCAAGCGCCGCACGTGCGATATGTGCGCGGCCAGTTCCGCGTGTAAGACCAACAATGGCGCCGCGCGCATCAGCCGCCCAATGCGGCGCGCCAAGCCCAGTGAATGCCGGCGCCAAGTAGACACCACCATTATTCTCCAGCGAGCGCGCAAGCGCATCGGTCTCTGCCGCAGTCTCTACGATTCCTAGGCTGTCACGCAACCACTGCACAGCAGCGCCAGCAACAAATATTGAACCCTCAAGCGCATAATAAATCTTTCCATCTATGCGACGGGCGATAGTCGTCAGAAGGCGGTTTTTCGACAAGGCGAATTTGTCGATCGGCGCAACAACAAAGCATCCCGTTCCATAGGTGCTCTTAATATCGCCGGCATTGAAGCACCCTTGCCCAACCGCCGCTGATTGTTGATCGCCAACCATCGCCAAAACGGGCACGGGCCGGCCAAGGATGTCAGCATGTGCGACACCAAAATCACTTATGTTGTCGCGCACTTCCGGGAGAAGTGCGGCCGGAACATCGAATAGAGCCAAGAGATCATCGTCCCAGCGGTCATCGCAAATATTATAAAGTAGCGTGCGGCTTGCATTCGTGGCGTCGGTGAGATGGACGCCGCCGGTCAAACGCGCCAGCAGAAAACTGTCGATCGTGCCGAAGGCAAGCTCGCCTTTCTCAGCTCGCGCCCGCGCGCCCTCTACTTCATTGAGAATGAGGCTGGCCTTGGTCGCAGAAAAATATGGGTCGAGCAGAAGGCCAGTTTTCGATCGCACGGATTCCTCTCGTCCTTCTTCACGAAGGCGCGCGCAAAGATCAGCGGTACGGCGATCCTGCCAAACAATTGCGTTGGCGATTGGTCGTAGTGTTTTCCGGTCCCATATAGCCGTCGTTTCTCGCTGATTGGTGATCCCGATGGCGCGTATTTCTCCGCCGTGCGCTTCGGCCGCTTTCGCCGCTGCACGCATCGTACGGAGCGTCGCCTCCCAGATTTCCTCGGCGTCATGTTCAACCCAGCCTGGCTTTGGATAAATCTGGGCGAATTCCTCTTGCGCCACCTCGACGATGTTCGCAGCACTGTTAAATACGAGCGCACGACAAGACGTCGTTCCCTGATCAACGGCAAGTATCAACGGTTCTATAGACACATCCAAGTCCTCTATTCATCGTTATTTGCGGCGCTCTGGCGATTATAACCACTCGACGACCACGTCTTCCCTCTTAGTCCTGGAGACCGTTCCATGACCAACGCTGTATACGATGGTCGTTTGGAACATCATTGGCCGAGCGATGATAGCGCGCCATTGTCGTTGTCGTCATCCATGATGAAATAGTCGTGGAGCAATTGCCAAGCGTATCGTCTTTCGACAACCCGATGTCTTCAAGAGCCTGGTCGAAACAGGCAATTGCGCGGCGGTCCATTTCAACATGGACTCTATTCCCGCTATGCATATTTAAGACGGCGGATTCACCGCTCACGGAATTAGAATAGGTATACGGACCACCGAGCGCCTCGGCCCAATAAGCCGCCAATCGCTCCACGTGTTGAGGGTGGAAGCCATGGCTGAGCGCATGAACAATAACCTCGTCAGCCAAAACTCGCTCATGCCAAACCGCCGCCAATCGCTTAAGCCTCTCGACGTCGCCAGCTGCTTCAAAGACGGTTTGCATTCAGCCTCCATACGTCACGTTACGCGACGGTGATACAAACAGAGCTACAGTTGGCTAGAGCGAGCCGATAACAGCAACAAACATTCAGACCGTCAGCACTGTACCGACTCAATGACGATCGGAAAACCGCTCGAAAATCAATCGCTTGATACTGGCGCGCCGAAGCGTGTGAAACCGCGAACTGCTCGGTTCTAAAGCAAGGCAATTACGACTTTGAACCCGACTTTATTTTCTTTTTGTCTATCAACACGTCTTGCTGCCATTTGCTGGGTTTCTTGTCAGTGCGATGTATGCAGCCAGCCCAACAACATGGACGTTTTTTCCCTTCGAGGAGTTCCTCAACAGTCCGCTTGATCCGCCTTGAGCGCGTCGTTTCTTGTTTGGCGTCCTCAACCCAACAAATAAATTCATTTCTGGCGATTGGCGTCAGATTTTCCCAGAGATCCGTAATGTCTTTTGCTTCAGTCAACGCATTGACCAAGTCAGTGGGAAGGTCGTGTACTAGGCCGCCTGAAATATTCGACTTCATATATAACGACTACCAAATATGCCTTACAGGTCAATTATCCGCTTTAGGATATAAATAACCATCAAATCCAAACAGTTCTTCGCTGTTTCTATAGCAAGCGAAAAAGCTTTGAGAATTCAGTCGGTTGAAAAGATGGCGCACCTTGAGAGATAAAACTGCGAACTGGCGGCTACGGGAGTGTTATTGATTAACCGCGCGCGATATTCAGTTGTTGTGCGATCGTCGGAGCATCAGCGCTTAGATCCTCGAAGATCGATAAATTACCATGATATGCCTATAGCCAATTTCGGCCTCATCATGTAAGTGGTTCAAGAATGACGAGCGTATTCTTGCGTAACTGTCGCGGCGATCTTTGGCGGCGACTTGGTCACAGTGAACCGGAGACGCAAATGAAAAAGGAACGCCCTCCAATAAACCTTCGCGAACCGCGCATCGAATTGAAGCGGCCATCGAAGCGCGACGAAGATTTGGACGACTTAAAAAAGTCAATTGGATCCAAGTCCCAGTTCGGCGAGATCCGCCAGGATAAGTTGTCACGCATTCTGAAGAAATAATCGATTCTTCGGCATCGCAAGGCGGCCGATAGGTCGCACGAAATGCGGCGTCTCTCGCAATTCAAGCGGCGCGATGCTCAGACCGGAAAACGAAAACATCGCCTTTTCAATATGTTGCGAGGACTTTGCTTGGAACCCGCAAACCTAGATTTGACGAGTCGCGTTTGCTAGTGTTTCCGCTTGGGGTTTTGGGGGAATAACTGCATGCGGGGGCAGTTTTTCAAATTTGGAGCGAAGGGTCTTGAGCCTCCGCCTATTGAGCCGGGCGACCGTTCGTTCCTGTTTCAGATAATTTGGGCGCACATTCCATGGGCCTGGAACCGACTGCGTGTCGATTCCAAAATAATCGCGTGCGCGGCGTTTGGTCTGGTCCTCTTTTTGACGATATTTTTCGTCAGCGTCGCGGTGCTAAATCAACAATTCTGCGCCTTATTCGATTTTATTAATTCGAATATTGAAAAGTGTTCAACCAAAGATGCCGATATAGCCTGCAAGTGCGCAGTCGCGCCAACTTTTGCAGACATCAAAGATAACTTTCTCGGCGAGATGAATTGGGCGCTGCTCATTGGCGGATATTTCGTCGCGAGAGCAGGTCAGCATATACTCGATTGGCGTGAGTGGCATACAACTTGGGCGCATACGCATGGCGACCGCGCCAATGGGTTTTGGAGGAAAAAGGTCGGCGCGCAGGATTATCCCTGCTTGATCTTAGGGCGCGGCGGATCAGGAAAGAGCACGCTCGCCGAAATCATGGAGCATGACTATCTACGCAGGCAGATCTTCCGTCCGTCGGGATTTAAGGACGAGGGCGGCGATGAAAATCTTGTCGCGCGAACGGAGGGCGCAGTCGGCGGCGACGTAAGGCGGTACAACGTGACTTGGCGCCCCGGATTGTACAAAGTCGGCCGTCTCGCTGAAGCCTATGACATGCCCGGCCAGATCACGACTGACTGGGAAGAAGCAATCAAAGAAGTAAGCGAATGTCGACGTGTCGCCATATTTAACGTCGTAACCTTTGGCTTCAATAGTACGCTGCGGAAATTCGAGATCGTCGACACAAGCGACACGGGGATTACCTATGAGGCAAGCAAAGATTTAGTTAGGCGTGGTCTTCTGCCGGTTTGCGCCTCAAAAAAAACAGCGATAGGCGCGAATCCTGCGGCGACTGTCACTAAGTATTGTAAGAGATCAAAAAAGATTGTGCCTCGCGAATATATTCGCGCTTATCGTGACGACATTCTCGGCAAGGAGTTGAAAGACTTCGAAATCGTCGTCGACGTTATCACTAGGTCATGGCCAAACACTAAGAAATCAAGCGGCAGCGTCGTCGAGAATAAAGAAAAAGAGCGAAACAACAAAGAGAAAGGCCGGTCAGACAACAAAACGGCGCCAAAGCTTTTGATCGTCCACATCGTTAATATGGCGGATTGTTGGCTCGATTCTTCGCTAAACAAAGATTTAGAACTTGGAGAAAGCTGGAGCGCCGCAGCCAGGGCGGTGAAGGATTACTATTTGGGCGGTAAATTTGGACAACAGCATCAGAGGCTTCGAGAAGCGTTTAGAGAAGGGGACGTCGCGATCTCTGTCCTACCGGCAAGTTTTCAATTCGGCGAAACAAAGCATGGCGTCGATGATGAACTCGTCATATTTGATTCCGTCGATGAGCTCAGGGCGCAATTAGAGGCCGAGATGAAGGATATTGATGAATTATCGGAGAAGAAAGTAGCGATGCCAGTAGGGGCTGAGAGTATCGATTTTGATACATTCTCGGAGAAGAAAGTAGCGATGCAAGCGGAATTGGGAAAAATGACAGTTAAGACATTGCGCGCGCTTCGAAAGGAACTCTATCGAGACTACAAATCAAATTGGTCTGCAACAACAATTGGGCATCGATATAAAGCGGAAAAACGGCGCGGATTTTTCGAAACAGACATTTACGACTTGATGGTGGGTTAGCATGACGCTCTTCGTGAACGAACTGGCGGCGCAACAGGTGGAGCGATCGCGGATATTGCTGAGCCGCCGGCGGTTTAGCCAGATTGCACAAATTGTTTTGTCGTATGGACTCGTGTCCGTAATCGCCGTCGCATGTGCAGGGTTGGCTGTTGGAGCAGAGCGGACAGCTTCAGTCCTTCTGGCGTCAGGAGTATCGGGAGTGGCGCTCCTTTTCGGAATTTGCATCGCGCAGTGGCGCATTCGAGAAATGAATCGTGCGCTCGACTATGGATTAGAAGTATTTGCATCTATTCGCGCGATGGCGCTAGAAACCGATGCCTCGAAGCGAGAACAAGATGGCCTTTCCGCCCAGTTTCGCGATTTGCAGGACCAAAGATCGCGCAGCCTTTTAGGGCGGAAGCGCATTCTCTCATGGGCGAGCAACGTATCGGCTTCGACGAATTACCGAGTAAGGAGCTAATGCGCGACTGTGCCAAAAGGACATGGAAGCGACAGCTAAATGGTTTGAGGATTAGCGTGAGCGATGGCGCAACCAACGTGTCTTGGAGACGTTGAACGCCTTGCATAATGGGTGCTGATCCGATTTTTGTAGGACCGAGGAATGGCGTTCAATATGGCTTTTGACAATGCAAAGAGCGAGCAGGAAGATCTCGGACAAGAATACGCCTCGATATTATTGAGGCGCGGGGACGGAAAGCGGGAATATTATCTCCAGCGACGAACCAATAAGGCGAAGCCGTATTACGGCAAGATTGGGTTGTTCGGCGGGAAGCGCGAGCCGACAGATTCGTCGCCAAAGGCATGCGCCCTCCGGGAAATTCATGAAGAAACTGGTTTGAAATTTCTGGAGCCGTCTTTGATCGAACTCGGGGTGATCAAGAGCTTTAATTTTTATGGGGAGAACAGCACCGGTTATATATTCGCTATCGATCAAATTACGGGGGCGCGCCTCAGATCAATTAATCCGAACGATGAGGGCGAACTCGTCGAAGCCGATGACGGTTGGATCAAACGGAACTGGAGCAATTTGACGCCGATCGCCTCGTTCGCACTAAGCCAACATCACGAGTATCTACGAATTAGAAAAGAAACGGGCTTGGTCAAGAAGATGCAAGCGTTACCGCTCATCGGACGCTTCATGCCTGATAGGCCTGTGCGTCGGGAATTCGCGACCGGATAGTTAGCGCGGCATATATGATTCCAAAGAGTGGTCTGGATCTCTCGCTCTTGGCTGCAAGCAAACCTGCAGCTCGTTGTCTTGCCCCCTTATAACTGGGCCGCTTTTCTGGAATTTTTCTAAGAAGCGGTTGGGGAATTGGGATAGTGAGGAAGCGGCCACTGACCGTCTGGCATTTCGATAGAAAGCGGGCGACCCGCAGACGCAAATAAACCAATAGCTTCGGTGTCTTGAGATAGTGACTGCCGTAGGTATTTTAAGTGGCGGAATGGGTCGTGGTAGCTCACCATTGATTCCTCTCATCTAGTCATCATTCTCAAATTCAATTTGCGGTAATTCCAGCCCTTCAATTTCCTGGATAGCGCTTCCCGCTATCCCTTGAAGGTCGCCGTACATACCGACTGTCGATTCAATGACCGCTTGGATTTGGGCCTCACGTTTTGCCCAAAGCCGCATCATGCTCTTTCGTTCGCGATTTAGGTCTGCTTGCATATCGCTGAACTTCTCAACAATCGCCTCTACGCGTTGGCGGAAGCGTGGCCCCGTTAGGTAGTCGTAAACAAGCTCCATCTTTGTTTGTTGTCCTTCCTGAGATTGGCGCGCTAGAGAAATTTCTATTAGCGACTGGCGCAAAGCAATTACCAAGGGAATTGCAAAGGCCGGAGCCGTGATCCAAACGCCATTGAGATGGCCAAAAGTCTCAATTTCTTTCGGTAGAGCGACCGAAACTAAGACACTAATTTCGGCCTTCGCGGCTCTCTGGTCGCCGCGTAGCTTTGCGAGCCAGCCATCACTCCAGTTCTTGGTTCTTTTTGATTCCCATAATATAGTCCCACAAGCTTGCTCGGAGGGGCCCGTCACGCGATGCAGAACGTCCCCGCCGAACTCACCTTTGGCTACAGGTTCAATCGTATCAACGGGAAATTTTGACTGCAAAAGCGTCTCTAATTCTAGCTCTAACACTTCCCCCTGTAGCTGCTGTGAGCCTTGCTCGGCTTTGCGCTTCAACTCTTCGATCTGCCGCTTCATTGAAGCAATTTGTTCTTCTTTCTCCGATACCTTTAGGCCAATCTCAGCTTCCGTTTCCGCCTTCGCCTTTTTGCGAGCGTCGGCTAGGTTTTCTTGTACGCGGGTCTCAATAGTGAGTTCGAGCTCGCGTTTGGCATCATCCAATTCGCGCTGTTTGCGAAGCAGTTCGGCCTGAACCTTTTGAGCCTCTTCAAGCTTCTTGTTTTGGCCATCTAGAATTTGCTGAAGTTCAGTTAGCTCGCCTTGTTTGCTTTCGAGTTCATTTGCAACTTTGCGGCGCGCCTTTTCTGCTTCATTTGCGGCAATGTTCTTTCGTTCGATCTCAAGTTTTTCTGAGACTTGCTCATCTATGGACCGCAGTGCCTCCGCAATCTGTTTTTCCTTGTCGCGTATGCCTTGCTAGCGCTGAGCAACTTCAAGCTCTTTCTCTGAGATTTTAGCTTGAAACTCTTCACGGGTTGCCTTCAGCAATGGGGCGGCCAAAGACTCGGTAAGAAGAATTTCCGCAGAGCAATTTGGGCAGGTAATTTTGGGCTGATCCATATTTATGCGCCTGTTTTCTCGGTATTCGAAATAGCTGCGTCGGTGGTTGAGAGTAGGTCTTTGGGTTTGGGGCGAATGTTCTTTGTTATGCGATGCGCGTTGTGTCGGATGCCACGCAAGAGGAAACCTTTTGAGAGCTTCAACACCACAGCTTTAGCAATGCGGATTGGGACTAGAATAGGGCTCGATATAAAATCTAAAACTATCAGCGCCAGATCCAAGATCAGGTCGGTGACATATTCGAGATACTTTTCTGCGGAAATGGTTTTGATATTTTGAATAGCTTTATTGATGAATCTCACTGTTTCCCCCTAGTTTGAGACCAGACATCAAAATGATTGGTTTTCCTCGGTATCGCGCTTGCCGGTAGCCAAAACGGTGGCCGCTTCAATCAGCTTCATAAATTCATCGCGAGTAGCATTTCGAAGGCGGTGTAGTCCTATAATTTGTCCCATTGCCTCTGGCGCCGTTGCTAATTCGTTAGATGCAATCACGGTTGCTGCTAGGCCTATTTTTTCAGGGTATGGCACCTGGTTCCAGGTACGCTCTTCGCCATTTACGATAAGTCCCCGGAACTTCATAATCGGGACAGGCTGCATATCAGATGGCCAAATTATTGTATGGCCATCGTCGGCTTTCGTTTTGTTTTTGTGTTTGGAAATGGCGCTCCAGATTGTGCGCTTGATTTGAGAGCCGGTTTTCTGAAAGCCATGCTTGCGTGCAATCTTCATGCTCAGATGGTCAAAATTGAGAGGGCCGATCTTTTCGATGAGTGAAGCGCATAAAGAGCGGATTGTTTCAGCGTAACTTGGCTCATAGAAGCGGCTTGGGTCTATCAGATTAGGTGTTTCTGCGTTCCCGTATGAAGGATTTCTTGCTATGCGGGCTTCCACAGATTCAGGCTGAGCCACTTCGATATTGTCCAGGTTAGAAGCCGTGGTTTCCGTATTTTCTCGAAATAGAGGAGCACCCCCCTGGGCGTGCTCTTCAAAACCTAGCGGCAAATCGGCAGTCGCTTGCTCTTTGCTTTCTGCTTCCGCTTCTCTGGACTCTGTGAGTAGAGCTTCGAGCTTTTCATTCATCCTGTCCAGCGAACGCTCGGGGTCAATGAAGTAGTCAGTGGACCATATCCGAACCAGACGCCAATTAAGATTTTCGAGAATAGCCTGGCGAACACGATCCCGGTCACGAGCGGTCGGAGAGGAGTGGTAGGCCGCGCCATCGCACTCAACTCCAGCCAAGAATGAACCGGGATGGTCTGGATGAATAACGCCGAGATCGATCCTAAATTTGGAGATGCCAATTTGGGTGCGAATTTCCCATCCGCGTTTTCGTAGCCCGTTTGCAACCGCTTCTTCAAACTCAGAATCATATTGATCATCGGAACCAACTGACAATTGCGCTTCAGCAAGTGCGACTGGTCCTCGCTGTGCAAATTCAAGATAATGTTTCAGGTCGCGAACCGCTGCGGCTGAGGTGCGCGTAAGATCAATCATATCAGGTGTGAAGCTCGCAAATATTTTCACTTCCGTTGTGGCGCGGGTAATAGCCACATTAAGGCGGCGCTCACCGCCTTTTCGATTCAAGGGACCAAAATTCATCGACATCGTTTTTGCGCCGATTTCGGTGGGGCCATATCCAATGCTTAAGAGAATTATATCTCGCGCATCTCCTTGAACGGTTTCCAGATTCTTGACGAATACAGGCTCTTCGACACCCGCTTCAAAGTAGTGCTCAATCGAGGGATCGTCCCTTCTGGCTTGATCTAATAGGTCCGTTATAAATCGTTGTTGTTCGGAATTTAGTGTAACTATGCCGATACTAAACTCACTAAGTTCCGGATGGCGTAGGCGTCGGATGACCTCAGAAACGACGGCCTTCGCTTCTTCGGGGTTCGTGCGCCCTTTGCCTCGCAGATAGATGCCTTCGACGTGATAGAATGAAACCGCTGAGTCGCGTGTGTCGGCAGAGGGATAAGTAAGCAACTCGCCGCCATAATATCTATGGTTCGAAAAGGCGATCAGGCTTTCGTGACGGCTTCTATAGTGTCCAGTAAGTCTATGGTGTTTGGTTCCTGCGGCGAGCGCTTCGTCCAGAATACTTTCCATATCTTCATTGAAGACAGAATCATCACTATCGTCATCGCTTGCGGAACGATCAAAAAAGCTTGTTGGCGGCATTTGTTTTGGATCACCGACAACAATTACGTTCTTACCTCGTGCAATGGCTCCAATGGCGTCCCAGACGGTAATTTGCGAAGCCTCGTCAAAGACGATGAGATCAAAAAGCTTATCGTTTGCCGACATGAACTGTGCGACGGATAGCGGACTCATCAGCAAACAAGGCGCCAAGGTTGTCACAACATCGCCCATTTTTCCGATAATCTGGCGAACCGGCATGTGTCGGCGCTGTTTGTTTGCTTCTTTCGCTAAGACGCCATATCCAGAAGGACGGTCCTTGTCCTCCGGATCAGGAATCTCTCCGCTAAGTTTTGCCCTAATATAATCAACAGAGGTCTTTGATATTGTGGCGTCAAACTCTCGAAAGGATTGAATTTTCTCCTCATGCAGCAAGCTAGAAAATGTTCTAAGAGCAGGTCTTTGGTCGATTAGTCTAACGACAATCCATGCTGCATATGCGGTCTTAAATTGTTCTTCCGTGTCCGTCGGCGAAACGGCGCCATTTTCTAAAGCAGTCACCAAGCCGCTCAGGCCATGTGAGCAAGCCGACTTTTCCGCAGCCTTCCAACGGCACCAAGCATTCAACCTATTCTGTTGTGCTGAAATCCTATCCGCCCGGCTTAGTATCTGTTGGAGTGCTAGCGTTGAATCATCGCTCTCGTCTGCGCTGGAAAGCTTCTTGTACTCAGCAAGGCAAGTTTCAAAGTGTGCATAGGAAGAATCTACGGCTTCCGCCGCGTCTGCACTTTGCATTCCTGGTTCTAGGAGCTCCTGTCCATCCACGAAGAATATTTTTGCAGCGTGTTTTAACCGTGCTATGTCCTCGGGCCCTTCGGCGAGCGTTGCCAGTGACGCGCGAATAGTCTTTGTTGCTTTGATATCGCGCATAGCACATTCGCCATCGGTGCTAATGCCATTCCACTTCGCGCTAGAGGGTAACGAAGCAGATTTATGACTCATTTGTTCCAGCAAAGTTTGAAGCTTGGCGAGGATTTCCAGATCATGCTCTAGGGCTGGCTTTTGTTCGAGGGCGGCCATCTTCTTTACTTGTGTTTTGAGTAGCCATGAATTTAAGAGCTTCAACGGTCCAAAAGCAGCTTGAGCCTTCGACCATTTTTGTTGCCACTCTTTGACTGGCAAACACGGGATCGATTCATCGGAAAAGTGTGTGCTCAGCCCCGTTTTTTCATCGTTGTAGTTTTTGAGTGTTACAACTGCTTCGGCTAAGTTTTCGCAATTTGCCTTTACATTGGGTTCAAAGGCGAATGCGAGATTGCTAGAGCATGCAATAGGCGTGCATTTAGCCAGGCGTCTCAGGGCTTGGTAGTGCCTGATGTTTCCGCCTTGAAACGATAAGCCACTTAGCTGTTGAAAATTTTGTGCTGCGGCCAATAAGCTTTTTATGGCGCTTGATAGTTTTGTGGCTTTGTCAATTAGCTCTGCTTGCCAGGCGTTTGACCATTCGGATCGCTCGATACCGCCGAAAATCTCAAGGTCATCTGGCTCAATTTCGCTAAAACAGGTGCCAACTATCCTAGCAACTTCTTCCAATTTCAAACGCTCAGCTTTGTCTTTTGCAGGACTTGTCGCAATATCGCCTGACCAGTCCAAGCGAAATGAATGGATATCACCCCAATAAGAGACTCTTCCTATTGCCTTCCTCGGGCTTATTCCCGTTGGGGTAGGGTCGTGCAAAGCCGCGACGAAACCATTTAATTCATCCCGAAGGCTTTTAAGCTTCGTCGCATCCTGCTCCCAATTGACTTGCTCCCATTCTCTCCGGCTCTTCCAAGATTGGCTTAGATGTTGAATGACTTCTTTCTTATTTGCTTTATTTGAATGTAGCTCTAGGCAGAAATCGCCAAGCCCAGCGTTTTTGAGGCGGTCATAGACGACATTTAGCGCCGCCATCTTTTCGGATACAAAAAGTACTTTTCTGCCCAGTCCAAGATTGTGGGCGATAATGTTCGCAATAGTCTGAGACTTCCCAGTTCCTGGCGGCCCCTCCAACACAAAGTCGCCGCCTGTCGTGGAGGCATGGACGGCGACTATCTGCGAACTATCGGCTGGCAATGGCATGAATAAGTCTTGAGGGTGGATTTTCTCGTCGATTTCATCGGGGCGAATAAAGTCCGCAGAATGCATGTACGGATCGCGGGGTGCTTCTATTAAATGCTTTACAAAATTGCTTTCTTTAAGTTCGTCTGTTCTATGCGCTAAGTCTTTCCACATTAGATATTTTGCGAATGAGAAAGTGCTGAGCACGACTTCCTCAACAACTTCAAAACCGGGTACATCGCGCACGGCTCTTCGTACGAGATTTAAAATCAAAAGAACATCGACACCGGAATCGTCTACCGGAAGCTCCGCCTCAAGCTCGGGTATTCTTAGTTCGAAATCCTGCCGCAAAAATTCCAGCAAGGTGAGGTTAAAAACCGGCTCGTCATCATGTTCTACCAAGTAGACTTTTGAAGCAGCGCTTTTTCGCTCGAGCGTCACCGGTTTAAGCAATAAGGGGGCTCTATAAGTTCGTTCTTCTTGCGGGCTTTGCTTCCAGCGTAGCATTCCAACAGCGAGAAAAAGCGTGTTTGCGCCGCCTTCCTCAAGGTCGGATTTTGCTTTGCGGTATAATTGTATAAGCCCAGAATCGAGCTCGCTTGCATCGAGCTGGGCGACAACTTCGTTCTGGTCCAGCGCTTCCAGCGCGAATTTTTCTTTAAGATTATCGCCGGTGCGGCCATGAAATAGTTCGGCGTCACGATCATTATCTTGGCCGGTCAATTTCATTTCTGGCACGACTTTAATTCGTAGTCCGTCAGCTAGCTTGTCCTCAAGCAACCCTGGATTAGGGCAATGCAAGCGAATGGCGGATTTGGATGGTTTAAGGTTTAAGAGTCGGTTTCGTTTAGTGAGGTCTAGTAGCTTTCTCTTCCAGGCATCCAGTCTTGTTTCGGGCGTATCTGGTGGAGGCGCGTCTGATAGGCCTAAATCGAAACTTGGAAGCGCTGGGGCAATTTCGAGCCCTTGGACGCTTGAGACAGTGGAATCGAATCCGTCAGAGGTCGACGAGTCTTTGTTCTGCAACCTGGAGGCTAGCGGAGTGATTTGCCTGTTCCGCGCTCGTTTTACGTCCAGCGCATAAACGAATTGATCCTCTAGGCTTTCGCTAATTTGGTGCAAACCTGCTTGTATAGCTTTGGAAAATGGTGTTGGTGGCTCGCTAACAACCATGGTTGTTTCAAAAAGTATAAGTTCTTTCAGCGATTCATACTTTCGCAGTTCTCCCGGATCATCGGTAGTCAATGCGGGTAGTAGTTGAGGCTGGAGCCAAACACCGCAAAGGGCATGCCCTTTTGTGAGGGCGATTATTGGATTTAACCCAGCTTGTTCAAAAGCAGCCGCAAAAAGCAATGCAGAATCTAGGCAGGTGGCGAGTCCTGTTTCGAGTATCTCACTAGGTGTTCTGACCTTCTGGCCTTGGTTCTCAAAACTTGCTGGTGGTTCGGCGTAGACTAATCTGCGAGTCGAAATAGCACTCCAGATTGCCGATGTAATTTGCCAGACTCTGCTGCGTTGGCGTGACTGATATCCGTCAATGTAGGGCTGCTCACCGGCTGAACGAAGCGATTCTCCGGCACTTTTGAGAATTGTGCTTATTGCCGGGTCATTAGGCATTATGAATGCCGCTAGTAACTCAGGCATGTAAGCGGCACCGCCCCACTCATTGCGGGCCAATGCTGTTAGGGGATATTGGGATTCAGTCAGCAATCGATCCCCGGCTTTAAGAGATAGATTTAGGCTCGCATTTACTCGCTCAGATAATTCGCTGAGCTGTGCGCCAGAAAGCGGGACTTGGCGATCTTTGATTCGAATTTCTGATTGGGGACTAAGGCGATCGATCTTCCACTCGCGGGTGCCTACAACTTGGGGATCACACTGGAGTGATAGAATAACATTCTCGATTTCTTCTTCCGTGCTGTTGCGCACAAGCAAATCGGAAATAAGCGGAATGTCATTCTGTTGAGTAGCGAAGGTGATCCGTGAGGCAATAGAGCCATAAATGGAGATTATGGCGTCAGAATTCTCTTCCATTCTGCTCCCCCGAGAAATTTCCGAAACTTACGGAACCGTAATTTCGAAGAGAAAACAACTCAATGGGTCGCGCAAAGTCGGATAACCGCTCTGATAGGTAGGCAGCCTGTGGGCTGTCCCTTTGAGGTGAGCCGGGTGCTTCGTTCGTCCCCGCGGTTTTGGAGCTGCCCCGATAGCTGGTCCGCTTTTCACGCAACTCTTCGGGAATGTCTTGATTCGTTTTCCGTTCAGCATAAAAGAATCGTAGAATCTGTCGTTAGGATGCCGTTCCGACAGAAGCTGGCCGTTCATCACGTGCGGCGTTCTTAACGCGAACAGTAGTCAATGCACGGATTATAGGTATTCTCGAAGCAGCGCGTAATTGTTTATTCAAATGATTGCGCCCCCTGATGGCGTCGTCGCCGTCCATTTGAGGTCATTTGCCGTTGCGGCTTGGCAACAGGCGGTGAAGAAATTACAAATTCAGACAGTCTGTCGGACTATCGCAGGGTGTAGCGGTATTTTACCGAACCTATGCCGGAGAGTGTCTCCGAAGTGTCCCGAAAGAGTATTTTAAGTGTCTGACTGGGGTGCCTCCCTCGTAACTTTCCTGCCTGTTGACACCACGCTTGTTCGGCGAAACCAAAAGAAACCCTCTTCATAGCGATGTGAGCGGCCATTCGAATTTGAATGGAGAAGTCCGCCATGTCGCGTCTCAGGGTTCCGCCGCCTGCAAATGACGAGGGAAAAGCACCCCAAATACGGGTGGAGCGTATTAGTTCCCCGCCGCTCAACGTCGCCGAGGTGGAAATCTTCGACGCCCTCATATCCAATATCGGGGAACTGACAGCGGCCAATGACAATGAAGCGCCGCCGGCTGAGGAGAAACGCCCATGACGCGTTGTGCGCTTTACGCCCGGGTTTCGACTATTCGTCAGGCGGAACAGAACATCTCCATCCCCGATCAGGTGAAGCGAATGCGGCGTTATGCGGAGGCGCGCGGCTTCGAGGTCGTCGCCGTCTATGAGGAGCTCGGCGCCAGCGGACGCGAAGAGAAGCGCCCGGAATTCCAGCGCATGATTGACGCGGCCTGTGCGAAGCCCAAAGTCTTTGACGTGATCCTCATCCACAGTTTCTCCCGTTTCTTTCGCGACGAGGTCCAGTTCGAGGTCTACCGCCGCCGCCTTGAGAAACACGGCGTCGCTGTACTCTCGATCACTCAGGAGATGAGCGAAGGACCGGGCGGAGAATTGACACGGCGGATCATCGCGCTCACCGACGAGATGCGCTCAAAAGAAGACGCCAAGCATGTAAGTCACGGCATGGAGGAGAACGCCCGCCAGGGGTTCTGGAACGGCGCAAAGCCACCCTTTGGCTACAAGACGGTCGCCGCAGAGAAGCGCGGCGACCGCATCAAGAAGAAGCTTTCGATCGATACGAAGGACGCCGCGACGGTCAGGCTGATTTTTGACCTGTTCCTCAAAGGCGACGGCGAAACGGGACCGCTCGGCGTTCTTTCGATCGCCAAATGGCTGAACGCTCACGGCTACCGGACGCCGACGGGCAAGGCCTTTTATACGAGCCGCGTCCACGCGATCCTGACCGATGAGACCTATATCGGCTGCGCCTGGTTCAACCGCCGCAACTCCCGCACCGGCGAGATAAGGCCGCGCGACCAATGGATAAAGGTTCCGGTCCCGCCAATCATTGCCGAGGACTCCTTTCATCGCGTCCAGATGCTCTTGAGCAGCCGGCGGCCGACCAAGACGCCGCCGCGTCTTTCATCGAGTCGTGTCTTGCTCGCCGGGCTTGCCCGATGCGAAGGCTGCGGCAGGCCGCTTATGATGACCACGGGCAAGGGCGGCGCCTATCGCTATTACAAATGCGCCGGCAAATACCAAACAGGCGCCTGCACGGGCGGTCTCGGCATCGCCATCCCGGAAGCGAAGCTCGACCAGCTGACGCTCGATGCTCTTTCCAGCCGCCTGCTAACGCCCGAGCGTACGCATGCGATCGTCGCTGCGGTCGCAAAAAAACGCGAAGCAAATCGCGATCAATCCACTCACGCCCTCAACCAGCTTCGCGGTCAGCTCGCGCAAACAAACAAGCGCATTCGCAATCTGCTGGACGCCCTTGCGGACGGCGCGGTCACAGAAACCGATCTCTTCAAGGAAAAGATGCAAGAAGCTGAATCGGAGCGCGGCGACATTTTACGCCTCATCGACGCGCAGGAATCGCAAGCCAGAGAGGCGTTGAAACCGATTACCATTGATCAAGCGAAGGTTGCTGCGAAAAAGCTGAGGCGCCTGCTCGAAGACGCGCCCATCGAACTCAAGAAGCGCTATATCCGCGCCTTCATCTCCGAGATCATCGTCGGCAAATCAGAGATCATCATCTCAGGACCGAAAGATGCACTCGCGGAAGCAGTATCGTCGGGCGATGTCGCGCATGTCGCTGCTAACATCGGTTCAGTTCGCAGTTTTATACCGGAATGGCGCACCCGAGAGGATTTGAACCTCTGACCTCTGCCTTCGGAGGGCAGCGCTCTATCCAGCTGAGCTACGGGTGCGAATAGCCCCCCATAGCGGATATCCCCCTGCCCGACAACGCTGGATAAAATCTGGGATGGGCTGGAAAAGCGCTCCGCAAGATAGGCCAATCCTTATTGGCATTGGCTTGACACCACGGGGTTTTACGGGCTTGTCCCACCTGTTTCACCTACCCGAAGAGGCGCTCATGGAAATCAACGTCGCTGTAGTCGGCGCGACCGGAAATGTTGGCCAGGAAATGCTCGTGATCCTTGATGAGCGCGGCTTTCCGGCCGGCGAAGTCTTTGCGATCGCCTCGCGTCACTCGATCGGACGCGAAGTTTCGTTTGGAGACAAGACGCTGAAATGCCGCGACCTTGAAACCTTTGATTTTTCCAAGGTCGATGTCGCCCTTTTCGCCGCAGGCGGCGCCGTCGCAAAAGAGTGGGCGCCAAAGGCCGCGCGCGCTGGGGCGGTCGTGATTGATAATTCTTCCCATTTCCGGATGGACCCTGAAGTGCCGCTGATCGTTCCGGAAGTAAACGCGGACGCCGTCGCCGGTTTCGTCAAGAAGAATATTATCGCCAACCCCAACTGCTCGACTGCGCAGCTCGTCGTCGCTTTAAAGCCATTGAACGATGCCGCGCGCATCAAGCGTGTCGTCGTCTCGACTTATCAATCGACGTCCGGCAAGGGCAAGGCCGCGATGGATGAACTCTTCACCCAGACAAAGGGCATTTACGTCAACGACACGCCGACGCCCGAAGAATTCACAAAACAGATCGCCTTCAACGTCATCCCCCATATCGACACCTTTATGGAGGACGGTTTTACGAAGGAAGAGTGGAAAATGTCGGCTGAGACGAAGAAAATTCTCGATCCGAAAATAAAACTTACCGCCACCTGTGTGCGCGTCCCAGTATTTGTTGGACATTCAGAAGCCGTGAATGTCGAGTTCGAGCGAGAAATATCGGACGACGAAGCGCGCGAAATCCTTCGTGAAGCGCCCGGCGTGCTTGTCATCGACAAGCGCGAAGACGGTGGCTACGTGACGCCCATCGATTGCGTCGGCGAGTTTGCGACCTTTGTAAGCCGCATTCGCGTAGATCCGACTGTCGAGAACGGCCTCGCTTTCTGGTGCGTTTCCGACAATCTCCGGAAAGGCGCCGCCTTGAACGCCATTCAAATCGCTGAGACACTCGTCAATCGGGGGCTTCTTAAAAAGGCGGCGTGACCATGTTTCCTGTATCCAGACGCGTTTTTTTCTCAATCGTTGCGGCATCCGTCATTTTCACCGCGCCTGTTAACGCCAATGCCCAGTGGATCGGGCACGAAAAGATTTACGAAGGTCCGACCGACGTCAATCTTGGCGGCCGGCCGGTGGTCGCCGACATCGCCTTGCATGCTGACATGAACGCCGCCGCCAAAGGTGTCAGACGCGTAGCCCTCGTCACTGATGTCACTCCCTTTGTCGCCGATACCGAGCGCGACCTAGAGACTTGGGTTGCGGCGCATCAGGAACGCTGCGGCGAACGCTGGAGCGCCGGCAAGCCGATCATTGATTTTCCGCCAGGCGCAATAAGCTTCGCTCTTCACATTGAGCTCGCCTATTATACTTGCGGCCTAAACGGCCAGGGCGAGCCTTCGCAACTGACGGTCGAAGGCGGTGATGTCAGCGTCGTTCTGAAGCCCTATGTCGAAGGCGGAAAACTCCAGACCCTGCTTGCCGACTTCGCAATTACCAATCGCAGCGGCGTTTCAAAATATCTTCCGCTTGAATTTGTTGTGAGGCGCGTCCTCGAACAGGAACTCAACAAACTCAACGAAAACCGGAAATTCTATCGCGCGCCAAATCCTTTCAACGACGAAGGCTATGGGTATGAATCGCTGACCGGCATGAAAGACGAAGACGGCCGTATCGTCATGACGGCGCGGTTCCGCAGCAAGGGCGACGCAAGTGAATATGGCCTTCTTGCCGAGCGCATCGGCGAGGAAGGCTTGACGCAATGAACGACGCGCCGGCGCAACCGCGCGCCGAACTCCGTTTCGGGCTTATCGCCGGCGTCATCGCTTACGGACTTTGGGGCCTCTTTCCGATCTATCTGAAAGCCCTGCCGCCCGCCGATGCGCTGGAAGTCGTCGCGCATCGCATCGTCTGGTCGGTTCCTTTTGGCGCCCTCGTTCTCTCAATGAGAAAACAATGGCGTGAGACGGTTACGGCCCTGATGAAGCCGAAAATCGTATTTCTCCTTGGCCTTTCCTCAATTTTCATCGCCGGCAACTGGCTCGTCTATGTCTGGTCTGTAGCCCATAATCATGTGCTTGAAGCGAGCCTCGGCTATTACATAAATCCACTCTCCTTCATTGCAGCGGGCGTCATTGTTCTGAAGGAACGCCTGTCGCGGCTGCAAATCGCCGCCGTCATCATCGCTGCTATCGGCGTTGCGACTTTGACATTGGGCGCCGGCGTTTTTCCATGGCAGTCTTTTGTTCTTGCGTTTCTTTTCACCGCCTATGGCTTTGTCCGTAAAACAACGCCGGTCGGCGCGATGCCGGGGCTTTTCATTGAAACGCTGCTTCTTTCGCCTGTCGCGCTTTTCTATCTCCTGTGGCTCGCCAAGATCGGCGCCCTCACCTTTCTGCATCACAGCGTCCCGCTCGATATTCTCCTTGTTCTTGCCGGCCCCGTTACCGTCGGGCCGCTTGTTCTGTTCGCCCTCGCGGCGCGGCGTTTGACGCTGACGACGCTCGGTTTCCTCCAATATATCGGCCCGACCGGACAACTCATCCTCGGGCTTTATTACGGCGAAACATTCACGCAGTTCCACGCGATCTGCTTCGGCCTCATCTGGGTCGCGCTGGCGCTCGTCAGTTTCGACGCTGCGAAAAATTCCGCCGCGATGCGCAAACCTATTTCTCGCGCAGCCGTTTCAGCGACCCCGAAAAGCTGAGCAGCGTTTTTCCGTTCGTCATGACGAGACCGCGCGCGAAAAGAATGCTTCCCGTCGATTTCGTCACCTCGCCGCTCGCCTCGATGAAATCGCCGACCTCGCCGCCGCCGATAAAGTCATGCGTCATGGAAAGCGTGACGCCGCGAAAACGCCCGAGCGCGCGAAAACAGATATCGAAGAGCGACATGTCGGCTAGCGTCATTAATGCGCCGCCATGGATAAAGCCTTGCAAATTCGTGTGCCGCGGCTCGGCCAGAAACCCGACGCCGGGCTCGGCGCTTTTAACGTCGCGAAAATAATAGGGGCCCGCCTGGCCGCTGAACGTTTCAAGATGTTTTTGCAGCACCCAGCCCGGCGGAATTTTCGAAGCATTCTTTTCATCAAGCATGATAGCCGCATACTCCGTTCG
The DNA here is from genome assembly GCA_041398085.1 of Parvularculaceae bacterium. Lineage (GTDB taxonomy): Bacteria > Pseudomonadota > Alphaproteobacteria > Caulobacterales > Parvularculaceae > Amphiplicatus. Next base: position 51,780 of record JAWKVJ010000008.1, read on the forward strand.
CGCTGCAGGCGGTAGCGCGGAGCGCAGCCGCGCCGGGTCTTTGTGCATCTGACGATTGCGAAAGCCTGCGCTCCCGATCAATAGTCGGCGCATGAATGATTTCCCGGAAAAGCGCGTCGTCAAAGCCGGCGGCGTCAATCTCGCTGTCTATGAGGCCGGCGACGGCCCGCCGGTCCTCTTTGTTCATGGCTGGCCGGAAATCGCCTATTCGTGGAAAAACCAGATCGGCGCCGTCGCGGACGCCGGATATCGCGCCATCGCCTTCGACCTTAAAGGCTTCGGCGCATCGGACGCGCCTGCTGACAAATCGCTTTACGATGTTGCCCATATGACCGGCGATTTCGCTGCGCTTCTCGATGCGCTCGAAATCGATCGCGCTGTCTTTTGCGGTCATGATTGGGGCGGCGCGCTTGTCTGGCCGATGGCGCAACTTCACCCGGCGCGCGTCGCGGGCGTCATTGGCGTTTGCACGCCGCACCGACCGCCGCCGCCAGTTCCGCCGATGCAGATCATCGAAAAGCGGTTCGGGCCGAAACATTATTTCGTGCAGTTCCAGGAAGAAGGCGTCGTCGAACCGCTGTTCGAAAGCGATCTCGATCGCTTCTTCCGCATTATGTTCCGCTATCCCGCGCCAGCTGAGGCGGTCGCCAAACTCGGGTCGCGCATTTTCGATTTGCCGGGCCGCTTCCGCAACGGACCGCCGGCCGATCCTCAATCCGTCATTCTCGGCGATGAGGACCTCAGCGCTTATATTGCGGCCTACGCCCGCGCCGGCTTTCGTGGCGGCGTCAATCTCTATCGCAATGTCGACCGCAATTATGAAATCATGCGCAAGGTCGATCCGGTCATAAAGGCGCCGTCGCTTTTTGTCGGCGCGGCGAAGGATTATTTCCTGCCGCCCGTAGGCGCCGATGGCATGGAAAAGCTCGTCCCCGATCTTGAAAAACATGTCATCGAGGATTGCGGCCATTGGGTCATGTGGGAGCGGCCGCGCGAATTGAATGCGATCATTATCGACTGGCTGGACCGGCGATATCGGCGCTGAGCTTTCCAGCAAATTTGTCCGCAATCGCCGCACCGTCCGGCTCGCGCTGTATAGGATGATTCCAGCATTTTCACGGGCTGCGGGCGTTTTGTCCGTATAATGCGGATCGGGAAAACCCGGCCCTGGTGCGGCGGCGCTTTCTCTTTTCGCAATTCCTTTTCCCTGCAGCATGATCATTCCTCAAACGTCAGGAATGAAGCCTACACCCTCCGGAAAGGAGGGGGATAACTTTGCCAAACAGGCCTAAACTTGGTTAACGCGCGAACCGCGCGCGGGTTCATCCCGATAAAATGTATTACGAGGTTCTATGCCGGTTTCGCGCGGGCGATCTCATTGTCATCCCGGAAATGGCGCAGCCATTATCCGGGATCCATCTTTGCTTTCATTGCCTCTTGTGGATTCCGGGTTCGCGACTTCGCCGCGCCCCGGAATGACAATTTGACTGTAGGCGCCCGTTCAGGCCTCAATCTACTCCGCTGCTTGCGGAGCGGCCTCGGGCGTCCACTTCAATACTGGTTTCCTCGCCGCCGCGGTTTCATCAAGCCGGCGGCGGGGGCTGAGCATTGGCGAGGCTTTAAAGCGCGCCGTCTCGCCCGCCTTCACCCGCTTTGCAAGATCAAGCAACGCATCGCAGAAAAGGTCGAGTTCCTGTTTCGATTCCGATTCCGTCGGCTCGATCAGCATAGCGCCATGGACGACGAGCGGGAAATACATCGTCATCGGGTGATAACCCTCGTCGATCATCGCTTTTGCAAAGTCGAGCGTTTCAACGCCGGTTCCCTTCAGGAAGTCGTCATTGAAAAGCGCCTCATGCATGCAGGGGCCTTCAAAAGCCGGCGTCATTTCCTTTTTGAGGCGCGCGAGCACGTAATTGGCGTTCAATACCGCATCTTCCGAGGCCTGTTTCACGCCATCGCCGCCATGGCTCATCATGTAGGAGAGCGCCCGCACGAACATGCCCATCTGGCCGTGAAAGGCAGTGAGGCGCCCGCCGGCCTGCCCCTCGCCGTCGGCCTTCGCCGCGCGCCGCGTCTCAACGAGGCGGTATTCGCCGTCTTCAAAAACCACATATGGCACGGGCGCGAAAGGCGCGAGCGCCTCCGACAATACCGTCGGCCCGGCGCCCGGCCCGCCGCCGCCATGCGGCGTTGAAAAAGTCTTGTGCAAATTGATGTGCATCGCGTCGACGCCGAGATCGCCCGGGCGCACCTTGCCGGCGATCGCATTGAAATTGGCGCCGTCGCAATAAAAATAGCCGCCGAATTCATGCACCGCTTCAGCGATCGCCATGATGTCGCGTTCGAAAAGCCCGCATGTGTTCGGGTTCGTCACCATGATGCCGGCGACATCGGGGCCTAGTTTCGCGCGGAAGGCTTCCAAATCAACGCGGCCAGTCTTGTCGGCCGGAATGGCGTCGACCGTGAAGCCGCATTGCGCCGCCGTCGCCGGGTTGGTGCCATGCGCTGATTCAGGGGCGAGCACGCGCGTGCGATGCCCCTCGCCCTTAGCTTCCAGCGCCGCCTTGATCGTCATCATGCCGCAAAGCTCGCCATGCGCGCCCGCTTTCGGTGACATCGCAACGGCGGGCATGCCGGTCATCGTCGTTAGCCAGTGCGCAAGCGTTGAAATGAGTTCAAGCGCGCCTTGCACGGTCGATTGCGGCTGCAAGGGGTGAATGTCGCCAAAGCCCGGTAGACGCGCCATTTTTTCATTGAGGCGCGGATTGTGTTTCATCGTGCAAGAACCGAGCGGGAACGGCCCCATGTCGATCGCGTAATTCTTTTGGCTGAGCCGCACATAGTGGCGCATCATTTCCGGTTCGGAGAGCCCTGGAAGTCCGATCGGGCTCGTCCGTTTCATCGCGCCGAGCCGGTCACTGACGACGACATCAGGAATATCGACGCCGGTTTCGCCAAACGCATCCTTTTCGAAGATTAGCGATTCTTCGATCATGAGCGCCTTGTTGCCGGTGAAGGTTTTCACGTCCGCTTCCATTGCCTCACCGCGCGTCGGGCGCCCTTCCGAATTCATAGCCATTTCGTTTGCTTCCTATGACGCCGTTTTCAACCGGCTCAATTCGTCTAATCTTTCGTGCGTCTTACGCATCAACATATCGACAAGTTCGGCGGCAGGGAGCGGTCGCGCGAGCGCCGCCGCCTCGCCCGCCCACATTACTTCAAAACCATCGGCGTCCGCCGCCCGCACCGCGTCGGCAAGGCGTTTGGCCGCGTCATAAGCAATCGGATAATCCGGCGCCGCGCCTTCGTCTCGCAATACGGCGTCAAGCATGCGGCTCGTGAATCCGCGCGCAGCGCGCCCCGATACGCCCCGTGTAATGATTGTCTTTCGTGCGGCGCGCGTTCCCAGGATTGCGCGATGGCGCGCACCTGCCGATGATTCCGGGCACGCGACAAACGCTGTGCCAATTTGCACCGCCTCTGCGCCAAGAGCGAACGCAGCTGCAATAGCGCGTCCATCGGCTATGCCGCCGGCGGCGATAAGGGGAATTGAAACTGCATCCGCCACCTGTGGCAGCAATGCGAACAAGCCAAGCTGCAAGTCTTCGTTCCGTGCATGCACGCCTCGATGCCCGCCTGCTTCAAAACCCTGGACGATAATTGCGTCCATTCCCGCTTCCTCACAGGCGACCGCCTCTTCCAAGCTGGTCGCTGACGCCACGAGGGTCACTCCGGCGTCGCGCATTGCGGCGATCTGAGTAGGAATTGGCAAACCAAAATGGAAGCTGACGATTGGCGGTCTTTCCTCAATAACGACCGCCAATTGTCCCGCATCCTCAAGAAATGACGCATAACTTTGTTTTAGCGTCGAAGGCGGTTCCGCGCCGAACTCTCGAAAAAGCGGAGCGAGTTTATCAATCCACGCAGATTCCAGTTCTTCATTTCGGTGGGGCGACGGATGCGCGAAGAAATTGACATGGTAAGGCTTATTGGTCAGCGCGCGAATTTCTCGCATCATCTTGCGTGCGCCATCAGGGCCAGCCGCCCCGACACCGACGGATCCAAGCGCACCGGCATTCGATACAGCCGCAGCAAGCGCTGGCGTTGAAACGCCCGCCATCGGCGCCTGGATAACGGGATAATCAATCCCGAAAAGATCTGTAACGCGCGATCTCAAAGAACGTCTTTCAGTCCGGCCGCAAACGCCTCAATATCATCATCGCTGACGCATTCGGTCGCCGCGACAATCAGAAGATCATGCGCCGCCTTGTCATGCGGGAAGATGCGTTCGCCCGGCACGCCGGCAATCACGTTTTTCTTCGCAAGCGCCTCGACAATTTCGCTCGCATTTTTCGGCAAGCGCAACGTGAATTCATTGAAGAAAGATTTATTGACGAGGCTGACGCCCGGAATTTTCGACAATGCATCGGCGGTCTTCACTGCGCGCTCATGATTCTTCATGGCGAGGCGGCGAAGGCCGGCCTCGCCCAAGAGCGTCATATGCGCGGAGAAGGCGAGCGAACAAAGGCCGGAATTGGTGCAGATATTCGAAGTCGCCTTGTCGCGGCGGATATGCTGTTCGCGGGTTGAGAGCGTCAAGACGAAGCCGCGCTTTCCTTCCGCATCGACCGTCTGGCCGCAAAGCCGGCCCGGCATTTGCCGCATATATTTGTCGCGCGTTGCGAAGAGCCCGACATAAGGCCCGCCATAGATGAGGCCGTTGCCAATCGACTGACCCTCGCCGACGACGATGTCGGCACCCATTTCACCGGGGCTTTTAACCGCGCCCAATGAGACGACTTCGGTAACGACCGCAATAAGGAGCGCGCCTTTTTCATGCGCGGCGGCGGCGATTGGCGTCAGGTCGCGAAGATTGCCGAAAACGTCCGGGTTCTGGACGATGATGCAGGAGGTTTCCTCATCAATCGATGCGGCGATGTCTTCGCCGGCCTCGATATCGATCGGCAATTGCACGATATTATCGCCGAGAAGTTCCGAATTGGTGCGCGTCACGGCGGCGTAATGCGGATGGAGGCCGCCCGACATGACAACCTTGTTCCGGCGCGTCACGCGCCGCGCCATCAATGCCGCTTCCGCACACGCCGTCGAGCCGTCATACATGGAGGCGTTGGCGACATCCATGCCGAGCAGCGCCGCGACCTGTGTCTGAAACTCGAAGAGATATTGCAGCGTTCCTTGCGCGATTTCCGGCTGGTAGGGCGTGTAGGACGTTAAAAATTCCGAGCGCTGAATAATATGATCGACGCTCGCCGGCACGTGGTGCTTGTAGGCGCCGCAGCCGACGAAGAATGGCCCGGCCGAAGCGGCGCGGTTCTTCGCCGCCATCGCTGACAAAGCGCGCTCGACTTCGAGCTCGCCCATATGCGGCGGCAGGTCCATAGCGGCGTTCAGCGCCGATTTCGGCACGTCGCAATAAAGATCGTCGACCGTTTTAGCGCCGATCACATCGAGCATTTGCAGCCGGTCGGCGGCGGAGAGCGGAAGATAGCGCATGGCGTCAGATCGTATCGAGGAATGACTTGTAGGCGGCCTCATCCATCAGCTCGCCTGCTTCATCGGCATTGTCAGGCTTGATCTTGACGAACCAGGCGGCGCCAGCAGGATCGGCATTCACCATCGACGGGTCATCGACAATCGCCGAATTCACCTCGACGATCTCGCCGGAAATCGGCGCGTAAACGTCTGACGCCGCCTTCACCGATTCAACGACCGCCATGTCGTCGCCCTTGGCGACCTTGCGGCCGACATCCGGAAGCTCGACGAAGACGACGTCGCCCAATTGTTCGGCGGCGTGTTCGGAAATGCCGATGACGGCGCCGCTGTCTTCAAGGCGCACCCATTCATGATCCTTGGTGAATTTTACGCTCATCAGCTTTTCTCCTGGCCGCGATAATAATTGTGAGGGACGAACGGCATGCCGGCGACCTTTGCTGGAAGCGCCTTGCCGCGGACGATAAGATTGACGGTTGCGCCGGTATTTGAATGCGCCGCATCGACATAGCCCATGGCGACGGGCCCGCCCAAAGTCGGCCCGAAACCGCCGGACGTGACGACGCCGATTTTCTTGCCGTCAGCAGACTGAATTTCGGTTCCTTCGCGGGCCGGCGCGCGCCCTTCGGGAAGAAGCCCGACGCGCAGACGCGACGGACCGTCACCAAATTCTTTCATGATGCGCTTCGCGCCTGGAAAATTCGCTTCCTCGCGGCGGCGCTTTCCGAGCGCGAAGGAGATGTTCCCCTCCACCGGCGACGTCGTCTCATTGATATCGTGACCGTAAAGGCAAAGGCCGGCTTCAAGGCGCAGCGAATCGCGCGCGCCAAGCCCGATTGGTTCGACATCGTCATGGGCAAGCAGCGTCCGCGCCAGCGCTTCGGCCTCATCGCTTGGAACTGAAATTTCAAATCCGTCCTCGCCCGTATAACCGCAGCGCGAAACGAGCACCGGAACCGTTCCCCACATCATCGGCCGCATGGTCATGAAGGTCTGTTCAGCAGCGCCCGGCAGAATGCCGTCAACGACACCGGCGGCTTTCGGCCCCTGAAGCGCAATCAGCGAGCGCTCGTTTTCGATTTCAAGGCGCGCGACGCCTTTCAATTTCTCAGAAATATGCGCGAAGTCGGCATCCTTGCAGGCGGCGTTGACGACGAGGAAAAGCTTGCCTGCGCCTTCCTCCATCGCCGGGCGCGTGATCATCAGATCGTCGAGAATGCCGCCTTCATCATTCAACAGCACCGAATAGCGAAGGCCGCCCTTTTTGAGTTTTTTGATTTCGCCCGGAACGAGCGTTTCGATGGCGGCGGCGATCTTTTCATGCGCCTCGGGCGATCCGATTTCAGCGCCTTCAACGATGAGCCAGGCCTGGCCCATATGCGAAACGTCGAAGAGCCCCGCTTTCGCGCGCGTGTGAAGATGCTCTTTCATGACGCCGGCGGGATATTGCACCGGCATGTCATAGCCCGCGAACTCGACCATCTTCGCGCCGAGCGAGACGTGAAGGTCATGAAGCGCGGTGCGCTTTAGCGAAGTCGTCGAAGAAGTCGTCATCATCGGTTCCATGGGAGTGCCCCGCCATCTGGCGGCGCGCCCCGGCTGTCACGGAACCTGAGAGATTTCGCGCGCTGATAACGCCGCGCTTACTCCGTCGGTGGAACGGCCCATTCGGCCGTTCGCTTTCCAGCCTTCCCTCGCGCGCGGTCCTTTTGCCTGAGAGTTTCCGGGGCGGTTGCTCCTTCGGCGCCCGGCGCAATGGCCGGATCTCTCCCGCAGACGCGAACAGCGGCGAAAACCGCTGATGAATTCGACAATAGAAGCGCCCGTTGGCCAGTCAATCGCGCCTGCGGCATTTCGGAAAAAGAATCAGCGGTCGGGATTATTCGTCGGGGCAGGACGCGCAGACGCCGCGCGTTTCGAGCCGCGCCGTCTTCATATGGAAGCCGGTCTTTCGCAGCACGGGCCGCAACAGCGTGTCGATGCCGTCCAGTTCAACCTCACTCGCCGAGCCGCATTTTTCGCAGACCAGGAAAATTTCGACATTGTGCGGATGGTCGTGGCTGCAGGGCATGAAGGAGTTCAGCCCCTCAAGCTTGTGGATGAAGCCCTTTTCCTCGAGGCCTTCGAGCGCGCGGTAGACCGTCATTGGCGCGCGCACGCCTTTTTCTTTCAGCTGGTCAAGAATTTCATAGGCCTTGAGCGGCGCGTCGCGGCCGTTCAGCGTGTCCCAGACCAGACTTTCATTGCGTGTGAGGCCGTCATGGCGTTCGTCATCGCCAGTTTTGCCGTTTGCGTGCCGATGCGCCATCGTCCGCCCCCGTCTCCTTCTCGGGGAGGATGTTATACCGGTGTTATATCATTGGAAAGCGAAAAAAGCGCAGGACGTGCGTCCTAGGCGTTTGAAGCGCGCGAGGCCTCTTCAAGGCAGTCGCAAATATAATGCGCCTGATCCGGGGTCAGATAAGGATGCATCGGCAACGAAAGGATGTCGCCCGCGACAGCCTCGGTCGCCGGCAGCCCGCCCGCAGGGGCGTAACGCTCGAATGCCGGCATTTCATGAAGCGGCGTTGAATAATAAATCGCCGTCGGCACGCCTTTCTCTTTCAGGCTGGCGGCGATGCGGTCGCGCCCGGCGATACGGAGCGAATAATAGCCAAAGCCCGAAACGGCGCCGTCGATATGCGTTTGCGGCGCGGCGAAGGAGGAAAGCCGCCTGTCGTAAATCTCCGCGATCATGCGCCGGGCGATGCGCTCCTCGTCAAAGATCGCGATCTTTTCAAGAAGCACCGCCGCCTGAAACGTATCCATGCGGCCGTTAAATCCAACGCATACGGAATTTTTGCGCGCCTTATCCGTGCCGTGCCAACGGATCGAACGCCAGCTTTCAGCAAGCGAGGCGTCTTTTGTCAGCACCGCGCCCGCATCCCCATAAGCGCCAAGCGCCTTGCCCGGAAAGAAACTCGTCGCGGTGACCTGGGCGATCGCGCCGACTTCCTCGCCATTGAGCTGACCGCCAAAGCCTTGTGCGCCATCTGCGAGCACAAAAAGATTTTCGCGCGCCGCAATCTTCTCAATAGCTGGATAATCGGCCGGCGAACCGAAGAGATCGACCGGAATGACCGCCGCGGGACGAAGCGCGCCATCGCGCTTGACCTCTTCAATGCGCCGCTCGAGGTCGGCGGGATCCATGTTGAAGGTTCGTGGATCGATATCGACAAAAACCGGCGTGGCGCCGGTCAGCAGAACCGCGTTCGCCGTCGCATTATACGAAAAGGCCGGCAGGAAAACCGCGTCGCCCGTATCCATGCCGGCTGCAAGCAATGGGATAACGAGCGCGGCCGTGCCGCTGGCGCAGGCGACGGCCGCCGCGGCGCCGGTCTTTTCCGCAAGCAGCGCTTCCAGCTCGTCGATTTCCGGGCCGGCAATATAACGGCCGTGATCGAGAACATCTTTGAGACGCGCCTCGACATTGGCGCGAATACGGCGCTGCTGCGCCTTCAGGTCGATAAAGGCGATTTCACCGAGGTTCGTTTCACCGGCAAGGGAAAGATTGGCGACGCCGTTCACGCAATCATCCTGTTGTCGGCGCGAAGCGCCGCAGTTTCCTCAACAACGCGGTCTACCGTGAGCGCCCAAGCGAGCGCCCGGCGGCCGGCGCGACCGTCAACGATGCAAGGTTTGCGGTCGAGGATCGAAGCGATGAATGCGTCAACGCTTTCGCCGAGCGCGTCGGCGAGCGCCGGATGCGGACGCGTGGAAAATTCTTCAATGACCGGCGCGCCATCACTCTTTGTCGTGATGCGCCGATCAATGAAATCAATCTCGATCGTGCGGTCGGCGTAGAAAACCGACATCTGGCGGCGGCGCTCTTCAGCGCGGCGGCTTGCGATGAACGAGCAGGAGCGCCCTCCATTGAACTCGAAGGTCGCGACCGCCTCGTGATAATCGCCGCTTGCGGCGACATGATGCGGTTCGTCAAAGCCGAACATACGAGCGATATCGAGATCGTGGATCATAAGATCGAGCGCAACGGAAACATCTTCACAGCGCCCGCTTGGCGGACCGCAACGCGAAAACTCCATACGCTCAGGCGCGTCTTCACCCGGCAGGGAGAGCGCTGCGAGTACGAAACGCTCCTGATGGCCAACCTGCAGCTTGAGGCTGGAAGCTTCGGCCATCGCGACCAGGCGGTCGGCCTCGCGCGTTGTCATGGCAACCGGTTTTTCGACATAGACATGCCGGCCGCTTTCAAGCGCGCGGCGGGCGAGATCGAAATGGGTTGGCGCTGGCGACGCAATGATGACGGCATCGACAGAGTCGACAAGGCTTTCGGCGCTTGAAAAAACCGCCGCGTCAAAACGCTCGGCGAGCGCAGCGGCGCGCGCCGTGTCGGGATCGAAAACGCCAAGAAAGGTGGAACGTGGATTTGCTGCCAGTTTTCCGGCGTGAAAGCCGCCAAAAATACCGGCGCCGACAACGCCTGTCTTTAACGCATCCGTCATTCGAAACGCTCGACTGATCCCCTGTTGGCGAGGACCATAGCTGCGCCGGATGCAGATGGATACGCCTGAGGTTCCATCGGGAGCAGATCAGGCATCAAACTATGTTGCGGCCTGTTTCAAGGACTTAGAGACCCTTTTCGCGGCTTTCCTTCAACTCGTCGGCTAGCATGAAAGCAAGCTCCAACGCCTGGGTGGCGTTAAGCCGCGGGTCGCAATGGGTTTCATAACGCATGGAAAGGTCGCTTTCCGAGATATCCTGGAGCCCGCCGAGGCATTCGGTGACGTTTTGCCCAGTCATTTCAAGGTGAACGCCGCCCGGATAGGCCCCTTCCGCCCGGCAGATGCGGAAGAAGGCGTCGATTTCGGCGCGAACGTCCTTAAGGCGGCGGGTCTTGAAGCCGCTCGCCGCCTTGATCGTGTTTCCATGCATCGGGTCACTCGACCAGACGACCTTACGGCCCTCGCGAACCACCCGCCGCACCAGCGGGGCCAGTCCCTTTTCGACGCCTTCAGCCCCGAACCGGGCGATCAAAACGATGCGTCCCGCCTCGTTCTTCGGGTTGAGGATGTCGAGGAACTCGATGAGTTCGTCCGGCTCAAGGCTCGGCCCGCATTTGACGCCGATCGGATTTTCCACGCCACGGCAGAATTCGACATGGGCGCCGTCGGGCTGGCGCGTGCGGTCGCCGATCCAGATCATGTGGGCGGACGTGTCGTACCAGCCGCCGGTCGTTGAATCGACGCGCGTCATAGCCTGTTCAAAACCCAAAAGCAGCGCTTCGTGGCTGGTGTAGAAATCAACTTCGCGCAGCGTCCGCACTTCCTTCGACGTCACGCCGCAGGCCTCCATAAAGGTCAGCGATTCAGAAATGCGATCAGCGAGCGCCCGATAACGGTCAGCTTCAGGATTGCCCTCGACGAATTCAAGATTCCAGCGATGGACATTGTGAAGATCGGCGTAACCGCCGCCAGCGAATGCGCGTAAAAGGTTCAGCGTCGCTGCGGACTGGCCGTAGGATTTCAAAAGCCGCTGCGGATCGGGCGTTCTGACGCCGGCGCTGAACTCCATGCCGTTAATATTATCGCCGCGATAGCTCGGCAGCGACTCGCCGTTCTGTTCTTCCGTCGGCGCCGAGCGCGGCTTGGCGAACTGGCCGGCGATGCGCCCGATTTTGACGCAGGGCATAGCCGCTCCGAATGTGAGCGCAACCGACATCTGGAGGATGACGCGAAAAGTGTCGCGGATATTGTTCGGATGGAACTCCTTGAAGCTCTCGGCGCAATCGCCTCCTTGCAGCAGGAACGCACGCCCCTCCGCGACGGCGGCGAGTTCTTGCCGCAGCGTTCTCACTTCGCCCGCAAAGACGAGGGGCGGATATCCGGCAAGCTCGTCCTCGACGGCCCGAAGCGCCGCCGGATCGGGATAATCCGCGGGCATGTGTCGGGCGGGCTTGTCGCGCCAGCTGTCCGGATTCCAAGTCAATCTGCTCTCCAATACGCTCCCGATTTCCTATCGCCCGAATTTTGGCGCCGCAACAAATCTCTTTGTGAACTCGATCATGGTTCCGTGCGCGGCCGCTCATGGTTAAAAACGGGCCTGTCAAAGGAGAAACAGCATGATCCGCGCCATTTCCGCCGCCGGCGGGCTAATCGCCCTTGCCGCCGCCTTTTCGCCCGCCTGCGCCCAGCGCGATTTCAGCTCGGTTGAAATCAAGACGCAGGAAGTCGTTCCCGGCATTTATATGCTTGAAGGGGCTGGCGGAAATATCGGTCTTTCGACGGGGCCTGACGGGTCGATCGTGATCGACGATCAATTCGCGCCGCTTGCGCCGAAAATAGCCGCCGCGATCAAGGCCGAGACTGACCGCCCCCTCGCCTTTTTGCTGAATACGCATTGGCATGGCGATCACACGGGCGGCAATGAAGCGATGGCCGCCGCCGGCGCGAAAATCGTCGCGCAAGATAATGTGAGAAAACGCCTGAAGGATGGGCTGACGCGCGCTTCCGGCTCAGTGACCGACCCCGCCGCGCCTTCGGCCCTTCCCGTCATTACTTTTTCTGATGCGGTCAGTTTTTACTGGAACGGCCATGACATTCGCGTCTTCCATCCCGCGCCCGCTCACACCGATGGCGATGCAATCGTCGTCTTTGAAGACGCCAATGTCATCCATACGGGCGACGTCTTTTTCAATGGCGCCTTTCCCTATATCGATCTGGAATCGGGCGGCGATCTCGACGGTTATATCGCCGCGCAGGAAGCTATTCTCGCCCTTTCAGACGACAAGACGAAAATCATTCCAGGCCATGGCGCGCTGGGAACAAAAGCCGATCTCGCCGCCGCCAACAACATGTTGAAAGATGTTAAAAAACGCATTGAGGCGCTAATTGACGAAGGCCTCGATGAGGATGCGGTCGTTAAGGCTGATCCCTTAAAAGACCTCAACACCAAGTGGGGCCAAGGCTACATCAATGGCGAGTCGATGACGAAAATCGCCTATCGCTCGCTTGCCGCGAAATAGTCCGCAGGCCAATAAAAAAAGACGCCCGCGAAAGGGGAAACGCGGACGTCTTCTTTATTGAGCGCTCGGCGGTTCGGACTAAACTTTGAGCGCTCCGGGATCTTTGGGCGCCGGCTCGCCCGGCGCTTTTGGCTGCTTTTCCCGAGCGTTTATTTTCAGGCCTTGATTTCGGCCGACTGAACTTCGCCTTTTTTGATCTTGCAGACGCCCGTCAGCGTATCGCCGCCGGCCGTCGGAATAAGTTTGACGGTCAAGGTTTGCACGAGGCTGCCGCGCGCCTTTTCAAAGCGGGCGAGATAGTCGCCGCCATTGGTGAGGCCCTGGGCTTCGAGCGCCGAGGCGCACATCGTCACCTGATCATCGCGCTCGCCGGCGAAAGCCGGATTGGCGGAAAGGATAAGGGCGGCGGTCGCAAAAGCGGCGACAGGGGCGATAATTTTCAGCATCGGGGAACTCCGTTTTGGCTGTAGGCTGTTGATTTTTGAAACCGTAACTAACTTGTATGATCCTATTTACTATTGTTTTTTAAAGTGTCAATATCATTTTTGTCTAGGGGAGAAAAATTTGATAGGCTAACGCCCAACAAAAACCGGCCGGGGCCTCAAACCGGATCGGCATGAGCAAGGAAACGCGCGGAAAAAGGGTTGGAATGTCAAGAACTTACAATCAGGAATGCATTCTCGCCTATGCCTTTGACATGCTCGGCGAGCGCTGGACTTTCCTTATCATTCGCGAGCTTTTTCTGGGGCCGCGCCGGTTCGGCGATCTCCACGCCTCTCTTCCGGGCATCGGCACCAACCTCCTTTCAAAACGCCTTAAAGAGCTGGAAGAGGCTGGTCTCGTCACCGGCACAAGCGACGGACGCCAATATCGCCTGACGGATACGGGCGAAGGCCTGCGCCCGACGCTCCGGACGCTCATGTTCTGGGCCATTGAATATTTCATGAACCGCCCGGAGCCCTCCGAACCGAAGGAGTGCATCTACTCCAACGATCTTGTGCCGGATTCAGTCGCGCTCGCCGTTGAGATGTTCCAGAACAAATGCGCGATACCGCACGCCAATTACGTGCTGCATCTGAAAATCGACGATCATCCTTACACGTTCTTTTTCATGAATAGCGAAATGGTCGCCCGGCGCGGCGCCGATGCGCCCGCCATCGCCCGTATTGAAACGGATGTCGCAACGCTAATGCAGGCAATGCGCAGCGAAATCTATGTCGGGGAAGTCAAGAAACGCTCGAAACTGTCAGGCGATCCGGAAGTCGTCGACCATTTCGTATCGGCGCTTACGCCGGGAGCTGAAGTCGCCTTTGAAGTCGGCGAACTCATCAAGCAACGAAAGCTCGAGCAGCTTCCCGGAATCAATCCGCAAACGGAATTGGCGTAGCGCGCGCTTCATCAAGATAGCGGGCTGACTTCACCTTCAGCGAACCGTCTTCAAATTCGAACAGCAGGGGATTGCCGGTCGGTATTTCAACCCCGACAATATCCTTGTCAGTAACATTAAGAAGCAGCTTCACCAGCGCGCGCAAGGAATTGCCATGCGCGGCGATAATAAGCGACTCGCCTTTTTTAAGACGCGGCGCGATTTCCGATTCCCAAAGGGGCGTTACACGCTCAAGCGTCAGTTTCAGCGATTCTGTTTTTGGCACCCGGTCGCCAAGCGCAGCGTATCGCGGATCCTTGGCGGGATTATGCGGGTTGTCGTCCGAGATCGGCGGCGGCGGCGTATCATAGCTGCGCCGCCAAATCTTCACTTGCTCCTCGCCGTGCTTCTCGGCCGTCTCTTTCTTGTTAAGCCCGGTGAGCCCGCCATAATGGCGCTCATTGAGCCGCCAGTCCTTGATGACCGGCAGCCACAGCATGCCCATCTCATCGAGCGCCAGATTGAGCGTGCGGATCGCGCGGGTCTGCACTGAAGTATAAGCTTCAGCGAAAGAAACCCCCGTCGCTTTCAAAAGCGCGCCCGATTTGGTTGCTTCCGCCCTTCCCTGATCGGTCAGATCAACATCGACCCAGCCAGTGAAGCGGTTCTGGAGATTCCATTCGCTCTGGCCGTGGCGAACAAGGGCGAGATAAGTCATGGCGGCTGGCTCCGGCGTTTGGACGTCGTGGGCTACATAGAGCGGCGATCCCCGATTGGCTACCGGCGAAAATGCGCTAAAAGACGCGCTTGGAGACTGACCCGATGAGCAAGCCATTAAAAATCGCGCTCGCCCTGCACGGCGGCGCCGGCGCAAAAGCCGGCCGCGATTACTCGCGCGCGGAAAAGCACCTCGCGGAACTATGCGCGAAGGGCGAGGCGATGCTGAAAGACGGCGCCGCCGCGATCGATGTCGTCGAGGCGATGGTGATCGCGATGGAGGATTCGGGCCTCTATGTCGCCGGGCGCGGCGCGGCGCCGAACAAGGCCGGCTATGTCGAGCTTGACGCCTCGATCATGGAAGGGGGCCTGCCCGGCGAAGATGCGGTCGCCAAACGCCGTGCAGGCGCCGTCGCCGCGATCGCCAATCTTAAAAATCCGGTGCGCGGCGCGCGCGCCGTGATGGACAAGACCCCGCATGTCATGCTCGCCGGGCGCGGCGCTGAACATTTCTGCCGCGAGGCCGGTCTTGAATTCATCGACGATCCGAAAACCTATTATGTGACGCCGGTCGGCGTCTCACCGGAAGAAATGCTGGAAGACGAGCTTGGCCACGGCACTGTCGGCGCTGTCGCGCTCGACCAGAACGGCAAGCTTGCGGCTGCAACATCGACAGGCGGCGTTTTTGGCAAGCTTGAAGGGCGCGTCGGCGATACGCCGCTGATCGGCGGCGGCACCTGGGCGGATGAATATGTCGCCGCCTCGTGCACCGGCCTTGGCGAATATTTCATCCTCGCCGGCGGCGCGCAGGATATTGCGAGCCGCGTGCGTTTTCAGGGCGCCGACCTGCAACAGGCGGCGCAAGGCCTCATCAAGGATGTCGCCCGGCAAGGCGGCGATGGCGGCGTCATCGCTGTCTCGCGCGAGGGCGAAATCGCGTTCGCCTGGAATTCAGACGGCATGAAGCGCGCCGGCGCGGGGCCGGACCAGCCGCTTTTCGCGGCGACATTCTAGAAGGGCTGCACGGGCAGCCTCAGAAAATCAGGAAACCGGATACTTTGATCCGCGCGCATCGCGCGCCCTTCGCCATTGAGAATGACCATGACCGACGCATCCGCGCCGGCGACACCGTCAGCGACGAACACGCCGCATATCTTTAACGGCCTTTTGCGCGCGGACGCTGCCGCGCCCCGAATGGACGCACCCCGCGCATCTTGTGTTCGCGACATTTGTGCATGAGGGACTGTGGAGCCGAAGAAAAAGGCCCGCTTCGCGCCTGAATCCGTCGGAAGGACGGCGCTTGCATGACTTTTCGATCATTGAGAAATTCTAACGCATTCAATTGAAGTTCTAACGGCACCAGTGAAATATTGTTCTTGGGAATTGGAAGCCGATCATCTTTTGCAAATTTATCAATGACATCATTTTCGCATGTCAGCGGCGCGCGGATGACCGGATCAACCGCACAAGAGACGCAAGCAATTAACGCAATCGCGATCACCAACGTGAATAATAGCAATCTCAATACCATGACTCAGCCTCAATTCGCCTAAAACCCCTTCGCCTCAATCCACGCAATAAGATCCCCCGTCACCTCGTCGCGATTGATCTCGTTGAACATTTCGTGGCGGCCATCCGGATAGAGTTTAATGGTCATGTCAATCAGCCCCGCCGCTTTCAATCGCTCGGCGAGCATGTTGACGAGCATTCCCAAGCCGCCGACAGGGTCCTTGTCTCCGGAAAAAATATAGACCGGCAAATCCTTGCGGATCTTGCTGATCTCGTTTTCCTCGCCCATGCGCGCGGCGCCGCCGATCATTGACATCGACGTTTCCGGCGGCGCATCAAATCCGCACATCGGATCGGCGATATATTTGTCGACTTCGGCTTCATCGCGCGACAACCAATCGAAAGGCGTTCGCGCCGGTTCAAACGCGGCGTTGAAGGCGCCAAGCGACATGTCGGCGCCGGACATCGCCCTTTGCGCAATTGTTGGAATATCGCTTGATCCCGAAAGAACGCAGGCGTCTATCGCCGATGAATGATCGAGAAGATAGGTTTGCGCCGCGAAGGAACCCATCGAATGACCAAGCAGGATCACCGGCGCGCCGTCATTCTCGCTACGGATGATATCGGTTAGCGCCTTTACATCGCCGACAAGCCCCGCCCAGCCGGCGTCGCCGAAATCGCCTTGCACGCCGCCTTCCGGAATGGTCGCGCCATGGCCGCGATGATCATTTGCATAGACCGCAAAGCCAGCCTCATTAAGCGTTGCGGCGAGACGGCGATAGCGCAGCGCATGTTCCGCGAGCCCGTGGGAGATCTGCACAACCGCGCGCGGGCGCGCCGCCGGCGTCCATTTCCAGGCGGCGATGGAAAGCCCGTCAGCGCGCGAATTAAAGCGAAAAGCGGTTTCGGCCATGAAATGAGGTCCTTCGTTCAGCCCCGTAGCGGCTGGCATTATCGATTTCTTGTTCATTTTCGGCGATCCCTGCCCTATCATCAATCAGCAGTTGCAGGCGGCATATTGTGGGCGGTTCGGGGCAGCTTGACGCAATTCTTCAGGATATTGAATCGGCGCCTTACGGGCCCGAGGTCGGGGCGATATTCGACTATGACGGCACGCTGATCGCCGGTTATTCTGCGACGGAGTTCCTGAAAGACCAGGTCATGTCCGGCGCGATGGCGCCGAAGGATATGATCGACCAGTTTTCCGCGGTCAGAAATTTCCTCGCCAAGAAAAGCGGGTTTTCCGCGCTGATGACGGCGACGGCGAACTCCTTGAAAGGCCGCTCCGAAGAATGGTTCGAAGAAACGGGCCGCCGCGTCTACAGAAAATCGATTGCTGGATCAGTCTATCCTGAATCGCGCGCAATCGTTTCAGCCCACATGAAGAAGGGCCACACCGTCGCAATTATTTCCTCCGCGACCAAATACCAGATTCAGCCGGTCGCCGAAGACCTCGGCATCGAACATGTTCTTTGTACGGAACTTGAAGTCGAGAACGGTGTTTTCACTGGCGGCGTCGTGCGCCCGACCTGCTTTGGCGAAGGAAAACGTCTCGCTGCTGAAAAACTCGCGAGCGCCGAAGGCGTCAATCTGTTCGAAACCTATTTTTACACGGACAGCGACGACGACCTTGAATTACTTGAAGCAATTGGCCATCCGCGCATTTTGAACGCCAATCGCCGCCTGCAGGCGATCGCTGACGAGCGCGCCTGGCCAAGCTATCGCTTCACGAGTAGAGGCCGGCCGGAATTGACCGACATTGTCAGAACGTCAATGGCGTATGGCGCCATGCCGGCGGCGTTCATGGCGGCCGCGCCCGTCTGGGCGCTATCCGGAAAGAAGCGCGAAATGCTCAACACAGCGATGGGCATGTGGGCCGATTACGCTTCAGCGGTCACAGGGCTCAACATCCATGTCGAGGGCGAGGAGCATCTTTGGTCGCAGAGACCGGCGGTGTTCGTTTTCAATCACCAGAGCTCTGTTGACATGCTGATCGTCACGAAGCTCATCCGCCGCGACGTCACCGGCGTCGGCAAGAAGGAAATCGCGAACTTCCCGGTGATCGGCCCGTTAATGAAATTCGCCGAT
Organism: Parvularculaceae bacterium; assembly: GCA_041398085.1. Classification (GTDB taxonomy): domain Bacteria; phylum Pseudomonadota; class Alphaproteobacteria; order Caulobacterales; family Parvularculaceae; genus Amphiplicatus. Next base: position 69,995 of record JAWKVJ010000008.1, read on the forward strand.
GTCGTTCTCATCGACCGTAAGGATTCCAAAAAGGCGATTGAGGCGATGAAGCCCGTTGTCGATGCGATCCGAAATGACCGCCTGTCTGTCGCGATTTCGCCCGAAGGCACACGCAGCGTTTCAACGCACCTCGGACCGTTCAAGAAAGGCGCGTTTCATATTGCCATGCAGGCGGGCGTTCCAGTCGTGCCAATCGTTATTCACAATGCGCTTGATTCGCTGCCGCGTGGGCGAAATATCGCCCGCCCTGCCGACATTAGCGTCACCGTGCTGCCGCCGGTCGAAACATCAAAATGGACCGCCGCGACGGTCGGCCTTCACGCCAATGAAATTCGCGAGATGATGGCCCATGCGCTCGATCAGGGCGCCGGACGGCTTGATGAGGACGAACTTTCCCTCGATCATTGGGACGAACCTGAAGACGACGAGGATGAGGACGAGGATGAATAAAGCCGGCGGAGGAATGCCCGATGAAACTTAGCGCCGCTGTTCTTGGCGCCGGGTCATGGGGAACGACCGTCGCCTCTATCATCGCTGATAATGTCCCGACAAAAATCTGGGCGCGCCGCACCGATGTCGCCGAAGAAATAAACGCCCGCCATACAAACTCGAATTACCTGCCGGGCGCTGAATTATCGCCGCGCCTCACCGCGACCGCTGACCTCTCGGAAGCGGTCGAGGACGCAGACATTGTCATTCTCGGGGTGCCGTCAAAGGCGATGCGCGAAACCTTGAGCGACGTCAAAGACGTCATTCGTCCCTGGGTGCCGGTTATCTCGCTCGCGAAAGGCCTCGAGCCCGGCACGAAATATCGCATGACGGAAATCGTCAAGGAAATGCTGCCCGGCCACCCGCCGGGCGTTTTGACGGGGCCCAATCTCGCCAAGGAAATCATCGACGGTTTTGCGGCCGCGAGCGTTCTCGCCATGGAGGACGAAGTTATCGTCGACCGGTTACGCCCGGTTTTCGCGTCAGGCTTTTTCCGCGTTTATACAAACACGGACGTTGTCGGCTGCGAACTTGGCGGCGCTTTTAAAAACGTCATCGCCATCGCCGCCGGCATGGGCGACGGCGCCGGCGCCGGCGTCAATACGCGTTCCACCGTCATTACGCGCGGGCTCGCAGAGATGACGCGGCTCGGCGTCGCTATGGGCGGACGCGCGCGCACTTTTGCAGGGCTCGCTGGGATGGGCGATCTGATGGCGACTTGCACCAGCGAACTTTCGCGCAATCATCATGTCGGTTTCAATCTCGGCCGCGGTCAGTCAATCGACGAGATCATCGCGTCGATGAATCAGGTCGCTGAAGGCGTCAAAACCAGTAAAGTGGTTATGGAGCTCGCCGACGAATACAAGATCGAGATGCCAATCGCGCGCGAGGTCTATAAAGTCTGCCATCAAGGATCGAGCGCCAGGCAGGCGTTCCGCGGCTTGTTGCGAACCGCGACACGCTCCGAGGCCGATCCCGGCTAGAAAGGTTGAGCCTTGTCTTCCGACGGCGACATGAAAATGGGCATTACGCCCTGGCCGGTTGACGCCAGCCCGATTAATCCCGGACAGGGCGTTCTATTCATCATTGTCGGTGAAGACGCCGCCGAACAGGAAATAGTCCGCCGCTGGCTGGATGAAACGCGCCCTGCTGATTTTTCTGCGCCGGTTCAATATGCAACCGTCTCGACGGGCGATGATGAACTCATCCATAAAGGGCTCGAAGCACTTGGCGATGATGACAGCGCGTTGATCGTGGCGCCGGTCAGCACGGCGTGGGCGCCGAAGCGCAAGCGCGACATAGCCCGGTCGCTGCGCGACATTCTGATTGCCGCGCGCGGCGCGCCGAAAAGCGCCAAACGCAAGACGCGTATCGCAAGGGAAAGCCCCGACCGCTGGCGCATGCTTGTGGGCGAACCCGCAAACCTTGAACGATTGAAGACGCGATTTGAGCGCCGCGCCGGCGCCAATTTCCATGACGCCGCATTTGCCGATTTTGTTGCGCGCCAGGCCGTGCTCACCGTCGATCGCGAACGGCGAAAGGGGCCGGACGGCGACATCAAATTGCCGCGCTTCGTCGCTGAAGCAATTCTGGCGCGCAAGGAGTTTCGCGCCGAGCTCGCAGCGCTTGAAACGGAGACCGGCAAGAGCTTTTCCGAACTCGAAGCCGATGCGCTGAAATGCCTGAAAGAAATAGCGCCGTCGCCATCGCCGTTTTTCATCAATCTGATGGGCTGGATCACCCATAGCGTTTGCGCGATGGGCTATGATGAAAAACTAGTGGTTGATGAAGCGTCAGCGCAGAAGATGGCGGCGCTCGTGCGCGAAAAGCCGACCGCGTTTTTGTTCACGCATAAGAGCCATGTCGATGGCATGGCGATGATCAATTTCGCGCTGGAGAGAAAATTGCCGCTGCTCCACATGATTGGCGGCATCAACATGGCGTTCGCAGGGGTCGGCCAGATCGCCAAACGCGCGGGCGCGGTTTTCATTCGCCGCTCATTCCAGAACGATCCGGTCTACAAGCTCGCGCTTCGCCACTATCTTTCCTACATCCTAGAAAAGCGCTTTCCTGTTGCGTGGTCGCTTGAAGGAACACGCTCGCGCATCGGCAAGTTGATGCCGCCGCGCTACGGTATTTTGAAATATGTCGTCGAGGCGGCGCGCCGCAACGGCATTGACGATCTCCAATTCGTGCCTGTCTCGATCTATTACGATCTCATTCCTGAAATTGATTCCTACGCGTCTGAACAGATGGGCGCGACAAAGCGCAAAGAAAGCCTTTCCTGGTTCATCGGTTTCGTGGCGGGCATGCGAAAACCCTTGGGCCGCATCTATATGAGCTTTGGCGAACCGGTTGCGGAAAACGATTCGCGCGGCGAACCGGGGGCCGAAGATGACATTTCTCGCGATTTGCACCGCATAGCCTTCAATTCAGCGGTCAGCGCCAATGAGGCGACGCCCCTTACCGCATCGGGCGCGCTCGCCTTCATCATGATGAGCGCCGCGCCGACAGCGCTCACGGAGGATGAAATCGGGAATGATCTTCTTCGCCTGAAAGAATGGGCCGAGGTGCGCGGCTTGCCCATGACTTCCGATTTCGAAGACGCCAAAGCGAAGAAGATCCGCAAGGTTGGCGCGGCGCTCATCGAAACGGGCGTGCTCGAACGTTATGACGAAGGCGCAGAGCCCGTTCTTTCCGTTGCGCGCGGAAAGAACTTCATCGCTAGCTACTACCGCAACACGGTCATCCATTTCTTCGTCACAAACGCACTGATGGAGCTTGCGCTGGCGCATGCGATGGAGGCAGATCCCGGCCTTTCCGCCGATGCGTTCTGGCGCGAATGCATGGCGCTGCGCGATCTCTTCAAGTTTGAATTTTTCTATCCGACGAAGGAAGAATTTCGCCAAGCGATCGAGGACGAGCTCGATCTGCAAAACGTCAATTGGCGCAATCAATTGAACGCCGGGCGCAAGGGCGTTGAGGCGTTGCTTGAAGGCCTTTCGCCGCTCGTATCGCCCGGCACGCTAAAACCGTATGCGGAGGCTTACTCCGTCGTCGCCGACACGCTTCTCCACGTCAAATCCGGCGCTGGCGCGAGCGAGAAGGAAATCGTCAATCAATGCCTCAAGATCGGGCGCGAGGCGGTGCTCCGCCAGCGAATCTCGGGCGAGGAATCGATCGCCAAATTCCTCTATTCCAATGGCTATGACCTCGCCTGCAATCGCGGTCTCGCCGAGGGCGAGGCCGACACGCTTGCCGGCGCGCGGCTCGCTTTCGCTCAGGAAATGCGCGATGTTTTACGCCGGATCGCGCTGGTTGAGGCGATTGCGGCGCGGCGGCGTGCGACCAGCGACTATGGGGTTCAGGAAGTTAACCAAAATGTGGCGAGCGCTCATGCAGGATAGGTCTGCCTGAGGCCCGCGTATTGGGGGCGTATTGGGGTTTAACGATGGAACAGCTTAGCGCGCAGGACGCCCAGTTCCTCTTCATGGAGGACGCCGATATAGTCGCCAACATTACCGGCGCCTATATCTGCGACCAGTCGACCGCGCCTGACAGCATCGTCCGTTTCCGGACGATTGTCGAGACAATCGAAAAACGCCTTGAGCATTGCCCCTTTTTCAAGCGCAAGCTGATGCGCGTGCCGATGGAGCTCGACTATCCCTATTGGGTCGACGATCCGCATTTCGACATTGAATATCATGTCCGCCACGCGCGCCTTCCGAACCCCGCCGACTGGCGGCAATTCTGCATTCACTTCGCGCGCTTCCATTCGCGTCCGCTCGATATGGGCCGACCGCTCTGGGAAGTTTATGTTGTCGAAGGGCTCGACAATGTCGAAGGCGTTCCCAAAGGCGCGTTTGCGATGATGGCGAAGGTTCATCACGCTGCAGTCGACGGCGTCGCCGGTTTGCAAATGCTTGGGGCGCTGATGGATTTGACGCCCAAAGGCCCGCCGGCGTTTCGTTATCCGCCACGCCCGCGCCGCCCCGAACCACCGCTCTCGATTTCCGACATCATGACGCGCGCCGCCTTCAACAATGCGCGCTCGCCTTTGCGCCTTATGGAGGCGGTCGGAAAATCGAGCCCACAAATCGCCCGCGCGCTCGCCGTGGCGCGCTCAGGAAAAAGCGCGCCCGGCCGCTCGACGCCGCCTTCGCCCTTCAATCAGGCCGCTTCCCCCAACAAGGCGTTCGACGCCGTTGAATTCAGCCTTGCCGATTTCAAGACGATCCGCACCGCCTATCCGGAAGCAAAGATCAACGACATCGTCCTGTCGGTGACCGGCGGCGGCATCCGCCGCTATCTTGAGGCGAAGCGCGCGCTGCCGAAGCAATCGCTGACAGTCATGGCGCCGATCAATGCGCGCGCCGCCAGCAGATCAGGCCGCGAAGGCGCAGGCAATAATATTTCGGCGATGACGGTGCCGCTGCACACCCATATCGCGCACCCGGTCGAGCGATTGAAGGCGATCGTTCTCTCAACACGCAAGTCGAAGGCCGCTAAAGACGGCGTCGGCGCGCGTTTGCTTACCGACCTCACCCAACAAGCGCCCTCGTCGATGATGGCGCTGGCGAGCCGGTTTATTGCCCAGCGCGTCGCCAATGGCGAACCGCTCGCCAATCTCATTGTATCGAATGTGCCGGGGCCGCAAGCGCCGCTTTATTTCTGCGGCGCTGAAATGACATCGATGTTTGCGATGGCGCCATTGAGTGACGGCATGGGCCTGTTCATCGCGGCGCCGAGCTATAATGGAAAGCTCGCGCTCTGTTTGACCTCAACACGTCAGATCATTCCCGACACGCCGTTCTTCACCGAATGCCTCAAGGAGGCGTTTGAGGAATTGAAAGCCGCAGCGCTTCGTCGGCTTCATCCGCCCAAGAAGAAAAAGAAAGCGGTTGCCGCCGCCGCCATTCCCGACCCGGCAGCGCCAGACAAGCCGAAAAAGAAAAAGAAGAAGAAAAAGCGCGATGGCGACAGCGACAAACCGCGCAAGAACGGGCTCGACGCCGACTTTCATTAGCGCGGGCGACTAATTGTCGGGCCTTCCCTCTTCCAGATCATCATCGAGCAGAATCCGGTGCGCGGCGCCGTCGAGGTCTTCATATTGCCCGGACTTCAGCGACCACATGAAAGCGGCAAGACCTATGCCGCCCATGAAAAGTGCAATCGGGATGAGAAACAATAACGCCGTCATTTCTTTTTGGCGCCCGTTGCAAGGCGCAGCGCATTCAGCGTCACGATAATCGATGAACTCGACATGGCGACCGCCGCGATGAGCGGCGTGACGAAACCCAATGCCGCGAGCGGCATCGCGCACACATTGTAGAGCGCGGCAAATCCGAAATTTTCGAGCATGCGGCGGCGCGCCTTGCCGGACACGTCATAGGCGTCGGCGATCGGCGCCAACGCGTCGCCCTGATAGACGAAGTCGGCCGCCGCCTGGCTCGCATCCGCAGCGCTTCCGGGCGAAAGCGACACATGCGCCGAAGCGAGCGCCGGCGCGTCGTTCAGTCCGTCGCCAACCATCGCCACCTTCACGCCCGCCTCTTTCAATTCATTGAGACGTTCAATTTTCTGGATTGGGGACAGCCCGGCGCGCCAGTTTTTGACGCCAAGCATGCCAGCGACGTCGCGCGCGACGCTTTCCCGATCGCCGGAGAGAATTTCTATCGCCAGCCCGCGCTGCTGAAGCGCAGCGATTGTTTCTTTCGCGTCTTTGCGAAGCCCGTCTTCAAAACGGAAACGAACGGGCTCGCCCTCGCCTTGCCGGAACCAGGCCTCAAGCTGCCCGTCTTCACCGGAGGCGGTGCCGACGAAAGAGGCGGCTCCAAAGCGAGCTTTCTCGCCGTCAATTTCACCTTCAACACCCTTGCCGGGTGTTTCAATTACATTCTTCGCAGGCGCGCCGGCGCCCGCTTCAACAATGACCGCTCGCGACAAGGGGTGGCGGCTGATGCGCGCAAGACTCGCCGCCGCCATCAATGTTTCATCGGAAATTTCCTCGCGATTGGCGATGCGCGGCTTGCCTTCCGTCAGCGTGCCAGTCTTGTCAAAAACGACGGCTTCGACTTCTGAAAATCGCTCCAGCGCATCGCCCGTTTTGACGAGCACGCCGCGTTTGAAGAGCCGACCAGTAGCAACGATCTGCACAGCGGGCGCGGCGAGCCCCAAAGCGCATGGGCAGGTGATGATGAGCACCGCGATTGCGTTCATCAGCGAAACACGAAGGCCCGCATCGCCAATGAAAAACCAGCCGAGGAACGTCAACGCCGCGAGCGAATGCACGACCGGCACGTAAAGCGCCGCGGCCTTGTCGGCGATTTGCACATAGCGGCTCTTCGCCTGCTCACCGGCCTCAACAAGACGCGTCAAATCCGCCAGAAGCGACTCATCAGCCGTCTTCTGCGCGCGCATGACGAGGCGCGTCGACATATTGACAACGCCTGAATGAATGACGTCGCCAACCTTCAATCGCGCCGGCGCGCTTTCCCCCGTCACGAGCGACATATCGACATCGGAAGAGCCCTCAGCGATGACGCCGTCGACCGGCGCGCGGTCGCCCGGCGACAAAAGGATCATATCGCCCGGCGCAACTGCGCGCGCGGAAATCGACTGGAGCGATCCGTCAGGTTTGATGCGGCTCGCCGTCATCGCCTGCAGCGCAATGAGATTGCGCGCGGCGGCGCGCGCCGTTTGTCGCAAACGATGGTCGAGATAACGACCGATCAGAAGGAAAAACAGCAGCATGACAGCGGCATCGAAATATGTGTGTTCGCCGCCATTGAAGAATTCAAAGAGGCTCATGCCCGTCGCAAGAATGACGGCGAGCGAAATCGGCACATCCATATTGGCGCGCCCATGCCGCAGGGAGCCCCACGCCGATTTGAAAAACGGCCGTCCCGAAAACGCGACCGCAGGGATAGCGATCATCATCGAGAGATAGTGCATCAGCTCGACGGTCGCCTTGCCCATTTCGCCCTCGCCGGCCCAGACCGAGATTGAAAGGAGCATAATGTTGGCGGTCGCAAACCCGGCGACGGCGAGCGCGCGAATAAGACGGCGGCCTTCCGCGTCCTCCGCTTCGCCCGCTTTTTCAGGGTCGAACGGCGCTGCGCGATAACCGAGCCGGTCAATGCTGCGCATGATTTCAACGGGCTCGAACGCGCCGTCGCGCCAGTCGAGCGACAGGCGACCGGTTGAAAGATTGAGCCGCGCCGACGACATTTCCGGCAAGGCGGCCATTGCGCCTTCTATTTTTGAAATGCAGCCAGCGCATTTGGCGCCGAACACCAGAATATCAAGATGCGCATTGCCGCCCTTTTTTTCCACAAAAGGCGCAGGATCGACAATGGCGGTCTCCGCCGGCGGCTCAAGCCCGCTCGGGCAACCGCGCTCTTCCGGCCATGCATTGGCGCTTGTCACTTCAAAACCACGCGCGTTTCGATCGCGAAGGGATCATTCTCAGCGTCCTTCGCGTTCGCCCTGAATTCCCATAATCCGGCGCCGACATTATCGGCACGAGCCTCATATAGGCCTTTGCCGAGGCTATTCCAATGAAGCGGCGTGTCCTCGCTTGAATGGGTCGTGCGGCGGATGACGCCGTCCATTTCAAGCCCAGCGAGAGGCGCGCCGGTCTTGTCAGCAATCCTCAGGCGAAACACGGCGCTAACGCCATCGAGATTCGCCTCGACAAGCGACGCCGTCCAGCCAAGTTCCTTCTGGCGGGCGCGTTCGGCGAGGGTCTCATTATAGTGAAGGCCCTGAAAATACGCCTTGTGATCTTCCTCACCAGGGAAACTGTGCAATGCGGCGCGGGTGAAGGCGACATTGACCGCAATCACAGCGCCAAAAAACAGGACGAACGCGGCTAATACATGCAGGCCTTTGAGTTCAAACCTGCCGCTCACCGCCGCGCCTCAGTAAGAAAGGTTGTTTCAGACTTCGAGGTTTCCCCGGATTTTTCATCCTTCAATGTGATCGTCACCGGGAATATGGCGCCGGTCGGCGTTCCGGGCGGCAAGGTCACCAGCAATCGCATGCTGCGGACGCCGTCGCGCTCTGCATGGATGACGCCGCTATTATTTTCAAAATCCTCGCCAATCGCCTTCACGGTAATCGGCTGAAGACTCGTCACCGATACCGAAAAGTCACGCGCCGAATTTGAACGATTGACGATCTTCAGCGTGAAGGCGTTTCGGATGGATCCGTCGGAGAGGCGCACGAAAGGCGGCGTGCGGTCGCGCTCAGCCGTAATGCCGAGCGTCGGACGGGTGATGAGACCATAGAGCGTGACGGCGCCGACAATCGCGAGCAGCACTGAATACAAAATCGTTCGCGGCCGGATGAGATGGAAGACAGACTTCTCGCCAGCGCGGCGGCGCGCCATGTTCTGATCCGTATCATAACCGATTAGACGGGTCGGCCGGCCGACCTTTTTCATGACGTCGTCGCACGCATCAATGCAAAGCGCGCAATTAATGCATTCAAGCTGGGCGCCGTCGCGAATATCGATTCCCATTGGGCAGGCGGCGACGCAAGCATTGCAATCGACGCAATCGCCCCGCCCTTCCCAGCTCTGATTTTTTTTGTGGGGGCCGCGCGGCTCACCGCGATCGACCTTGTAAGTGACTTGCAAAGTCTCTGCGTCGGTTAGCGCCGCCTGAATGCGCGGCCATGGACACATATAGGTGCAAACCTGCTCGCGCATCGAGCCCGCGAATAAATAGGTCGTCAGCGTCAACAGCCCGCAGAAAAAATAGGCGGTGAACGGCGCCTGTCCTTTGAAGAATTCGGCGGCGATTGTCGGCGCATCGTGGAAATAGAAGATCCATGCGCCGCCGGTCGCAAAACCGATCAGGATCCAGATAATATGTTTGGAGACTTTCTTCGAGATCTTGTCGAAGGACCACGGCGCCTTGGCGAGTTTCATCCGCTTGTTGCGGTCGCCCTCGATAAAACGCTCAACGGCGATGAAAAGGTCCGTCCAGACCGTTTGTGGACATGTGTAACCGCACCAGACACGCCCGAAGAGCGCAGTCGCCAGAAAAAGTCCGAGCGCCGCCAGCACCAGCAACGCCGTGACGAAATAAAGTTCGTCCGCCCAAAGTTCGATGAAGAAGAAATAAAACCGCCGGTGCGGAAAATCGACGAGGATCGCCTGGTTCGGCTCGCCGGGGCCGCGCGCCCAGCGTATCCATGGCAGCACGTAATAAACGCCGAGGGTCGCGAACAGGACGATCCATTTCAGCTTGCGGTAAAAGCCGTGAACGAGCTTTGGATAGATCGGCTCGCGCGCCTTGTAGAGGCGGCGGTTCTTGACGCTGTTGACCGCTTCGACGTCATGATGGGTGACGACGTCGCCATGCGCGGCTTCATCCTGAATAATCGTATCGCTCATTGCCCGTCAGCCCGCTCTAAGCGCGGGCGCTTTCCGTTTTCTCCGGACGCATCCTATCCAATGCGCCCGGTATTTGTGAGGCGGCTTATTGTCCGCCGCCAAGCGAGTGGACGTAGACGGCGAGCGCTGAAATCTGCGCGTCACTGAGACGCCCCTGCCAGGCCGGCATCACGCCGGCGCGCCCTTTTTGCAGCGTTTCATGGATCGCCGTCCGATCACCGCCGTAAAGCCAGATCTGGTCGGTAAGGTTCGGCGCGCCAAGAGCGATATTGCCCCTGCCCTCAGCGCCGTGGCAGGCGGCGCAAACGCCTTCGAATGTCGGTTGCGCGCGCGCCACGGCGGCGGCGTCGGCCTCTCCACCAGAAAGATGCACCACATATTCGACCATGTCGTTCAACTGATCGGGATTGAGCGCGCCGTCATTTCCATAAGCCTGCATGATATTGTTATGCGCCTCAGGGTCACCGGAGCGCACGCCATGGCGAATGGTCGTGCGAATTTCCTCAAACGTGCCGCCCCAGATCCAGCTGTCGTCATTGAGGTTCGGATAGCCCGGGAAGCCTTGTCCGCCTGCGCCGTGGCACGTCGCGCAATTATCGCCGAACAGCGACTTGCCCGCCGCCATGGTGAACTGGAATAGCTCCGGATCCTGTTCGACTTCGCCAGCCGACGTGATTGACGCAAGCTTTGCGAGCGTGCCGGCGCGCGCTTCCTCAAGTTCAGCCACTTGCTCGGCGACATTGGCGCGTTCGGAGTGATGGCGAATGCCCTTCGTATAACCGTTGATCCCTGGCCAGGCGGGCATGAACACCCAATAGCCGATCGCCCAGACGATCGAGATGTAAAAAACGATCAGCCACCAGCGCGGCAGCGGATTGTTCAATTCCTTGAGGCCGTCCCAGGAATGACCTGTCGTCTCAACGCCTGTTGTCTCATCGATTTCGGGCTTAGACATTTTTTTCATCCCCGATTTCGCGCTCATCGTTGAGCGGAATATTTCTCGCGTGGTCGAATTGTTCCTGGTTCTTCGGATTGAGCGCGTAGATCAGGACGAGCGCAAAGGCGATCACGAAAAGAACGAGGCCGAATGTCTGGGCGATATGCGCAAGCGTTTCATACATCTCACATCACCGCTGGTTTTGCTCAGGCTCATAGGTCGAGAAATCGACCATCGTGCCGAGTACTTGAAGATAGGCGATGAGCGCGTCCATTTCCGTGAGACGCTTTGGATCGCCGTCAAAATCACGAACGACCGCTTTCGGATAGCGCTTCATGAAGGCGTCGAAATCATCCGAAAAAGGATCGACCTGCGCCTTCATGTCGGCGGCCGCGTTCTCGATCATCTCATCAGAATATGGAACGCCGACAATGCGGTTCGTCTTCAGCCAGCCTTCAGCTTCCTCAGGTTCGAGCGTCTTTTCTTCGAGGAATTTGTAAGGCGGCATAATCGATTCCGGCACGAGGCTTCGCGGGTCGATCAGATGCTGACGATGCCAGGCGTCGGAATATTTGCCGCCTACGCGCGCAAGATCGGGCCCCGTGCGCTTGGAGCCCCACTGGAACGGGTGGTCATACATGCTCTCGGCAGCGAGCGAATAATGTCCATAGCGTTCGACTTCATCGCGGAGCGGGCGAACTTGCTGCGAGTGGCAAGTGTAGCAGCCTTCGCGCACGTAAATATTGCGCCCAGCAAGTTCGAGCGGCGTGTAGGGCCTGACGCCATCGACTTTTTCAATCGTCGATTCGAGCCAGAAGAGCGGCGCGATCTCGACGGCGCCGCCGATGGCGACGACGACGAGAATGGCGACAGTCAAAAGCCAGCCGTGCTTTTCGAGGATTTCGTGACGGTTCATCATTGACGCGTTTCCCTCTTATTCAGCCGGCATTGCGGCGGCGCCGGCGGGCGCCGTCTCGCGCGCAGCAACATCGCCGCGCGCCGTTCGCCAAAGATTATAGGCCATGATCAAGGCGCCCGCGAAATAAAGCCCGCCTGCGCCAGCACGGATGACGTAGTAGATGTGCAGCTTCTCAACTGTCTCAATGAACGAGAATTGCAGGAAGCCGAGCGAGTCATAGGCGCGCCACATCAGACCTTGCACGACTCCAGCGACATCCATCGAAGCGACATAAAGAAGAACGCCAATGGTCGAAACCCAGAAATGCCATTCGACCAGATTGTTCGAATAAAGCTGCTTGCGGTTCCACAGCCACGGAACGAGGCAATAGATCGCGCCGAAGGAGATGTAGCCGACCCATCCGAGCGCGCCAGAATGCACATGCCCGATCGTCCAGTCCGTGTAGTGCGATAGCGAGTTCACCGCACGCACCGACATCAACGGACCCTCGAAGGTCGACATGCCGTAGAAGGCGAGCGACACGATCATGAAGCGGATCACCGGATCGGTCCTGATCTTGTCCCAGGCGCCGGAGAGCGTCATGACGCCGTTGATCATGCCGCCCCAAGACGGCATCCACAGCATGATAGAGAACGTCATGCCGAGCGTCTGCGCCCATTCAGGGAGCGCCGTGTAATGAAGGTGGTGAGGGCCCGCCCAGATATAGATGAAGATCAACGTCCAGAAGTGCACGATCGAGAGGCGATAGGAATAGATCGGCCGGTCGGCGCGCTTAGGGATGAAATAATACATGATTGCGAGAAAGCCTGTCGTCAGGAAGAAGCCGACAGCGTTATGCCCGTACCACCATTGCGTCAGCGCATCCTGCACGCCCGCGAAAAGCGAATAACTTTTCGACCCGAAGGCGGAAACAGGGACAGCCAGATTGTTGACGATGTGCAGCATCGCGATCGTCACGATGAAGGACAGGTAGAACCAGTTCGCAACGTAGATGTGCGATTCCTTGCGTTTGAAGATCGTGCCCAGGAAGACAAGCAAATAAACAACCCAGACGATCGTCAACCAGAGATCGGCATACCATTCAGGCTCAGCATATTCGCGCGACTGCGTGACACCCATCAAATAGCCGGTCGCGGCGATGACAATGAAAAGATTATAGCCCCAGAATACGAACCATGGCGCAAGGCCGCCCCACAGGCGCGCGCGATTGGTGCGCTGGACCACATAAAACGAGGTTGCGATGAGAACATTGCCCCCAAAGGCGAAAATAACGGCCGAAGTATGCAACGGACGAAGCCGCCCGAAATTCGTCCAGGCGAGATCGGGGAAATAGAATAGATGCGGAAAGGCCAGCTGCAACGCGATGACGAGCCCGACAAGAAATCCCGCAATGCCCCAGAACATCGAGGCGAAGACGCCAGCCTTCACGATCCCGAACTCGTATCGCGCGGGATCGACTGCCTTTCCTTTTGAAACATACCCGGCAAGCGCGAAGCCGCCGGCCAGAAACGCCATCAGATAAATCCACGCATGTGCGCCCATCAGCGGATCATGGGTGCGCGCGGCCACAATAAGCGACCATAGCGCGCCGAGCACGATCGCCACTCCAATGAGCAGCACGTCGAAGCCACTATCCTGCCGGGCCCCTTGCACGTTCGACATCGTCATCTTTTCCGCCTTTCGACTGGATTCGGTTGTTCGTAATTGCTGAAATCGGTTGGCGATGCTTGACCTAAATCAAGCAGGTCTTCGCAAATGCCGTAAAAGCGGTTTTTGACGGCGCCGCTGGAGAAATTTGTCTGTTTGGGCCCAGTAAAATGCTTGCTTCGGCGGCCGCAGTTGCGATGGCGGCGCAACTTGTCGCACCTCCGTTGACGAACGGCCATTCGGTCACCGTCTGCGGCGCCGGCCTGCAAACAATTACCCTGACGATCGGCAAACGCCGGCCTGAACACAATCCCGCCCCTCCGTGCCACGCGGCGCTCCTCAGCGCTGTCCTTAAGCGGAAACTCGCACAGCCTGCGCCGGGATAGTCACGGCGCTTCTGGAAAGGTCGCAGATTCGACCGTCCTTTTTCAAGAGAGCGAGAGTACGGCTCAGCGTTTCCAGCCGTAATCCGAGATAGTCGGCGATATCCTGCCGCGACATGGGCAGCGGCACGACGCGTCTGCCGGTATCGCCGGCTTCATCGACGCCGATCGTCCTGTCGATCATATCAATAAAACTGATGACGCGTTCCTCGGCTGTTTTCTTGCCAAGGAGAACAATGTGGTCCTGCGCCTTGTGATATTCGGTTTGCCCGCGTGCGATGAGGCGGTCTTTCACGCCAGGAGCATCCTTGGAAATTTCGTCCAGGAAACGATGTGGGAAATTACAGACATGGCTGTCTTCGAGGGCCTCAGCCGTGTAGGCGCTGGCGCCCGTTGACCTGACGCCCGCGAAATCGCCCTTGAAGAGAAACCCTGTCACCTGCCGGCGGCCGTCTTCCAGAATTTTGGAAAGACGGAAACTTCCGTCGACGATGACATAAAGGGAATCGTTGGGCTCCCCTTCCGCCATAATCGCCTTGTTCCGGGCAATGGCCCGCCGGGCCATGATCTTTTCGACCTGCGTAAATTCGCGTGGGCCAAGCTCGCTACAAATCGAGCGTTCACGCACCTCGCAGAGGTCGCACCCCACACCGGGGCCGCCCATACGCTGTTGTTCGCCTAGACAGGTTTTTGACGCCATGCCGGTCCGCCCCTTCCTCCCCGATAACTACCGGGCTGGACGGGGTTTTCCAAGGCGCTTGAACGCCGAAGGGGTCGGCCTGCGACTAGACGGCGCAAGAAAACCGGCCGGCCTCAACCCGGTTTCTGGCTTCCAAGGGGTCTAGCGCACTCGCCGCAACACGGGCCAGAAGCCCGGCCCCATCAGCGAGGCGAATATGCCCCGCCCGCCACTCAATAACGCCGTCCTCGGCAAGCTCGCCGAGCGATTGGCGAATGGCTTCAGCTTCTTTGGCTGAAGCGCCAGCCAGAACCGGGCCGATATCAGTCTCGGTCGTGCAGAGGAATTCCTCTATCGTGTGTGCGATCGCTTCGTCGCGCAACGTGCGCTCAACGCCGCGTTCGATCGGCAGGATGCCGGATCGAACCTGATTTTTGTAAATGTCGATCGCCTTGGCGTTTTGAGCGTAGAGCCCGTTAACATGGCTGATCGCTGACGCGCCAAAGCCAATCGAGGCTTCAGCCGCATCATCGGTGAAGCCTTGAAAATTGCGCCGCAATTGTCGGCGCGCAGCAGCATTGGCGAGGCTGTTGCCAGGACGCGCATAATGATCAAAACCAACACGCGCATATCCGGCGCCGATGAGCATGGCGTCCGCCGCCTCGGCGAGATCAACGCGCGTTTCGCCGCCCGGCAAATCTTCTTCGCGTATTAGGCGCTGACGTTTTATCGATTGGGGAAGATGTGCATATCCAAACACCGACAAACGGTCCGGGCCAAGCGCGATTGCTTTTTCAATCGACTCTTTAAAGCTCGAAAGGGTCTGTTTCGGCAGACCGTATAAAAGGTCGAACGAGATATCTGCAACGCCGGCCGTACGCATATCAGCGACCGCGGCCTCTACGAGCTCAAAAGGCTGAATGCGATTGATCGCCGCCTGAACTTCAGGATCAAAATCCTGAACGCCAATACTAATGCGCGAAAAACCAAGGCCGACAAGGCGACGCACATCGCCGGTCTTGAGTTCGCGCGGATCGATTTCGATAGCGAGACGCGTTTGATCGGTAAGCCCCAATTCAAGCTCCACCGTCTCAATGACGCCGGCAAGATCATCGGCGGAGAGATAATTCGGCGTGCCGCCGCCAAAATGAATCGTTTGCGGGCGACCGCGCCCGCCAAGACCGCGCGCCACGAGACGAATTTCCCCACGCAGCGCGTCAACGTAAGAAAGCGCGCGCTCGTAATTGTTCTCGACCCGCATATTACATCCGCAATACCAGCATTGGCGGCGGCAGAACGGCACGTGGAAGTAAAGCGATAATGGTTGGTAAAGCCCGATCTTACTCAGTTTCGCCGTATACGCTGCCGGCGTCACCGAGGAATCGAATAACAACGCTGACGGATAGCTTGTATAGCGCGGTGCGCGCTGGGAGAAATATTTGCGCCAGAGCGGGTTCATGAACGCCTTTCTAGGCGCTCTCCCCACACATGCATTGATCCAAATCAAACGAAGAAAATATTCCGGGAAATCTGCGGCGGCCCTCCAAACGAGGAGAAAGAGGGCCGCCGACGCCCTATTTAGCCGCCGACTCGGGCTCGGCGGCCGGCTTTCGCCGATAGGTCCCGTTAAAGGCTTCCGTCCATTCTTCGCCATCGGCTGATTTGATAAAGAAGCGCTGCGTCACAGTGCCGTCCTCATTGGGGGTCCACATGCCGCGGTAAGGCACGAGCGAGCCAGATGGCGGCGCGCGAAATCCGTCAAGCACCATTGAGCCTTCGTCATCGAGGCCGCCCTTATAATCGATCGTGCCGCCGCCCGCGACCCAGACCTGACGCCAGCGCCGGTCGGAAAGATCGACATAATTATAACTCTGGCCGGTAATGCCGTTTGGGGACACCCAATGCTCGACAAGCAGGCAGCCATATTCCTCAATCGTAATTTTATTCTCGCCGATCTTGTCTCCCTTCTGGTTAAAGACGTCCCAATCGCCCGCCCAGAAATCAAATTGCCGGAACAATGGCTCCTGACATGGCGGCGCCGGCTTTTGCGCTGCAGGTTGGAGCCCGCCTTGCTGAGACGCGCTCGCACATGAAGCGATCGATAAAAGCGCGAGCGCAGCTATTGGCGGAATTGATTTCGTGAGTCTCATATTATCCTTTCCTTCAACAGGAAACGGCGGGCTGCTGATGCAGCCCGCCGCCTGTTTTGCCATTACGCTAATTCACCTATGACCATCGACTAAAAGTCAATTGTCGTGCCGATGAACAGATACCGCCCCTGCGCGTCATAAGTTTGAGGATAGGTATTGCCGTTCGAGAAACCGGCGGTCTGCGAGGTGAGCGGCGGATCCTTGTCGAGCAGGTTGTTGACGCCGACCGTGACGTTCCACTTGTCTGTGATGCCGTAGGACGCCGCGAGGTCGATATATTGACGCGAACCAAGTTCGAAATCCGGGTTCGTCATCGCGACAAGATTGCCGCTTATCGAATCGCCATACTGAACAGCGGAAAAATAACGCCACGTGACTGAAGCATTGACGCCGAATGGCGAATGCCAGGTAGTTCTGAGCTTATGGCGCCAAGTCGGATTGGGACTACCGCAACGCCCGCCATACCAGCCCGAACAATCATATTCGGGCACCGTGCCGTCAGGCAGCGCGAGTGTGTTCAAGTCAAGCAGATAGGTGCCGACGAAGTCGAACGCCAGACCTCCGGCATTTCCCAAGCCAAGGTCCGAAAAATCAACATTGTAACTTCCGTTTATGTCGATGCCGGAGGTTGAAAGCGAACCGGTATTGATATTGGTCGCAGTGATGAACCCTTGCTGGTTGAGCCAGAGCGATCCATTTCCCGGATTTCGATTGATCAAACCGCAGAAGAAGGGGTCTCCAGTCGCCGCGCATTGATCGAGCGTTGTTTGAACCGGAACGATTCCAACAAACCCATCGACACTGATGTCAAAATAATCGACCGACAGGAAGAGGTTGCCCGGGATGTAGCCTTGCGGCGTCAGCACCACGCCAACCGTATATGTGTCCGAAACTTCCGGATTAAGATTCGGATTGCCGCCGAACAGCGCATTGTACTGACCGGCAGGGTTTGCCGGAATGGAGCCCGGCGCCAATGGCACGCCGCCATTCGTATTGGCGCATCCCTGAGCCGTATACGGATTGACCGCCCCCGCCGCACAATTATCTGTGATTTGCGTCAGACCAATTGCTTGCGGCGTAAATGATTCAATAACATTGGCCGCGCGCGCCGCCCGTTGCCAACCGCCCCGAACCCGAAGCTCAGGCGTCAACTGCCAGTCCGCCGCCAACTTCCAGGTCGAATACCCCCCTGACGTTGAAACATTCGAGTGACGATAGCCGCCATTGAATGAAAGGCGTTGTGCAAATGGCATATCCGTAATGAGCGGGATCTCAGCCTCAACGTAAAAGTCGGTGTTTTCAATCACGCCCGACCTAGCAGGCGTCGGTCCGCCCTGGCCTGCAAGAATTCCCCGGACAAATAACGAGTCGGGGTTATAGGCGAGCGCGTCTTTCCGCCATTGCCAGCCAAGCGCAAGACCAACGCCGTCAGAGGACCATGGCGTCTTAAATCCATACTGACTGAGGTCGCCAGTCAGCGAGACTTCGCCGACATATTGTTCTGTCACGCCGCTCTGGAACGATTGCTGGAGCACATAGCCGAGCTGAGCCTGATTGACGCCGCCGACCTGGAACAGGTTTAACGGAACGCAGCCTTGGGCCGCTGCTGACGGATTGCGGCATGTTACGCCGCCCATACCGTCTGAGACGGCAAAAAGCGCATCCTGTATGTTCGGAATGACTGCATCATTGTCGTACGTGTTCGACGAGCGCGTCGTGCCATACTGGAAATACGCGTCATATGACCAGCC
The DNA here is from genome assembly GCA_041398085.1 of Parvularculaceae bacterium. Taxonomy (GTDB): domain Bacteria; phylum Pseudomonadota; class Alphaproteobacteria; order Caulobacterales; family Parvularculaceae; genus Amphiplicatus. The sequence continues at coordinate 88,353 of JAWKVJ010000008.1, forward strand.
GGGGAACGCTTCACCGCGCAAGCCGCCGACGATACGGTAGCTCGTATTGCGAAGCGCATTATTACGCGGCGAACCTTCAACGAAACGCTTGCCTGCGTAGAAGATGACGTCGCCCGCAGTGGTTGAGCCCGATCCAGGAATGAGGAAGTCATCGGGCGTGTAGGTCGCCGGCAAATCATCTGCAGTACCGAGAACATTATCGGGACCGCGGCGGCCGACAAAACCGTCTGGGCCAACATCCGCCTGGCCGCAGATATAATCGAGCTGGCTGAAGCCAAGAGAGTTCGGCGTCGAGCTGATCAACGGGTTGTCGCAGTTGATCGCCGTTGAGGTGAAGAAAGTTCCCGTGAAGGCAATCTGAGCATCTGAGTGATAGTCATAGAACATCGCCTCGCCGTAGAATTCGAGGTGCGGATTGACTTCATAATGCGCGAAAGCGCCGAGCGTGAAGCGTTCGTCGGGCC
>JAWKVJ010000009.1:0-84073 GCA_041398085.1 Parvularculaceae bacterium
CCGCCCCGTTCTTCTCGGCAATGCGCGCCGCGATGTCTGGTCCGATCCGAACGGCGCCTTCCGTGCAGCATTAGGCGCCGACCCGGTCTATCGGCTCTATGACGAAAAGGGCCTTGATCAGAAACGGCTTGTCCCCTTTGAACCGTCATCCGAACTTGCTTTCTGGATCCGGCCCGGCACGCATGGCGTCGTCAAGGAAGACTGGCCCGCTTTTCTTCAGTTTCTTGATGCGCATTTCGCCGGGAAGAAGTGACCATGGAAATCGCTATAACCGCGCCTGCCGGTTGCGACGGGAATGAAGCAATGGCGCGCCTTCTTGCAAACGCGCCGGAAAGTCTTTCCTTCCGCAAGCTGAGGAAACGCGTCCTCAGAAACGTCCAGGAAGCAATCACCGCCTATGGGATGATCGCTCCCGAGGCGCCGAGGTCACGCTGGCTCGTTTGCCTTTCAGGCGGAAAGGACAGCTGGGCGCTCCTCGCTGCGCTGCTCGATCTTCAATGGCAAGGCGCGCTTGGCGCCGATCTTCTCGCCTGCAATCTCGATCAGGGCCAACCGGGGTTTCCGAAGGAGACATTGCCGGAATATTTGCGATCGCTCGACGTTCCCTGCCGGATCGAAACCCGCGACACCTATTCAATCGTCAAGGAAAAGATCCCCGAAGGAAAAACCTATTGCTCGCTTTGCTCGCGTTTGCGGCGCGGTCATCTTTACCGTGTCGCCCGCGAGGAAGGGTGCTCAGCGATCGTGCTCGGCCATCACCGCGATGACGCGCTCGAAACATTCTTCCTCAATCTCTTTTACGGCGGAACGCTTGGCGCCATGGCGCCGAAGCTTTTGAATGAGGAGGGCGATATTTTAGTGCTCCGTCCGCTCATTCACTGCGCCGAGGATGACCTTGCAAAATATTCAGCCTCTCTCGGCTTCCCGATCATCCCTTGCGACCTCTGCGGCAGTCAGGACGGCCTTAAACGCGCCGCCATGAAGAAGATGCTGGACGCGTGGGAGCGCGAGAGTCCGGGACGGCGGGCGACCCTGTGGCGATCCCTGCAGACCGTGAAGCCGCAAACACTCGCGGATCCGGCGCTCTTTGATTTCAAGGACTTATTTCCAATTCGGGATGCATAAAGCTTGCATTGAAAGACCGAACGCCCGCTCGTGAGCCTGATGACCGCCTCTCCCCGCCCCCCTGACGCGCCGCGCATCAAATGTGCGCTTGGCGTCGTCATCATCAATTTCAGGACGGCCGAACTTGTTGAAAATTGCCTCACATCGCTCGCCGGCGAGCTTGGCCTTGTCGACGCCCGCGTTGTCGTGGTCGACAATCTCTCCGGTGACGGATCGGCTGAGCGGATTGAAGCATTCCTGAAAGACGGCGCGCCCTGGAAAGAGCGCGTCACGCTCATCCGTTCAAGGACGAATTCAGGTTTTTCCGGCGGCAATAATCAGGGCGTCGCAGCGCTCGACGCCGAACATTATCTGCTTTTGAATTCCGATACGCTCGTTCGCGAAGGCGCGCTTTCAGCGCTTATCGCCGCCTCGGCGCGCGAACCCGCAGCAGGCGTCATTGCGCCGCGGCTCGAGGATGAAGACGGAACGCCGCAGCAAAGCGCTTTTCGTTTCATCACGCCCTGCTCGGAATTTCTCGCCGCTGCTGAAACGGCGCCGCTCGACAAATTATTCGCCCGCGCCGTCGTCGCCATGCCGGTTCCAAATGGGCGCATCATTTGCGATTGGGCGAGCTTCGCCGCGGTGCTCTTAAAACGTAAAGCCGTCGAAGATGCAGGGGCTATGGACGAAGGCTATTTCATGTATTTTGAAGACGCCGATTATTGCCGCGCGCTGAAGAAAAAAGGCTGGAGCGTTGTTTACGACCCCTCTGCGCGGATCGTTCATTTGCGCGGCGGCTCATCGCCGGTCAAAGCTTCGATGAAAGCCAAGAAGCGCCCGCCCGCTTACTATTATGCGGCGCGCACGCGCTGGTTTCGAAAATCCTGCGGCCCGGCGGGGCTTTTTCTCGCCAACATCATGTGGGTGGCCGGACGGGGAATAGCTTATATCCGCGCGCTTTTCGGCAAAAAGCCGCCGCTCCTTTGCGAAGAGCAGGCGCGCGACCAGTGGATGAACTGGCGAACCCCGCTTGGCGACCGGAGGGCGCCGCAATGAAAAGCCTTCCCGACTTCGTCATTATCGGCGCGATGAAATGCGGCACGTCGACCTTGCACGCGCAATTGGCCGCGCAACCGCAATTTTTCATGTCGGAGCCGAAGGAGCCGAATTTCTTCTCCGATGACGACATCTATGCAAAAGGCGAGGACTGGTATCGCGCGCTTTTCAACGACGCGCCCACAGGCGCAATCAAGGGCGAATCCTCAACCCATTACACGAAACTTCCGACCTATCCCCATACGATTGACCGGCTGGCGGCGCTTATTTCCGGCGCCAGATTTATCTACGTCATGCGCGATCCGATCGACCGCCTTGTGTCGCATTACATCCATGAATGGTCGACAGGCGTCATATCCGCCCCAATTGACGAAGCAATCGAGCAACATCGAGAACTCGTCGATTATTCCCGTTACGCCTATCAGTTGGAACCTTACGTCAAGCGCTTTGGCGCTGACCGCATTCTTCCCGTCATTTTTGAGGAAATGGCGGCCTCGCCTGATGCAACGCTGAAAAGAATCGCGGACTTCCTTGGCGCTGCAGGCGAGGTCGCCTGGAAGGACAATGTTCAAACGCGCAACGTTTCCGCCGACCGTATCCGCAAATTTCCGGGCTATGCGCTGCTGGTCGAAAACCCTTTGGCGACGGCGCTTCGCCGGACGCTTGTGCCGCGCTCAGTGCGCAATCGGATGAAAGCAAGATTCCAGATGCGCGAACGCCCGGCGCTCTCGCCAGAGGCCAAATCTAGGCTTCAAATTGTATTCAACGAAGACCTCGCGTCACTGGAGGCGCTCATCGGACTTCATATGGAATGCAGCCAATTCAAAGCCTTATCGTCAGTATCAAGATGACAAACCATTAAGTTGTCGAAATTCGCATTTCGCACTTGCAAAGGGCGAAATCTTGTTAATAATTCGACTGGGGAAAACGCATCGATCCCGGGGGGGGGATGCGACAGTGTTACAGATATTCGGACTTGGCGGCCGCAAGGCCGACGCGGATGAATTTCGATCGCTTCAACGGCATGAACGCAAGCGAGCGACGAAACGCATTGAAGATTGCGATCTGGAGCTGCCTGCGCCGTCAATACTGCGCAAGCAAAGAACGGCGCTTTTCTCGCTTCGCAAGGCGTATGATTTCGACGACATCCAATTGCCGCGAAAATTCATGGACAATATCCAGCGCGCATCTCCGGAATTGCGTTTCGATTTAGAAAAGAAATGTAAATTCGCCAGCTGCTTCAGACGGGAAGTCGATGATTATTTACGCGCCAATGGCGGCGCCAGTGTCGGTCTTCAGCCGGTCGGTCAATTTCTGAATTTCTGCAGCGACATCCTTTACGATCATGAGCATGTGCTCACCGGCAATGATTACGACCGGCACAAGCCGCTGCTGACAAACCTGCCGATTGGCGCGCGCCGAAAAATTGAAACCTTCTATTCCGACTTTTTTGTCGCTGTCAGAGGACTGCAACGGGTTCTCTTTTTTCGCTGGCCGGAATTATCGGAAATGGAGGAAGCTGATCTCGATGCGATTTACGCTGCGTTGAACGAGGTCAAGGCCCAGATCGCCGATCTCGGTAAAGCGCTCGACGATTTCATTTCGCACTGAAGGCCTCTCCGTCAGGCGAGGCGAAATTGGCGCCGTTCAACAGCGCGGACGAACGTCCGCCAGCCGCTTTTGAGGGCCAGCAAAGGTTTTGGCCCGCCGCGGGTCGGCATTTTTCTCACACCCCGCGACGATTCGACGGGAATGGCCTTTAAATGAGGGGTTCACGCTTGCATTGGCCGGGCCGGGGTCAATATTTTCCGCCCGACATGGTTAATCGGGTCGGCGGGGGGCCGGGTGCTAACTAAATTTTTCAATTGGGGCAGGCGCAAGCAGGAAGCGAGCGAGGACCGTGTTGAAGCGCATGACGCGGCCAGCGACAGCGGATCCAGCACGGGCTTGCCAGCCATGCCGCCCGATCAGGCGGGCCGCCTTCCCCAACATCCGAGCTTTGTGTCGCCTCCGGCGATAACGATGCCGGACCTAAATCGGGCGGCGCTTTTTTCGGTCAGCCGCCGTAGCCAATGGGCGCCTGTCGAACCGCCGCGCAAATTCATGACCAATGTGCAGCGCGCCTCGGCCGAATTGCGCTTCGATATCGAGAACAAGTGCAAATTCGCGACGCGCTTCCGCGACGAAATCGAAAACCATTTGAAGGCGCCGCGCTCAGCGCCTGCCGGTTATGAAAAAGCGGTCGCCTTTTTGAATTTCTGCCGCGACCGGCTTCACGATTACGAGCATGTGCTGACGCTGGACGATTTTCAGCAAAGCAAATCCGCCCTTTCCGAACTTTCCATTTCCGAACGCCGGCGCATTGAAAATTTTTATTCCGACTTCTTCGTCGCGGTTCGCGGATTGCAGCGCGTCCTCTTCCAGCGCTGGCCCGAGGCGGAAGAAATGCGCCGCACCGATCCGGCGGCGGTTGAAGCGATGCTGACCGACACGATGAGCCAGATCGAAGGCCTCAGCGAGGCGATCGACGATTTCCTGGCGCTCTAGGTTCTCAAAATCTGCAAGGGACCAGCGAGATTGGCCGGCGGCAATATCCCGCCGGCCAACGATCGTCAGGCGTAACGCCGGCCGCCGGTCATCGCGCCGAGCATGCCGAAGAGGATCGACAGGAAGCCCCAGCCGGCAAGGAAGCCGCCGCCGCCATAGGCAAAGCCTTCGGCCGTGACTGGCATCGCCGGCTTGAACTCATCATAGACCGACTGGGCGATATCGCGCTTATAGGTCCGCGCCAGCAGCAGCGGGCGCATATACTCCGACGTCGCCTTCAACTCGTTTTGATGCGCGAGAAGCTCGTCATATCGCATGACAGTTGTTTCGTATGTGGAACAAAGCGCCTCCAGCAAGCCGGAAGACGAGTGACATTCAGCCAGCGCCGCCTCGCGCGTATAGCCATAGCCCGAAATCTTGGCGTCGAAGTCTTCAACGATCGGCCGCAATTCATCGATCCGACCGGCGAGATTTTGCATATATTGAAGCGTGAAACCCGGCCCCTGCGAGGCGCCGACAGCCGCCGCAGCGCCGACGATGAGCGCGATCAGCCTTCCCAACATTGATTTTACCCCTTTTCCCGGACCTGAAGCGCGCCCCCGCGCGCCTGCGGCCCCTCCACGATTAACCGGAGCTTCGCCCGGCGCGGCGCGAAAATAAAGCGCCGCCCGGCCCTCCAGCAAACTTTTAAGGCTTTTTGACCGCCGGGCGTGACATCTCCGCGACGGCGCCTTATATAGCCGCTCAAACGCTATCGATCTTTCGAAAGCGGGCCCCGCGGGGCCCGCTTTTTCGTTACCGGAGAGGGCTTTGACCCTGATCGCGGACCGCCTTGAGAAACTTATCGCTCCCGCCGTCGCTGCAGCGGGCTATGAACTCGTGCGCGTGCGCCTCACCGGCAATGAAAGAAAAACGCTACAGGTGATGGCCGAGCGCGCCGACCATACAATGTCGGCGGAAGATTGCGCGAGGCTGTCGCGCGCGCTGTCGCCGGTGCTTGATGAGGCCGACCCGATTTCAGGCACCTATCGCCTTGAAGTCTCCTCGCCCGGCATCGATCGCCCGCTACTTCGCCTGAAAGATTTTCACGACTGGCAGGGCTATGAAGCCAAGCTCGAACTCGACCGGCTGGTCGAGGGGCGCAAGAAATACAAAGGCGTTCTCGGCGGCCTTGATGGCGAGAATATTCTTCTCGACATCGAAGGCGAGGAAGAAACAGCGCTCATCCCCTTTGAGTGGGTCGAGAACGCCAAACTCGTCCTATCCGATGAACTGATCAGAGAAAGTTTGAAAGCCGCCAAAACAGCGGCCAAATCCCACCATGAGGAGACGAAAAATGACGAAGGCGGAGACCATCAATGAACGCCGTTAGCGCCAACAAGCTTGAGCTTATCCAGATCGCCGATGCCGTCGCTCGCGAAAAATCAATCGACCGGGCGCTTGTCATCGAGGCGATGGAAGACGCACTCGCAAGAGCTGCGCGCTCGCGCTACGGCCATGAAACGCTCGTCAAGGCGGAAATAAATCCGGCGACCGGTGAGACGCGCCTGTGGCGGCTTCTGGAAGTCGTCGAGGAAATCGAAAACGATTCAACCCATATTTCGCTAGAGGAAGCCCGCCATAAAAACCCCGCCGCCAATGTCGGCGACTTCATTTCCGAGCCGCTGCCGCCGCTCGATTTCGGCCGCGTCGCGGCGATGTCCGCTAAACAGGTCATCACGCAAAAAGTCCGCGACGCCGAGCGCGACCGTCAGTATGCAGATTTCAAGGACCGGATCGGCGAAGTTATCAACGGCATCATTAAGCGCGTTGAATACGGTCATGTGATCGTCGATCTCGGCCGCGCTGAAGCGGTCGTGCGCCGCGACCAGCAATTGCCGCGCGAGAATTATCGCAATGGCGACCGTCTGCGCGCCTATATCATGGATGTTCGCCGCGAAGCGCGCGGGCCGCAGATTTTTCTTTCTCGCTCGCATCCCCAGTTCATGGCGAAGCTTTTCGAGCAGGAAGTGCCGGAAGTTTACGACGGCGTTATCGAAATCAAGGCGGTCGCCCGCGACCCTGGCAGCCGCGCGAAGATTGGCGTCATGTCGAATGATTCCGGCATCGACCCGGTCGGCGCCTGCGTCGGCATGCGCGGCAGCCGCGTTCAGGCCGTCGTCAACGAACTTGGCGGCGAGAAGATCGACATCGTTCCGTGGTCGCCCGACACGGCGACTTTCGTCGTCAACGCGCTCGCGCCCGCCGAAGTCACCAAAGTCGTTCTCGACGAGGAGCTCGACCGCATTGAAGTCGTCGTGCCCGATGAGCAGCTTTCGCTCGCCATCGGCCGCCGCGGCCAGAATGTCCGTCTCGCCTCGCACCTCACCGGTCTTGAGATCGACATCATGACCGAAGAGGAAGAGAGCGCGAAGCGTCAGGAGGAATTCCGTCAGCGGTCGGAGCTTTTCATGGAGGCGCTCGACGTCGACGACATGATGGCCGGCCTTCTCGTTTCGGAAGGCTTCGCCAAGATCGAGGAACTCGCTTTTGTCGAGCTCGACGACCTCACCGAAATCGACGGCATCGACGAAGACACCGCCGCCGAATTGCAGGCGCGCGCCAAGGACTGGCTCGAAGAGCAGGCGAAAATTCTCGATGCGAAGAGAAAAGAGCTTGGCGTTGATGACGCTGTCGCCGAAATGGAAGGGCTCGACCTGAAGATGGTCGTTACGCTCGGCGAGAACGACATCAAGACGATGGAAGACCTTGCAGGCTGCGCAACGGACGATCTCACCGGCTGGACCGAGCGCGTCGACGGCGAGAAGAAGCACTATGACGGCATCCTCGAGACCTACAAGATTTCGGCTGAGGACGCCGAAGACCTCATTATGCGCGCGCGCATCGCGGCGGGCTGGGTGACCGAAGAAGATCTTGAAAAGCTTGCGGCGGAAAAAGCCGCGGCGGCGGAAGCGGAGGCGGCGGCTGAGCAACCGGCGTGACGACATATGCGCTGACAAGGCGAAGGCGCCGACGCGGACCTGCATTGCAGGCGGCGGCGCCCTTGCGCCCTCTTTGCTCATTCGCTTCGCCCGGGCGCCGGACGGAGCACTGACGCCTGACCTTGGCGAAAAACTGCCGGGGCGCGGCGCCTGGGTTTCAGCCGATCGCGACGCGCTGCAGCGGGCGGTCAGGAAGGGTCTCTTCAACCGGGCCTTCAAGGCGGAAACAAAAGCGCCCGACGATCTCGCCGATCAGATTGAGGCGGGGCTTGAGCGGCGCGTCAGCGATGCGCTTGGCCTCGCCCGCAGACAAGGCGCGGCTGTCGCAGGTTTCGATCAGGTCAAGGCGGCGCTCGACAAGAGCCAGGCCGGCGTCTTGATCGCCGCTTCTGACGCTGCTGATGACGGGCGTGAAAAACTGGCGCGCCGCGCCGGCAAGACGCCGGTCTTTGGTGGTCTTTCATCAACCGCCTTATCGGCGGCGCTCGGCAAGGACGGCGTCAAACACGCCGCGATCCTGGAGGGGCCGGCGGCGACGCGGTTTTTGAAAGAGGCGCAGCGCCTTTCCGGCTTCCGGCCGGGCGCGCTCGATAGGAGCGGCGAGAAGAACGAAAGCCGGACGATAAGTGATCGTCCGCATGAGCATAAATAGGTCCGAAGGCTGTGGACCGCAGCGGCGCGGGGCGTTATGTCCAAGGCCGCTTTCTGGACGGCGTTTTCAAGGGAATGCGCCGGCGCGAAAGCCCGCCTTTCAAAGAGGCGGCGAAACGGAGTTTGAATGAGCGACGACGTCGATACGAAATCTGAATCCGGCGGGCGATCCGGCCGCCGACCGCTTTCGCTTCGCCGCACCGAGATGGGTGCGGTCAAGCAGAGCTTTTCCCATGGCCGATCGAAAACAGTCGTCGTCGAGACGAAGAAGCGCCGCGTGCTCAGCCCGAAGAAAAAGGCCGAGCCGGCGGCCGACGAGGTCATGGAAAAAGCTGCCGGCGCGGCGCCTGAAAAGAAGGCCGCGTCCAAGCCCGCCACCGACAATAAATCCGCTTCGCCGAATGTTTTGAGAACGCTGTCGGAGGATGAAAAGCAGGCGCGCGCCGCCGCCCTCATCCAGGCGCGCAAGGACGAAGAGGTGCGCCGCAAGCGCGACGAAGCGGAGCGCCAGGAACGCGAAGCGCGCGAAGCCGAAGACAAGAAGCGTCTTGAAGCCGAGCGCCAGCGTATGGCCGAAGAAGACGCCAAGCGCGAGCGCGAGAACGCCGAGCGCCGCAAGGCGGAAGAGCGCGCCCGTCAAGCGCTTGAAGAGGAAGAAGAAGAAAGAAAGCGCCGCGCCGCCGCCAAGACGAAACCGCGCGCCGGCGAAGAGCAAAAGCAGCCCGAAACGGCCGATCCGGACAACCCGCTCGCCAAGCTTGGCGGGCGCCTTAAATCAAAGCGCAAGCAATCGATCGACAAGTCGGATCGCGATGCGGCAACGAAAGAAGCGCCGCGCCGCCGCGCCGGCCGCCTGACAATCGCCAACGCGCTTGATGATGACGATCGCCAGCGCTCGCTTGCCTCGGTCAAGCGCGCGCGCGAGCGCGAAAAGCTCGCGCGCCAGCAACGCGGCGGCGGCGCGCCGGCCGTCGTGCGCGAAGTCATTATCCCTGAGACGATCACCGTTCAGGATCTCGCCCAGCGCATGTCGATGCGCGCGGTCGATCTTGTTCGCGAATTGATGAAACAGGGGCAGATGGTGACGGCCAACGCAACGCTCGACGCCGACACCGCCGAGCTCATCGTTTCCGATCTTGGTCACACGGTTAAACGCGTCGCCGAGGCCGATGTCGAGGAAGGTCTTTCCGGCGCCGCGGATGAGGAAGGCGCGATGCAGCCGCGCCCGCCGGTCGTAACCATTATGGGCCATGTCGATCACGGCAAGACCTCGCTCCTCGATGCGCTGCGCGAGACCGATGTCGTCGCCGGCGAGGCGGGCGGCATCACCCAGCATATCGGCGCCTATCAGGTTGAGTTAAAGGACGGCCGCAAGATCACGTTCCTCGACACGCCCGGCCACGCCGCCTTTACGCAGATGCGCGCGCGCGGCGCGAAAGTGACGGACATCGTCATTCTCGTTGTCGCCGCTGATGATTCCATCATGCCGCAAACGGTCGAGGCGATTAATCACGCCAAGGCCGCCGGCGTGCCGATCATTGTCGCCATCAACAAGGTCGACAAGCCGGCCGCCAATCCGCAGAAAGTGCGCACCGACCTCCTCCAGCATGAATTGCAGGTCGAAAGCATGGGCGGCGAAATTCAAGACGTTGAAGTCTCGGCGCTGAAGAAGACCAATCTCGACGGGCTGCTGGAAGCGGTCCTGTTGCAGGCCGAAATTCTCGATCTTAAGGCCAATCCCGACCGCACGGCGGAAGGCTCGGTCGTCGAAGGGCGTCTCGACAAGGGGCGCGGCTCGGTCGCGACGCTGCTTGTTGAACGCGGCACACTGAAAAAAGGCGACATCCTCGTTGTCGGCAGCGAATGGGGGCGCGTGCGCCTCCTCAGCAATGACAAGGGCGAGGCGGTCACCGAAGCCGGTCCCGCCATGCCGGTTGAAATGCTCGGCCTTAACGGCGTGCCGGAGCCGGGTGACCAGTTCGTCGTTGTTGAATCGGAAGCGCGCGCGCGCGAAGTCGCTGATTTCCGCGGCCGCAAGAAGCGCGAGAAAGCTTCCGCCAAATCGTCGGGCACTTCGCTTGAACAGATGATGGCGCAGCTTCAGGACGCCGAGATCAAGGAATTGCCGCTCGTCATCAAGGGCGACGTGCAAGGCTCGATTGAAGCGATCGTCTCCAGCCTTGAAAAACTCTCCACCGACGAAGTGCGCGTTAAAGTGCTGCACACCGGCGTCGGCGCCATCTCGGAAAGCGACGTCATTCTCGCCGGCGCGTCGGGTGCGCCCGTTATCGGTTTTAACGTTCGCGCCAATGCGCAGGCGCGAAACGAAGCGGAACGCTCGAAGGTCGAAATCCGCTATTACTCGATCATCTACAATCTGATCGACGACATCAAAGGCGTTCTTTCCGGCATGCTGGCGCCGGAAATTCGCGAAACCTTCCTCGGCAACGCCGAAATCCTCGAAGTCTTCAACATTTCGAAGACCGGCAAGGTCGCCGGCTGCCGGGTTGTCGAAGGCCTTGTTCGCCGCGGCGCCAAAGTTCGCCTCATCCGCGACGGCACCGTCATTCACGAGGGCGAGCTTTCCCAGCTCAAGCGCTTCAAGGACGACGTCAACGAAGTGCCGATGGGTCAGGAATGCGGCATGAGCTTCGCGAAATATGACGATCTGAAGCAAGGCGACATCATCGAATGCTTCCAAGTTGAGAAAATCACCCGGACGCTTTGACCAAGGTGGCGGCGCGCAATGCGCGCCGCCTTAAATCCCCGCATACCAGGCGTAACCGCGGTCTTCCCAATAGCCGCCCTTGCCGCGCCCGAATGTTTCAAGGCTGGAGGCGAGTTCGACGCGCGTCACATATTTTGCGTGCTTGTAGCCGAGCATGCGTTCGACGCGCAGCCGCACAGGCGCGCCATGGGGAATATCGAGCGGCGCGTCATTCATCTCATAGGCAAGGATCGTCTGTTCGTGGCGCGCGTCAGGGAGCGAAACGCTTTCATAATAGCGCGACGAGCCCAGCGTGTCGGCGCAATGAAAGACGGCGAATTTCGCTTCCCGCTTTGGCCGCGCCGCATCAAGGATCGCCGAAAGCCGCGCGCCTTTCCATTTGCCGATGCAGCTCCATCCTTCAACACAGTCATGGCGCGTAATCTGCGTGCGCGAGGGGAAAGCGCGAAGGTCGGCAAGCGAAAGATCGAGCGCGTTATCGACGAGCCCGTCGACAGTGACGCGCCAGTTTTCAAAACCTTCAAGCGCATGCCCCCGGTATTCAGCATCGCGTGGATTGACGCTGCCATTGGCGCGAAAGACCGGCGAGATATCTTTCTCGGAAAACTCCCGCGCGAGGCCGTTCTTGCCGGCGAGGAAATGCTGCAGCGGATTGTTGACTGCATCCGCCGAGGCGAGCGTTTTCTGAACGGCCTTGTTGCGCGAGGCGGCGTCGCCGCAGCCCGAAAGCGCCGCGCCGCCAGCCGCAAGAGCGGCGCCTTTTAAAAATTTCCGGCGCGAAGGTTTTTCCTGCTCGCTCATCGCTCGCCCCCCGTTTCAATGCGGTAATAGCCGGTGATCATCGAGCGCAGATTGTTGAACAGCCCGGAGACGATCACCAGCGCAACGTGAACGAAAAAGAACAGCACGAATCCGAATGCGCAAAGGAAATGGATCGTCCGCGCGCTTTGCCTGCCGCCGAAAATATCCAGCAAGAACGGATAGGCGGCATTGAGCGTCGGCGACATGGTGACGCCGGTCAGCACGATCACCGGCCCAAGCACGAACAGCACGAACAAATAGGTGAGTTTTTGAATGACATTATAGCGCCGCGCCTCCTCGCCTTTCGGAAAGCGAAAAAGCGCGTGCTCAACGATTGTGTGCGGCAATTTTTTAAAGTCCGCCAAGGTCGGCAAAAGATCGCGCCGCAAATGACCGCGCGCCAGCGCCCAGATAAAGAAGGCAAGCCCATTCAAAACGAAGGCCCACGCGAAGAAGAAATGCCAGCGCCGGCCCGAGGCAAGCGATTGATAGCTCGGCAGCGTAAGCCAGGTCGGAAAACCGCGCCCGCGTTCGGAGGAATAGCCGAACAATCCGGTTGTATTGAACTCAAGCGACCCGATGCGCGTCACGCCGATCGGCTGGTTGTCGGCATTGTAATCATAGGTGAGTTCGATGAACGGCCTGTCGAAAGTCGACGTCTTTCCCCAATAGAGCGCGGGGTGGGCGTTGAAAATCTGCAAGCCGCTGCCGAGCATCACCGACAGCACGATTACATTGAACCAATGGGTGAGCCTCAACGCCGCGGGATGGCGCAGGTAAAGCGTTGAAGCGCGCTTTTCTTTTCTGGCGCGTAAGGCGGACATCTCCCGGCTCCGTCTCTTGCTTGGCGTCTAGAATTGGAAGCCCTCTAAGGCGGGATGTTGCCACAGCTTTGTCGGCGCGCGAAAGAGCGTCATAATCAACTTTCGCGTTATCGACCCTCAGAAAGGCGCGGCGCTTATGACGACCGCTTTTATTCTTCGTCCTTTTGACCCGGATCGCGATGGGCCGGCGCTTCACGCCGTTTTCGGCGACGAGGAAAGCTGCCTTTACCTTCCCTCGCCCGCAACGAAATCGATTGCGGAAACCGTCGAGCTCTTGCGCAAATATTCAACCGGGCTTGAAAAAACCTCCTGGGCGGTCGCCGAAAACGAAGACAGCATCGCGCTCGGGCGCATTGCGCTTATTCCGCGCGAACGCGACATTTATGAAGCGGCCTGCATGATCTGCCCGGCGGCGCGCGGCCTCAATTTCGCCGCCCGCGCTCTGGCGCGCGTCATTGACGAGGCGTTTTCCGCGCGCGGCGCAAGGCGCATTTTCGCCGATATCGATCCGGACAATCCTTCGTCGGTCCGCACTTTTGAAAAGCTCGGCTTTCGCCATGAAGGCGTTTTGCGCGGCAACTGGCTGACACATATCGGCGAGCGCGACAGCATTATCATGGGGCTTTTACGTGACGATCCCCGTCCGTGGCGCCGCGCCTGATCTTGTTCCAACCGGGCGTTGACGCACGCGAAAAGCCATGCAATGCTACATTTGTAGCATATCGGCGAGTTGAAAATGATCCGGCAAACGAAGCGGTATTCGATCGCGCTTTTCTTGTTGCTTGCGGGCTGCGCGACGGGCGAGGCGGACGTTGGCGACCTTTGCCCGACCGGCGCCATTCGCGAGCAAATCAATGCGGAGATTCAAAAAGGCGTCGCCGCGACCCGCGACCAGGATATCGACGCATACATGGACGGCATTCCTGACGCTTATCGCATCGTCGAAGATGACGGTTCGATTACCGACAAGGAGATGTTGCGAGAATATGCGCTTAAAAGCTGGGCGATTATCGACAAGACGATCGCCCTTGAAATTCAACTGAATTCGATTGCGGTCGCGCCGGATTGCAGCGAAGCGACAGTCTACACCTCGCAGCGCTGGGAAAGAATAATGCGGCGAAGAACTGGCGATGGCGCTGATAATGTTGTCACCACCCAGACCCACCGCGAGTTATGGCGCAAGGCAGGCGCACGCTGGCTCAATTACGAAATCGTCGAACTTGGCGGGAAAATTTTTGTTAATGGCGAGCCCTACACGCCCTGACCAGAGCCATCAGGCCGCGATCAAGCCATATTAAGCGGCGTTCATCGCACGCCTCATTGCGCACCTCATTGCCCGCCTCATTGCGTGTTGGCCGCTCTCATCCTATGTCTCAGCCATGGCTTCCCGCTTTTCATCCAAGGGCCCCTCGCAGCGGCAGCTTCGCGCCGGAGAGCTTGTGCGTCATGCCCTCGTCGAAATCTTCCAGCGTGAGGATTTGCGCGAGCCGGCGCTCGCCGGGCTTTCCATCACGGTGAGCGAGGTGAGGATGTCGCCGGATCTGAAACAGGCGACGGTTTTTTGCGCGCCTCTCGGCGCTTCAATCGATGCAGAAAAGCATCCTGAAATTTACGCAGCGCTGAAACGGGCTGCGCCGCATCTGCGCCACCTCCTCGGTGCGAAGATCGACATGAAATTCACGCCCGCCCTCGTTTTTCGCGCGGATGACAGTTTCGCTGAAGCGCGCCGCATCGATGAATTGCTGGCGAGCCCGAAAGTCGCGCGCGACCTCGGTCGCGATTAGCCCTTCATCAAGGGTTGACGCAAAGCGCGGCGAGTTTTACCTCGCCGCTTCTTTGAGGCTTTCGCCGCGTCCGAACCGCGGGGGAGCGAACAGACAAGCAGGACAAGCATGGGTAGACGGCGCAAAAAGGGCCGGCCTGTTTCGGGCTGGATCATCCTCGACAAGGCGTATGATTTCGGCTCGACCGAAGCGGTCTCGAAGCTGAAATGGCTGCTGCAGGCGCAAAAGGCGGGTCACGCCGGAACGCTCGACCCGCTGGCGACTGGCGTCTTGCCGATCGCCTTTGGCGAGGCGACGAAGACCGTTCCCTATGTGATGGATTCAACGAAAATATATCGCTTCACCGCAAAATGGGGCGAGGCGACAGCAACTGACGACTGCGAGGGCGAGATCATCGCGCGGTCGGATAACCGCCCGTCGCGCGAGCAAATTGAAAAAGTCCTTCCGGACTTCACCGGCGAGATTGAACAGATCCCGCCGCAATTCTCGGCCATCAAGGTAGACGGCGCGCGCGCCTATGATCTGGCCCGCGACGGCGCGAAAGTCGAGCTTGAACCGCGCGCGATCACGATACATGCGCTCCGCCTCATCGATATTCCGGATACGGATCATGCCGTCTTCGAAGCCGAAACCGGCAAGGGCGCTTATGTCCGCGCGCTCGTTCGCGACATCGCACGGCGGCTCGGAACGGAAGGTCATGTTTCCGCATTGCGGCGCATGGCGGTCGGCCCTTTCCGCGCCGAAGACGGCGTCACGCTCGCTGCGCTCGAAGCGATGGAAAGCCCTGAAGCGCGCGACGCTGCGCTTTTGCCGATCGACGCTGCGCTTGCCTCCCTGCCGCAAGCAGCGATCGGCGGTCCGGAGGCCGACCGGCTGAAGCGCGGCCAGCCGGCGGTCATCTCGCCCGCCACAGCCAAGGGCGTCAGGGGCGGCGAGGCGGGGTTCATTCCGGCGGTTCTCGCCTCGCTTCATGGCGAGGCGGTGGCGCTTTGCGCGCTGGACGGGCTGAAACTAAAGCCAATCCGGGTGTTTAACGCAGCCTAGTTTCCGGCCCGGGCAGCAATCGCTTGCCTTTCTCTCCAAGGATTATAGGCTCCCGCTCCGGGGCTGGGAATTTTTGGAGGGGTCCATGAAAAAGCTGTTTGCGTGGCTATGCGCCGCGGTCATCGCCGCGCCCTGCGCGGCATTTGCACAAGCCAATCAGTATCAGCAGGCGCCGGTCGTTCTGGATAGCGTAACGCCCGATCAGATGACCGGCTTCCTGCAAAGCATCGGCTTTCAGACCGAATATGTGGATACTGGCTCAAAAAATTCAATTCATATCAAGGCGATTAGCGGCGGCGGCACTTTTTTCACAAGCCTGCGCAAATGCCGTAGCGACGGCGTTGAAATCCGGTGCGCGCTCGTTCAGCCCTATCTCTATTTTTCCGGTCAGGGCATCACGCTCTCAATGCTCAACAATTATATGCTGACGCGCTCGGAAGTCTCGATCGCCGGCATCGGCGGCAATGGCGTCGGCATCCTAGCCAGCAAGACCTATCTCGACGGCGGCGTCACCGATCGCCATTTCGCGGCGCGCCTCGCGTATTTCTTCAAAGATGTCGATACGCTGACCAAAGCGTTTCAGTCGGGCGCCCTCGCCTCGGTTTCCTATGGCAAGGCGGCCGCGCCGCTTGACGGGTTCGAATTCGCGCCAGGCAGCGAAAACAGCGTCAACGCCGTCGGCCCCAATACGCCAGGCTTCGTTAATGACGAGATCAGGGCGATCCTCAACGGCGAATAGCGGCTGAGAAAGGCCCCGCCTGCCTGATATTAACCTGCCAGACGGGCCGCTTGCCTTTCGGCCCCTCTTCCCCTATGCACCGCGCAACTTACGACCCGGCTGGACGGCGTCCCGGCCGGGCCTCTCATCGCGACGCCGCGGAGAAGTAATATGTCGATTACGCAAGAGCGTAAGGCGAAGCTCATCAAGGAATTTGGCGCGAAAGACGGCGACACCGGTTCGCCGGAAGTTCAGGTTGCGATCCTTTCAGAACGCATTTCGAACCTCACCGAGCACTTCAAGGACCACAAGAAAGACAACCATTCGCGCCGCGGACTGTTGAAGCTCGTTTCGCAGCGCCGCCGCCTTCTCGACTACGTCAAGAAGAATGATGAGGCGCGCTACCAGTCGCTGATCGAGCGGCTTGGCCTGCGCCGCTAAAAGCGCAGCGAAAATCAGGGCGGCTGCTTCGACAGACGCCCCAAATCGGCGGATTGCGATGGGCGCAATCCACCTCGCGCCAAGGGGTGCGAGGGCGGGGACGAAGGAGAAGCCTCTATGAAACTGAACGGCCATTCCGCTGTAATCACCGGCGGCGCATCAGGTCTTGGCGCTGCGACTGCTGAAGCGCTTCACGCCGAAGGCGTCAAAGTCGCGCTCTGGGACATGAACGCCGAAAAAGGCGAAGCGCTCGCCGAAAAACTTGGCGGCGTTTTCTGTCAGACGAATGTCGCTGATGAAGACAGCGTCAAAGCCGCGCTTGAAAAATCAATCGCCGCCATCGGCGCGCCGCGCGTTCTCGTCAATTGCGCCGGCATCGCCACCGGCGAAAAGACGGTCGGCAAGAACGGCCCGCACAATCTCGCCAATTACAAGCGCGTGCTCGACATCAATCTGTCCGGCACCTTCAACTGCATCCGCCTCGTCGCCGAAGCGATGGAAAAACTCGAGCCGCTCGATGACGGCGAGCGCGGCGTCATTATCAACACCGCTTCGGTCGCCGCCTTTGAAGGCCAGATCGGCCAGGCCGCCTACTCCGCCTCGAAAGGCGGCGTTGTCGGCATGACTCTCCCCGTCGCACGCGACCTCATGAATGCCGGCATCCGCTGCAATACGATCGCGCCCGGCATTTTCTGGACGCCGATGATGGCGGGCATGGACCAGAAGGTTCAGGACGCGCTCGCCGCCATGGTTCCGTTCCCCAAACGTCTCGGCAAGCCGGAAGAATACGCCTCGCTAGCGCTTGAGATTTGCCGAAACACAATGATCAACGGCACTGTCATCAGAATTGACGGCGCCATCAGAATGCAGCCGCGATAGACGAATGCGCCGCTCCACCGGAGCGGCGTTTTCTTATCCGGCGGCATGTCCGCTGCGCTGACGCGATCCGCGTGATCAGCGCTTTCACGAAGAAAGAAGAAAAAACATGTTCAACATCACCAGGAAATCGATGGAATGGGGCGGGCGCACGCTGACGCTCGAAACGGGGCGCATTGCGCGCCAGGCTGACGGCGCAGTTCTCGCGACTTATGGCGAGACTTCCGTGCTCGCCACCGTCGTCGGCGCCAAGCAAGCCGATCCGAAATTCGATTTCTTCCCGCTTACCGTTCACTATCAGGAAAAATTCTACGCGGCAGGCCGCATCCCGGGCGGTTATTTCAAGCGCGAAGGCCGGCCCACCGAAAAAGAAACGCTGACCTCGCGCCTTATCGACCGGCCGATTCGTCCACTTTTCGCCAAGGGCTTCAAGAACGAAGTACAAGTCATCGCTACGGTCATCAGCCACGACCTTGAAAACGATCCCGATGTCGTCGCCATGGTCGCGACGTCGGCGGCGCTGACGATTTCAGGCATTCCTTTCCTCGGCCCGATCGGCGCTGCGCGCGTCGGCTTCATCAATGGCGAGTATGTTCTGAATCCGCAGCTTGATGAAATGCCGGAGACTAAGCTCGACCTCATGATGGCCGGCACCGCCGACGCCGTGATGATGGTTGAATCGGAAGCGAAGGAACTTTCTGAAGACGTCATGCTCGGCGCGGTCATGTTCGGCCACAAGGCGGCGAAAGACGTCATTAACATGATCATCGACTTCGCCGAAGATAGCGCGAAGGAGCCCTGGGAAATCAAAACCGCCGATTATGGCGATTTCCCGCAAAAGCTCCGCTCGCTCGTCGAGGACGATCTCCGCTCCGCCTACAAGGAGCGCGTCAAGCAGGTCCGTCAGGAGAAAATCGGCGAGGCGAAAGCCAAGGCCGCCGAAGCGCTCTGCAATGAAGAAGACGAAAACGCGCTTTCAAAAAACGCGCTCGGCTCGCTCTTCAAGGAACTTGAAGCCGACATCGTCCGTAATGGCATTCTCGACACGGGCGAACGCATCGACGGCCGCGATACGAAAACGGTTCGTCCGATCGTCGCTGAAGCCGGCGTGCTGCCGCGCACGCATGGTTCCTCGCTCTTCACGCGCGGCGAAACGCAGGCGCTCGTTGTTGCAACGCTCGGCACCGGTGAAGACGAGCAGTTCATCGACGCGCTCGACGGCACGCGTAAGGAAAACTTCCTCCTGCATTACAACTTCCCGCCCTATTCGGTCGGCGAGACGGGCCGCATGGGCGGCGCCGGCCGCCGCGAGATCGGCCACGGCAAACTCGCCTGGCGCGCACTCCGCGCGGTTCTTCCGAGCCAGGAGGAATTCCCTTACGTCATTCGCCTTGTCTCGGAGATCACCGAGTCGAACGGCTCCTCGTCAATGGCGACCGTTTGCGGTTCGTCGCTGGCGATGATGGACGCCGGCATTCCGGTGAAGCGCCCCGTTGCGGGCATCGCCATGGGCCTCATTCTTGAAGGCGAGCGTTTTGCGGTTCTCTCCGACATTCTCGGCGACGAAGACCATCTCGGCGACATGGACTTTAAAGTCGCCGGCACCGATGAAGGCGTCACCTCGCTGCAGATGGACATCAAGATCGCCGGCATCACCGAAGAGATCATGAAGGTCGCGCTCGCCCAGGCGAAAGACGGCCGCATGCACATTCTTGGCGAGATGGGCAAGGCGATCGATCATGCGCGCTCCGAACTCGGCGAATATGCGCCGCGCATTGAAACGATGCAGATCGCCAAAGACAAGATCCGCGATGTCATCGGTTCGGGCGGCAAAGTTATCCGCCAGATCGTTGAAGAAACCGGCGCCAAGGTCGATATCAATGATGACGGCCTCATCAAAATCGCCTCGAGCGACAAGGCGAAGATCGAAGCCGCTTACAAGTGGATTCACTCAATCGTCGCCGAACCGGAAGTCGGCGAGATCTACAAGGGCAAGGTCGTCAAGACGATGGACTTCGGCGCCTTCGTCAACTTCTTCGGCCCGCGCGACGGTCTCGTTCATATCTCGCAGCTTTCAAAAGAACGCGCCGAGAAAACGACAGACATCGTCAAGGAAGGCGACGAAGTATTCGTGAAGCTCCTGGGCTTTGACGATCGCGGCAAGGTTCGCCTGTCGATGAAAATTGTCGATCAGGAGACCGGCAAGGAAATTCCGCAGGAAAAGCCGAAAGCCAAGGACGACGAATAAGCCGCCCGGCTCATTCGCAAAATTACAGGCCTCGTCAGCATTCGCCGGCGGGGCCTTTTCTTTGCCCGAAGCTTTGAATTCCGGCCGGCTCATCGCGCCCGAAAGGCGGCCCGTCGATAGGGGGCGTTAACCGCCGCCTGTTATCTTTTTGCCGGCGTGTTACTTGTGTAACAAGCCGCGCCATAAAGCGCGCCAAGAGGGGTTTCGTGCTTCAGTTGCGTTTCTTTCTCCGAGCAGCGGCAATCGCTGGCGTCGCAACGGCGCCCCATGCGGCGTTCGCGCAAGACCCCGCGAATAGCGGTGAAAGCGTCTGCCCCGGCGGCGGCGTCAGCTGCACGATCGGCGACCGCATCATCTACCTGCCGCGATTTTTCGACCAGTTCAGGCCCATTACCGCGCTTGACATGGTGTCGCGCGTGCCGGGTTTTTCGATCGATGCGGGAAGCGACGTGCGCGGTTTCGGCGGCGCGGCGGGCAATGTGCTTATCGACGGCGAACGCGTTAGCGCGAAATCCGAAAGCATCGACACCATTCTTGGCCGCATCGCCGCGAAAGACGTCGCCCGTATTGAGGTCATTCGCGGCGGCGCGGGCGGGCTCGACACAAACGGCGCCGCCATCGTCGTCAATGTCATCCGCATAGAGAATGGCGGGCGCGGCGGCGCTCCCTGGAGTTTCTCCCTGATTAAGCGCCAGCCGGGCGGCCTTCGCCCGCAAGGGGAAATCTCCTATTCGGACAAGGTCTTCGGCGCCGACTATACAGCCGGCGCAAGTTTCTATGCGACCTCCAATCAAAACACGGCTCTTGAACGCGTCACCCATTTTGGCGGCGTCAATGAGAACCGCCAGCGCGATGGAGCATTCCGCAATCAGGGCGGCAGCGTAAATTTCCGCCTGAAAAAAAGTTTCACCGACAGGGATGTAGCGACGCTTGGCGCGACACTTGACTATAATCAATGGCATGACCGGCTCGATGAATTGCGACTTCCGCAAGCCGGTCCCTCAAGTCTTGCGCGTTTTGACCAGCCGCAACAAAATCTTGAAGGCGAGATCGCCGGCGATTTTGAACATGAATTTTCAAACGCTTTTTCAGCCAAACTGATCGGCCTCATCAATCGCCGCCGCGAAACCTATGTAAGCAGTTTTGACCTGACGCCTTTCGTTCAACCCGGCGACCGTTCGCAATTCGATTCCGAACGGCGGATCGGCGAAACAATCGGCCGTGTCGAGGTCAACTGGACTGGCGTCAAAAGCCACGCGATCCAGTTCGGCGGCGAGCTGGCGGAAAACTTTATCGACAGCGCCGCCAGTCTCTTCTTTGAAGATAATATGGGCGCGCTTCAGCCTGTGCCGATCAACGGCGCGAATACGCGGGTTACGGAACTCCGCGGCGAACCCTTCATCAAGGACAGCTGGTCCGTCAGCCCATCGATCAAGCTCGACGCCGGATTTGCTGTCGAGTTCTCAACAATCACCCAGTCCGGCGACAATGCAGTAACGCGCTCGTTCACCTACCCAAAGCTGAGCCTCGTTTGGACGCACAAGCTCGGCGACAAGCTTCAATACCGACTTTCAGCAAAGCGTGAGGTCAGCCAGCTTTCATTTTCGGATTTCGTCAGCAATGTGAATTTCGACAATGAAAATATCGATTTCGGCAATCCGGATCTGCGCCCGCAACGAAGCTGGGTTTTCGAAACAACGCTTGAGCGTCGTTTCGGCGATATCGGCGTCATTGAACTGACGGGCTTTTATAACGCCGTCACCGATGTTGAGGATTTGCTGCCCATCGCCGGAACGATCGAAGTGCCGGGCAATATCGGTAATGGCAATATCTATGGCGGCCACATCAAAATGACGGCGCCGCTCGATTTCGCCGGTTTCAGGAATGCGCGTCTCGACGCCAGCGCGACAATTCGCGATTCGAATGTTATCGACCCCGTAACCGGCGTCACCCGCGATTTTTCGTTTACGCCTGACAAGATCTACGACATCAATTTCCGGCAGGACTTCACGCGCGCCCGCGTAAGCTGGGGCTTTTACGCCAATAACAGCACGCCAGAATTCCGCTTTGGCATCGACGAGATCACGGCCTATTCCCACCCGCCTCTCAATACCGGCCTTTTTGTCGAAACGACCGCGATCAAGGGCGTCAAGATCCGTCTGGAGAGAGCCGATTTATTCAACCAGGGCGAGCGCCGGGATCGTTTACTGTATGCAGGCCCTCGAAATCTCGGCGTTTTGCTGCGGCGCGAGGACCGCACCACGCATAATGGCGGCCCCCTGATGCTGACATTCAGCGGCAACCTGTAGCCTTTGCGCCCTGTTGCGCCCGGCATGAACAGGCTATTTTCTCAAATTCCGGAAAGGGGGCTCCCAATGGCGAAACATCGGTTTTCGGTCTCAAAGGCGTCATTCCTGCTCGTAGCAGCCGCGTCCTTGCTAGCAGGCTGCGGCAAGGAAGGGCCGAAAAGCGAGGCGGCAAACGCGCCCGCCGCGGCGGCCGGGGCTGAAACGCCCGGCGACCCTTCACAAGCCTTCCTCACGCTCGTCGATCGTCAGGCGCGGGATTTTTTACAAACAGCGCCCGAAGCGGCGACCG
This sequence comes from Parvularculaceae bacterium, assembly GCA_041398085.1. Lineage (GTDB taxonomy): Bacteria > Pseudomonadota > Alphaproteobacteria > Caulobacterales > Parvularculaceae > Amphiplicatus. The sequence goes on from JAWKVJ010000009.1 coordinate 22,405, forward strand.
AGCTTGGCGTCAGCGAGGAAATCGCCGGCGAGGGGTTTCTTTCAAGGCTCGGCAATTACGGTTTTGAAGCGCAGCAATCCGCGCGCGCAATGAACGAAGAATTCCTGCAGGAGATCCGCGCCGTTGACCGCGACAAGCTCGAAGGCGTCGCGGCCGTCACTTATGACGTTTTGAAAAACGCCTATGACGCAGCGGCGCGTCGCAACCAGTTCGACTTCGGCGGCTCCACGCCATTCGGATCGGGACTTCCAAATTCGGGCGACAGCTGGGCCGAGAGCCCCTATTTCATGACGCAGCTCACGGGCCCGCATATCGCCATTGCGCGCATGCTGATGACCCAGCATCCGATCGATTCAAAACAGCACATCGAAGATTACATTGATCGCCTCAACGATATGGGCCGGGCGCTCGACGGCGCCGGGGAAACGATTACGACCGACGCCGATCTCGGTTTTGCGCCGCCTTTCTTCGCGGTTGAAGGCATTGCGACATCAATCGACAGCTTTATCGCGCCGCCGCCATCGGAAAACCCGCTCGTAACGTCGTTGCGGGAACGGATGGAAAAGGTCGACGACCTCACCGCTGTAGAGCGCGAGGATTACGCTGCGCGCGCCGCCAAGGCGGTCGAAGACGTCATCTATCCGGCCTACAATCGGCTGGCGAGCCACGTCGCCGCCATGCGTGACAAAACGAATGACGAGGCGGGCGTCTGGCGTCTCGGCGAGGAAGGAGACGCCTTCTATCATATGGCGCTCGCCGCCTATGGCGCAGGCGGCATGACCGGCGACGAGGTCCATGAGCTTGGCCTTAAAGAAGTCGACCGCATCACCGCTGAAATGGACGCGCTCTTGAAGGAAATCGGCCTCGCCGAAGGCAGCGTCGGCGCGCGTATGAAAAAGCTCGGCGAGCGGCCAAGCGATCTATATCCGAATACGGATGAAGGGCGCGAGGCGCTGCTCGAGGATTTACGCGGCTATGTCGCCGACATCATGGCGAAGGCGCCGCAATGGTTCGGCCGCCTTCCAAAAGCCGGCGTTGAGGTAAAGCGCATTCCGGTGCACGAACAGGATTCTTCGCCGGGCGGCTATTACACCGCCGGCTCGCTCGACGGCGCGCGCCCCGGCGCCTACTGGATCAATCTCAAAAACACCGCAGACAATCCAAAGCACACGCTGAAGTCGCTCACTTTTCACGAGGCGGTTCCCGGCCATCATTTCCAGGTATCGTTCCAGCGCTCGATCAAGGGCATGCCGTTGATGCGCAACATGCTCGGCTATTCGGAATATGCCGAGGGATGGGCGCTATATGCGGAAAAGCTCGCCAAGGAGATGGGCATGTATGAGGGCGATCCGGAAGGCGATCTCGGCCGATTGCAAGCCGAATTGTTCCGCGCCGCGCGGCTCGTCGTCGATACCGGCATTCACGCCAAGCATTGGACGCACGATCAAGCGATTGACTACATGACCGGCGTTACAGGCGACACGCGCGCCTCAATCGCCCGCGAGGTCGAACGTTACGCCGTCGTGCCGGGGCAAGCCTGCGCCTACAAGCTCGGCATGCTGAAGATCGAAGCGCTTCGCAACGAGGCGGAAGCGGAACTCGGCGACAAATTCGACATCAAGGAGTTTCACGATGTCGTCCTGTCGATCGGCGATTCGCCCTTGCCGGTTCTTGAAAAGACAATCGACGAATGGGTCGCATCGAAGAAAGGCTGAGCCATTCCGCTCCAGAACCGCGTCACGCCATTCGGTGTAATCGTCGCGACAGAAGCCCGCGGCAGCTTGATGGGCAATCGCGGCGGTAGCATTCATGATCCTGAAACCAGGACGCTGACGAAGAGGCGATGGGCGTCGAAACGCTGGATTGCCTGCGTTCTTTCCTTCAAGGGCCGGCGCCGAACGGTAATGGGCGCGGGGTACACTGAGCTCTTTTTTCTCGACGACGCGACGGCGCTCGCCAGCGGCCACCGGCCCTGCTTCGAATGCCGGCGAAAAGAAGCCGGCTTATTTGCCGACGCCTTTATGCGCGCGCGTCATCTAGCTCGCCCGCCGCGGGCCAATGAGATGGATGAGGCTCTCCACAAAGAACGCATAGCAATTTTCAAAGGCGCCGCAGAACGCCGGCGCACCGATTCGTTGCCGCCCGGAACGATGGTTGCGCGAAAAGGCGACGCGTTTCTCGTAACGCAGAATGGCGTCAAACGGTGGCGCGCAACCGGCTATGATCGGGCGCAAGCGCCGCATGGCGATTATGAGGTGCTGACGCCGCCGTCGATCGTCGCCGCACTCGCCGCCGGCTATGGTCCTCGTGGCTTGCCGTGAATTGCGCCCGCCTCGCCGATTATCGATAGCGCGCGCCGCATCGACCGCGCTACGATTAGCCCAACAGAGGGATGTTTCTCATGCGCGCAATTCTTGCGGCCGCCCTGGCTGCTTTTGCTTTCTCGACTGCAAATGCTGCAAATCCGGAACCCGTCAAGGTGATGGTCGTCGGCGCCTGGCATTTCGAAGGGTCAAGCGCCGATCTTGCCTCCGCCGACAGCGCCAATGTTCTGGAGCCCGTGCGACAGAAAGAGCTTGCAGCCGTCGCCGACGCCCTTGCCGCCTTCAAACCGACCATGGTCGTCACAGAGCGCGTGACGGCGGCGCCGGATTACATTGATCCGAAATTCGCCGATTTCACCGACGAGACGCTGAAGACTGACGCCGATGAACGCGTTCAGATCGCCTATCGACTGGCGAAGCGCGCCGGCGTTGCGCGCGTTCTTGGCCTCGACGAACGATCCGGCGAAGACGAGCCCGATTATTTTCCCTTCGACAAAGTGACCGCGCACGCCGAAGCGACCGGACAGAAGGAAAAACTCGACGCAATGATCGCCGGCGTGCAGCAAATGGTGGCGATGGAATCGGAACGCCACAAGAAAATGACGATGGCCGCCGCGCTTGTTGATACGAATACAGGCAAATTTTCTTCGCCCGATTTCTATTACGAGCTGATGAGGTTCGATCGTGGTGAAGATGAGCCTGGCGCTGAGCTGAACGCTTATTGGTTCATGCGCAACGCCAAGATTTTTTCCAAACTGATGGGCGTCGCCAAGCCCGGCGACCGCGTCGTCATCGTCTATGGCGCCGGTCACAAATTCTGGCTCGATCATCTGGCGCGGCAGACACCCGGTTTTGAGAGCGTCGAACCGGCGCCCTATCTCAAAAAGGCGAAATAGGCGCCCGGATTCATTGACCGCCCACGTCGAAAATCAGACAGTCGCGCGGGACAAAACTTCGAAACCGACGGCGCTCAGGGGGCCATCATGAAACGGCTATCGATCCTCATTCTCGCTTGTGCGATCGCATCCGGCTGCGCGGCGCGCGCCGATGAAGAAAATATGGCCGATAAATCGGCCGCCAAGATGGAAGACGGCGGCAAGCCGGAACCGCGCCTTTTCGAAACGCAAGGCTCAGTGACGGTCGGCGGCAAGCCGGTCCGCTATCATGCGACGGCGGGCGAGACGTTCATCAAAAACGACAAGGGCGAGCCGACCGCGTCGATTTTTTCAACGACTTATATCGCCGACGCGAAAGCCGATCCGAAAACGCGCCCTGTCGCCTTCATCTTCAATGGCGGGCCGGGCTCGGCTTCCCTTTGGCTCCATATGGGCGTCTTCGGACCCAAGCGCGTCAAGCTGCCCGATGTCGACGGACCGAAAGACGATGGCGCGGCGCCGTTCGACATAGAGCCAAATCCCTATTCGCTCCTTGATACTGCGGACCTTGTTTTCATCGACCCCGTCGGCACCGGCTGGAGCCGCACGATTGGCGCGGCGAAAGGCGATGAGTTCTGGGGCGTCAATGAAGACGCCGCCTCGCTGCGTGAGTTCATTCGGCTCTGGCTTGTCGAACACAAACGCTGGAACTCGCCGAAATATCTGATCGGCGAAAGCTACGGCACGACACGCTCGGCCGCCTTGATCGACGCGCTGGAGAATGGCTGGACCGACATCGCTATGAACGGCGTCGTGCTCATTTCTTCCGTATTGAATTTCGGGCTCGACGCCACCGACCCCGGCAATGATGTCGGCTTTGTCGGCCTCTTCCCGAGCTATGCCGCGACCGCCTGGTATCACGGCAAGATCGACAAGGAAAAATGGGGCGGCGACGAGACGAAATTCCTTGAAGCGGCGCGCGCCTTCGCTGTCGATGATTATTTGCCGGCGCTTTTGAAAGGCCAGTTGCTGGCCGCCGATCAGCGCCGTCAGATCGTCGCACAAATCTCAGGCTTTACGGGCCTTAAGACCGCCTATGTCGCGCAGTCGGATATGCGCATTCCGCTCGGCCATTTCATGCGCGAATTGCTGCGCGATAAGGGGCTCACCGTCGGCCGGCTCGATTCGCGTTTCACCGGCGTTGAGCCGAGCGGCGTTTCGGAAGACCCCGAAGCCGATCCCTCAGCCTATGGCATTGACGGCGCCTACACCGCTGCAATGCTCGACTATTTCAGCCGCGACCTCAATGTCGACATCACTGACCGTTATGTAACGCTTGGCGGCGTTCGCCAGTGGAACTGGAAAACGAACGGCGCCGGCGGCGACAATTCCTATGTCAATGTCGCACCCTATATCGAACGCGCCATGCGCCAGAATCGCGATCTGCGGGTTTTCTCCGCCAACGGGTATTACGATATGGCGACGCCGTTTTTCGGAACGGAGCTAACGCTTGCGCAGCCAGCCTTCGATCGTACGCGGCTGTCGATTCATTATTACGCAGCCGGCCACATGATGTATATTCATGAGCCGTCCCTCGAAAAGCTGACCGGCGATATCCGCGCCTTTGTTAAAGGTGGAAACTAGCGGTTTCAGGAAGCGCCCGGCATGCCGTCCATGCTCGGCACGGCGACAACATGGAAACCCGCGTCCACGTGAACAACCTCGCCGGTGCAGGATTTGCCGAGATCGGAAAGAAGATAAAGCGCCGACCCGGCGACGCCTTCCATGGTCGTGTCTTCCTTCATTAGCGACCAGTCGCGCCCGGTCGACATTAATTGCCGGCCACCGGTAATGCCGGCCATCGCAAGCGTTTTCATCGGCCCTGCTGAAATCGCGTTGACGCGTATGCCCTTGGGGCCGAGATCGCGTGCAATATAACGCATCGAGGCTTCGAGCGCCGCCTTGGCGACGCCCATAACATTGTAATTCGGCACGACGCGTTCCGAGCCGAGATAGGTGAGCGTCACCATCGCCGCGCCGGGCGCCATCATTTTCGAAGCGCGATTGGCGGCGTCGACAAACGAAAACGCCGACACGTCCATCGTATCCTTGAAATTCTGGCGCGTCGTATTCTCCACAAACGAGCCTTTCAGCGCCTCCTTGTCAGTATAGGCGATAGCGTGAACGAGAAAATCGAGCCGGCCCCATTCCTTTTCGATCTCGGCGAAGGAACGCTCCATATCCGCGTCGCTCATGACATCGGCCTCGACGAAGAGCTTGACGCCGATCTGCTCGCCGAGTGGGCGCACGCGCGCCTCCATCGGCTTGATATAGGAGAAGGCGAGTTCCGCGCCCTGCGCCGCCAATTGCTGGGCGACGCCCCAGGCGATCGAGTTCTTGTTGGCGACGCCCATGACGAGGCCGCGTTTGCCCTTCATCAGATCGCCGGCCGGAAAAATTGTTTCTTCACTCATCGGTCGATTGCCCCTTGATAGGAATATTGTTTGACTTGATTGCGCCTAGTCGGCGCGGGCCACTACGAGACAGCCATTGGTGCCGCCAAAGCCGAATGAATTAGTCAAGAAGCAATCAAGCTTGGCGTTATCGATTCGCTTGCGGACGATCGGGAGATCGGCGAATTCCGGGTCGATCTCTTCAATATGTGCGCTTTCGGCGATGAAATTGTCGCGCATCATGATGAGGGAATAAATTGTTTCCTGCGCGCCGACCGCACCGAGCGAATGGCCGGTCAGGGATTTGGTCGATGAGAAAGGCGGGAGCTTGTCGCCGAAGACTTCGCGCAGGGCCGCGGTTTCTTTTGAATCGCCGACCGGCGTCGACGTGCCATGCGTGTTGACGTAATCGACCGGCTGTTTGACCGTCTCCAAGGCGGCGCGCATGCAGCGAACGGCGCCTTCGCCTGAAAGCTGCACCATGTCATAGCCGTCCGAATTGGCGTAATAGCCGACAATCTCACCATAGATCGTCGCGCCGCGCGCTTTTGCGCGCTCCATTTCTTCAAGCACGACGACGCCGGCGCCGCCGGCGATGACGAACCCGTCGCGGTTCTTGTCATAGGCTCTCGACGCTGTCGCCGGCGAATTGTTGAACGACGTCGCCATCGCGCCCATCGCGTCAAAAAGATTCGCCATCGTCCAGTCGAGATCTTCGCCGCCGCCGGCGAATATGACGTCCTGCTTGCCCCACATGATCTGTTCGGCGGCTGCGCCGATGCAATGGACCGATGTCGCGCAAGCCGAAGAGATCGAATAATTGACGCCGAGAATTTTGAACGGCACGGCGAGCGTTGCCGAATTGGTCGACGACATCGCTTTTGGAACCGCCGTCGGACCGATGCGCTTGGGCGAGCCGGATTTGCGGGTCGTGTCCGCGGCCTCGACAACCGTTCGCGTCGATGGGCCGCCAGACCCCATGATGATGCCCGTCATCGGATGGGAAATTTCGTCCTCAACCAGTTTCGCGTCGGCAATCGCCTCCTGCATGGCGAGATAGTTCCACGCCGCGCCCTCGCCCATGAAACGGCGCGTGCGGCGGTCGAGAATTTCTTCGACATTCAGTTTGGGGCGCGCCGAAACCTGGCAGCGAAAACCGTGCTCGATAAAGTCGGCATCAGATTCAACGCCCGATTTCGCCGCTTTCAGCGCGGCGGTCACTTCCGAGACATTGTTCCCGATTGAGGAGACAACTCCCATGCCTGTAATGGCGACACGTCTCATAAAATCTCTCGTCGCAATGGCGCTATCCGAGCGCGCCGGCGTCCAGTTCAGCGGCGGAAAAGAGGCCGACCCGCAAGTCGCGCGCTTCGTAGATTTTCTTGTCGTCGGCGAAGAGCCGACCGTCGGCGATGCCGAGTTTCAATCGCGAATTCATCACGCGGCGAAGTTCGATTTCATAACGCACAAGCTTCACAGACGGCGTCACCTGACCGCGAAACTTGACCTCGCCGCTGCCAAGCGCGCGTCCCTTGCCGGGCAGGCCCGACCAGGTGAGGAAAAAGCCGACCATCTGCCAGAGGGCGTCGAGGCCGAGGCAACCCGGCATCACCGGATCGTTTGGAAAATGGCAGTCGAAAAACCAGAGGTCCGGATTGATGTCGAGTTCGGCGACCACCTCGCCCTTGCCGTGCTCACCGCCATCGATCGAAATGCGCGTGACGCGATCGAACATGAGCATCGGCGGCACCGGTAATTGCGCGGTGCCCGGGCCGTTGAAGCCTTCATAACCGCACTGCAGCAATTCTTCCCGGCTGTAACTCGATTTTTGTTCCATTGGCCCGATAGCTGATTAAGCGCGCCTCGTAGGTAGAGGCGCGCTGCTCGCGGGTCAATTGCGCCCGGCAGGAGCGTCGAGCGCATCGCCGCCCCACACCTCGCTGGCGCGCGTCCATCCGCGCTTGCCATCGACTGAGACTTCGACCCAGTCGCTGCGTTTTTTATCAAGCTTCATGAGGACGCCGGAGCCGATTTCGGCCGCCAATGGCGCCTTGGACGCAGGCTTCGTCCTCAGATTGGTCCGATGAAGCGTCAAAACCCTCGTCTGGGCTTTCAATGTGGTGCGATGCGCCCAGCATTCATCGCCGGAAGGGTCGCGAATCTTTCGCCAGTTATCGACCGATTCAGCAATGACGAGGACCGGCGCGCCAGCGCGCTGGAACACAAACCGGACCGGGTGTGAAAAGCTTGGGCCTGTCCGGCAATTCGTTCGTTCGCCTTTCAGGCTGACAAACCGCGGCACCGGATAACCCGATGGCGTGTCGAGGCGCGGCTTGACGGGCGCTGCTTGCGCGGCGAAAGACGACACGGTCAAATACAGGGCGGTAGCAAGGAACAGGACTGGCCGGACGGTCATATCGTTTCTTGACATTTGGCTGGCGCAAGCCTGCCGCCCGGCGGCGGGCGCGAGACGGCGCTCAAGGTGAACAAAGGCTTAAAATGGGCCTTGCGCCTTAACAGGGCGTTAAGCGATAGGCCGGCCAACCGATCGACTGCCGGATCGCAGGGCGGCCGCCAAACGGAACGGGTGCGATGAACGAAAGACGGCTCAAAGTCGGCGTGACGCGAAAACTTCCGGGCGCAGTTGAGGCGCGTCTCGATGCGTTGTTCGACGTCGTCTTCAATCACGCCAACGCCCCATTGCCGGACGAAGCGCTCCTCGAGCTTGCGCATCAGGTTGACGTGCTCGCGCCAACGCTCGGCGACAATCTCGACGCAAGATTTTTTGAGCGCGCTGGCGAGCGCTTGAAGCTGGTCGCGAATTTCGGCGCCGGCGTCGATCATATCGACGTCGCCGCCGCGATGAAAAAGGGCGTCACCGTCACCAACACGCCGTCCGTGCTGGCCGAGGACGCCGCCGATATGGCGATGGCGCTCATCCTCGCCGTGCCGCGGCGCCTGGTGGAAGGCGTCAGAGCGCTGGAAGACGGCGCCTTTTCAGGCTGGTCGCCGACATGGATGCTCGGCCACCGCGTGCGCGGCAAGAAGCTCGGCATTATTGGGCTTGGACGCGTCGGCGAGGCTGTCGCAAGACGCGCCCGCGCTTTCGGCCTGTCGATCCATTATCACAACCGCAAGCGCATTAATCCTCATATTGAAGAAGAACTCGGCGCCACTTTCTGGCGCGACCTTGATGCGATGCTCGCCGCTGTCGATATCGTGTCCATTAATTGTCCGCACACGCCGCAAACCTTCAAGCTTCTGTCGCGCGAACGCCTCGAAAGGCTGCAGCCTCACGCTTATGTGGTCAATATTTCGCGTAGCGAAATCATCGATGAAGAAGCGCTCGCCGACCTTGTTGAAGCCGGAAAAATCGCCGGCGCGGGGCTCGATGTCTTCGATCACGAGCCAACGCCCAATGCGCGCCTGATGAGCGCCCCCAACGTCGTCCTCTTGCCGCATATGGCCTCGGCGACGATCGAGAGCAGGATCGAGATGGGCGAACGAGTGATTATCAATATCAAGATGTTCGCCGACGGCCATAAGCCGCCCGACAGAATCATTCCAGCGCTGTCCTGGTAGAAGCCCCCCGCCTCAAAATCGCCTCTAAACCGGGCTGCATTGCAGACTGCGCGGCTCGTGCTATTGGGGATCGCGCATTTAGAATGATTCAACGAGGATAAAGAAGAGCCAGAAACGGGTAAGGACGTTCGAGCATAAATACTTTTTGCTTGAATAATGCGATAATAAAAATATAGACTTCGTATCGGGGAGACGAACGAAACGCCATGAATTTGAGCAAGACCTATGCTGCGATTGCCGCCCTGATCGCCTGGGCGGCCCTCATTCTGCAATTCAGGATTTTTGTTTTCGACCCCGCGCCGCCGCCCGCCGGCGTCGCGCTCGCGAATTATTTTTCCTATTTCACGATTCTCACCAATATTCTTGTTGCGTTGGCGCTATCGGCCAGCGCGCTTGGAAAACCGGACTCATTTCTCAACCGCCCGAGCGTGCGCGCCGCCATCGCGGTTTACATCGCCGTCGTCGCCATCGTTTATCACATCATCCTCAACAGCCTCTGGAAGCCGGCTGGCTGGTATCTCGTCGCCAATATCCTCCTGCATTACGTCACCCCGGCGCTGTTCTGGATTGACTGGGTGCTGTTCGCGCCAAAGCGCGGACTGAAATTCTCCATGCCGCTGACATGGATCATTTTCCCGGCGCTTTACAGCGTCGAGGCCCTGGCGCGCGGCGCGCTGACGGATTTTTATCCCTATCCTTTTCTTGACGCCGGCGCGCTTGGCTACATGCGGGTATTTCTCAACATCGCCGTCATGGTCTGCGTTTTTGAACTGGCCGGCGCGGGCGTCATTGCGCTTTCGCGCGTTTTGCCGGACCGCTAGGGCGGATTTTTCCCGCTCCGGGACGCTGGACAACGTGTTGATTTGAGACGGCCCATTCCGGGTTTGGCGCATTGTCGTCATCCGGGTGTTGCATTTTTTCTACGCTCACAGACTGATCGCGACAGGGTGAGCGCGGCTCGCGATATTTTAAGTTGATTTGAACCAAAGGCCGTCAAATTTTGGCGTAGGGTTCTTTGACGTTCAGTCGCGTTCGGACATCAGTGTTCAGTTTGGGGCGTATGGTGAAGGCAAAACATCTCATCGCGGCGATCGCCGGCGCAGCAAGCCTTGCTGCGGGCGCGGCCTATGCCGATCGCGCGCCGATTCCGGGCGCGCTTGCCCGCTTTGCGGTCGCCGACGCCGTCGTTCTTGCGATCCGATCGGACTTCGCTGCGCCAGGCGGCCATGTCCGCCTCACCGTTTACGACAGCCCGGCGACATTCCTGGAATCGCCGAAAACCCGCGTTGAAGGCGTCGTCAATGAAGAGGGGGTCGCGCTGCTGCCGCTTCGCGATCTTGCGCCCGGCGATTATTCCTTCGTCGCTTATCTCGATGAGAATGGCGACGGCAAGCTCAACCGCAATGTTCTCGGCAAGCCGAAAGAGCCGTTCATTTTCTCGAACAATATTCGCCCGAAACTGAGAAAGCCGACTTTCGACGAAACGAAAGTGCAAGTGGCGCCGGGCGAGGTCATCGAACTCACGCTGAAGGACTAGCCGCCGCCGCGTCGGATCGCGCCGCAGCTTGCGCATGCCGGATCGCGCGGAAACGCGAGCGAGCGCATTTCGCCGCCGAGCCCATCGAAGATCAGCAACCGGCCGACGAGCGGCGCGCCTATCCCCAACAGGGCCTTGAGCGCTTCAAGCGCCGCAAGCGAACCGACGACGCCCGCCAGCGGCCCGAGAACTCCTTCCTCCGCGCAATTGACGACAACGTCCTGCGGCGGCGCTTCAGGGACGAGGCAGCGATAGCAGGGAAGCGATGCGCCCCGCCATGGCGCAATTAGCGTTACCTGTCCCTCAAACCGTCCAATCGCTGCAGAAAGAAGCGGCGTTCTTGTCGCGATCGCCGCCTCATTGAGGGCAAAGCGGGTTTGAAAATTATCAACGCCTTCAATGACGAGATCATATCCGGCAAAAAGCGCGGCGGCGTTTTCCTTCCCGGCGCGCTCCCGATGAGCGTGAAAATCGAGGCCGGGATTGAGGCGGCGGGCGAAGGCGAGCGCACGCGCCACCTTGTCTTCGCCGACATCGTCGCTCGCATAAACAATTTGCCGCTGCAGATTTGACAGCGCGACTGCGTCATCATCAGCGAGCCCGATCGTTCCGACGCCCGCCGCCGCAAGATATTGCAAAACCGGCGCGCCAAGCCCGCCGGCGCCGACAATCAGAACACGCGAGGAAAGCAATTTTTGCTGCCCCTGTGCGCCGACCTCTTTCAGCAGGATGTGACGCAGATATCGTTCGCGCTGTTCGGCGTCGAGCATCGGACTTCTTCGGCTACCACCAATTGAGATAACGCCCGGCGGCGGCGATGACCATCATCAACGCCCCGACGACAATAAGCGCCATGCCGAAACCGCGATTGGTCGGGCTTGATTCGCGCACGATGAGGCCGATGAAAATCGACAGGAACGCCGTCACGATAAACGCCGTGCGAAACCCCGCCGGTAATTGTTCAACAACGCTCATCGTCCGGTCGAGCCGAACCCTCCTTCTCCGCGATCTGTTTCGTCGAGCGCATCGACCTCTTCAAACGACGCCTGCCAGACCGGCGCGATCACCATCTGCGCGATGCGGTCGCCGCGTCTGATTTCAAAGTCCTCAGAACCCTGATTAATGAGGATGACTTTGACCTCGCCTCGATAATCGGCGTCGATCGTGCCCGGCGCGTTGAGACAGGTGATCCCGGATTTCGCGGCAAGGCCGGAGCGCGGCCGCACCTGAGCCTCCCATCCTTCGGGGAGCGCAATCGCAAGACCGGTCGGCGCCAGCGTTCTCTCGCCGGGCTTCAGGACAAGCGTTTCATCCTGCCCGAGCGCGGCGCGCAAATCGCAGCCGGCCGCGCCGGCGCTTTCATAGCTCGGGGCGGGCAGACCGGCCCCATGCGGCAAGCGCTTCAGGCGAACGATTGGCGGTTTGCGAAGGGCGTCAGCGTCGTACATCAACTATCCTTTTTTGACGAACCTTAGGGCGCGTCTTGAAGCCATCTTAGCCAATTATCGGGCCGGCTTCACCTCGGCTTTTCGGGACGCCCGGCATGGATGTGAGCGCGGCTTCTTGCCGCCTGAGGGCCATTTAAGCAATGTAAGCAAGCGCTTACAAATTAGGGCGTCCAACAAGGTCGAGCCTTGGCGGGCGAAGGCGGCTCCTGTAGGAACAAAAAGAAATATCGTGTGTAGGCCTTGGTCAAAGGGGGATGCCGAAGGCGACCAGCAATAGACGCCTAGAGACCGGAAAGGCGCGGGCATGACGGAAACGCTCAAGACCGATGCGGTAAAGCGCATCGAGCGCAAAGCGCGCAAATCTATCTTCCACGGCTTTCTCGCCGCCGCGCACAGGAAAGGCGCAAAAGCGATCGCGCTCACCGATGGCGACGGACGGGAACTAACCTATGGCGAACTGGTCCGGGCGAGTTTTGCGCTTGGCGGGCCGATCGCGCGGGCGACCGCGCCGAAAGAATCGGTCGGCATCCTGTTGCCGACGGGCGCCGGCGCGGTCATCGCCTTTATGGCGACGCTGGCGCTGGGCCGAACGCCGGCGATGTTCAACTTCACCGCTGGCGCGCGCGGCCTCAAAGCCGCCGCCAGGGCCGCCGAAGTCACGAAAGTTCTCACCGCTCACAAATTTATTGAGATCGGCAATCTGCAGCCGCTGATCGACGAGCTCTCCGGCTCGGTCGAGTTTCTCTATCTCGAAGACATGAAGGAGGCGCTGACCCCGCTCGACAAGGCGCGCGCGATTTTAGGCCCACTCCTGCCGCGCTTCTTTTCGGCAAGCGCTGATCCTGAAAGCACCGGCGTTATTCTTTTCACGTCAGGCACGGAAGGCGAGCCAAAAGGCGTTGCGCTCAGCCATATGAATGTTCTGTCGAATATTCATCAGATTGCGGAACATGTTGAAATCTTGCCGACCGATATATTCTTCAATCCGCTGCCGACCTTCCATTGCTACGGCCTGACCGCCGGCACGCTTTGGCCGCTTTTGAACGGCTATCCGGTCGTTCTCCACCCCTCGCCCCTGCAGACAAAGATTATCCCTAAACGCATTTTCGAGAGCGGCTCGACCGTGCTTTTCGCAACTGACACGTTCCTTCAGCAATATATGCGCTCAAGCGAGGAAGGCGCGATGAACTCGCTTCGCTTCGCGGTTTGCGGCGCCGAGCGCGTGAAAGACGAAACGCGGCGCGCGGCTGAAATCCGGTTCGGTTTCGAGGTGCTTGAAGGCTATGGCGTCACCGAGGCGAGCCCTGTGCTCGCCGCCAACCAGCCGGGCGATATCAGGGCGGGCACTGTCGGCAAATTGCTGCCCGGCGTCGAGCCGCGCCTTGAGCCGGTTGAAGGGCTCGACGGCGGATACCGGCTTTTCGTCAAGGGCCCCAACATCATGCGCGGCTACATCACCGCCGACGCGCCGGGCGTCATCAAGCCGCTTGAAGGCGGCTGGCACGATACGGGCGACGTCGTCCGGATTGACCAAGAAGGCTACATGTCGATCCGCGGCCGGATGAAGCGCTTTGCCAAGATCGGCGGTGAGATGGTGTCTTTGACCGTCGTTGAAAATTGCGCGACCGCCGCCTGGCCCGATCACATGCATGCGGCGACGGTCATTCCCGATGCGCGCCGGGGCGAACAGATCGTCCTTGTCACCGACAAGGCCGCGCCTGACCGCTCAGCTCTTCTCACCTGGGCGCAAAATCACGGCGTTCCCGAGATCGCCGTGCCAAAGAAAATCATTACGGTCGCCGAAGTGCCGGTCCTCGGCACCGGCAAGCTTGATTACGTATCCGTTGCAAAGATGGCCGCGGAAGGACTGGAGGCGGCGCAAAAAGCAGAAGCGCCGCCGGTCGAGGCCGTCCCCGCGCCAAAGCGCGGCGAGAAAATCGATCCGGCGATCAAGCGCGCCGCGGAATAATCGCCTCTTAGCCGACCATCGCCGCCGCGAGCCGCGGCAGTCCGACGGCGAGGACGACCGAAACCACCAGGCCGAACAACGCCTTGCCGGCGTCCATGCCGATGATCTTCATCGTTGCGCCGGGCGATCTCACCTTGTCGATTGTCGCAATCGCGATCTCGCGCCCGCCGATGAAGCCGAGAAAGGCCCATGTCGTCGACATCGGCGTATTCGATACATAAGCGAAATAGGCGAGGATCGAGGCGTAGGTGAAATCGATAATCGTCGCCGAGCGGATATCGGTGACGTTTGATTTCGATCTGAGGATTTTCTGGACCGGCCCGCCGCCATTCATGAAAGTGAACATCAGCAGGGCAAGGATCGCCAGCACCGCCAGAGAGGCCTCCGCCGCCGTCAAATCGCGCGGCAGGAAGATGAAAATATTGGCGAAGTCCTGAATGAGCCAGACACCCCAGAGATAACCGGTCGTCACCCATTGCAGCAAGATCCAGACAGGTCGTTGCGCCTCATCAGGCGTTCGAAGGAAATAGCGCTCAATCGTCGGCGCCAGCGCGGCGTATAGAACAACGCCAAGGCCGAATGAGGTCACATAGGCGATGAGCGATTTCGTGATCATCGACTGCATGCCGGTGATCGAGGCGAATATCGACAGGATCATGAAGCTTGTCGAAACCGGAATGCCGAAACGCGTGATGAGAAGAAGCGCCGCCGCTGGAATGACATGATACCACTCCACATCGAAGACCGGATATTTCTTGGTGTTGGCGAGGCGCCCCCAGGAAGGGTCGCCGTCAAACTGGATCCAGCCGATCAGGAAGATCACGACAAGAACGCTCGCCGCAAAAAGGAACAGCGCCCACCAGGGAAGCTTACGGTTTGAGGAGATGAACGTGCCGAGCGTCTGCAGCGCATCATTGCCGACGACAGCATAGGCTGCGAACAGAAAGCCGAGGGCGGCCCAAAGGCTGATGTGGATTTCCAAGGCGCGCCTCCATGATTGCCGCGCAATTTCGCATGGCGCTTTGATCTTCGGGCGATAATCCGGCGGCGCCCGGCGATCCGGTTTTTGTGGTCGCGCCGGTTTCTGCGAAAAACCGGTTCCCACTTTTTCGCCCGGCGCTCTAGCACGCCCAGCGGCGGGGTGAAGCGGGGAGACGGCCTATTCACAAAACTTTCAAAATCGGGCCGCGGCCAGCCGCGCCAATATTGACTTAAGGACGCATGCGCCTGATTTCCGCAGAGCATTGGAATTCGAGGATTGAATGGCGGGCGAGATGACGACTCCTGACGGCCCTTCTTACAGGCCGGCATGCGACAATCGGCCCGCGGATCATCCCGTCCTGCCTCTGGCGAAAACGGGCGTCCTGCTCGTCAATCTCGGCACGCCCGAGGCCCCGACGGCCTCGGCGGTGCGCGCCTATCTCGGCGAGTTCCTGTCCGACCCGCGCGTCGTCGATCTGCCGCGCGCGCTGTGGCTGCCGATCCTTCACGGCGTCATCTTGAATGTGCGGCCTGCGAAAAGCGCCAGAGCCTATCAGAAGATATGGACCGATGAAGGCTCGCCGCTCAAATCCTTCACCCGGCGAGCGAGCGAGGCGCTTGCCGCGCGCGTCGGGGACAAGGCGATCATCGACTGGGCGATGCGCTATGGCGCGCCGTCGGTAAGAGGGAAAATCGACGCCATGCGGGAAGCCGGCGCCGATCGCATCGTCGTCATTCCGCTCTATCCGCAATATTCAAGATCGACGACGGCAAGCGTCGCCGACGCTGCGGAAGCCGCCGTCGCATCTCTGCCCTGGCGGCCGGCGACGCGCATCGCCGCGCCTTTCCACGATCACCCGAAATATATCGGCGCGCTCCAATCAAGCGCCGAACGGCATTTATCCGCCCTCGGATGGAAGCCGGAAAAGATCATCCTTTCCTTCCATGGCACGCCGAAGCGCTGGCTTGGCGAAGGTGAACCTTATTATTGCCATTGCGCGAAAACCGCGCGGCTCCTTCGCGAGGCGATGGGCTGGAGCGAGGATTTCGCGCCGCTCGCCTTTCAGTCGCGTTTCGGACGCGAGGAATGGCTCGGCCCCGCGACCGACGCGCTCATCCGCGAGAATGCGCAAAAAGGCGCCAGGAATCTCGCCGTCATGACGCCAGGCTTTCTCGCCGACTGTCTCGAAACGCTTGAAGAAATCGCGATTGGCGGCGCGGAGACGTTCCACGAAGCGGGCGGCGAGAATTTCGCCGCCATACCTTGCCTCAATGACGATGCCGCCCTCATCGACCTTCTCGAAACGCTCGTCCATACTGAGGCGGCAGGCTGGATTTAGGCAAAACTCATGGAAGAATTGATCTCCTCGCCGGTATTCTGGGGAAGTCTTTTAACGCTGACTTTCCTCGAGATCATTCTCGGCGTCGACAATCTTTTGTTTGTCTCGATCGCCATCGGCAAGCTGCAAGGCAAGTCGAGAAACGCGGCGCGCCGCATCGGCGTCTGGGGCGCGATGGTCTTGCGCATCGCGATGCTCGCCGGAATTTTCTGGATTGTCCGGCTCGACGCCGCGCCGCTTTTTCACCTGCCGGGCTTTATCGCCGACATTCTCGCCAACGGCGATGAGCATGCGCGCAAGGCAGTGAGCGCAGTTACGGCGAAAGACCTCGTGCTGCTTGCGGGCGGCCTTTTTCTTCTGTGGAAAGGAACCGGCGAAATCCACGCCGCCGTTGAAGGCGCCGAGCATGAGGAAGCGAACGCGAAAGCGACCTTCGGCGATGTTGTTCTGCAGCTCTTTGTGATCAATGTCGTCTTTTCGCTCGACAGCGTCATCACGGCCGTTGGCATGACCGACATATTGATCGTCATGATCGCCGCTGTCGTTCTTTCAACGATCGTCATGGCGATTTCCGCCGAGCCGCTCGCCTCCTTTATCGACAAGCATCCGACAACCAAGATGCTGGCCCTCGCCTTCATCTTGCTGGTCGGCATCGCGCTTGTCGCCGACGGGCTCGGCTTCCACATCCCGCGCGGATATCTTTATTTCGCAATCGCCTTTTCGATGTTTGTCGAGATGCTCAACATCCGCGCGCGCAACAATGCGCGCGCCGGCCAACAGGCCGGTCACTGATCGAGAAGGGCGGCGAGCGTCTCGATTTCCGCCTCGCTGAAGACGGCAAGTCCCGCGGCGCGCAGCGCCGCCGCTGTGACGCCCTCGCCGGCAATCTTGCGGCCCTTAAACGTTCCGTCATGAATGAGCGATGAACCGCAGGAAGGGCTTCCCTCCTTCAACAGCGCAAAGCGGCATTGATGAGCGCTGGCGAGCGCAAGCGCGGCCTCGGCGCCGTTTTCAAATTCAGCCGTCACATCCGCGCCGGTTTTTGCAATAACGCGCGCGCCCTGACGCTCCGCCGCCGGCCGCGGCGTTGAAAGCCCGCCTACTTCTTCAGGACAGATCGGGACCAGTCGGCCTTCATCACGCCAGCGCGCAAGAAATTGACTGTCGACGCGCTTGTGACCGCCGTCATGGCGAACGCGTGCGCCAAGAAGGCAAGCGGAGACGAGAATCTTATCCACAATGCTTGGCGACTGCCGCTAGGAAGTTTTCGACTTCACCTTCGCTTGTCGCAAACGAACAAATGAGGCGGCGCATTGATCCGCCGGCGGGATCGCCCGGCGTCACCCAGGGATAGAACTGAAAGCCTTCAGCATTCAGCCTTTCGGAAACGCCGTCAGGAAATGAAACGAAGACTTCATTCGCCTCGACCGGATACCAGACGCAGCAGCCTTCGATCGCGCCGAGGCCGCGCCCAAGCTTTTGCGCCATCGCATTTGCGTGCGCCGCCATTTCAAGCCAGAGACCGTCTTCGAAATAGGCGTTAAACTGCGCGGCGACAAAACGCATTTTCGAAAAAAGCTGCGCGGCGCGCTTGCGCCGGAACATAAACTCTTCCGCGGCCGCCGGATTGAAGAATACGACAGCCTCGGCGAAGACGCAGCCGTTTTTCGTGCCGCCGAAGGACAGCGCATCGACGCCCGCCTTCCAGGTAATGTCCGCCGGCGAGCATTGAAGATGCGCGAGCGAATTGGCGAAGCGCGCGCCGTCCATATGAAATTTGAGGTTCTTTTCGCGCGTCAGCGCGCCGAGCGCAGCGACTTCATCCGGCGAATAGATAGCGCCGCATTCGCTCGCTTGGGTAATTGAAAGAATTTTCGCCGGCATGCCGTGCGGCGGGCGTTCGGGAAAACCTTCAAGGCCGGCGGAGACAATTTGAGGCGTAAGTTTCGCAGCGAAGCCTTCAAGCGGCAGCAATTTTGCGCCGCCGGTAAAAAATTCAGGCGCGCCGCATTCATCCATTTGGATGTGGCTTTCCTGATGGCACAGGATCATGCCCCAGGGCGGCGATAATTGCGAAAGCGCAAGAGAGTTCGCCGCGCCGCCGGTCGCGACGAAAAAGACTGCAACGTCGCGCTCGAAAATCTCGGAGAATTTCTCCTCCGCTTTCTTCGTATGCGCGTCGCCGCCATAGGAAGGCGCAAGCCCTTCATTGGCGCGGGTCATCGCCTCGATAATGCGCGGATGCGCGCCAGCCCAATTGTCCGATGCAAATGTCATGGGCGCAGAGATTGAAAGGCGCGAACCTCGTTCGTCAAGGCGCAAATTTCAGCACCGGCCGTCGCGGCTGGCGGGCGCTTTATCGATCAAGCGCTGGCAAATTACCGGTTTCGAAATATCGTTCAAGAAAAACAGCTAGGCAGGACAAAAAAATGAAAATGCTTTTTCCGATGCTCGCCGCCGGCGCCGCATTCATGCATGCGAGCGCATTCGCCGCCGACGCCTCCCGGCCTCAGATCATCGAATTCGGGGCGAGCGTCGCCTCGATGGAGGCGGCGCTTTCGGCGCGTTGTTTAACCCAATCGAAGCGCGAAACCGAACCGTTTCTGCCTGCCCACAAGACGCAGATGCAAATCGATTGCGAGGGGTTCGATTATTTTGGCGGCGCCCACAAGGCCGAATTCATTTTCGGCGATGATCGTCTGATTATCGTCTGGATATTGACAGGCGAAGAAGTCGAAGACGCACTGGACCGAGCGTTTCGAAAATCATTTGGCGAACCCACACACATAAGCGCCGACTTTGTCGCCTTCGCTGACAACAATACGGCGATCCGCAAAGAGCCCGCCGAGGTTTTATTCTATGGCGATGAGGTGGCTGACGCCTTTCGCGGATGGTTCGACTCGCAAACAGCAAACTAGATCAGGCCGCAATCGCTGATATGAATTCCTGAAAGTCGCCAAGCACGTGCGCCGCGCCCGCTTTTTGGAGCCGCGCCGCATAGCCTGCCGGGCAATGGCCGCCGCCGGTAAACCCCCAGACATTCATGCCGGCGGCGAGGCCTGCCTTGACGCCATTGGCGCTGTCTTCAAGGACGAGGCAGCGCCCGGGATCAACACCGAGCTTTTCCGCAGCGTAAAGAAAAATATCTGGCGCCGGTTTTCCATAGGCGACAAGATCGGCGGAATAGATATGAGGCGCTGCGAGATCATAAAGCCCGGTGCGTTCAAGCTTTGATTTCAGAAAGTGAGCGCGGCTCGACGAGGCGATCGCAAGGCCACCCAGCTCACGCGCTTTTTTGAGCGCGCTGTCAGCGCCTTTTACCGGCTCAAGCAAATGACGCTCGCGTGCGCGCCCTTCAAGCACGCGCTCTTCAAAATCTTCAGGCGCGGCGCGTGAAAACGCCGCTTCATAATCTTTCCGCAATTGATCGAAAAAAAGACCGTCATGCAAACCGACGAAACGCATCACGTAATCTTCCGGCGAATATTGAAGGCCGAATTCTGCAAGCGCGACGCGCTCGCCCCTGATCGCCAGCACTTCAGAATCGACAAGCACGCCGTCGCAATCGAAAATGATGGTGTCAATATCCAATTGCATCGTCTCCGGTAGGCCCGTTTTTTCAGCAATCGCTGGAAAAGTGAGGCAATTTTAGAACAATTTCATTTTTCACCGCCGCCTTCTTCCTGTATAGAGAGCGCGGCGCTCGCAAGGCGGCTTGATTCCGCCCTGAATTGCGCTCTGTCAATCGCGCCGTGTTGGAGAGAGGCGGCGGCGATTTTTCATTGATGAAATTCTGCCGGGGCGTTTCACCCCAGCGTAGCCTTTTGGGGGAAGACCATGCGCCGTTTGCCGGAAACAGATGCGCGCAAGAATAGTGCGGTTCGCTCCCGCCCGGTTATCGCGCCGGCGCTGGCGACGAGCCTCGCACTGGGGCTTGGGTTTGTGCGGCCCGCTTTGGCGGCTGACGCGAATGACGACGCAGCGCCTAAAGACGAAATTATTGTTGACGGACAGAAGCGCGAGACAGAAACGCTCGGCCGCGTTCTGACGCCGATATTGGAAACGCCGCAGGCCGTCTCGGCGATTTCGCGCGAAGAGCTTGAAGAACGCGGGCTCAACAATCTCAATGACGCGCTTCGCTCCGTGCCGGGCCTCAGCCTCGGCGCCGGAGAGACGAGCTTTCAGGGCAACAATGCAATTTTGCGCGGCTTCACGACGCGCAATGACAGCTTTCTCGATAACATCCGCGATTTCGGCTATTATTATCGCGATACGTTCAACGATGAATCGATCGAAGTCTATAAAGGTCCGTCATCCATTCTGTTCGGGCGCGGCTCGACCGGCGGCGTCATTCACCGCATCAGCAAAAAGCCAATTGACGCGACCGCGATCGAAGCGGAATTGACCGGCGGGCTCGACGAAACGCGTCGCGCGACGATTGACGCAAATTTTGCTGGCGTTGCAGGCGTTGGTTCCGCGCTTCGCATCAATGCGATGGCGCATCGCTCGGAAGTTGAAGATCGCGATTTCGGCCGCGCCAGGCGCTGGGGCGTCGCACCGTCGCTGGCGCTGGGGCTCGGCCAACCGACGCGGCTGAATGTCAGCTATTTCCATCAGGAAGAAAAAAACCGGCCCGATTACGGCGTTCCCTGGATCGCCGGCGATCCGTCCGCGCCCGGCTTTCCGGCGCCGGTTCCGCGTAACAATTATTACGGCTTCGAGAATGATTATCTCAACACCAATGTCGATATTGCGACATTGAAGATCGAGCATGATCTCAACGCCGCCGTAACGCTCCGCTCACAGACGCGCTATTCCAACAATACGCGCCAGTTCCGCTACAGCGAGGCGGTCATTCCGGCGGGAACGCCGCAGGGGGCGCCGCTCGACACGATCACAGTGACACGCAATCTTTTCGAGGGTTATTCAACCGACACATTTTTGCAGAGCCAGAACGACATTGTCGCGCGTTTCTCGCAAGGGCGCGTGCGCCATTCGATCATCGCCGGCGTCGAAGCCGGACGCGAAGGCTCAAAGCCCGTTTATGTAACCAATTTCAACGTTCCCTCGACATCGCTGGTTGCTCCGACACATCCCTTTTACGACAGCGCGGCGAACCAGTTCGTGCGGCTTCGCGCCGATGCGCGCGCGACGACGCTCGGACTTTACGCGATCGACGCCATAGAATTCGGCGAACGCTGGCGGCTGATTGGCGGGCTCCGTTGGGACCGGTTCGCGAGCCGCTATGACAGCACCGGCTTTAACGCCGACGGTTCCGTCAATGCGACAACCGCAATCGACCGCATCGACAAGAAGCTCACCTGGCGGGCGGCGCTCGTTTTCAAGCCGCTTGAAGACTTGAGTCTTTACGGGGCCTACGGAACATCATTCAACCCGTCGGGCGAAGGGATTGAATCCTTCATCTCTGCGGGGCGTTCGGTTGCGCAGGCGAACATCAACCTTGATCCGGAAACCGGCAAAAGCGCTGAAATCGGCGCGAAACTCTCGCTTTGGGGAGACCGAGCGCTTCTTTCAGCCTCGCTCTTTCGGCTCACAAAAAACAATGTGCGCGTTCCCGACGGCGCCAATCCGGGCTTCAATACGCTTGGCGGCGAACAGCGCGTCGATGGCGCTGAAATTTCCTTTGACGGCCAAGTAACGCCGCGGTGGAGGCTTCATTGGGGATACGCTTTTCTTGACAGCAAGACGGCGGCGTCGAATTCATCCGGCGGCCCGCTAGTCGGCGCGCCGCTTATCATTACGCCGCGGCATTCGGGCTCATTCTCAACATCCTATGATCTGACAAGCGCGATATCGGCGGGCGCCGCGCTCATCGGCGTTTCAGAAAGGCTCGGCCAGAATTCGGCGACCTCTTATCTCGCCGCACCCGGCTTCGTCTTGTCGATCTTAATGCATAATGGGCCTGTCGGAACATTTCCGGCTGCGCTTCAACATCAATAATCTTTTCAACGAGCTTTATTACGACCAGCTTCACCCGGCGCATGTCATTCCAGAGCAGCCGGGCGCGGCGCTGTTGACGCTTAGCGTCAGTTATTAACTTTGGTAAAGCCAGCTGATGACGACTTCGGGCCTTCGCAGGCTAAGGATAATTGCGATGCTGCGCACATCAAAAACGTACTTTCGCCCGATGCTGTAAAATCGATGCGCGCGCGCATTCTCGCAGCGGACTGGATCGACGGGCGCACGACGGCGGAAGTCTTTCAGCACGCGTTAAATCTAACCGTCAGCTTGGCGAAAATGATCCGGCGAGGCCTCGCCGCCGGCGTCTAAATACTCGGCGCTCTTTCGAAGGACACAGCGTTTGCGTCAGCCGCGCTGCCTGCGAAAATTTCACCGCCCCTATTCAACCGTTATGAGGCGGCGAGACTTATGGCGATCATTGACGGCGCGCTGCACCCAGCAGCAGCGTAACCGCATACGCTGCGATCTGTCGGCAACGCTCTTTTTGAGCGAACCGGAAGACTATGAAGGCGGCGACCTCGTCATTGCAGCCAAGGGCGAAGACCGGATCAAACTGCCGGCGGGCGTCATCCTCTATGAAGGCGTCAAGCATCCACCGCGTCGAGCCGGTGACCAGGCGCGCGGCTTTGAAGTTTTCCTGGATCGAAAGCGCCATCCGCGATGCGGCGCAGCGTAGATTCTGTTTGATCTCGACAGCGCCATTCAGGCGCTCGCGAGCGGCGATAGCGAGACGCTGAATTGACCGCCGTCTATCATAATCTTCTACGGCAATGGGCCGGCGAATAAACTAGAGCGCAACAAAGAAAAAGCCCCGCCAGAAGCGGAGCTTTCCTCATTCGATTTTGTGCACCCTAAACGCCCGCGAGAACCGCGAGAAGAAGAAGCGCGACGATGTTGGTGATCTTGATCATCGGATTGACGGCGGGACCCGCCGTATCCTTGTAGGGATCGCCGACCGTATCGCCGGTGACGGCCGCCTTGTGCGCGTCCGAGCCCTTCTTGTGGACTTTGCCGGTCGCGTCGGTGAAGCCTTCCTCGATCAGCTTCTTGGCGTTGTCCCACGCGCCGCCGCCCGATGTCATCGAGATCGCGACGAAGAGGCCGGTCAGGATGACGCCGATCAACATCGCGCCGACGGCTGAAAGCGCGGCGGATTTGCCGGCGACCATGCCGATGACGAAGTAGAGAACGATCGGCGAGAGGATCGGCAGCATCGAGGGAACGACCATCTCCTTGATCGCCGCTCTGGTCAGCATGTCGACGGCGCGACCGTAATTCGGCTTTGACGCGCCGGTCATGATGCCCGGATCTTCACGGAACTGCTTTCTGACTTCCTCAACGACCGCCTGCGCCGCGCGCCCGACGGCCTGCATCGCGATGCCGCCGAAGAGGAACGGCAGAAGACCGCCGAAGAAAAGACCGCAGATGACGTAAGGATCGGACAGCGAGAAGTTCACCGCAACGTCGCGGAAGAACGGATACTGGTCCGGATGGGCGGCGAAATGCTTGATGTCTTCCGTATACGCCGCAAAAAGGACGAGCGCGCCGAGACCCGCCGACCCGATGGCGTAGCCCTTGGTGACGGCTTTCGTCGTATTGCCGACCGCGTCGAGCGCGTCCGTCGTTTCACGCACCGAACCTTCAAGGCCGGACATCTCCGCGATGCCGCCCGCATTGTCCGTAACCGGACCGAAGGCGTCGAGCGCGACGATCATGCCGGCGAGCGCGAGCATGGTCGTCACCGCCGTCGCGATGCCGTAAAGGCCTGCAAGGTTATAGGTGACGACGATGCCGACGATGATGACGAGCGCAGGCATCGCGGTCGCTTCCATCGAGACGGCGAGGCCCTGGATGACGTTGGTGCCGTGGCCGGAAACCGAGGCCGCCGCGACCGACTTCACCGGGCGGAAGCCCGTGCCGGTGTAGTATTCGGTGATCCAGACGATGAGGCCCGTCACCACGAGACCGACGACGCCGCAGATGAAAAGGCTCATGCCGGTGAAGGCGTTTCCGGCCGCCGTCGTTCCGATCGTGTCGCTGAAACCGAAGATATTGGCGGTGACGGCGCCGATGGCGACGAGCGAAAGAACGCCTGTCGCGATGAGGCCCTGATAAAGGGCGCCCATGATGTTTTTCGACCCCTTGCCGAGACGGACGGCGAAGGTGCCGAGGATCGACGTCACGATGCACACGGCGCCGATCGCGAGCGGGTAGAACATGAAACGCGCAGCGTCCGCCGTGAAGAGGATCGAGCCGAGAACCATCGTTGCGGCGACCGTGACGACATAGGTTTCGAAAAGGTCCGCGGCCATGCCTGCGCAGTCGCCGACATTGTCGCCGACATTGTCCGCGATCGTCGCGGGGTTGCGGGGATCGTCTTCGGGAATGCCGGCTTCAACCTTGCCGACCATGTCGCCGCCGACATCGGCGCCTTTGGTGAAGATGCCGCCGCCGAGACGAGCGAAGACGGAGATCAGCGACGCGCCGAGCGATAGCGCGACAAGCGCGTTCACGACGCCGCGGCTTTCCGGCTCAAGCCCCATCGGGCCCGTCAGGATCGCGTAGTAACCGGCGAGGCCCAACAGCGCGAGGCCGGCGACAAGCATGCCGGTGACGGCGCCGGCGCGGAACGCGACCGAAAGACCTTTGCCCAGCCCTTCGCTCGCCGCCTGCGTCGTGCGGACGTTCGCCCGCACCGAAACAAGCATGCCGATATAACCGGCTGCGCCTGACAGGAACGCGCCAAGCGCAAAACCGATCGGCGGGATCGGATCGCGGAAGGCCGCGAACAACACGATGAATACGACGACGCCCGCAATGGTGATCGTCGTATATTGACGCTTCAGATAGGCGGATGCGCCTTCCTGGATGGCGCCGGCGATTTCCTTCATCCGGGCGTTGCCGGCTGAAAGGGACATCACCTGCTGGATTGTGACGACGCCATAAAGAATGGCCGCCATGCCGGCCCCGATGACCAGCAACAAGCTCATGCTCATTGTAACCTTTCCTCGCCCCTCGCGGGGCTGCTGACTGGAATTTACAGGGGGGAGAACGCCGATATGGCCGCGGCGGTCGAGATTTCTCCCGAGGCGCGCCTGCGCTTCAATCAGCCCCCGTCTTGATCGCGGCGGAAACTGGCAAAGCCGTTCAGCAAAATCAACAGAAAGTTCTGCCTGCAGATAATGAATAGAACGCCTTTTCAAATTTGCCGGCGTCGATGCTTGATCGTCGAATGAAACGCGTTTGAACACGCCAAAGCCGTTACAAGAGAAAACCCATTTCTTTATCGAAATAATCAATGGCCAGATCACTCGGCTTTCCTGGCGATCACGAGGAGAAGCGCATGATCAGCATTCATTTCCGGCCCTACCGGGCGTGTGGAAAAGACCGTCGCGGAGCCGAAAAGATCGCGACGTCGAGCCTTGGGCGCCGACGCCGGTTTGGCGTCCAAGCTGTTGTTCCCGCAAGGCTATCGCACAGCGAAGCCACCCTGAAACATCGGCGCGCAATTGTTGAAACGCGGCCTTGTCGGCTTGTCTTGTCGGATAGCCCCCCAGCGGCTATTCGCCAAAGCTTGGCCAGAACTTGTGCGGGCCTCTTGTTGCGCAGGCCCGCAAATCCTGGGGCGAAAGCGGGCGCTGGCAAGGATGACGATACGGACCAAGGGCGACATTCGCAGCGGCGATCTGCGAAAAATCGAAGGAATTCACTGAGCTTGATGTCGCGCGCCTCAAGGTTTTGGGTGAAATCCGCCGCTGCGGAAGCTATTGATGCTTTCCACAAGGGCGGAGTGTTGTTGAAGCGAATGCCGGCTAAGGACCGGCGAAAGGCGGGGGCGTAATGGCTGTCATCCCTGTGGCCGGCGAAGCGGCGACCAACGGGCCGACAATAACGCAGAACGCCGAGCTGGCGTTAAAGCTCGAGCAATTCGCGACGCTCACCGACGCGCTTGATTATGCGGCGCGTGGAGCAACCGGCTGTAATTTCTATAATTTGCGCGGCGAACTCGCGGCGCGCGCAACCTGGGCTGACATTCGCGACGCGGCGCGCGCGCTCGCCCGCCGTCTCGCCTCGCGATTTGAACGCGGCGACCGGCTGGCGCTTGTCGCCGAGACGACGCCGGAATTCATGACCGTCTTTTTCGCCTGCCAATATGCGGGCCTCGTGCCGGCGCCGATGCCGATGCCGGTCAATCTCGGCGGCAAGGAAGGATATCTGACGCAAGTAAGGCTGATGGTCGAAGGCGCCGATGCGGCCGGCGCGATTGGCCCTGCTTCGTTGCGCGAATTCCTCGTTGAAGCGCTGGCGTCAAAACCCGACGTCGCAATTCTCGATTACGAAGAACTCGCCGCCCTGCCGGAAGCGAGCGAACAGCCGGCGCCTTTTGGTCCGGACGAGCTTTGCTACATCCAATATTCTTCCGGTTCGACAAGCGCGCCTAAAGGCGTCATCGGCACGCAAAAATCGGTAAACGCCAATCTTCACGGCATTACCAAATACGGCCTGCAAATCGTTCCGGATGACCGCGCCGCAAGCTGGCTGCCGCTTTATCACGATATGGGTCTTATCGGCTTTGCGCTGGCGCCGATGTACGGCCAGCGGTCGATCGATTTCATCGCCACGTCTGATTTCGTGCGCCGGCCGCTTTTATGGCTGCGCATCATCACCGAGAACAAGGCGACAATCACCTACAGCCCTTCATTCGGGTACGAACTATCGGCGCGGCGCGCGAGCAAGGCCGAAGACGGCGCGCTCGACCTTTCAACCATTCGCGTCGCCGGCATTGGCGGCGACATGGTGCGCCCTGAAGCCTTGAACCTCTTCGCGGAAGCCTTTGCACCGGTCGGGTTTCGCGCCAATGCGTTCCGCCCGAGCTACGGCATGGCCGAGGCGACGCTCGCTGTTTCCTTCACGCAATGCTCGACGCCGGTTGCAGTCGATTATGTCGATATGCGCCATTACAATCGCTCAGGCGTCGCGCAGCCCGCTTCCGCCGTCACCTCGCCGGAACACAGACGCGGTTTCGTTCTCTGCGGAAAAGCGCTGCCAGATCATGAGCTCGACGTGCGCGGTGAGAATGGCGAAACGCTCGCCGACCGCAAGGTCGGGCGCATTTACGTCAGGGGCCCGAGCCTGACGCCCGGATATTTCTCAGATCCGGAAGCAACCGCGCGACTTTATGACGGCGAATGGCTCGACACCGGCGATATGGGTTATTTCCTCGGCGGCGAGATCGTCATTACCGGACGGGCCAAGGACCTCATTATCATCAATGGCCGCAATATCTGGCCGCAGGACATCGAATGGGCCGTTGAGAAAGTCGACGGCGTTCGCCAGGGCGGCGTTGCAGCGTTTTCCGTCGATGACGGCGCCGGCGAGAAAATAGTTGTCGTCGCCGAACGTCGCGGCCTTTCGGCCGAAGCGCTTGGCGCGCTCCACCGCGAAGTCGCCAGCACCATTCAAAGCGCGGCCGGCGCGCCAGCGACCGTCATTCTTGCGCGCCCGCATTCAATGGTGATGACGTCCTCAGGCAAGCTTTCGCGCGCCAAGGTCAAACAGAAATATCTCGCTGGCGAGTTCGACGAATATCTCATCGACAATGAAGCGCCAAAGGCGCTTGCTGAAGCCCGCGTGTGACTGCCGCCGGCAAGGACGCCGAAAAGGACGCCGGCCAAGGTTTCATCGCCGTGACCGGCGCGACAGGTTTTATCGGCGCGGCCCTAATCGACAAACTTTTGGATCGCGGCGTTCGCGTTCGCGCGCTCGCACGCAACCCGGCGAAGTTGAAGCGCGCCGATAATCTTTATACGGAGCTGGGTGATCTCGACGACGAGGCGGCCCTCGACCGTCTCGCTGACGGCGCCGGCGCGGTTATTCATCTCGCCGGCGTCACCAATGCGCCGACCGAACAGGATTATCTCAAAATCAACGCAGCTGGCGCTGGCCGCGCCGCTAGCGCGGCGGCGAAAGCCGGCGCGCGCTTTATCTACGCTTCTTCAATGTCGGCGCGCGCGCCGGACGCCTCGCCCTATGCGATGAGCAAATTCGAGGGCGAACGCGCGGTCGCCGCGGCGAGGTCTTGCGAATTTCTCTCCCTGCGGCTGCCGGCGATTTACGGGCCGGGCGACATGGGCACGCTTCCCTATTTCAAGCTCATCAAATCGGGCTTTGCGCTGGAACCGGCGACCGACGAACCGGCCCGCGCCTCGCTGCTTTTCGTTGAAGACGCCGCCGAGGCGCTCATCGCGGCGATCACAAAGGCCGAGCCGGGCGCCGTCTACGAAGTCGGCGACGACAGACCGGACGGTTACAGCTGGGCGGAAATCGGCAAGGCGCTCGGTGAGGCCTTTGGCGCGAGCCCTGTTGCAGTGCGCGTTCCAAAACCCGCCGTTGCGCTTTATCATCAAGGCGTTCGCGCCGCCGACCGGGCGCTCGGGCGGCCGCCAAGCATGCGCCAGGGGCAGGTCAACGAGTTTTTTCATCCCGACTGGGTCGCGCGCGACAATCTGTTTTCGAAAGCCGCTGGCTGGGCGCCGAAAACGCCGCTGGCGGAAGGGTTTGCAAAAACCATCCGCTGGTATCAAGAACAGGACCTTCTTTAGCGCTCAGCGCGCGAAGGCGAGACGAAGACCGGAGATAAGCCATGTCGGGACTTGAACAATCAGGCATCCAGGAAGACGACGATCTCGTCTTTCGCCGGATCTGCACGCTGCTGGAGCCGCTCAACAAGTCGGGCGTCAAACTGACGCGCGACACCGACCTTGTCGCCGATCTCGAAGTCGATAGCGTTTCGGTTCTCGACCTCGTCATGGATGTCGAGGATTATTACGACATCTCGATTCCGGTGAGCACCATTTCGGAAACCAAAACCATCGGCCAGCTGGTCGACGCCATTCACGCCATCAAGGGCCAGCAGGGCTGACGCAATGAGCCTCTTCGACAAGTTCGAAAAGAACGCCGAGCTTTACAACCAGCTCTCCGCGATCGGAAAAAATCCGTTTGCGGTGGTGATGGAGGAAGTGCTCGGTCCGACCCGCGCCAGGATCAAGGGGCGCGAGACTGTGCTCGCCGGCACGCATAATTATCTCGGCCAGACCTTCGAGAAAAAAGCGATCGAAGCCGCCAAGGAAGCGCTCGATCATGAAGGCACCGGCACGACCGGCTCGCGTTTCGCCAATGGCACTTTCTCCGGCCACAAGAAGCTTGAGCGCGATCTCGCCGATTATCTCGGCATGAAGGATTGCGTGGTCTTTTCGACCGGCTACACCGCCAACCTCGGCGCCATCGCCGGGCTCATCAATCCGGCTGAAGACGCGGTGCTGATCGATGCTGATTGCCATGCCTGCATCTATGACGGCTGCCGGCTATCAGGCGCGGAGACGGTCCGCTTCCGTCACAATGATCCCGAAAGCCTCGACAAGCGCCTCGCCCGGCTCGACCCGAAATATGCCGGAAAGCTCGTCTGCATCGAAGGCATGTATTCGATGTATGGCGACATCGCGCCGGTGAAGGAATTCGTCGAAGTCGCGCACAAGCATGACGCCATGCTGCTTGTCGATGAAGCGCACTCCTTCGGCGTTTACGGCGAAACCGGCAAGGGCGTTTCTGAAGCCGAAGGCGTGATGGACAAGATCGATTTCTACACGGGCACGTTTTCAAAAGCGCTCGCTTCGATCGGCGGTTTCGTTGCGTCAAACCATCCTGAAGTCGAATATCTGCGCTTTTCCTCGCGGCCCTATCAGTTCACCGCATCGCCATCGCCGGCGACGATCGCTTCGGCGGGCGCGGCGCTTCAGAATATCAAGGAAAACCCGTCGATCCGCGCCAAACTCTGGGAGAACGCCAACCGTCTCCATGCGGCGTTGACGCAATATGGCCTGCGCCTCGCAGCGCCGCCGGCGCCCGTTATCTCCGTTCTGCTCGAAACGAGAGAGGAGGCTTTCGCGGCCTGGAATTTCCTGCTCGAAAACGGCGTTTACGTTAACATGGCGATCCCGCCCGGAACGCCCGGCAAGGAATCGCTGCTGCGCCTCGCCGTTTCATCGGCGCATACGAGTGAAGATATCGACCGTCTCGTTTCGGCCTATGGCGCAATGGCGGAGGCGTTTCCGAACGCCCGGCTAGGCGGCAATGAAGGCGGCGGCGAGGGATAATCAGCCGCGAGGGTCACAAACCGTTGATCGGACGGCCCCAATGAGGCCCGATTTGGGACGATTTTTCGCGGCAACAATGGCGCGCCTCTCGCAAGAGACCGCATTGGCGGGAGGAGTGCGTTCGGTTCCTGCGTTGGGTGTGAAAAGAGATGCTTGAGTTTCTGGTTTCAGTTGCGATGGTGGCTGGCGATGCGAGCCCGGTTCTGCCGGCCGCCGCCAAGGACCGCCCTTTCAACCATGTCAGCTGCACCGGCGCGCCGAACGAAGTGCGCGTCAAGCTCGACAAGGTCGCCAAGAGCGTCGGCCTCATCGTCGCCGATCTCTATCGAAATGACGAGGCCGGCTATTTGAAGCGCGAGGGCCGCGTGCAGCAGGTGCGGTTCGCCGCGCGCGCGCCGACAACCGAATTCTGCATGCATGCGCCAAAGCCCGGCGAATACGCCGTTGCGCTCTATCACGACAAGAACGCCAACCGGACGCTCGACAAGGGCCCGTTCGGCATCCCCGCCGAACCGTTCGGCCTTTCCAACAATCCTCCGGTGCGCCTCGCCGCGCCGAAAATCGCCGACACATTGTTTGAAGTGCCGGCCGAAGGCGTTGAGGTCGAAATCCAGCTCAAAGGCTGACCGCCGCCCGCAAATGCGCGGCATTGCATCTCACTGTCATCGTCAAGACTTGACCCGCCGGACGATCCGGCCGACCCGTTCCCTCCTTCATCTGGAGGATGAGAGCGATGAGCCAAAGCGCGCCCGCATTAACCCCGGCGATAACAGTTGAAGAAGTCACGGGCCCGGCTGGCCGCAAGGCGTTCATCGCGGCGGGAAAAATTCCCTTTTCGGACGATC
Source organism: Parvularculaceae bacterium (assembly GCA_041398085.1). Lineage (GTDB taxonomy): Bacteria > Pseudomonadota > Alphaproteobacteria > Caulobacterales > Parvularculaceae > Amphiplicatus. Next base: position 53,894 of record JAWKVJ010000009.1, read on the forward strand.
CGAATTTCGTCGCGCCGCTGGAATTTGAAATCGACGCGCGGTTGAACCCGAAAGCGAATCCGGCGCTCAAAGGCGCCGACATGGCGCTTTTCATCGCAAAGAAAGACGGGCGCGTCGCCGGGCGCATCTCCGCCTTCATCAACCCGCTCCATAATGATCATTACAAGGAGAAAACCGGTCATTTCGGCTTCCTCGACGCGATAGACGATCCGCAAGTCTTCGCCGCGCTTTTGAACGCCGCCGAAGACTGGATGCGCGCGCGCGGCATGACGAAAATCGCCGGACCGTTTTCCTTCTCCGTCAACGAGGAATGCGGCCTTCTTATCGACGGCTTCGACACGCCCCCTTACGTCATGATGCCGCATGGCCGCCAATGGTATCAGCGCCACGTCGAGGCCGGCGGTTACGCCAAGGCGATGGACATGTTTGCGCTCAGATATATTCCGCGGCGGCAATTCATTCCTGAAAAGCGGATGAAGTTTATCGAGCGGGCGCTCAAAAGCCCGAAGGTCAATATCCGCCTCATCGACTTCAAGCGTTTCAACGAGGAAATCGCGACGCTGGTCGACATTTACGCCGACGCCTGGTCCGACAATTGGGGCTTTGTTCCGATGACGGAGGAACAGGTCGCCCATATGGCGAAGGAGCTGCGCCCCATCCTTGAACCTTACAACGTCATCTTCTGCGAATATGACGGCGAGCCCGTCGCTTTCGGTCTTGTTTTGCCCAATGTGATGGAAGCGGTGAAGGAATTCGACGGCAAGCTCTTGCCCTTTAACTGGGCGAAGCTTTTATGGCGCCTCAAAGTCAAAAAGCTTTCACAGGCGCGCATGCCGCTAATGGGCGTCAGGAAGAAACTTCACGGCAAGCCGGTCGGCGCCGCCTTCGCCTACAAAATTATCGAGATGGTGAACTCCGCCAATATGGACAATGGCGTCACCGCGTCCGAGCTTTCCTGGATCCTCGAGATCAACAAGGACATGCTCAATATGCTCATCGATCTCGGCGGCGAGATTTACAAGACTTACAGGATTTACGAGCGGGGGTTGTGAGGGCGAACATCCGGCGACCGCAAACAAGCTGATTGCGGTCTCGAAGCTCTGAAAATAGGATGAATTTGGGGCGGCTGCTAATTGGGGGCGACATGCGCCGATTGATCGCATTCATTCTGGCTCCCGCTGTTCTCAGCGGTTTCTCGAATTACTTGCCGTTTCATGCCCCGGAATGTCAGCCAAGCGCTGAAAGTCGACTGCTTGTCGGAACATGGTACGGCAAGTTTGAATTAGACGGAGATCAGATCGAGTTCATCGATCGAAGGTCGCCAGATCAGACCTATTTCTTAGAAAATAGGAGCACGTCCAGCGGCGAGGAAAAGATTGACGTTGAAAACGGGCGATGGAGAATATGTCAGGGGAAGTTCTGGACCCTTCCTGACAACCGCAGGGAGGCGGAATTTGATTACTTCGTCTATGACGTCATTTCGGTCGAGAAGGACAAATTTGTCTACCGCGACAACGGGCTTGAAGTGACATTCACGGCCGTTCGCGTTCCCGATAATTTTCAATTTCCTGCGGTTACGCCAAATCCTTGAAGCGGCCAGCGCTTAATTCGAGCTACCGCAAAAACGGTTCGTCGAAACTCCTCAATTTCCGCGAATGCAGCGTCCCCGCTTCCGCTTCGGCGCGGAGAAGTTCGATGGCCTTGAGCCCGATATCCAAATGCTGCGAAACGCGCGCCTGATAGAAGGCGTCGGCCATGCCGGGGAGCTTGATCTCGCCATGCAGCGGCCGGTCGGAAACGCAAAGAAGCGTGCCATAGGGCACGCGATAGCGGAAACCGTTGGCGGCGATCGTTGCCGATTCCATGTCGATGGCGATGGCGCGCGACTGGTTGAGGCGCACCGCGATCTTTTCGAAATTTAGCTCCCAGTTGCGGTCAGCGGTGGTGACGACTGTGCCTGTGCGAAGGTGCTTTTTGAGTTCGCCCGGCGGAATGTCGGCGACCTCTTCAACCGCCGCCGTCATCGCAAGCTGCACCTCGGCGATGGTCGGGAGAGGGATCGACGGCGGCAACGCGTCGTCAAGCACCGCATCCTCGCGGAGATAGGCGTGCGCCAGCACGTAATCGCCGAGACGCTGCGTGCGGCGAAGCCCGCCGCAATGGCCGATCATCAGCCACACATGCGGGCGCAAGACCGCAAGGTGGTCGGTGATCGTTTTAGCGTTTGACGGACCGACGCCGATATTGACGAGCGTGACGCCTGCATGATTCTTCTTCACGAAGTGATAGGCCGGCATTTGCGGCTGCTTGGCGAGCGGCGGCTTTGAGGGAACGCCGTCCTTTTTCGTGATGCGGTCACCCGGCTCGATGAGGGCGTCGATCTCGCCCTTCTTGACCAGCGCCTGCCCGAGCTCGATGAACTCGTCGACATAACGCTGATAGTTCGTGAACAGAATGAAATTCTGATAATGCTCAGGCTTCGTCGCCGTATAATGCTGGATCCGGTGCAGGGAGTAATCGGTGCGCTCGGCGGTGAAGAGCGACAGGGGCAATGCGCCGCCGCGCTCAAGGATGGCGCCGCCATCGACGATGATATCGTTCGTTGCGACAAGGTTTGGCGTATAGAAATGGTGCTGCAATTCCTCGCGCTGCGCCGGCGTTAACGCCGCTGTCGCCTGTTCCAGCGCGAAGCTTAAAGGGATCGGCGTTTTCGACCGGCCGACGAAAAGCCGTGCGTCATAAAGCTCTGAAATGCGCGTCAATTGTTCATGGAGGTAATTTGAAAACAGCTTTGGCTGCGTCACCGTCGCGGCGTGAAGGCTCGATGCGGCGATCTTGCCGAGCGCCAGACTGCCGGTCTGGATCGCGCGTTCGGCGGGCACTTCGGCGCAGAGATAAGGATAGACGGCGTGGCCGCCATCGCCGGGCTTCAGCTTTCCGCCGGCATAGTCGCGGAAGCGTGCGGCGACAGCGTCAATTGCTTCGTCATAAAGGGCGATGAGGCGCGCCACTGCGGCCTCGGGCGTCTCGCAGGCGACAAGATCATCGGCTTCAACAATATTAAGGGGCTGCATTGTTCTTTTTTCCTTTTTTTCTTTTGACCATAGCGAAGTTCTGAACGAGCGCCAGCCGCCGCCTTGCGAGCCGCATGTGATAGGCTCGCCATGGCGCAGCGATTGCACCGGAATTGCGCGAAGGAAACGAGGTTAATGGCCGGTCTCGCCGTCAGATTTTCCAAAGCCCCTGGCGACGCAGCGCTGGAGGGCGACTGGTGCGCGCTGGAGCGCGCGGGCGAGCGCTCTTTCTTTCAAAGCAGTTTCTGGCTGCGCGCCATGCTGGAAACGGCGCCCAAAAATATCATCGCCGCGCGTATTTTTGACGGCGAGAAAATTATCGCGATGACGCTTTTGTGGCCGGTGACCGAACGCCGTCACGGCGCGTTTTCCGTGCGGCAATTGCGCGTCAATGAAATCGGAGCAGATGCCCGCGACTGCGCGCAAGGTGAATTTACAACGCTCATTGCCGAGGCGGGCGCCGAAGAGAAAGCCTGGGCCGCGCTCATCGAAGCCCTGCTCGCGCCAGACACGCCTGGCGCGCCTCAATGGTCTGAAATCATCCTCACCAACGCGCTCGCCCGAAGCGAAGCGATGATTGCGGAAATCGCTGAGACGAAAAATCTGCGCATTCACCGTCGCGCCGAAGCCGGTTCGGCCTTTGTCGATCTAGAGGCGTTACGAAAAGACGGCGTCGCCGATCTCGAAGCCTATCTGACTAAGCTCGGCCGCTCAACGCGCGCGCAAATTCAGCGCTCGTTGAAACTTTATTCAGAGCGCGGCGCATTGAGCTTCGAGCGCGCGCGCACATTGGAGGAAGCGGAAGACTGGTTCGGCGCCGCCGCCGCGTGGCAAAGCGAGAAATGGCGCGCGCGCGGCAAGAAGGGAATTCTCGATGCGCCTTTCACGATGCGGTTCCAGCAGGCGCTTATTCGCGGCGCATTTGAAGCGGGCGGCGTTGAACTCATTCGCGCATCAGCGGGCGGCGAACCCTTCGCTTACCTCCAGAATTACATCGATCGCGGCGCCGTTCTCTTCAACCTCGCGGGCTTTCGCGTTGAAGCGAACAAGCATTTGAAGCCGGGGCTTGTCGCGCATGCGCTGGCGATCGAAGACCATCTCAAAAGCGGCATGTGCCGCTATGATTTCCTCGCGGGCGATGACCGCTACAAATTCAATCTCGGGCGCAAGGGCCCCGATTTTTCAAGCTTCGCCATTCAGAAGAAAACCGCGGGCCTCGAAGCGGAGCATATGCTGCGCCGCTTGAAAAACCGCTTTCGATAGGACGCGCATTGTCGATCGTCCAATAATTCTCTCGCTCACAACCTTCGCGAAAGGCGGCGTTCAACAAACGCGCAAATGGGGAGCGAAATTTCGCAGGCGCTTCAAGGCGCTAGGCGCATCGGGCGAACTTATCCCCCACGTTATCCCCCGGTTTATCCGACACCTCACCGGAGGCTTTATGATGCCTGTTTGAATATCTCGGTCAGAAAGGAGCGCAATGAAAATGTTTGCCGCAACAGAAGCGGATGAAAAACATAAATCGAGGGAAAACGCCGATCCGCACTATCCGTACAAACGCGCTGCACCCCGCATGAACAAAGGAATCGTCCTGTAGGATGCGCGCCAGCTTGTCAGGATTGTCCGGCGTTACTTCACGCGCTCGATCAGGCGGCGTCCTCGCCGACAAGGATGTCTCGCTTGCCGGCGTGATTGGCGCTCGACACGACGCCTTCATCCTCCATCCGTTCGATAAGCGTCGCAGCACGGTTGTAACCGATCTGCAAACGCCGCTGGATGTAGGAGGTCGACGCCTTACGGTCGCGCAAAACAATCGCCACCGCCTTGTCGTAAAGCGCGTCGCCCGAGGAGGTGTTGCCGCCAATGTCGAGACCGTCAAAGGCCGCGGCGTCGTCATCCTCGCGCAGCTCGGTGACTTCCTGCACATAGGACGGCTTGCCCTGCTTCTTCAGGAAGGCGACGACCTTTTCGACCTCCTCGTCGGAAACGAACGCGCCGTGAACGCGGCGGATGCGCCCGCCGCCGGCCATGTAAAGCATGTCGCCCATGCCGAGCAGCTGCTCCGCGCCCTGCTCGCCGAGAATGGTGCGGCTGTCGATTTTCGAGGTGACCTGGAAGGAAATCCGCGTCGGGAAATTCGCCTTGATCGTGCCGGTGATGACGTCGACCGACGGGCGCTGCGTCGCCATGATGAGATGGATGCCGGCGGCGCGCGCCATTTGCGCAAGGCGCTGCACCATGCCTTCAATGTCCTTGCCGGCGACCATCATGAGGTCAGCGACTTCGTCGATCACGACGACGATGAACGGCATCGCTTCGTATTCGAGCTCTTCGACTTCATAGACGGGCTCGCCGGTCTCCTCGTCATAGCCGGTGTGAACGCGCCGCGTCAGCATCTCGCCGTTTTCTTCGGCCTCTTCGATGCGCTGGTTGAAGCCCTCGATATTCCGCACGCCGACTTTCGACATGCGGCGATAGCGCTCCTCCATCTCGCGGACGGTCCATTTGAGCGACGACGGCTTTTCTGGGTCAGTGACGACGGGCGCCAGAAGATGCGGAATGCCTTCAGACGGAAAGCTCAAGCATTCGGGTCGATCATGATCATTTTGCAGTCATCGGGCGACAGCCGATAGAGCAGCGACAGGATCATCAGGTTACGATGCCGACCGATTTGCCAGAGCCCGTCGTGCCTGCGATCAGCAAATGCGGCATGCGGGAAAGATCGGCAGGCAGGCTCGCCGCCGATTGTCTTGCCGAGCGCAAGCGTCAGCTCGCCGCGCGAATTTTCAACCTCGGCGGCTTTCGGACAAGCCTGCGGATATAAACGGTTTCGCGGTCCTGGTTCGGCAGTTCGATGCCGATGACATTGCGCCCCGGCACGACCGCGACGCGCGCGGCGATAGCGCTCATCGTGATCTGGCGATATCGTCGGCAAGGCCGATGACGCGCGAGGATTTAACGCCGGCGGCCGGCTCAAGTCAGAGCGTGACGACCGGGCCCGGTCGCACACGATGATCTGCCCTTAACGCCGAAATCGGCGAGCACATTTTCAAGCATGCGGGCAGTTCTGGTCGAGCGCTTCATCGGAAACGACGCGCGCGGTTTTCGCTCCCGGCTTGGCGAGAAGATTGAGCGCCGGCATCCGGGCGTCAGGCTTGAAGACGGCGAGTTCGCCCTGCGCCTCGCGCGCCTCGCGTTTGCCGACCTTCTTTGCCCTTGCGGATGATGTTGCGGCTGGCCGCCGGGCCCGTCGCCAAGCGCGACAAGCGGCGGCTCGCGGTCTTCGGCCATCAGATCGCCTTCAAGATCGGCGGGCGAGAACTCTTCTTCCTCGCGCTCATGATGGATGTCTTGACGGGTAACCGCGTCATAGCGCGCTATCGCGAAGCGGCGAACGCGCCGGACGAAAAGATCGACCGCGTCATAGGCGTCTTCAACGCGCCCGACGGTAAGGCCGCAGGCGTAGAAATAAGCGGCGAAACCGACAACGCCGAATGCCGCGCCGGTGATGATCGCGGCGGCGATGGGCGCGATCGATCCGGAAAGCGAGAGGAAAAAGCCGGACAAAGCATCGCCGAAAACGCCGCCCGCATTTGTGACGAACGGCCAGGAAGCGGGCGTCGGCGCGATCGAGGCCGCGCCCGCCAGCAAGATGAGGCTCAATGGCCCAAGCGCCATGCGCAAGGCTGCTTCAAGCGGCGTTTTTTCATCCGGAATAATGTCGGCGCCGCGCGCAAAAGCGACATAGCCCCAGATGATGAGCGGCGGCGCAATCAGCAGCGATGCCGCGCCGATGAATTGCAGAAGAATGTCTGCGGTGACGGCGCCCAAAGGGCCAGCCCAGTTTTCAACGGCGCGCGGCGTTGCGTTATCAAGGCTTGGATCGCTGATCGAAAAAGTCGCGACGGCCAGAAACAGCCACACGCCGAGCACGATCATCGCCGCACCGCCAGCACGCGCGAATGTCTGTCGGCGCAGCCGGTCAAGCCGTTCGCCAAGCGTCGGCCCTTTTCGAGCGCGCGTTCTTCGCCGTGCCATCGATCTCAAACTCGTCTTACTCGTCGCAGAAATGTTGCGCAGTCGCAGCTGACGCGATCATGCCATGCACGCCGGATAAAAGGGTTAACGCGCATTAACCATTTCGAAATTCCGGATAAGCGTCGACGCCGAGCGCAACCTGATCGAGGCCGCGCATTTCCGCTTCCGCGCTTGGCCGCACGCCAATTGAGTATTTCAGCATGATCCAGATGAGGGCGCTGACGACGAAGGAAAAACCGGCGATCATCGCCAGACCGACGATCTGGCCGCCGAGCGAGATCGCCGGATCGCTCCAGACTGCGATCAGAACGCCCCAGCCGCCGCAGAGAAGATGGGTCGGCACGACATTGGCGACGTCGTCGATCCTCAACCGTTCAATCAACGGCCCCCCGGCGGCGACGATAACGCCAGCCATCGCGCCAATGAGCGCCGCCTGCCAGATTGCCGCCGCCAGCGGTTCGGCTGAAATCGCAACGAGCCCGCCGATAAGCCCGCCAAGCGCGATTTTCGGATCGATCTTCTGGTGGATGACAATCGTCATGGTGATCGCAGCAAGCGCCGCTGCAGCGGCGGCGATGGCGGCGTTGGCGATCGCCGCAGACATGGCGATTGCATCGCCGACTGATGCGAGCGTCATCCTTCCCGTTGCGATGAGCGCGAACCAGGAAATCCAGATCAGGAATCCACCGCTTGCTGCAAGCGGCGCATTGGAAGCGAAATCAACGCGCCGTTCAGGACTGAACCGTCCGCGGCGCGGGCCGGTGACGAGCGCGCCGGCAAGGGCCGCAGCACCCGCAGCGACATGGATGACAGCAGCGCCGGCAATGTCATGAAACTTCCATTCAACAGCAAGATAACCGCCGCCCCAGACCCACGAGGCGCAAACCGGATAAAGAAAGCCCGCATAAAGAGCGGTGAATACGGCGTAAGCGGCAATCCGCATTCGCCCGGCGACGGCGCCGGCGATGATCGCCGGGCCGAGCGCCGCCAACATCGCCGCGAAAAACCATTTAGCAGCGGAAGCCGAGCCAGCGCCGACCGGGTCAATGTCGCTCGGCTTCCATGGCTTGAAGGCGCCGAGAAGGCCGCCCGGCTCGGCGCTGAATTGGAGATTATAGCCGACCGCCCAAAAGCTCATCGACGCAACGGCGATCGCTGTCACGATGGCGACAATCGTTGCGGCGGCGTTGCGGGCTCTTACCAGACCCGCCTGATAAAGCGCAAAGCCGGCGATCATCAGGAAAACCATCGCGCCGCCGGCAAGGAGCAGCAACGTGTTGAAAATAAAGATCGACGTTTCGCTCGCAGGCGCCGCCTCCTGCGCGAAGGCAAGCGTCGGAGAAAGAAGGAAGACGATTATTGCGGCGGCGGCGCGGCGGCGAGAAAACATTTGAGGTCCGGCGATTTGTTTCGCGGCGCTTTTAGAACGCTTCGCCGCCGGATTGAAAACAGGAACTGGCCGGCCCGGCAGCGACGCCGGTTATTGGACGGTTTCGCCATGCAGGCGAAGATCGAGGCCTTCGATCTCGACCTCTCGCGACACCCGAAGACCGATTGTCTTGTCGAGAACAAGGAGGATGATGGCGCTCGCCCCGCCAGCCCAGGCAATCGTTGCCAGCGTGCCGACGAATTGCGTCCAGATCTGTCCCGGATGCCCGTCAACAAGGCCGCCATCGCCGTCATAGATCGCTTTCGTAGCGAACACGCCCGTCAGGATCGCGCCGACAAATCCGCCAACGCCATGAACGCCGAACGCGTCGAGCGAGTCGTCATAGCCGAGCCGGTTTTTCACCGTGACAGCGAAATACATGCAGACAAGGCCCGCCGCAGCGCCGATCGCAATGGCGCCCATCGGCCCGACGAACCCGGACGCCGGCGTAATCGCGATAAGGCCGGCGACGGCGCCCGATATGACGCCGAGGATGCTCGGCTTGCCGTGCAATTTCCATTCAGCAAACATCCAGGCGAGCGCCGCGGACGCAGCGGCGATTTGCGTCACCGCCATCGCCATGCCGGCCGCCCCGTTGGCGGCAACCGCCGAGCCGGCATTGAAGCCGAACCAGCCGACCCACAAAAGCGCCGCGCCGATCAGCGAATAAACCAGATTATGCGGCGCCATATTGACGCTGCCATACCCTTCGCGCTTGCCGATCATCAGGGCGCAGACAAGTCCGGCGACCCCGGCATTGATGTGCACGACCGTGCCGCCGGCGAAGTCGAGAACGCCCCATTCGGAAAGAAAGCCGCCACCCCACACCCAATGAGCGACCGGCGCATAGACAATGAGCGACCAGAGCCCCATGAACCAGAGCATGGCCGAGAATTTCATCCGGTCAGCAAAGGCGCCCGTAATAAGCGCCGGGGTGATGATCGCGAATGTCATCTGGAAAGTCATGAAAACGGATTCGGGGATCGTCCCTACAAGCGAGTCCGTCGTGACGCCATTCAGGAAAAAGGCGGAAAACCCGCCAATAAATCCATTGACCGTGCCGCCATCCTTAAAAGCCAGCGAATAGCCGGCAGCGACCCAGATAATTGTCACGAGACACGTGATCGCGAAACTTTGCATGGCGGTCGCCAGCACGTTTTTCTTGCGCACCATGCCGCCATAAAAAAGCGCAAGCCCCGGGATCGTCATCATAAGGACGAATGCGGTCGAAACGAGCATCCAGGCCGTGTCGCCGCTGTCGAGCGAAGGCGCGGCGTCCTCTGCAAGAGCGCCGCTGGCCGAAATTATCAGTCCGGCGCCCGCAAGGGCGATTATCGCGCCAGGCCGCATTATCCCTGTTCTGCTCCGGGCAGATTTCATTCGCTGAACCCTCAAGATGACGCGCCGGCGGGCGCCAGCCGCAAAAAGCCGAGGCTATGGAGGTTGGGCGCCAGCGGCAATGGAAAATGCTGCGGTGCGGCAATATATCTGCCGCCGAGCGCCGCGGCGACGGCATCATTTGGCAGATTCTTCCAACATGGCGAAAAACTGATTGTCAGCGCTTCGACTTTGCGGGTTCCCGATCATCCAGTCCGATCGCCGCAGGCCGTTCATGTCGCTGGACCTCACCGCTTGCAGTGCGGAATATGACGCCATGAATGACGCGACCGAATTTGACATCATCATTGTCGGCGGCGGCCTTGCAGGGGGGCTCGCCTCGCTGGCGCTCGCTGATCAAGGATTTTCCATCGCGCTGGTCGACGCCGATGCGCCAGCAACAAAGCTCGCGGAAACATTTGACAGCCGGACAACGGCGCTCGCCTATGCCTGCGCGCGCGTTTTCAAAAGGTTGGGAGTTTGGGGGCCGCTTGAAAAAGACGCCGAACCCATTCGCGACATTCTCGTCAGCGACGGAAGGCGCGACCTACGCAATCGCCCCGGATTTGTTTCGTCCCTTCACCTGCATTTCGACAGCCGCGAACTCGGCAATGACGAACCGCTCGGTTTCATTATCGAAAATCGCTTCATGCGCCACGCGATTTATGAGGGCGTCGCAAGCCGGGCGAACATAATGCTCATTGCGCCGGCGCGGCGGACCCGCACGGACTATTCAAAATCCGAGGCGCAGATCGTTCTTGAAGACGGTCGCAAACTACAAGCGCCGCTTGTCATCGCCGCCGACGGACGTTTTTCAGCGCTGCGAACAGAAGCCGGCGTCAACGTCAACAAATGGGGTTACGATCAGGCGGGCATTGTCGCGACCGTCGCCCACGAACGCCCGCATGAAGGCTTTGCGCAAGAGTTGTTCCTGCCGTCCGGACCTTTCGCAATTCTTCCGCTTACGGATAATCGATCGTCTCTCGTCTGGACGGAAAAGTCAGAAGCCGCGCCCGCGTATCTTGCGCTTGATGAGCAAGAATTCACGGCGGCGATCAGCGCGCGATTCGGGGATTACCTTGGCGAGGTCAAGCTCGCGGGGCCGCGCTGGACCTATCCGCTCGCTTTCCACCTTGCTCAATCATTCATGGCGCCGCGGTTGGCGCTCATCGGCGACGCCGCGCACGCCATCCATCCTATCGCCGGCCAGGGCTATAATCTCGGCGTCAAGGATATCGCTGCGCTCACGCAAACACTCGCTGAAGCGCGCGATGTCGGCCTTGATATCGGCGCGCTGACGACGCTTGAGCGTTATAATTCGTGGCGCCGGTTTGATTCCGCAACACTCGCCTTCGGGGGCGACGCGCTTGTCAGGCTGTTTTCAAATGACATCGCGCCTCTACGCATTGCGCGATCCGTCGGCATGGGCGCTGTTAACGCAGTAAAGCCGCTGCGCAAATTTTTCATGAGACAGGCGGGCGCCGACATTGGCCGGTTACCGGCGTTGATGGCGCCGTTTTAACGCCTAGCCTTTCAAGACAAGCTCGCCGTTTTTCGACGTGACGCTCTCAAGCTTTGACAGAAAACTCATGCCGAGAAGATTCATGCCTAATTGATCATCGGGCAAAACAAACGCGTCGACATTCTCAACGCGAATGCCGTCGATCTCGATTTCCTCAACGGACACCAGCGCGGCTTTGGTTTCGCCATTGGCGGTGCGAACCGGGTGTTTGTAGTCCTGCCAGTCAACATAAACATTGGCCGCTTCCGCATCCGAGGCGCGCAAGGCGACATAGCTCGCCCCCGTATCAACGAGAAAGGAAGCAGGCCTGTTATTGACCGCGGCGGTCACGAAATATTGGTGGTTCGGGCCGGCGGCGAGGCGCACCTCGCGGCCGAAACCGCTTCGCGTTGATGTTTGCCGGGGGAGCACAGACGCCGCCGACGCCACGACCGGCGCAGCCGCCGGCTCCGCCGCCAACGCGTCGTGGCGATCTAACTGCTTGGCGACGAGCATCGCCGCTACAATGAGCGCCGCACCACCCAGAACTTCCGCACGCATTCCCTAACCCCTTTGTAAGAACCTTAGGGGCCGCCTGGTTAAGGAATGGCGGGAAAGCTTGGTAAACAGGCAATAACTGCAAAATGTGAGTTTGTATTAGTCGGCAGGCAAACCGAGAACGTCCGCCATCGAATAAAGGCCTGGCGTCTTGCCGCGCGTCCATTTCGCAGCGGCGATCGCACCTTTTGCAAAAAGGGAGCGGTCGAGCGCTCGGTGCGAAAATGTGACCAGTTCCGACGCCGCCGCGAAAGTAACGTTATGGTCGCCGACAACGCCGCCGCCGCGAAAAACTGAAAATCCGATTGCGCTCTCCGGCCGCGCGCCCGTCAAACCACTTCTTGTAAAAACAGCGGCGCTCTCCAAAGTCGTCGACCGTCCTTCAGCCGCCGCCGCGCCCAGCATGAGCGCAGTGCCCGACGGCGCATCTTTTTTATCGCGATGGTGCGCTTCAAAAATTTCGATGTCGAATTCACGCCCAAGCCGCGCAGCAGCCTCGCGAACGAAATGGGCGATGAGATTTACGCCAAGTGACATATTGCCGGATTTGACAATTACACCACGCTTAGAGAGTTGCCCGATTTCTTCTTCCTGCACGGTGTTAAATCCTGTTGTGCCGAGAACAAGCATAACGCCGACATCAATGGCGAGGCGGGCATTATCGATGCTCGCTTCAGGCGCTGTAAAATCTATAACGGCGTCCGCCGATTCAAAGCAGGAGCGATTCGCGACCGCCAAAAACTTGCTGGCGGGCTCCAGCCCTGCCAGCTCGCCCAGATCTTTACCCAGCAATTCGTGACCGGCGGCTTCGAACCCGCCACACAAATCTATGCCGTCGGTCAGCAACGCTTCGCGCATGACGGTCCGCCCCATCCGTCCGGCGGCGCCCGCAACAAGAATTTTCAGATCAGACATACAAGTTCCTAGCTGATCAAACGCGCGGTGGCGGCGTCACCTTCAAGGTCGGCCCCGTTCTCTTCAGGCTCCGCGGCATCTTCATGTAAAACACTTTGCGGTTTCGGCGCATCTTCCTCAGCCCCGAAACCGCTTCTCGTTTCAGTTGGATCAGATATTTCGTCCTGTTGTTCGAGATCCGATGTTTCCGCCATATCAATAATCGGCGGCCCGGCGAGGCGCAGGAATTCTTCTCGTGCAAGCCCAGGCGCCAACCCGTCGAGCGATGGCGGCGCAATCCGGCCATTCTCCAGAAAATCAAGAACCACGCGCCGCCAATCATCTTTCTTCAGATGGAAAAAGCTCGCAGCTCGGACCTCGCTCTCACGCGGGGCAACCGCCGCTAGGCGCAATACTGCATGCGCGCCAGCACGATCTCCATTCTTCTCAAGCGCGTCAGCCAATAAAAAAGCGACATTCGCCGAAAGGCTTTCTTCAGCGACAGGCTCGAGCAACGCAATCGCCTTGTCGGGCTCATTGTCAAAAATTCGAGCGCGCGCGGCAGCGCAAACGCCTTCACGAGAAGCCATATTTTGTTCGGCCAGCCGATCCAATTTAACAGCTTTTTCGGCGTTCGTCGCATTACCCAAAACATAGAGCAATGATTCAATTATGGCCGGGGAGGGAACTGCCGCAAACGCTTTTTGCAAAACCTTCTCGGCCTTTTTCAACCGGCCATCATCGGCATGAAGTTTTGCTAGGAGCACGGCAGCAGGCGAAAAGCCCGGCGAAAGGTTCAACGACGCTTCGGCCTTTTGTTGAGCGGAAACTTTCTCTCCTGATGAGGCATGCTCATAAGCGCTTGCCGCTGCAAGGGCGGCTTCGCCCCGGCGCGACTTTTCCTTTTCAATCGCCCCCGCACCGGCCGCTTTTTCAAGCGCCATCAAGGCGTTATTCCAGTCACCCTCGACGAGCGCCGCTTCAAAAACACCGTCAAACGCCCAACGGGCCCCCGGATAAAGGGCGAAGCCGCGGCGCGCATAGGTTTTTGCAAGGGCGGCGTCGCCATCGCGGCGCGCCTTTGCATAAAGGCCTCGTAACGCCAGAAACTCCGTCTCAGGCGTTTCCAGCAAGGCCGCCAATGCTTCGCCAGCAGCCGCATCATCTCCTGATAATTGGGCCGCTTGAGCGGCCAACAATTTCGTGACAGGCGCCTCATGCAATGCTTTTGAAGCGATGCGCGCATTCTTGCGCGCGCCGCTGGCATCACCGGCCGCAATCGATTTGAGCCCGCTGGTTACCGCGTTCAAACCAGCTTCCCGGCGTCGGATTTCCGCGTGAGCGCGGGCGCGTTTAGGAGCATTGATCAGGTCTTTCGCCGTACTGATCAACACCGCAAATATGGCTGTTGCAATTATGGCGATAATAAATGCCGCACCAGCTGGGAGGTCAAAGCGCCACCCAAATGCTTCGACTGAAAAAGCGCCATTCATTGTCCAGAGCAGCGCCGTCGCAATGGCGGCGAAAAAGACCACCCATAGAAAGAAAATAAGGAGCCGGATCATCGCTCAGCGGCTCCTGAAAATAATTGAGCCTGCAAAGCGGCGTCAAATTGCTGAAGTGATTTTTCAAGGTCGCTTCGCGCCTGCGCTTTTTTAATCCAATCAGAGGCGGCTGTCGCCGCGGCGCCGTCAAGCCCCTCCAGCTCAGTTGCCGCGCCAGAAAGATCGCCCGCTTCGAGCAAGGATTCCGATCTTGAAAATTTTGAGCCGGCGTCATCGCCTGCATGCGGCGCCGACCGCCGCAAATGGATAAAGCCGGCGATATTCGCCCCAAGCTTGGCAATCGGTGATATCGCCGCTTCCTTGCGTGAAGCGGCAAGGGCGGCATCCCGCATTTCCGGAAAAGCAGCCTTTAGTGTTGCTTCAGTCGGCGCGCCTTCCAACGCGTGCGCGCCGAGCGCAACGACTGCAGGAGAAGATCCAGCAAGGCTCGCGAAACGATCATATTCTGCCTGGAAGGAAGCCCCGGAACGCGCTTTTAGCGCCAGCGCAGAATAGCTGAGACCCAGTCTTGCTATCCTGGTCGCCGGCTGGTTTACGCGCTCGACATCTCTCAAACGGGCAAGCTCAGTTTTAAGTCTGTCAATTTCCACTGATTGCTCATGCCCAGGTGAATTTGCGGGTGACGGCGTTTGTTCACTGGCGAGATTTTCAAGGCTTGATTGCGCATCCGGCGAAGACAAATCGATTGCAGCCGACGGGTCGCCGCCGGAATTTTCTGTCGGCGCCTGAATGTCTGACGCGTTCGCCTCATCGCCCGGCGCCGAAATTCCCGCAGCGGCTTTTGCAGCGGCTTGCAGGGCCGAATTATCCATGACATCCGGCGGCGGCGGCAATGCGTCGATTGTGCCTTGTGTTTGTTCACGTTCCGGGGGCGATTTGACGGCTTCCTTAAATGCGCCGTCGGTTGAATTGAAAATTTTATCGGGCGTCATTGCGTTGCTAACATGCGGCGGCGTTTGCCCAAGATCGAGCGTCATATTTTCTGGGGCCGGAGGCGCGGCCGAAACTTCCGCCGGCGGGGCTTTTTCAGGTATTTTGGTTTTGGCCGGACGGGCGCTGAAGTAAAAATACCCCGAGATGACGGCCAAAACCGCAAACACGCCGAACAGGATCAGGCCGGCGGACTTCGGCGCAGTAAAAAAAGGGGCGCCAGGTTCAGAGGTCTCCAGTTTCGGCGGCGGCTCAGCCGAAACCGGCTCGACGATTTCGGCGTCAATTTCAGGCGGCGCCCCACCGGCCGGGATTTCTTTGTCGTCTGTCATGTCAATTCAATTCGCTGCTCGCCCATTCTGCACGGAATGACCAATTGGCGTCACCCTGCGCGTGGTCGCGGGCATTATTCGGTCATCTGGATCAGTTTCTTCAAAAGATCGGTCATGGCCACCGATGACTTTCCAGTCGTGACTTGCTTGTCTCGCCAGTTATCACCAGCCGCGGCGGCGACCGCCTCGCTGAGGCATAGCGCATGGGATTGTCCCAATTGGCCATCGAGCCCGGCTTCACCAGCCTGCTGAAGAAAGAGCGCGGCAGAACGCGGCGAAAAGAACGTGACGGCGGTTTTTTCAGGGTTTGATCGAAGTGCGGCCGCAGCATCAACCGAAAGGGCCATTGTGGGAACAGCGGCGTAGACGACGACCGCGCGGCTTTTTACGCCTGTTCCCGCAAGCGCTTCGCTCAAATCGACAGCGCGCTTCTCCCCGGCAAAATGTACTATTGAATTGCTGCGTTTCGATAACGCAATGAGTGCCGCAAGACTTTTTGCGTCACCATCGGCCGTCTTAATTAACGCGAACCCATTCTGGCGAGCCGTTGCGGCGGTTGCTGAGCCGACTACGTAAACTAGGCGATTCCTTTCAGGAGAAAGGCGGCAATAAGCCCGAACGCCATTGGCGGACGTGAAAGCGAGCGCTTCATCTGGCAGCAGCGCCACTTTTTCGTCGCGATATTGGATTTTCAGAGTCGGCGAGATTACTGGTTCGCCGCCCATCCGTATGACCGCCTCGGCGAGAGCTGCCGCATCCTCTTCGGGCCGCGTCAAAATGATCTTCACGACTTTCCTCTAAGCCAAATTGTTGCAGCCATGGCTTGAAAATTTTTCATGGCGCCCCTCATTGGAAGCCAATGTAACACAGGCGTCATACCGTGACCTTTTTAGGTCTTACCGTTCTTGGCATTGAATCAAGCTGCGACGATACAGCCGCGGCGGTGGTGGCGCTGCGCGAAAACGGACAGCGCGAAGTGCTTTCCAATGTCGGCCTCGCCCAATTTGACCGGCATGAGCTCTATGGCGGGGTAGTCCCTGAAATTGCGGCCCGCGCCCATGTCGAGCGAATTGACGGCATTATCGCACAAGCCCTTGAAATTTCAGGTCATACGCTCAACGGTCTCGATGCGGTTTCAGCGACGGCCGGGCCCGGACTGGTTGGCGGCGTGATGGTTGGTCTTACCGCCGCCAAAGGGATATCCCTCGCAGCCTCGCTGCCGTTAATCCCGGTAAATCATCTCGAAGCGCACGCCTTATCGGCAAGGATGACCGAGGATGTAAGCTTCCCCTATCTCCTGCTTCTTATTTCAGGCGGTCATACCCAGTTGGTAGAGGTTGTTGGCGTCGGGTCTTACCGTCGTCTCGGGACAACAATCGACGATGCTGCTGGCGAGGCGTTCGACAAGGCGGCAAAGCTTTTGGGGCTGGGTCAGCCCGGCGGCCCTCAGATCGAGAAAGCCGCCTTGAAAGGCCATGCCAACCGGTATGGCTTCCCAAGCCCGCTCGCACGACGCGAGGGATGCGATTTCTCGTTGTCCGGGCTCAAAACAGCGCTGCGCCTTGCCACCAAAGCAATTAAAAACCCGACGCCGAAAGATGTATCAGACCTGGCGGCAGCGTTTCAGGACGCAATTGCCTCTCATCTCGCGGATCGTACCGCGAGGGCGATGATTGCTTTTGAGATCCAACACGGACCGTCGCAGCTGGTCGCTGCCGGCGGCGTCGCCGCCAACTCGATGGTTCGCCAAAAACTCATCGAGATCACGGGTGAGCGCGGCTGGCGGCTGGTCGTGCCGCCACCGAAATATTGCACCGACAACGGCGCGATGGTCGCCTGGGCGGGGATTGAACGCATCCGCGCCGGAATGGCGCCAATTCGACATGAAGCGCTCGGTTTCGCGCCGCGGGCGCGCTGGCCTTTGGCTGAACCTCCAATTGGGCGCGCGCATGGAGGCGGTAAGAAGGGGCCGAAAGCCTGAAAAAAAGAAAACGCGGAAGCCGGGAGGGATGGCTTCCGCGTTCTTTTCTCCGCCGGCTTCAGGGGGGAGGGAGCGTCCTGATCGAAGGGGGAGGAGCAGGACGCGCCGGCGAATCTACCAAATTGTTGCCGGAATAACGCTTCCGGCCGGCGACTCCGTCGGTCTAGGCGACAAAGCCGGGGTTCAGAAAGCCGATAGCCGTCAGATACCCGCCGGCGATTACCGCCGCGAGGAAAACGGCGAGGACGAACCGTACCCCGAATGAATCGAGTGCGTTCATGGCTGTTTCTCTTTTTTTATTTTGTGCCGTTTCGTCTGGCGTCCGGGCTCTCCTCGCCCGACCGCGGAAACGGTCCAAGCGTATCTATGCCTCGCGCCATAATCTGTCAATGAATAATTTCAAAAATATTCATTCTTCATTCTAACCAGACTATCAGTAGGGCTTAATTTATCTCAGATTGGCGCTTAGTGAGGCCGCGGCGCCTGCCGACGATGCGCGAAACCGTCAAGAACAAGGTCCATCACATCGTCGAGTTCGGCAGCCAGCTCTTCAAATTCGCCCTCGTAGAAAACCGACGAGGAGGAAAACCGGAAAAATACATCCTGCAGAATTCGAGCGGTTCGCGCCCTGTTGCATACGGCGAACTCGCCGACGTCCTCGCCCTGTCCAAGGATTTCGACCAAAACGCGGGCTTCGGCGTTCTCCCATTCCGAGGCGAAGGCCGGGCGTTCCTTCAAAATTTCCTGCGATAATTCATACGCTTTTGGCCGCATGTGATAGCGGTCGTAAACAAGGCGCAGTTTGGTTCGAAAAAACTCCCGCAGCTTGTCCGACACCTGAAGCGATTGATCCGCCGCAATCCGGTTTAAGGTCGCAATATGTTCGCGGCGCAGACGGCGAACAAAGGCCTCCGCGATATCCAGCTTTGACGGGAAGTAACGGTAGACGTTGCCTGTCGACATGTTGCAGTCGCGGGCGATCTCCGACATGGTCGTCTTGCCGTAGCCGTAATGCAGAAACCGTTCACTGGCGGCGTTGAGTATGGCCTGAGCGGTCTCGTCCAATTGTTGCGGCGTTTCGCCCGAGGCGGTCATAATGAATACTGTCCGGAGCGTTCAGTTTTCATCCTCATCGCACAAGACGCCGCCAGCGTCACCTTTCGCGACAGCCGCTGTCATTGGCGGCGGCGCGTGGGGGACGGCGCTCGCTGTATTGCTGACGCGAAATGGCGTCAAAACGCTGATCTGGGCGCGTGAAGCCGAGACCGTCGCGTCGATTAACGACGCCCATGAAAACAGGCCATACCTGCCCGGCGTTCCCCTCCCGGAAACGCTTGTCGCAACTTCAACGCTCGAGGACGCCGCGGATCGAGAGGCGTATCTGTTTGTTGCTCCGGCTCAATATGCGCGCGGCTTGTTCGCCGACCTTGGAGGGATCGTTCCGGGCGGCAAGCCGCTCGCCCTATGTTCAAAAGGGATCGAACAACGCACCGGATTGATGCTGACAGAGGTCTTGAAAGAGGTATGGCCGACAGCGTGGCCGGCAGTGCTCTCGGGACCAAGCTTTGCGCGCGATGTCGCGCGCGGCCTGCCGACGGCGGTGACCCTCGCCGCAGCGGATGAGGCGGCCGGAAGGCGATGGGCGGCGAGTGTCGGCGCGCCGCATTTCAGGCCATACCTCTCAGGCGACCTCATCGGCGCGGAGCTTGGCGGGGCTGTCAAGAACGTGCTCGCCATCGCCGCCGGCGCCGTTGACGGAAGAGGCCTCGGCGACAGCGCCCGGGCGGCGATTATCGCCCGCGGGTTCGCCGAATTCACAAGGCTCGGCGTCGCGCTCGGCGCAAGGGCCGAAACGCTGGCAGGCCTGTCGGGGCTCGGCGATCTCATCCTCACGGCGACCTCCACCCAGTCGCGGAACATGTCGCTTGGCGTCGAGCTCGGCCGCGGGCGGTCGCTGACAGACATCCTCGCCGAGCGCAATTCCGTCGCCGAGGGTGTCGCAACAGCGCCGGCGCTTTTGCAACGCGCTAGTGCCGCCGGCGTCGAAATGCCGGTGTCGCGGGCGGTTTCAGAACTCGTTTCAGGCGCAAAAACGCTCGATCAAATCATCGAGGAATTGCTGATGCGCCCCTTCACGATCGAGGCGCGCTAACCCCAAAGCGCCTATCCAGGCTCGTCAATTTCGTTAAAGAAACGCTTTGCTACCGGCGATGGCGGCCGCTCTGGCGGAGCCAGGCGGAACAGGTCGCCTGAAATGGTTTGGCCGAAAGCCGCGCATTCCAGCCGGCGGTCCAGGCGTCGCCGCCAAATTCATCGCCGGTGGCCCGGCACATTTCAAACCCCGTGCGGTATTGCGAAGAAAGAACGTCGACATCCTGCCCGGCGAGATCGAAAGCGTCGTTGAAACACTGGCAGGCGAGCGATGAATCGGCCGGATCGGGGCGCGGATGATGGCCGCCGCCGGCGCCCGGCCCCGGAAAGGTCGGCTGCGTCGGGCGCGGACCCGGCAAAGACGGCCGCGCGACCATAAAAATCGCAGCGCCAAGCACGATCAGCGCAAAGACGCCCAGAAAAACCGCTTCGACATTTCGCATCACGAAGCCCACCCCTACACGACGTTAACGAAGTATAGCCGCAAAAAGGCGCGTCGGAAAAGCGCTGGCGGCCCCTTGCCCGACCCCAGCGCTCGCGACGCAACCGCACGGCGAAAAACGGCGCGCCCCTAGCGCATATTGCGCCGCGCAAGGAGCTTCAGACGCAACGCATTGAGCTTGATGAAACCTTCGGCGTCCTTCTGGTCGTAGACGGCATCTTCCTCAAAGGTGACATGCGCCATCGAGTAGAGCGATTTCGCCGAGGCGCGCGCAATGACATTCGCCGAGCCCTTGTAGAGTTTGACGCTGACTGTTCCCTCGACATGTTCCTGGCTCTTGTCGATCGCCGCTTGCAGCATGTCGCGCTCGGGCGCGAACCAGAAGCCATTGTAAATGAGCGCGGCGTAGCGCGGCATCAATTCGTCCTTCAGATGCCCGGCGCCGCGATCAAGCGTGATCTGTTCAATGCCGCGATGCGCGGCGAGGAGAATGGCGCCGCCGGGCGTTTCATAAACGCCGCGCGATTTCATGCCGACAAAGCGGTTCTCGACAAAATCGAGACGGCCGACGCCATGCTTGCGGCCAAGATCATTGAGCGCTGACAATAATTCAGCCGGCGACATCGGCGCGCCGTTCAGGGAAATGGCGTCGCCGCGCTTGAAACCGATCTCGATTATCTCCGCCTTGTCGGGCGCTGTTTCCGGATCGTTCGTGCGCTGATAAACATAATCGGGCGCCGGGATCGCCGGGTCTTCCAGCACCTTGCCCTCGGAAGAGGTGTGCAGAAGATTGGCGTCGACCGAGAACGGCGCCTCGCCGCGCTTGTCTTTGGGGATAGCGACCTGATGCTCTTCCGCCCAGGCGATCAGCTTTGTTCGGGAATTCAAATCCCATTCGCGCCACGGCGCGATGACGCGAATATCCGGATTGAGCGCATAGGCGGACAGCTCGAACCGCACCTGGTCATTGCCTTTGCCGGTCGCGCCATGGGCGATGGCGTCGGCGCCGGTCTCGCGCGCAATCTCGACAAGCCGTTTTGAAATCAGCGGCCGGGCGATCGACGTGCCGAGCTGGTAAAGCCCTTCATAAAGCGCATTGGCGCGCATCATCGGGAAGACGAAATCGCGAACGAACTCTTCGCGGAGGTCTTCGATATAGATCTCTTTGACGCCGGCGCGTTCGGCCTTGCCGCGCACCGGTTCAAGCTCCTCGCCCTGGCCGAGATCGGCCGTGAAGGTGACGACCTCGCAGCCATATTCGACCTGAAGCCATTTCAGGATCACTGACGTGTCGAGACCGCCCGAATAAGCGAGCACGACTTTCTTCACGTCTTTGGACTTCGTCATCGTCAAATTCTTCCCATCAAGGCGCGCCTCCGATAGCGGAAATGACCGCGCGCTAAAAGCGGTTTCTTCGCCGCATCAAGCTGCATCATTTGCGTCTCCGTTCAGCGCATCGGGCGGCGCTTCCGGCGGCGCTTCCGGCGGCGCGTAACGCGCAATGAAACGCCGGTCGATCCATTCCTTCCAGCGGTCGACCCAGCCGCCGGCGACAGATAACCCGCCTTTCATGGCGACCGCCCGATCCGGCCAGAAGGAGAGGATCGCCAGAAAGTCCGATTGCGGATGAAACTTCTGAAGCGCGCCGCCTTCAAGGCTGGCGAGCAGGTTGCCGGCGAGCACGGGGCCCGCGCGAACCGCGTAAACGCCGGCCTTGCGCAAGCCGCCATTTTTGCCGGCGTCAATGCTGGCGCAATCGCCGGCGGCGAAAATGCGCGCATCTTCGGGGCTTTTCAGCATTTCATCGACGGTGAGAAACCCTTTCTCGTCGAGCGGCAAATCAAGCGTTTGAAGAAGCGGCGGCGCGCTGACGCCGGCGGCGAGGATAGCAGCGGCGGCGTCAATCGAACGGCCGTCGTCAAGTTTCATCGCGCCGGAATCTGCGGCGGCGACATCCGCGCCTTCGATCAATTCGACGCCGCGCGCCGCCAGAATTTTTCGCGCCGCATTGCGCGCGCTTTCAGGGTTTTGCGGCAATAATCCGTCCTTGCCGGCGATGAGCGCAACCCCAGCGCCGCGATGGGCGAGCGCGGCGGAAAGCTCAACGCCGCCGGCGCCGCCGCCGATAATCGCGATCGGCGTTTCCTCGCCTTCCGCGATCAGATTGTCGATGCGTTCGATGAACGGCTCGACCGGCTTGACGCTGACAATGCTTTCGCTGTCGCCAAACGGATTGCGCGAGACGCCGCCAATGTCGATCGACAAAAGATCATAGGCGATGATCGAACCGTCGTCGCAAAGGACGCGCCTTGCGCTGCGGTCGACGGAGATGGCGTGCGCTTTGAGAAACGCGCCTTTCGCGGCGCGGGTCAGCGCTTCAGCGTCGATGGCGATCTCGTCAAAGGAATATTTGCCCGCGACAAAGCCCGGGACCATGCCCGTATAGGGAACCTTCTCGTAAGGCGAAATGACGGTCAGCGCCGCCCGCCCTTCGGCTTCCGCGAATTTGCGGATGACTTCGACATGGGCGTGGCCGGCGCCGATGAGAACAAGGTTTTTCAGCGTCGAAAGGCTCCTGATGCCGGGTTAAAGCGCGGCGAGGATTGAATATTTCGCCCGCCGCGGGAACAGGCGAGGGCTGCGACAGATTTCACGATTGCGGCGCCTGACCCTTTTTCTCCGTATACGCATCAGCCTCGTCGATCCCGATCTCGCCAAGGCCAAGCTTTTTGGCGAGCGCAAGCGCCTTCTCGCCGCGCCCGAGCCTTCCCGCGGCGAGGTGCTCGACGCTTTGCCTGAGGATTTCGAGGACGCGCAAATCCATCGCCTCCTCATAGGCCTTTTGATAGTGCTGGAATTCGCGCCAGCCGATCATGACGGCGCGCGGCCTTCCATGCCGATTAATCGTAACGGGCGCCTTGTCGGCGGCGTCGAGCATGGCGCCGAAATTTTTGGCGGCCGTGCGGGCTGAAAAAATATGCATGATTTTACTCCACTGATGGTCGGCGCGCGGAAATTGCGCGCGTGATTTGCGCTGAGGATTTGTCCGGACCTTCCGCATTGACCGGCGCGGCGGCATGGGGACGAGTCCAGGATTTTCGCGGTATTCAGAAGCTTTGTCCGTATTGTGCGGACCGGAAGGGCGGGCGTTTGCGGCGTTCTTTTGCAGTCGGTTTGAAGCGTTCATAAGACCGGCGATAACGCGCACGAAACTCGTCCTTTCATCCTTCCCTTGCTCGCTTGTAAGGCCCCGGCGTCAACGCGCCATTGGCGCCGAAACCCCAAGCTCAAATGGCATTGTAAAGCCTCCGCAAGGGAGGGGGATAAGTATTTTTTTATGCTTTGAAATCAGGGGGCTATGGCGGTTTTTCCCGCATACGGGACGCCTGCCCGCCAAAGGGGAATTTGGCCAACTCATGGCCCACATTTGCGCGTCACCCCGGGGCGGCGCTTCACCCTTCACCTGTCATTCCGGGGCCGCCTTGGCCTGTCACCCCGGGGCGGCGCTCCAATCTTCGTCTGTCATTCCGGGGCCGCCTCGTAGAGGTGGAACCCGGAATCCATCTTTCTTATGCCTTTGATCTCATGGATTCCGGGTTCGCGGCATTGCCGCGCCCCGGAATGACAGGGACTAGCTTTTGCAATTGCCAAAACCGCTCATCCCCGCGCCCCGGTGGCGAAGGCCGGCAAACAAGAGAGCGGGGACGGCCGACAAAAATAGCAAGCGGCGATCCGGCGCGACATGATTTCATTCGCCTGCGCAGCTAACAAACGTCAGCACATCTGCTTCAGTTGTCATTCCGGGGCGCCTTGGCCTGTCACCCCGGGGCGGCGCTTCACCCTTCGTCTGTCATTCCGGGGCCGCCTCGTAGAGGTGGAACCCGGAATCCATCTTTCTGGCGCCCCCATTCTGGATCCTGCCATTCTGGATTCCGGGTTCGCGGCTTCGCCGCGCCCCGGAATGACAGGAACTAGCTTTTGCAATTGCCAAAACCGCTCATCCCCGCGCCCGGTGGCGAAGGCCGGCAAACAAGAAAGCGGGGACGGCCGACAAAAATAGCAAGCGGCGATCCGGCGCGACATGATTTCATTCGCCTGCGCAGCTAGCAAACGTCAGCGCAAATTGCGTCAGTTGTCATTCCGGGGCGCCTTCGCCTGTCACCCCGGGGCGGCGCAGCCGAACCCGGGGTCCAACTTTATTATGCCCCTGGTCTCATGGATTCCGGGTTCGCGGCCTCGCCGCGCCCCGGAATGACAGGAGAGATTAATCCTCGCCGCGGACGCGCCCCCGGCCCTTTTTCACTTCGCTTCTTTTCGCCTTGTCCTCGCGGCGCTTTCGCTTCTGCGACAGGGGCGTTCTCGTCTTGATGCGGCGCTTGGGCGGCGTCGCGGCCTTTGCAATGAGCGCGGCGAGACGCATGCGCGCGTCTTCGCGGTTTCGCGCCTGGTCGCGAAACCGCGCCGCCTCGATGATGACGACGCCCTCTTTCGTCGCGCGCGCGCCGGCGAGTTTTATGAGCCGCACGGCGGCCGCGCCCGTCAGCGAGGGCGAGTTCGCCGCGTCGAAGCGGAGCTGCACCGCGCTCGCCACCTTGTTGACATTCTGCCCGCCCGGACCCGAGGCGCGGATGAAACTCTCGACGAGTTCTTCATCAGGAATGGTGATGTGGGGTGTGACGACGAGGGGCATGAGGAGATTGTGGGGGTGCGCTGCCCCGATTTAGTAACGCACCTTAACATTCGATTGAATAATCTTGTAGGAACAAGTCGAAACCAAATTCACCATTTTGCACAGTGAAATACGAATTAGAGCCGAACAATAGAGGACGCCCTGACGAGGAGTTGATGGCCGATCTTCGCTTAGTCGCGAAGCGGCTTGGGCAACTGTCCGTTTCGAAAGATCAATACGGGAAACATGGACGTTTCTCACCGGCCACAATCCAGAAGCGGTTTGGGTCGTGGAATGAAGCGTTGCTAAGGAGCGGTTTGGGGGTTGCAAAACGTAATTCCATTCCGTGCAACGAGTTGTTGGATGACCTAATCGAGGTGGCGAAGCGACAAGAGACTAGGACTCTGACGACCAACGAATACACAAGGCTTGGAAAATTCTCAGTTCCGACCATCCAGAAAGCATTCGGCTCTTGGGGTGATGCTCTTTCCGCAGCGGGCTTAGCACCCTCCACAAATTGGCACCCAAAGGTGAGCGATGAGGCTTTGGTGGAGAATTTAGCGGAAGTCTGGGAGATGCTCGGCAGGCAACCTAAGACTAGCGACCTCCGACCACCGATCTCCAAATTTTCTTCCGACTCTTATGCCCGCCGATTCGGTTCGTGGAGAAAGGCATTAGAAATATTCGTCGAATTGGCTAACAGCGGCTCGATCCCTGAACACGCGCCACATACGGCTCCTGTCGCCGCACAAGAAAAGATCACCCCGAAGCCACACCGGACACCACGAAATCCATCATGGAGATTGCGATTTTTGACTATGAGACGAGATGGATTTTCGTGCCAAGTCTGCGGTCGATCCCCCGCCAACGAAGCTGGCGTCATCCTCCATGTGGACCACATAATACCGTGGAGTAAGGGTGGGGAGACGATTTTAGAAAACCTTCAGACCTTATGCGAGCCGTGTAATATTGGGAAAAGTGATCTTCCCATGACTGAATGATGGACTCTACGACTCGATCATCGCCTCTTTTCGCAATTCGCTCGCCTTTCTCTTCACGCTCGCGGATTTCAATTGCCCGCAGGCGGCGAAGATGTCGCGGCCGCGCGGCGTTCTGATCGGCGAGGCGTAGCCGGCGCGGTTGACGATGTCGGCGAAGCTTTCAATCCGCTCCCAGTCGGAACATTCGTATGGCGCGCCGGGCCACGGATTGAACGGGATGAGATTGATCTTGGCGGGGAGCTTTTTGAGGAGGCGCACAAGCTCGCGCGCTTCCGCATCCGTGTCGTTGACGCCTTTCAGCATGACATATTCAAAGGTGATGCGGCGAACATTCGAGGCGCCGGGATAAGTCCGGCACGCCTCCATCAACTCCGCGATCGGGTATTTTTTGTTGATCGGCACCAGCACATCACGCAGCGCGTCATTCGTCGCGTGGAGCGAGATCGCCAGCATGGCGTTCGTCGTCTTGCCCAGCCGCGCAATTTCCGGCACGACGCCCGACGTTGAAACGGTGATGCGCCGGCGCGACAGGGAAATGCCGTCGCCGTCTGAAATAATCTCGATCGCGCGCGCGACGTTGCCGAGATTATACAAGGGCTCGCCCATGCCCATGAAGACGATGTTGGAGAGCCGCCGGGTTTCGCCGTCCGACGGCCATTCATCGAGATCGTCCTTCACCGCCATCACCTGGCCGACGATTTCAGCGGCCGTCAGGTTACGGACGAGTTTTTGCGTGCCGGTATGACAGAAGGTGCAATTCAGCGTGCAGCCGACCTGGCTTGAAACGCACAAGGCGCCGGCGCGGCCGACATCGGGGATGAAGACGCATTCAACTTCGGTTCCCGGCGCCAGTTCGATCAGATATTTGCGCGTGCCGTCGACCGAAATCTGGCGTTCTGAAATTTTGGGGCGTTCAAGGCTGAAGAGGCGGCTGAGTTCGCTCCGCATCTCCTTGCCGATATCGGTCATCTTCGAAAAATCGGCGATCCCGTAATGATAGGCCCAGCGCCAGAGCTGCGAGGCGCGCATTTTCGCCTTCTTCGGGTCGAGATCGAGCGCCGCGCCGACAGCATCGGCGAGGGCGGCCCGCGAAAGACCGAAAAGCGGCGCAGGCGCTGCAAGATTTGGCGATGCGTCATTCATCGCCGCGAGATATGGCCGGAATATGGGGGAAAATAAAGCGGCCGGCGGCCACGCTGGTCAGTCCTCGGCCGGATTTCCGTCATCATCGAAAAAGAGGATGTCGCCCGGCTGGCAATCAAGCTCCTTGCAGATCGCTTCAAGCGTTGAAAAGCGGATCGCCTTGGCCTTGCCCGTCTTAAGGATCGAGAGGTTCGCGATCGTCACGCCGACGCGCTCGGAAAGCTCCGTCAGCGACATGCCGCGGTCGAGAAGCACCCTGTCGAGTTTGACGGAAATCGACATCAGACGGTGAGGTCCTGTTCCTCTTTCATGCGCGCGCCTTCGCTGAAGACGGCTGAAAGAACGAAAACGGCGGCGATCGCGACGAGCGTCATGAAATCAATGCCGCCCTTCACATCCGCATCGGCAAAAAGGCCCATAACGCCAATGATGATTTTCGACGCCTCGCCGATAAGGAGCGCGACGCCAAGCCGGCGAAAGCGGATCGCGTTTTCCTTCACGAAGGGCGAGCCGAAGCGCAGCGTTTTCAGAATTTCAAGAAGGCGTTCGATAACGAAAAGCGCAACGCCGAAAGTGATGAAATGCTGAAGCACTTCAACGAACTCGCCGGGACCGACGGAAAGGTCGCCCTCGATATTGACGCCGCGCATCCGGCTGACCCAATGCGCGAAAGGCGGGATGAGCGGTATCGCGACAAGGGCTGCCGAAAGCCCCGCAAAGCCGATCCAGGTGAAGATGCGGATGACGTTCAATCCGGCCGCCAGAATTGAGGCGAGCGATCCCTTGCCGATGGCTTTGATCATGATTGCGTCTCCTTCATCGCGGCTTGTCGCCGCCAGCGCCGCCGGGCGACAAACAGGCGGCATCGTCAATTATTAGAAAAAGACGACGCCGCACAGACGCTCGGCGCAGACGCGGCGGCCTGAGGCTCCATCCTCGCCGCCGACCCGCGCGAGGCTGATCGCTGCGGCGAGCGCGGCGGCCGACAAAAGCGCGGCGAGGATCAGATTGACGGTCCTGGACATGGCCCTAACCCCTCATTTCACCAATCAGGCGACGATCTGCGAGACCGCGCTGAAATACGCGCCGGCGATCATCACAAGGGCTGAGATCGTCACGAAGCTGTTGACAAAAAAGCCGACAGACCCGATGTTGGAAGTGACGTGATTGCGTAACATTTGAATTTCCTTTCTTTGGTGCGCGAACGCGTTTTGGCTGTTTTTCTTGAGCGGCGGGTTCTTCTCCTGCCGCTCTTTTTTTGTCTCTCTTGGCTGCTTGCGGTCTTTTCGCCGCCTGCGCCGTTCGGATTGCAGTCCTTGGCGTCTTGTTGATTATCGATATACACTTATCGAAAAACGATGCAAGTACTTTTTGCCGAAAAACGATAATTTTTTTTCGAAATCCGATATGGGGCCATGAATGACCGCCAGAAAATTGACGCCCGGACGCCTTGTCATCGCCAGCCACAATTCTGGAAAGGTGAAGGAAATCAATGAATTGGTGAGTCCTTATGGGCTCGAAGCGGTGAGCGCCGCCGCGCTTGGCCTTGCCGTGCCCGAAGAGACCGAAAACACCTTCGCCGGCAACGCCGCAATTAAGGCGCACGCCGCCGCAAGAGCCTCAGGCCTGCCGGCGCTCGCCGATGATTCAGGTCTTGAGGTCGGAGCCCTTGGCGGCCGGCCGGGCGTTTACACCGCCGACTGGGCGGAAACGCCTGATGGACGAGATTTCTACATGGCGATGGAAGAAGTCCGCGCGGCGCTTGAAAAATCAGGCTCGGCGGATCGGTCGGCCCGCTTCGTGTGCTGCCTTTGCCTTGCCTGGCCCGACGGCCATGAGGAGAGCTTTCTCGGCAAGGTCGATGGCCATTTGTCCTATCCGCCGCGCGGAACGATGGGCTTCGGGTTCGACCCGGTTTTCGTGCCCGAGGGCTATGACAAGACTTTCGCCGAACTCGATCCGGAAACGAAACATGCGATCTCCCACCGGGCCGACGCCTTCGCCAAGCTCGTCGCCGCGTGCCTTGAATGAGCGAGCGCATGAGCGGCGGCGCCGGCTTCGGCGTCTATCTCCACTGGCCCTATTGCGCGGCGATCTGCCCCTATTGCGATTTCAACGTCTACAAGGAGCGCGATATTGATGCGGCGCGCTGGCGGGCGGCGCTCGCCGCGGACCTTCGCTATTGGGCGGCGCGCACCAAGGGACGGAAATTGACGAGCCTTTATTTCGGCGGCGGCACGCCGAGTCTCGCCCCGCTTACAGTCATCGAAGGCGTCATAGAGGAATGCGAAAAACTCTGGGGCTTTGCCGACGATCCCGAAATCACGCTTGAGGCGAACCCGACCGACGCTGAACTTTCGCGCTTTGCCGATTTCGCAAAGGCGGGCGTCAACCGACTGTCGCTCGGCGTTCAGTCATTCAATGACGCAGCGCTTTCATTCCTTGGCCGCCATCACGATGGGCTGACCGCCGAACGCGCGCTCGATCGCGCGATGCGCGCCTTCCCGCGCGTGACGCTCGATCTTATTTATGCGCTCCCCGAACAAGGCCTTGCCGGCTGGTCCGCCGAACTCAAAAAAGCGATCGCTTCAGGCGCCGGGCATTTGTCGCTCTATCAATTGACGATCGAGGAAGAGACCGCCTTTGCGCGCGCCGTCAAACGCGGCGCATGGCGCCCTGCGGATGAAGAACTCGCCGCCGATCTTTTCGATGCGACGCAGGATATCACGGCGAGCGCCGGTCTTCCCGCATACGAAATTTCAAATCATGCGCGCCAGAGCGAAGCCTCGCGCCACAATCTACTTTACTGGCGCCAGCAGGATTATGCTGGCGTCGGCCCCGGCGCGCATGGCCGCGTGACGCTAGACGGGAAGACGCATGCGGTTGAAACGCATCGCCGCCCCGACGCCTATCTTGAATGCATTGAAACTTCGGGCTGCGGCGCATCGCTCGATGATCCGCTGACGGATGAAGAGCGCCTTATCGAACGGCTCGCCATGGGCTTGCGGCTTTCAGAAGGGTTTTTGCTCAGGGGAGAAGAATATCGCCTTCTCGCCGCGCGCCTTGACGCGCTCTGCGCAGACGGGCTTCTCATC
>JAWKVJ010000010.1:0-81762 GCA_041398085.1 Parvularculaceae bacterium
GCCGCCGATGCGACCAATGAAAGGGCGGTCGCGCGCATTTATGAAGCGAAGGGCCGGCCTTCCTTCAATCCGCTCATCATTCATGTGACGGGCCGCGAGATGGCCGAACGCTATGTTGTGTTTTCGCCGCTCGCCGTTCGCCTTGCAGAAGCGTTCTGGCCGGGCGCGCTGACGCTGATCCTGCCGCGCCGCGAAGGCGCGGACATTTCAAAACTCGCAAGCGCCGGGCTTTCAACGCTTGGCGTCCGCGCGCCGGCTCATCCGGTTGCAAGCGCGCTCCTGAAGGCGGCCAATGTTCCGCTTGCTGCGCCGAGCGCCAACCGTTCCGGCTCGATCAGTCCGACGACAGCAGCGCATGTGAAGGAAAGTCTTGGCGGCAAGGTCGATTTTATTCTCGACGGCGGCAAATGCGATGTCGGAGTTGAATCGACCATCGTCAAAATTGACGGCGATGACGCGTGTCTTTTGCGCGCCGGCGGCGTTGCGCGCGAGAATATTGAACGCGTCATCGGCAAGAAACTTCTCGCGCCGCAATCAGAAGCCGTCGAGGCGCCGGGCATGCTGGCTAGTCACTATGCGCCGAATGCGAAACTGAGGCTGAATGCGGCCGCGCCAAGGGCGGACGAAGCCTTCCTCGCATTCGGTCCGACGAAAACCTATCCGAACATGCTCAATCTCAGCGCGACCGGCGATTTGGGCGAAGCGGCGGCCAATCTGTTCGCGCATCTTCACTCGCTCGATGCGCTTTGCGCGGAGAAAGGTCTTTGCGGCATCGCCGCTGCGCCGGCGCCGATGACTGGACTCGGCGAGGCGATCAATGACCGCCTCGCCCGCGCCGCGGTGTGCTAGCTTACTCCGCTTCCGGCTTGCGATAACGGATAGCGAACTGGCTTGTCTTGCCGCGAATGGACTCGTCAAAGACGGATTTGGTGCGGTCGTCTTCGGCATTGTTGAGGAAAAGGCTTTCGGTTTCGGGAGCGAAGCCGGCCTTTGTCGCAAGATCGGCGACGATATTCATGTTGGCGCGGTGTAGCGTGTTGCCCGTGGAGGCCGGCGCATCGTCAACCGCGAGGTGATCGATTACGACAAAAGCGCCGCCGGGTTTCAGAATGCGATATATCTCGGCGAATGATTTTTCCGGATCAGCGAAAATTTCACCATCCTTGTTCTCCACCCAGATGTCATGCGGGCCTTGCACCCAGGTGACGAGATCCATGCTGTTATCGGCGGCGTCCAGATCGTCGAAATGGGAGATTGACTGCGTGACGTTCGGCAAGCGGTCGCCGGCGAAGCGCGTCTCAAGCTCCTTGTCGACATATTTCAGGAACTCTTGCGGGTTCTGCATGGTGATGTGACCGTCCGGGCCGACCGCATAGGAAAGCAATTCAGTAAAATAGCCGCCCCCGGCCTCCATTTCGAAAACATGATCGCCCGGCGCAACCTGGAAAAAGGTGAGCGTTGAGCGCGCCTTGCGCGCGCCGTCCCGGGCGCGGTCTTCTTCCGAACGGCCTGGATTTTCAACGGCCGACGCAGCGACCCTTGCATAATCGACAATTGTTGGCGTTGCATCGGCGGCCTTATCGGCGCTTTGAGCCGTATCTGATGCGCTGGCCGTTTCGCTTGCTGCATCGCTCGCAGGCGCGGCGTCTTTTTTGGCGCAGGCGGCAAGTGCGACAATCGACGCGCAAGCGAGCAGGACTGAAATTTTCTGAATTCTCATCGTTTCCCCTCCAGGAATGATTGCAGGATGCGCCCGCGCAGGGTTCTAGCCCAGCTCATCACGGATGCGAAGGACGTCCTTGCGCATTGCGTCGGCGAAACGCATTCTTTGCGCGACGAGTCGATGTGCGAGTGCTGAAATGCCGACCCCTCCGCCGGATGTGATCGAAAAACTGAAAGCCGTTCTCGGCCCCAAAGGGATCGTCGCGCCTGAAGAATGGGGGCCGTTGACGCACGAATTGCGCGGGCGGTGGGCTGGCGAGCCGTCTTTTGTGGCCGCGCCGGCGTCAACAAAAGAGGCGGCGAGGCTTGTTGCAATTTGCGCGAGCGCCGGCGTCGCCGTCACGCCGCAAGGCGGCAATACGGGTCTTGTCGGCGGCCAGACCCCGCTTGGCGGCGAAGTTCTCGTCACGATGCGCCGCATGCGGACTATAAGGGAGATTTCGCCGCTCGACATGACAATGACTGTCGACGCCGGCGTTACGCTCGCTGAAGCGCAGGACGCCGCCGCCTCGGCTGACCGGCTCTTCCCCTTGTCGATCGGTTCTGAAGGAACTTGCCAGATTGGCGGCGTCATTTCGACAAATGCCGGCGGCGTCAATGTCATCCGCTACGGCAATACGCGCGAACTTGTGCTCGGCGTTGAGGCGGTGTTGCCGGATGGCGAAATCTGGAACGGATTGAAGCGGCTCAGAAAAGACAATACCGGCTACGATCTGAAACAGCTTTTCATCGGCGGAGAGGGAACGCTCGGGCTTATCACCGGTGCGGCGTTAAAACTTTTTCCGCGTCCGCGCGAAACAATGACGGTTTTTGCCGGACTTCGAGACCCTGAAAACGCGCTTTCGCTTTTGTCGCGCGCACAAGGGGAATCCGGCGGCATGGTGACAAGTTTTGAATTGATGTCACGGCAAACCCTGTCGCTCGTCTTCAAGCACATCCCCGATACGCGCGGATCCTTTGGGCGATGTTTATCCCTGGTATGCGCTGATTGAATTCTCCTTCAGGCCGCGCCGGAGCCTTGCGCGAGACGGTCGAGACGCTGCTCGCCAGCAATGGAGGCGGGCGAGATCGCCGATGCCGTGATTGCTGAAAATGAAACGGCAGGCGCGGGCCTTCTGGCGCATGCGGCATTCGATGTCGGAAGCGATGCGGCCCGAAGGCGGGCAGGCGAAATATGACGTTTCCGTTCCGATCGCGTCAGTGCCGGCGTTTTTGAAGGAAGCGGACGCGGCCGTCATGCGCGCCTGTCCCGGCGCGCGCATCATCGCCTTCGGCCATATGGGCGACGGCAATATCCACTACGACGTGTTGCAGCCGGCGGGCGGCGATGCGGCCGCTTTCGCGGCGGCGCAATCATCGATCGAGACCGCCGTCTATGACGCGATCGACCGGTTCGAGGGGTCGATTTCAGCTGAACATGGCGTCGGGCTCGCAAGGCTCGACGATATCGCACGCCGCAAGGCGCCTGCCGAAATCGCCATGATGCGGGCGGTGAAGCGCGCGCTTGACCCCAAAGGTCTTATGAATCCGGGCAAGATGATCTGACCGGATTTTTGTGCTAAGGATAATTTGTCTCGTTGGAGTGGGGCCGATGAAGACGATTTGGGGACTATCCTTTTTGCTCGTGCTGGCCGTTTCGGCCTGCGGCCGGACGCCGCCCGAACCGCCTGCGCCTTATTACACGGGCGGTTATGAACTCGCTCCTGATAGCGGCATAGGCGGCGGCCTCATTATCTGTCTCAGAAGCGGCCGGCACTGCGATATTCGCGTGCCGCCTTCTGTCGTCGGGCTTGGCCAGGACGCAGACGGCGAATTCCTGACCGCTGCGGTGCGCCCCCATCTCGAACCCGAAGAAGACAGCGACCCGACCGATTACGATTATTATCTGATCGTGCGGCTCTTCGATTCGCCCTCTGCGGACGGCGCCGCCTGTCTTGCCGAAACCGCGCCGCGCCCGCGCCGCCGCAAAGGGCGCAAACCGCGCGATCGCTGGTTTGACTGCGACGATGTTCTTGGAAGGCAGAATATTGAGGGGCGTCAGTCGAATTGCGCCGTGCGCGGACCTTATAGCGACACGGAATTTGAAAAAATTCGCTCCTGCCATTGTGTGCCGGCGGCCTATGGGTCGAGGCGCGTCAAATGCATTCCGGGCGTCGATACATGGTTTGCAGGCGCAATTTTGCCTGAAGACGATGTGGCGGACGCAGAGGAAGACGAAAGCTGAAAGCGGCAATCCGGCGCACCCGGATTTGAAGCCGGTCAATCTTGACGCGGCGGTGCGGACGCTTGATTGATCGCTTATGCTTATTCTTCTCTCGCCTGCAAAAAACCTTGATTTCAATCCGCCGCCAGCCTCTGCGCCCGCAGCGACAAAACCCCTGTTTCTGAAAGAGGCGCGCGCGCTCGCCGATGTCGCGAAGGAGCTTTCGCCCGCCAAGCTTAAAAAATTGATGGGCGTTTCCGACAAGCTCGCCGAGCTCAATCACGAGCGTTTCATGGCGTTTCGCGGCGACGGAAAATCCAATTCGCAAAAGCAGGCCGCGCTCGCTTTCAATGGCGACGTTTATCTCGGCCTCGACGCCAAGACGATGAGTGCGGAGGATCTCGCTTTTGCGCAGGATCACCTTCGCATTCTGTCGGGGCTTTACGGGCTGTTGCGCCCGCTCGATGCGATTGAGCCCTATCGCCTCGAAATGGGGCTGTCGCTGAAAAACCCGGCTGGCAAAAACATCTATGCCTGGTGGAATGACCGCGTTGCGAAAGAGGTCGACAAGGAGGCGAAAAAAGCGGGCGACGGCGTGGTCGTCAATCTTGCGTCTAATGAATATTTTTCGGTCATTCCGGCGGGATCGTTAAAAGCGCGTATCGTCACGCCGATTTTTCGCGAAGAGAAAGACGGCA
This sequence comes from Parvularculaceae bacterium, assembly GCA_041398085.1. GTDB lineage: Bacteria > Pseudomonadota > Alphaproteobacteria > Caulobacterales > Parvularculaceae > Amphiplicatus. The sequence continues at coordinate 4,624 of JAWKVJ010000010.1, forward strand.
AATTGCGGACGCTTCAGTTTTTCGCCAAACGCGCGCGAGGGCTGATGGCGAGATGGGCGATCGACAAACGCGTCGATGAGGTCGAAAAACTCAAGAAATTCTCGCGCGAGGGCTATAAATTCCGCGCTGGCGATTCTTCGGAAAACGAATGGCTGTTCACTAGGCCGCAACCGGCACCGAAAAAGAAATAAAGATCAGGCCGGGCGGCATTTAACGCCTTCGAGCGCAAATGTTTCACCCGTGTTGCGCCTTTTCAGGAAGCACGCGCCATTATCGCCGATCATCAAATCAAAATAGGTTGGCTGCGCAAGGCTGCGGTCGTCATATGGGCCGGGCGCGCGCGGCAGAACGGAGATCGTTGACTCTTTCGTCAGGTCGCCGGGACCAAATGCGATGTCGCGGCGGCCCAATGCGTCTGCGATTGTTTCCTTGACCGTCGTCATGGTTGTGGTGTCAGCGGTCCGAAGCGTCGCCAAACGCCCGCCAGCCGCTGCGGTCGCGCAAGACGCGACAAGAACAAGGAGTGCCGGCGCCCAGCGCATGATCATCAATTGAGCGATCCTTTGGGTAAGCGCATGTCGCGATTGTTCATCATCAGATTATTGTAGGGCGCCACGTCGAGGCTAAGGGCCGGTTGCTCTCCGGCGCCCGGGGCGCTGACGCTCATCGGCGGCGGCGCCGGGCATGTGCTGGTGTCGCGATATTGAAGCGCCGCCGCGAGAAGATCCTCGCTGGGATCGCCGAGATTATGGGTCAGATCGTCAGCGACCGCGCAACCCGGCGCTTTGACGGAGAATGCGTTGCTTGAATTGGCCGGGCCGAAACCATCGGCGTAATCGCCAAATCCCTGATCGTTTGTTCCCTGGAACTGCACCGTGAAATAAGTGACGCCGCAATTATCCGTCGGGTAGAAACCAAAGGGCTTGCCGCAGGTCGTGGTCCCGATGAGGATCACATTGACATTTATGCCGCGCAACGAATTGATGACCGACTCGCTCGCCGAGCAGGTGCGGTCCGTCGATAAAACGAAGACACGGTTGAGGTTAAGCGTCGGCAGCGGCGTTCCGTTTGTTACGGAAAATCCAAGACCAGTGCTGAAGAACGGAACCGGATCATTTGGTTGGCCGGTTACCGGGTCGATGGATCCGGCCAAGGCGTTAAATCGCAATTGCTCGAAAATGCGGCCGTTCGTTTGCCCCGCGCCGGCGATCATATAGTCAAGCTGGGAGGCGACGGCGAGGAGGCCGCCGCCATTATACCGCAGGTCAATGACGAGATCCGACACGCCTGCGGTCGACATCGCCGTTATCGCGTCAAAAATTTCCTTTTCCGAACTGAAAGTCCCGAAAGTGTTGAGGAGAATGTAGCCGACATCGCCTGTCGCCGTGTTGATGATCGCGGTCCGATTGACCGCCGTCGGCGCAATGTCCGCCGACACCACTGTAACATCGCGCGGTGAAGCGGCGCCGGCATCCTGCACGGTGAACATGTGGCTTTCGCCGGCGGTCGCCGGAAAGAGCCCGGCATTCAAGATATCGATCTCGGCCTGCGTATTCGCATTGACCAGATCAACGCCGTCAATCGCGAGGAGCGTCGCGCCGCGCGTGAAATTCTGCAAACCGGATACGACTTGCGCTGCTGGCGAGCCGGGCTCGGTGTAGACGACTTTGAAATCGCGCGGCGGCGTCGTCTGGTTTGCGATAAGCCTGAAACCGTAGCTGGCGGTTGGCGCTGAATTGATGTCGGCGAGATATTCGTCCGTTGGCTGCGTAAAATGAAACTCGTCCTTGTCGCGCCCCGACGCGGTCGTCGCCGTGGTTTTGAGGACATCAAAATATTGCAGCCGGTCATTGAAATTATGGGGGTCCTGATCAACGACTTCATCATTCCAGAGATAGGTTTCATGCGTCCATGAGCGCAGCCAGAATAATTCTTCGATAAGCGAGCCCGGAAGATCCGTATAGGGATTGCCCTCTATATCGACGCCGGTGCGGACCGCCTGGCAACGGTCTTTATATGTGCTCGCCGGGTCGAATGAGTTCCGTGTAAAAACGGGTCCGGAAGGCGCTGGCGGGGTTGTTGTTCCGCCGCCCGATGGTGGCGCCGGGGTAGGCACGCGCGCCGGCGCCGGCGCCGGCGCGGACCCGCCGCTGCAGCCTGAAAGCGCCAATAGAGCGGCCGCGCCGACGGCGGCAAATCCGGGAAAACTCAAGGAAATACTCAAAACACACCCCACACGAAAACAGGCCTTTTCTTGGAATTTGAAGTCTAGTGTGCAAAAGCTGGACCGGGCAAATCAAAATTGTAGATATTTAGAAGAGTTCGTTTTGTCCGATCTCCTGCGCCAGCTCCTCGCCTTCCAGCCGGGCGTTGTTCACCGCTTTTGAGACCGGGTGATAGGCCCAGAAATGCGCATCCTGCGGACGCAATAGCGTTAACAGGGAAGGCGCATCGCGCTCATCCGCGCCGAGCCAGCGTTCATAATCATCATGCGCGATCACAACGGGCTCGCGGTCGTGCAGGCTTTGCAGGTCCCCGCCAGACGCCGCTGTTATGATCGCGGCGGTGTCGATTTCACCGCCATCGGGGGCATGCGCCGTCTCCCAGAGGCCGGCGAAGGCGAAAAGCCCGCCTTTTTCCGGTTTGATGAGATAGGGCTGGCGGCCGCCTTTCTCGCCTTTCCATTCGTAAAAACCATCGGCGGGGATGAGACAGCGCCGCCGTTTGAAGGCGCTTCGGAATGTCGGCTTCTCCGAAACGGTCTCGCCGCGCGCATTGATCAGCGGCTTGCCGCCCATACGGTCGAGATAATCTTTCTTCGCCCAGGAGGGAATGAAACCCCAGCGCGCCAGCGCGAATTCCCGCTTGTGCTTTTCATCCATGCGGATGAGCGCGATCGGCTGTGTCGGGGCGATATTGTAGCGCGGCGGGAAATTCTCCCTTACAGCCAAGTCGAACTCGCCGCTTAGCCGTTCAGGTGCTGAAATGAGGTTGAAACGTCCGCACATGATCAGGCGATGATAAAACGCTCTGCGATGGAACAAGAAGAACAAATAATTCGCATCGGCGTCGGCGCGGTGGTTTTCCGCGGCGAGCAAGTCCTGCTCATTCGCCGCGGCAAGCCGCCATTCGCAGGGCTGTGGTCGATTCCGGGCGGCGGGCTCAATCCCGGCGAGCGGCTCGAAGCGGCGGCGCGCCGCGAGGTGAGGGAGGAAACGGGCGTCGAAATAGGCCTGTTATCGTTGATTGGCGTATTCGAGGCCTTGCCGGCGGAACTTCCCGCTATCGCCCGCCATACGGTGCTTGTCGATTATATGGGCGAGTGGCTTTCGGGCGAGCCGCAGGCCGGCGACGATGCGGAAGCGGCTGAATTTGTCGATTATGACGAAGCGCTAAAGCGGGTTTCGTGGGATGAAACGCGCCTCGCGATTGCGCAGGCGCTAAAACTTCGCAATAGCGTCACGGAACGGCCCTGATCGGCGGCCAAAAGGCGAGCGATGATGCGCGTGAGTTTGAAAATGGCGATCTTGTCGGCGGCCCTTGTTGCCGTCGCGCCTGTTGTATTTGCTCCGGCGGTCGCGGAAGGGCCGCGCGACCGCAGCGCCTCGCTTGTCTCGCTTTCTGAAATTTTCGGCGAGCTTCATCATATCCGCCGCACCTGCGAGCCGCGCCGCGAGGGCGATATCTGGCGAAACCGGATGAAGCGCCTCATCGATCTTGAAGCGCCCGATTCCGGATTGCGCGAACGCATGGTCGTCGCCTTCAACAAGGGTTACCAGAATGCGCAGAGGCGGTTTTCCCGCTGCGATCGCGACGCGGAGAATTACGCCGCCTCGCGCGCCGCTTCAGGCGAAACAATCGTTGCTGAATTAACCGCGCCCTTGCAGGTTGAGCGCGGACCCGATGATCCCGATGTCACGGTTTATCGCGGCGCGGAGACGAACTAGGGTTTCTAGCACGTCTCCTGAAACCGCACCGGCTTGCCCGCGGCGGGCCCGAGAATTTCACTCTCGCGCATGATTGTTTGTCCACGGATGATTGTCATCACCGGCCAGCCCTGAACTTCCTTGCCGTCATAGGGCGTCCAGCCGGATTTGGTCGCCTGCGCGGCATTGGTGATCGTCTCGCGCCGTTTCAGATCGACGACCGTGAAATCGGCGTCATAGCCTTCGGCGATGCGGCCCTTGCAGGCGATGCCGAAAGTGCGTTGCGGCCCGTGACAGACAAGATCGACGAAACGCTGGAGCGTCAAGCGGCCTTCCGCCACATGATTGAGCATCAAGGGAACAAGCGTTTGCACGCCCGGCATGCCGGAAGGGGAGGCGGGATAAGGCTTTTCCTTTTCCTCACGCGTGTGGGGCGCGTGGTCGGTGGCGAGCACGTCGAAAACGCCGTTTTGAACCGCGCGCCACAGGGCGTCGCGATGGCGCGCCTCGCGCACTGGCGGGTTTTGCTGCGCATAGCCTTTTAGGCGCTCGTAACAATCGGGCGCGGCGAGCGTTAAATGATTGGGGAGGATTTCAGCCGTGGCGATGTCTTTCGCCGCGGCGAGCATCGGAATTTCTTCCGCCGTTGAAATGTGCAGCACATGGATGCGCCGCCCGGTTTCATAGGCGAGGCGGATAAGCCGCTCAGTGCAGCGGCGGGCCGCTTCAACGCTCCTGACTTCCGGATGCGAGGTCCAGTCTCCCTCGCGGATGAGCGCCTTTCCCTCACGCAGCAGATATTCGTCTTCCGAATGAATGGCGACGCGGCGGCGCCCATGCGCCAAAACTTCGCGCACGCCTTCATCGTCTTCAACGAGCAGGTCGCCGGTCGAGGCGCCCATGAAGATTTTAACGCCGGCGATGCCCGGCAGCATTTCAAGCTCGGCGAGGTCTTTCGGATTGCCATGCGTCGCGCCGGCGTAAAACGCATGATCGCAATGCATGCCGCCATGATTGCGCTTGCCTGCCGCGCGCATCAGTTTGTCCTCAATCGCTTCGGCGGTGACGGTCAGCGGCGTCGTATTCGGCATTTCAAAGACGGCGGTGACGCCGCCGAGTACCGCCGCCCGGCTTCCCGTTTCCAGGTCTTCCTTGTGGGTCGGGCCCGGCTCGCGGAAATGGACCTGTGTGTCGATAACGCCGGGAAGGACATGCAACCCTGCGCAGTCAATCGTTTCGGCCGCTGACGCCGCCGAAAGATCGCCGATTTCAGCAATGACGCCTTTATTGACGCCAATGTCGCGCTTGCCTTCGCCGTCATGATTGACGACGGTGCCGTTCCTCAAGATGAGATCGAATGTTTTCGCCATGGGCGGCGTTCTAGACCTTTGGCGGGCCGGGCGCCAATGCCCGGCGAGGGATCATTGATGACGGACGGTAAAATTCGGCTTGATCAGGCGCTTGTCGAGCGCGGCGCGTTTTCGTCGCGCGCGCGAGCGCAAGGCGCGATTAAGGCCGGCCTTGTTACTGTCGATGGACTTGCCGCCGGGAAGCCGTCGCAAATGGTCGCAGCCGCGTCAGAAATTGAAATCGCCAGAGACGTGTATGATTTCGTCTCGCGCGGCGCGCTTAAGCTTGATGCGGCGCTCCGTGCGTTCGAAATCGACGCGAATGGACAGGCGTGTCTGGATCTTGGCGCCTCAACCGGCGGCTTTACGGAAGTGTTGCTGCGCGCCGGCGCGAAGAAAATTTATGCGGTCGATGTCGGGACCGGGCAATTGCATTCATCGCTCATTGACGATCCGCGCGTCGTCAATATCGAAAAGACGCATGCGAAAGATCTGTCGTCTGCACTTATTCCTGATCCGATTGAAATCATTGTTTGCGATGTCAGTTTCATCAGTCTCAAAAAGGCACTGCCGCAGGCCTTGGCGCTGGCGGCGCCTAGCGCCCGGCTCGTCGCGCTCATCAAGCCGCAGTTTGAAATGGGTCCTGAAAAAATCGGCAAGGGCGGAATCGTGAAAGTATCGAAGGATGATTATCGCGCGCTCTGCGATGATATGGCCGGTTGGCTTGGCGATGAAGGCTGGCGCGCCATCGGCGTCATCGAAAGCCCGATCGAAGGCGGCGACGGCAACAAGGAGTTCCTGATTGGCGCGATCAAAAAGGTATAGAAAAAAGCCGCCGACCCGGCATGTCGACATGCGGCGCGCAACCGTGCGGATCGAGGAAATCGCCGCCGGCGGCGACGGTGTTGCAAATGTCGATGGCGCGCGCATTTTCACGCCGTTGACGACGCAAGGCGATCTTGTCGAAATCGATTATGCCGGAGCGCGCGGGCGCGTCGTCAACATTTTGGAACCCGGCCCGGCCAGGATCGAACCTCCCTGCAAGCATTATGGCGCCTGTGGCGGCTGCGCGCTTCAGCATTTGAATGCGGAATTCTATAGCGGCTGGAAACGCGCCCGCATCGTTGACGCGCTGTCCCATGCGGGGCTTGGCGGCGTTCGCGTAAATGAAACGATTGAAACGCCGGCGGCCTCGCGCCGCCGCGCAACTTTCGCCGTCAGACGAAACGGCGGCGGGGTTCTCGTTGGCTTTAACGCGAGGCGGTCTTCGGAAATTTCCGAAATCGACGGATGCCTCATCCTCCATCCGGAAATCCTTTCGCGCCATTCAGATCTTGCCGAACTGGCGAAGCATATTGACGCCGGAACATTCGATCTTGCAGCGACGCTTTGCAAGAACGGTCTTGATCTCAACCTCGTAGGCGACATCGCGGCGCCGTCTATGGCGGCGACGAATGCGTTGTCACCCTTGATGCGCGCGGCGGGCGCTATCCGGCTTTCAATTAATGGCGAGGCGCTGATCGCGCTTGGCGAGCCGGTTGTTTCATTTGACGGAATTTCTATTTCGCCGCCGCCGGGCGCTTTTCTGCAGGCGAGCCGGGAAGGCGAGGCGGCGCTGACGAAGCTTGTGATCGACGCCGCCAAGGGCGCCAAAAAAATCGTCGACCTTTTTTCGGGCTGCGGAACATTTGCGCTGCCGCTTGCAAAAGCGGCGACGGTTTCAGCCTTCGATTCAGACGAGGCGGCGATAGCAGCGCTCGATCGCGGCGCACGCCTTGCGCAAGGCGCGGGGCTTAACCCCTTGCGCGCCGGGCGACGCGATCTTTTCGAGCGGCCGCTCAGCGCGAAGGAACTCCAACAATTCGATGCAATTGTGTTCGATCCGCCGCGCGCCGGTGCAAAGTTTCAGGCGGAGAATATCGCTGCAAGCGGCGTCCCGAAAATTATCGCCGTATCCTGCAATCCGGCGACATTCGCCCGCGACGCCGCCCTCATCGTTAACGCCGGCTACGCGCTTCAAGAGGTGACGCCGGTCGATCAGTTCGTTTATTCTTCGCATGTCGAACTGGTCGGCGTTTTCCGGAAGGCGAAATAGGTGGCGGGCGAGAGGGGGATTGCAGGCGATCTGGCGACCGGCGCCAAACGCGCTTTTTACAGCGCCTCGCAAATGGCGCGCATCGCCTGGTATACCGGTCACTACATGGCGGGGCGGCGCAAGATGGGCCCCCTAACGAGGCCCGGCGAGGCGCCCTATGCGGAAGAATTCGCGCCGCTCGACCGCGCACGGTTGAAATCGGCGTTTAGCGAACTCTTCAAAGCGGATTGGCGAAACATTGAGGCGGGCCTTTATAAAATGCCGCTCGAACTTCGCCGTCCGCCATCGCCGGCGACGCTCGCCAAACTCTCTCGCGATTATCTTAAAGACACCGAAAGCGTCGCGCGCCGCAAGCATCATCATATCCATTCAGAAGTTCTCTCCGCCGAGGCGTCTGAAAAATATCCGCGTTATTACCTCCAGAATTTTCACTACCAGTCGGACGGCTGGCTGTCGGCGGAATCAGCGGCGCGTTACGATATGCAGGTCGAAACGCTGTTCACCGGCGCGGCCGCCGCGATGCGCCGTCAGACTTTGCCCTTCATTCGCAAGGCGATTGCCGAATACGAGGAAGGGGGCGATGAGGAAAACATCTCCCTCGTCGATATCGCCTGCGGCGCCGGCGGCTATCTCGAAACTATTCTCGACAATTGGCCGCGCCTTCGCGCAACCGGTCTTGATCTGTCTCCGGCTTATCTTTCGCTCGCGCGGCGGCTTTTGAAACGCTACCGCCATGTCAGCCTTGTTGAGGGCAAGGCCGAGGCGATGAATTTCGCCGACGCCTCGTTCAATGTCGCGACCGCGGTTTATCTCTTTCACGAATTGCCGCCGAAAGTGCGTGACGAGGCGGCGCTCGAGATTGCCCGCATTCTGAAGCCGGGCGGAACGTTCATCCTCGCCGATACGATCCAGTATGGCGATGAGCCGGGCCTGGACGTGCTGCTTGAAAATTTCCCCCGTGGATTTCACGAACCCTATTATGACAGCTATTGCCGGCTCGATCTTGAAACGCATTTCGCCAAAGCCGGCCTTGAAAAATGCGGCGAGACGGTTGCGTTCCTGACCAAGGTGACGGCGTTCAGGAAGGAATCCTGAACGCCGAACTGTCGTCAGTGTTATTGCAATTTCGGTAAAATTCGCCAGCGATCATTCCGCTGGCGCCAGTGCGCATGTTGCAGGGCGCGCTGGCCCGGCGACATCTCGTCCGAGCAACATGTCGCCAACGCGCTGCGACGCGCCGTCATAAAACCCTGCCTGCCGGACAATGTCGTTCGGGTTGTTGAATGTGCCGAAAATCATGTCGATCAGCGGCAAGTCGCAATAATTCAGACGATGGCGTCCGCGCTCGTGATGCTTGCTGTGCGATTCCGGCCGCACGATGAAATAACCAAGCCAGCGCGGCGTTTTCACATTCAGATGTTGCCACATGGTCAACAACATGATCGCAATATTGATGGCGAGCCCGGCGACGGCGCTGACGCCCATAACGCCGATCAGCGCAAGGCTCCCCATGAAAGCGAAACCAATTGTGTCCAGCGGGCTGAACCAGAACGCGCCGGACAGGTCGACACGCTCAGCTGAATGATGCATCTGGTGAAACCAACGCCAGAGGAATGGCGTTTGATGCATCATACGGTGCCATGCGTATCCAAATAGTTCGGCGATAAAAAATCCGGCGCCGATTTGCACGGGGAGAGGCCAGCCGCGGGCGTCGAACAGGCGATGCTCCGCGAGAAACCCATCCCAAATGAACGGGGCCGCGCCGCCGATGACGAGATAGGCGGCAAAAGCAAGAACCCCTTTCGCGCGCCAGCGCTTGACGGGAGGATATGACTGACGCGGGTGTGAGGCTTCGAGGAACGACAACAACCCAAAGGCTGCGGCAAAAAACAGGATGAGTAACAACATGAATGCGGCTCCATTTTCTTCAGGGGCCGCGTGTTTCGCTGCATTTTTGGAGAGGCGTGAGGGCAAAAATGGACATGATCGGATCATTTGCGCCAAGCTGAGGCCATGATGCGAAATGATCCGCCAAGACCTTTGACGGTCGGTCTCGTCGCGACGCCAGAGAGTTCGGCGGCCGTGCTCTATGGCTTGCAAGAAGTTTGTTCGAGCGTCGGCGAGGTCTGGACTCAGCTGACCGGGGAAGCCGCGCCGGTGCGCCGGATGAAGCCTTTGGTGATTGGCGCGGCAACGGACGCTTTCAAAAATGGCGTCGGCGCGGCATTCGCGCCTGAATCGGATTTCGCCAACGCGCCGCCGGCGGATCTCGTATTTGTCGGCGATCTCGCCATTGACAATAATATCGATCCGCGCGGTCGCTGGCCCGAAGCGACGGCTTGGGTGCGCGCGCGGTTCGAAGCCGGCGCCATGATATGTTCGGTCTGCACCGGCGGCGTTCTGCTCGCTGAAGCAGGACTTCTCAACGGGCTGGAAGCGACAACGCACTGGGCCGTCATTCGCCTGTTCGAGAATTACTATCCCACCGTGAAACTGAAGCCGGAAAAGATAATTGTGCCGGCAGGGCCTGAACATCGTATCGTTACCGGCGGCGGCTCCGCCGCCTGGGCCGAAGTCGCGCTTTACGCGATCGCGCGTTTCTGCGGCGAGGCTGAGGCGTTGCGAATCGCCAAAGTATTTCTCCTGGGCGACCATAGCGAAGGACAACTTCCTTTCGCTGCAATGGTTCGCCAGCATGCGGATGACGACGCCGTCATCTCTGACAGTCAGGTCTGGTTGGCGGACAATTACGCCGCCGCCAATCCGGTCGCGAAAATGGCCGAACGTTCAGGGATGTCGACGCGAACTTTTGTCCGGCGGTTCCGGCGCGCAACCGGATATGCGCCGCTGGAATATGTGCAGACTTTGCGTATCGAAGAAGCTAAACAGTTCCTCGAAACAAGTGATGAACGGATTGAGGATATTGCACAGCGTGTCGGCTATGAAGATGCGGCGCCTTTTCGCAAGCTTTTTAGAAGAAAGACCGGCGTGACGCCAAGCCGTTATCGGCAACGTTGGAATAATCTGAAAAAGACGATCGTTTAATCTTACCGCCCGTTTTCGGAAGAAAGCGCGTCACTCGCTTGCGGCTGCAAGCCCTCAAGAAAGCGACGGATGGCGCCGGCGGTTTTGTCCGGAACTTCCTCCATCGGGAGGTGACCGACATGATCGAAGACGATTTTTTCCGAGTATGGAATAAGTTCATTAAATGTGTCTGCCTCCGTTGCGGGAGCAAGTTTGTCTTCCGCGCCCCAGATGATGAGCGTCGGTGTTGCGATATCGCCAAGCCGTTCGGCATAGGAATCTTCCCTGTCGGTTACGGCGCGAATAGCGGTTGCATGGCGATTGCCGGGGAAACGGTTAAGCTCCCAATAACGGTCGACCATGTCTTCGGTGACGATGTCGGTGACGCTCACCGATTGAAGGAGCGATTTCTTGACGAGGCTGCGCGGCGTGATCTGGCTGACAAGCGGGCGAAGGAACGGATTTCGAAGAAGCTTGAAGCCGAGCGGCAAATCGGGCGGTGTTTGCCCTGCGCGCAGCGGCGCGCCGGCTGCGTCGATGAGAATGAGCCCGTCGACCCGGTCAGGATGGGCGAGCGCATAACGCCAGGCGACCCAGCCGCCCATGGAATTACCCCCGAGATAGAAATGATTGACCCCCGCCGCGCCGGCGACGGCGCTCAGCGCCTCGATCATGCCGGCTGCGGTGTAATCGTCATGCGGATGCGGGCCGGTGAGGCCGTGTCCCGGCTGGTCATAGGTGATGATGCGATATTCACCGCCGAGCCTTTTGACGAGCAGCGTCCATGTGTGGAGGCTCGCATTCGAGCCGTGAATGAGAATGATCGCCGGGCAATCGCGGCAGCCTTCATCGCGCCAGTGAACGCGCAATCCGTCGGCGCCCTGCGCAAACATCGCGTGAGGCCCGCCATATTTGGCGATCATATCTTCTCGGTTCGTGTCAGGCGTTCGCAAAAAAAGGAAAGCGATTGCAATGGCCGCAACGAGGCCGCCGAGGCCAAACAGAATGCGTTTCATAGTTTTATCCGCCTTACTATCCACACTGTCCGCGATGACGTAGTGCATGGTCGGCGAGGACGCATTGCACCATTGCAATGCCGACCGGCACGGCGCGGATGCCGACGCAAGGGTCGTGACGGCCTTTGGTGACAATCTCGGTTTCCTCGCCGTTTTTCGTGATCGTCCTGCGCGGCGTCAAAATTGATGAAGTCGGCTTTACCGCGAAACGCGCGACAATGTCTTGCCCCGTTGAAATGCCGCCGAGAATGCCGCCGGCGTTATTGGAGAGAAAGTGCGGCTTCTTTTTCTTCATGCGGATTTCGTCGGCGTTTTCTTCGCCTGACAAGTCAGCCGCCTTGAACCCGGCGCCGATTTCAACGCCCTTCGCCGCGTTGATGGACATGAGGGCCGCTGCGAGATCGGCGTCGAGTTTGCCGTAGACCGGCGCGCCAAGCCCGGCGGGAATTCCCGATGCAATTATTTCAACAACAGCGCCGAGCGACGAACCTGTCTTGCGCGCGGCTTCAACGGCGCGTTCGAACTCTTCCGCCGCGGCCGGGTCGGGGCACCAGAACGGATTATTGTCGACTTCGCTCCAGTCGAAACGCGCGCGGTCGATTTCGTGGCTGCCGACTTTGACGAGGCATCCGGCGACGGCGACGCCGCCATAAATATGATCGAGCACTTTTTGCGCGACGGCGCCGGCGGCGACGCGGCAGGCAGTCTCGCGCGCGGAGGAGCGTCCGCCGCCTCTGTAATCGCGAATTCCGTATTTTGCGTCATAGGTGAAGTCCGCATGGCCGGGACGATATTTGTCGCGAATGTCGGAATAGTCCTTCGAGCGCTGGTCTGTGTTCTCGATGAGGAGACTGATCGGCGCGCCCGTCGTGCGCGCGCCTTTGGTGCGCTCATCCTCGAAAACGCCGGAAAGAATTTTCACTGCGTCGGCTTCGCGCCGTTGCGTCACGAATTTCGTCGCGCCGGGCTTTCTGCGGTCGAGCGCCGGCTGAATGTCGGCCTCGGTGAGCGCGATCCCTGGCGGGCAGCCGTCAATGACGCAGCCGATCGCGGGCCCGTGGCTTTCGCCCCAGGTCGTTACGCGGAAGAGATGGCCGAATGTGTTGTGCGACATGCGCGGGGGCCTTGGGAATTTCAGCGCCGATCCTATAGAACGATCCGTATCCAATTGGAAAATGCGGGACCTAATGAGCGCAAAATCCGTCATTCCGCCGAGCCCGTCGGCTGAGGCCTACGCCGTTGACGAGGATCAGGGCGAGGTTTTCACCCGCGACGAGCCGCTGGCGCTGTTCTTCGAGTGGTTCGATCTCGCCAAGAAAAAGGAGCCGAATGACGCCAATGGCATGGCGCTGGCGACGGCGGACGCCTCGGGCCTTCCCAATGTGCGCATGGTGCTCTTGAAAGATATCGATGAGCGCGGCCTCACCTTCTATACCAATCTCAACAGTGCGAAGGGCCGCGAACTTGTCAGCAATCCGCAAGCCGCCGCCGTCTTTCACTGGAAATCCATCCGCCGTCAGGTGCGTTATCGCGGCGCGATTGAACATGTGAGCGCCGAAGAGGCGGACGCCTATTTCGCAACGCGGGCAAGAACGGCGCAAATCGGCGCCTGGGCCTCGAAGCAATCGGAAGAAATGGAAGGGCGATTCGCTTTTGAAAAGGCGATCGCTGCGAGGACCGCCGAGTTCGGTATGGGGAAAGTGCCGCGGCCTGAAAACTGGTCGGGCTTCCGGCTCGTTCCCACTGAAATTGAATTCTGGGTGAACCGGCCGTTCCGCCTGCATGACCGGCTGCAATTCACGCGCGAGGCGGCGAGCCGTCCGTGGAAGAAGCGGCGTCTTTATCCGTAAGCGTATACTCCGCCCCCATCCCAGCGCCTTGCCCGGCTTCACTCGCTGCGGCGACAGCGCCGATGCGCTCAAGACGGATAAGATGGGCGAGAACGTTCAGCGCCGCGGCGCCGTGAAGACGCGGGTCGAGATCGGCATAGACGGCGGCGACAATTTCTTTGATCCGTGTGCGCCCGTTTCGTATCTGGTCCATGATCTGGCCGTCGCGCATGCGCCGGTGCGCGCGAATGGCGCGCACAAAGCGCTTCGGCTTCACTACCGGCGCGCCATGGGTCGGCAGGTAGGTTTCGTCGTCCCGGCGAAGTAGTTTTTCGAGACTTTCAAGATAGGCCCCCATGTCGCCATCGGGTGGCGCGACAACGGTCGTTGCCCAGCCCATGATGTGATCGCCGGTGAAAAGCGTATTTTCCTCCAGCAGGGCGAAACAAAAATGATTGGAGAGATGTCCGGGCGTTGCGACGCATTCAATATGCGCGCCGCCAATGGTGAGAATTTCACCGTCCGTTAAAATTCGGTCCGGCTTGAAGGAATAATCCGCGCCCTCGTCGAGCGCCGGGGCGTCGTCCTTTTTGTTGCGGACGGGATGCGCGCCGCCGCCGGCGATCGGCGCGCCAAGGCGGTCAGCGAGTGCGCGCGCGCCGCCGCAATGATCGCTGTGCGTATGAGTGATCAGAATGATCTGCGTCTTCGCCGCGCCGATTGCAGTTTCGAGGGCGTCAAGATGCTCTTCGCGCATCGGCCCCGGATCGATAATGGCGAGGGGGCCTTCATCCGGACCGATGATGTAGGTTCCGCTGCCCGTATAGGTGAACGGTCCCGGATTATTGGCGATCACGCGCCGGACAAGCGGCGACAGCCGTTCGGCCTTGCCGTATTCGAACGGAAAGGATTTGACGAAGGGAATGTCGTTCAAGTCGAAAACCCTTTCGGGGTCAGGCGGCTTTCAGCCGCTCATCGACAAGGCCGGCGAAAGCATCGGCGATGCCGCGCATGGCTTTCAGCTTGTCCTGCGAAGAAAGCGCCGAAGGCGGGCCCATGTCTGTCTTGTTGGCGTCGACAATATAGATGCGTCCGTCGGCGCGGTCGCGCAGAACGTCGAGACCGCCGAAATCGAGCGCCATCGCCTTCGCGAAAGCGGCGATCTTTTCCTGCTCTTCAATCGACAACAGGGCGTCGGTCGGCGCGAGGTCAACACGGTGATTTTCGTTTGAGAAACGCAGATCGCGCGAGCGGCGCTTTAAATAGACGAACGGCGCCTTGCCGCCGACAACCGGCGTTCTGATGTCGATGAATTCACGGCCGTTGAACGTGTTGTCGATGAGGCGCTGATAAACCATTTCAGGTTTCGGCCGGGCGACGGGGCAGGTGATGATGCGCCCGTCATGCTTGCCGTTAAGTTCCGATTTCTCGACTGCGAGACCGTCATGCTTTTCCGGATCGACGATCAGCGAATAGCCGAACACTTCCTCAAAGACGCGGCTGACGACGCTCTTTCTGATGTCGTGACAGCCGACATTGAACGATGGCCTCGCTGATGGCGAGGCGAGTGGCCCCATGCGAAATTCGCGATCCTCGAAATAGAAATGAAGATCGGCCTCGGCCGGATCATCGACGATCTTGACGTCGGCGAGCTGGCAGACCGGCCAGATCGCATAATAGGAGCGCGGCTTTTTCGGGAAGAAGGAAATCGTCGCGCGCGGCGCGCGGCCCTTCAATACGCGCGAAGCGCGGACGCCTTGAACGATGGAGATGAAGGAGGCGATGCGCAGGGCGTCGCGGGCGAACCCGGCGGTCCAGGGGATCCGCGCGCCTGTCTCCTTGGCGACGATCGCGCCGTCGCTGAATTCAAAATCGGAAAAGAAAGTCATTCCTCGCCCGCCGACCCGTAAAGACCCGCCCCCGGACCCGTATATCAACCTAACCGATTATCAACATGGCTTTTTTCGCGATGACAAGACAATAAACTCATCGCGAGCGATTTGATTTTTTACCCCAGGGGGATGCGGGTGCCCCCAAACCCCGCCTTGGTCCCAAACCTCCGGCCCGGCCCTTGCGGGTAGCCCGGCCATGTGTGCCGATCGTAAACAAAGTGTTAACAGGGTTCTTTTCGCAGCCGCAATATTGGCGTCACGCCGGCGGCGGCGCTGGCCAAGGGCCATGATGCCGTCCTCGCGCAATCCCGCTCGGCCGGCGGCGTTTCGCTTGGGGAAAAGCCGGCGCGCATCGCCGACGAGGCCTATGTGATCGCCCCGCCAAATTATCTCTATGTCGTCGAGAAGGAGCCGGGCAGCTTCCTTGATTGCGGCGCCGGGCAGGAAGTGCGCGCGACCGACAAGTCGGGGCGCGATGCGGCGGCGCTTTCCTGCGGCGTCAATCTCACCGAGACGATCGTCATTCCGGCGGCGGCCTCGAGCGCGCGCATCATCATTCATTATTAGCCGGCGGCCTGTGTCGTCGCTCATTCCCGCTCAAACGGGCCCAGCAATTTCCGCCGATCGCGCTGTCGCTGACTTGAAGCGATGCGTGAGCGCCGGCAGTGTCGGCGCCGTTGCAGTAATTTTCCGGGCGCGTGAAGTGAAACGGGTTCTCTCATCCATATTTGTCGTCTTGCTGGCGATCGCAGTCAGCAACGCCGCCGCCGAAACGACCAATGACGGTTGCGCGCGGGAGAAAATTGAAAAGATCGAGAAGCCTTTACCGTGGCTCGCAGGCGAGGGCGGCGACCAGAAACCGATCTGGCCTGAGGGGCTTGCGCTTAATTCACCCGAACTCGACGGCCATTCGGAAATGACCGGCAATGGCTCGCCGCTTGTCGCCGGACGTGCGTGGAACTGGGCGACTTATGTGACGCGCCCGACCATGACGATTTACCGGCTGAGAGGAACGAACACCGGCGCCGCGTTGGTGGTGCTGCCGGGCGGCGGCTATGCGGCGGTCGCAATGGATCTTGAAGGCACGGAGATCTGCGACTGGATTACG
Source organism: Parvularculaceae bacterium (assembly GCA_041398085.1). Classification (GTDB taxonomy): domain Bacteria; phylum Pseudomonadota; class Alphaproteobacteria; order Caulobacterales; family Parvularculaceae; genus Amphiplicatus. The sequence goes on from JAWKVJ010000010.1 coordinate 20,863, forward strand.
AAAGAAGGCGTGACATGCGTCATCCTTAAATATCGTGTTCCGCAAGTCTGGCGGCGAAATAAAAAAAGCGTCGACCAACGGCCCGAAAGATTGCTCGCGCTCGAAGATGCGCAGCGCGCGATGGGGCTGTTGCGCCTTCGCGCCGCCGATTACGGCATTGATCCGGAGAAGATCGGCGTTATCGGTTTTTCAGCCGGCGGGCATCTCGCCGCCGAACTCAGCAATGCGACGGCGCGCGCCTATGAGCGCGTCGATGCGGCGGACGACATGCCGTCGATCCCCGACTTCGCGATCCTCGCTTATCCGGGGCGCATTTGGGACAAGAGCAGCCCAAAGACGAGCCTTGCGCTAAATCCCTGGATCAAGATCAGCGCGGATGTGCCGCCGACATTGCTGATCCATGCAATGAACGACCAAGTCGACGATATTCGCCATTCCGTCGCCTATGGCCTTGCATTGAATGACGCCGGCGTTCCGGTTGACATGCGATTTTTCGACAAGGGCTGTCATGCGTTCGGTTTGCGCCCGACATCCGATCCGATCACGACGGAATGGCCGGGCATGGCCGTCCAGTGGCTGCGCGACATCGGGATCTTGTGACGCGCGGCTGCGCCGCGTCAGCTATTCCGTGCGGCGAGCGTTTCAAGCATTCGTTTGTAAGGGCTGAGATTGTATCCCGCGTTCGCCGCTTCATTCAGAATATCATCGGCGGCGGCGCCGGCCCGCGCTGAAGCGAGCGCCCGCAGCATGGTCGAGCGCGTGCCCGTCCGGCAGAAGGCGAGCGTTGCGCCGTCATTGTCCGCCACCGCCTTGTCGAAAGCGTCGAGATGATCGGGCGATATGCCGGCGCGTGAGACCGGAATGTCGACATAGGAAATGCCGGCCGCCTCGGCGGCGGTTTTGAGATCGGCGGTTTTCGGCTGGAACGGCGCCTCGCCATCGGGGCGGTTATTGATGATGAGCGTCACGCCGAGCGCCTTCGCCTCGGCGATGTCCTTTTCCGAAATTTGCGGTGAGACGTAAAACTTCTCGGCGATGGGGATGAAACGCGCGCCCATTGAGACCTCTTGGCTTCCGGCTTTTCGATTTATGGCCCCGCAGCGGCGTCGATGGCCAGTGGCTAGCAGCTGATCATGTAAAATGGTCGCATGTTAGGCTAAGAAGGCGGCCATGACGCTTCGCCCTTTTCACCTCGCTATCCCGGTCGATGATCTCGCCGCCGCGGACGCCTTCTATCACGGGCTCCTCGGCTGCCCGCATGGGCGTCGGTCGGACAAATGGATCGACTATGATTTTTTCGGCCACCAGCTTGTTGCGCATTTATCGCCGGATGATTGCGCCGCGGCGCGAACGAATGACGTTGACGGCGAGCAAGTGCCGGCGCGGCATTTCGGCGTCGTCATGACGCCCGATGACTGGCGCGCGCTTGGCGAAAAGCTTCAGGCGGCGAAGGCCGATTTCATCATCGAGCCTGATATCCGCTTTGCGGGCGAGCCCGGCGAGCAGGGAACTTTCTTTATCCGCGACCCGGCTGGCAATGCGCTTGAGTTCAAATGTTTTGAAGACATGGCGCAGTTGTTTGCTGTCTGAAATTATTCCGCCGGGACGACCGCCGGCGCTTTCACGCGCAATACCGGCCACAGCAATTGCTCGCCCGCTGACGTTTCGGGAAGGTTTTCAACGCCGAACTCCTTCGGGAACTGGCGGGTGATTTTCGCCGTGCCGAAAAGCACGTCCCAGAAAAACAGAAGATTGCCGTAATTGCCTTTGTAGTTCGTCACGCCGTCGGCCTTGTGCTTGCCGTGATGGGCGGCGTGCGTCGCCGGCGTCGAGATTGTCCGCTCGACAACCCACATGATTGGCGACAGCCATTTCACGCGATAGAGCGGCTCGTCCCAACGAACGTCCGAATGCGCGCCGATGATGACGGCCATCTTGACGATGACGTAGCCGACATAAACCCAGCCGAGCCCCAGATAGATGAGCGCGCCCGACAGCCACAGACCCGGCATGAACAGGTAATAGAAGATGTTATTGCGATATACGACGCGTACGGAAAGATATTCGGCGTTGTGATGCGGGCGGTGAAGATTATAGAGCCATGGCGTGTTATGCGCGGCGCGGTGCCACCAATATTGCGTCATGTCGTCAAAGATTAAAAAGAGCGCAACGCCGGCGATGAGCGGCAAGCCGGCGAGCGCGCCTTCGGCCCCGGGCGCAATCGCTTTCGCCGTCATCGCGCCGAGGAAGAGGGCGAGCGGCTGCGTGACTGCAACAAGCGTCAGCGCCGAGATGATCTCGACGATCACGTCCTGGCGCGACTGGCGCTCCTTTTTGAAGAAGCTGGTGAAGATGATCTCCAGAAACGCGAAGCCGAAAAATATCCCGGTGATGACGAGCATTTCGATTTTCATGGGGCGGCTCCTTATTGGCTCTCCCTTGGCGTAGCGCGGCTTTGCAGGTAAGAATGTCAAGTATTTTATATTTGAGGCCATGGCGGATCTCATTGATTTTGGCGGCTGGCCGCTGCTCTCGCTGCTCGACGCGCCGCTGAAGGAGAAAATCCTCAGCGCCGGGCGGCGGCTCGCCTTTGCCGACGGAGCGCTCATCCATTCGCGCGGCGACGCTTCGCCCGGCCTCTCGCTCATCATTGAAGGCGCGGTGCGGTTCGGCCTCATCGGCGAGGCTGGAGACTATATTGAAATGTCGCTGCTCGGCGCCGGTCATTGTTTCGGCGAGGCGACGCTGTTCGCCGGATTGCCGCGCGCCTATGACGCCTCGGCGATCGGCGAAACGCATCTTCGCGAATTGTCGCCGCAGATTGTTGCGCGCCTCATCGATGACGAACCGGATTTTGCGCATGCGCTTTTGCGGGCGACGACGCGGCGGCTTTATGATGCGCTTGAATTCTCGCACGATCTTCGCCGCCTGCCTTCCTATGTGCATGCGGCGAAACTAATCGCCTCGATGCTGAAAAGCGCTGGCGATCCGAATTCGGTCGCAGCGAGGCAAAGCGATCTCGCCGACACGCTCGGGCTTTCGCGCGTGCAAATGGGCGCCTGCCTGAAACGGCTCGAAGGCGAGGGGCTCATCCGCCTCGGCTATGGCCGCATTCATGTCGATGACGCCGCACGGCTTTCCGTATGGCTCGCGGCGCATGACGCCACTGTTGCATAATGAGATGCAAAAGCTTGCATCCGCGTCGGCCGGCGGCATACGAATCGGAATCGCGAAGCGATCGCCAGACTGAAGGACAAGAGAATGCGGCCTGAAGGACGAGGCGACCTCGATTCTCTTTATTTCGATTATCCTCAGTTCGAGGCGCCGGATCGAGGCGGCGAATTGGTTCAGGAAACACCGGTTGTCATTGTCGGCGCCGGGCCGGTCGGGCTCGTCGCGGCGCTGACGCTGGCGCGCTTCGGCGCTCGCTCGATCCTTCTTGAAAAGAAATCGACCTTCAATGACGGCAGCCGCGCCATTTGCGTGTCGCGCTCAAGCTTTCACATTTTCGACCGGCTCGGCGCTGTCGAACCTTTCCTTGAAAAAGCGCTCGGCTGGACAAAGGGCAGGAGTTTTTATCGCGGCCGGCAATTTCTCGAATTCGACATGCCGCATGACGCCAACGAAAAATTCCTGCCGATGTATAATATCCAGCAGCAATATATCGAGCAGTTCCTTTATGAAGCCGCGCGCGATACTGGGCTCATCGATATTCGCTGGCGAAGCGAGGTCAAGAACATTCACGAGAAAGCCGGGCGCGTCGAGCTTGATGTAACCGATCCCGCCGGCGCTTATCGGTTGAAGGCCGATTGGGCGCTCGCCGCCGACGGCGCCAGAAGCACGGTGCGCGCCATGCGCGGGCTGCGCCTCAAGGGCGAAAATTTCGAAGGCCGCTATGTCATTGTCGACGTCAAGATGGCGCATGATTATCCAACGATCCGCCGCGCGCTGTTCGATTCGAAATCAAATCCCGGCTACACGGTGCTCGTTCACCGCCAGCCGGAAAATATCTGGCGCATCGACTATCAGCTAAAGCCCGGCGAAAGCGCCGAAGAGGCGACGCGCGAGGAAAAAGTGCGCGCCATGATCGCCGGCATTCTGAGCGATATCGGTCATGAAGGCGATTGGGCGCTTGAATGGTGGAGCGTCTATACGGCGAACACGCTGCTTCTCGATGATTATCGCGACCGGCGCATCTTCTTCATCGGCGACGCCGCCCATATCGTGCCGATCTTTGGCGTCAGGGGATTGAACAACGGCGTCGCGGATGGCGAGAATATCGGCTGGAAGCTCGCAAAGGTCGTGAAAGGCGAAGCGGGCGAGGCGCTTCTTTCCTCCTATACGCCGGAACGGCGCGGCGCGACGCTCGACGTTTTTGCAAACGCCGGCAAATCAACGCGCTTCATGACGCCGCCTTCGCGCGGCTGGGCGTTGATGCGCGATGCGGCGCTGTCGCTTTCCCTGTCGGCGCCTTTTGCCGGCGGGTTCGCCAATCCACGCCAGATGACGCCCTTCACCTATGCCGGGAGCCCGATCACGATCGGCGCCGATGAAGATTTTGAAAGCGGCGCGCGCCCCGGCGATGTCGCGCCGAATGTTCGCCTTGATGACGGGTCAAACCTTGTCGATCATTTTTCGCGCAGCTTCACCGCTCTGTGGTTTGGCGCGGGCGCCGGCGCTGAGGCGCCAATTGCACAATTGAAAAAGCTCGATCCTGATATGCGCGCGCTCAATGTCGCCGGCGCGATTATTGGCGCTGAAACGATCAATGACGATGCCGGCGCCATCGCGGAGCGTTATGGCGCTAAGGCCGGCGACGTTTTTCTAATCCGGCCCGATCTTTACTTCGCCGGGCGCTGGCGCGGCGAGAATGCAAGCAAAATCACGGACGCATTGAAAACGATCCTGTCGGCGGGAGAGGGCTGATGGCCGATATGAATTTCGCCGACCTTGAAGTTTTTTACGAACGCCTCGCGACCGCGATTGATGAGGCGGGCGCAGAAAAAACCGATCTTTTCCTCACAAAACTTTCGCTGTTGCTCGCCAACAAGCTAGGCGACAAGCACGCCGCGCTTGATGCAATTGAGATTGCGTTGAAGGATATCTCCTGAATAGCGCGCCATGTCAGGCGCGCCAACGCTCGCCCACTCACCCGAACGCCGGAACGCTGTCCGGCCAGCCGCGCGCGCTCCAAAGATCGATCAATCCGGTCGCCCGCGCGTATCTTTTGAAAGCATCGCTTTTTCGAAAGGCGTCATGCTGGGGAAGCCAGAATTCCAGCAACACCGCGTCTTCGTGATTGGTCGGGCCCGGCAAAAAAAGATCGATCGCCTCGTCGTAACGGCCGAGTTTGATCAAAAGCATGACAATGAGGGCGCGCGCGCCGCGCGGCGTCTCGCCGTCCAGCATGGCGGTCAGTTCACGGTTTGCATGCGCTCGCGCATTGTCGTCGCCGAATACAAGGGTGCAAAGACGCGCGGCGTCGATGTTTCCCGCACTTCGCTCGCCGAGAATGGCCGCTGCGAATAGTTTGCTTGCCGCTTCACTATCGCCGTCGCGGGCGACAAGCTCTGCAAGAACGCGTCCACCAAAATTACAGCCAAGATTGATCGCCAGTTTTGAATATTCGCGCGCGGTTGCAAAATCGCTGACAGCGAACGCGCCTTCAGCGCGCCAGGCCGCCTCCATGCCTGAAGTCGGATCGATGCGAATTGCTTCTTCGAGGTAATGCAGGCCGCGTTCGGGATAGCCATAGAGTATCCATGCGCCGCCGACGATTCTGAGCGATGTGCCGTCTTTGGGCGCCAAGGCGAGCGCGCGTTCCGCGGCCTCAAACGACAATTGATAATTGCGCGCGTAAAGATTGAGGACGCTTATTCCTGCAATATGGTCGCTAAGCTCAGGATCAAGGCGCGATGCGGTCTCGCAATAAAGTTTTGCCGTCGCAAAAGCCTCATCGCCGCTTATTTCGACATATTGCGGCATCCAGATATAGGCGAGGGCGAGGAGAGAGTGGCCCCGTGCAAATTGCGGATCGATTTCAACAGCGCGTTTTAGAAAATCAACGCCCTTTAAAAGCGCCGCGCCGCCATTCTGGCCGTATCGCTGGCGTACGAGATGGCGGCCCTGAAGGAAAAGCTGATAGGCCTCTTCGCTTGTTGCGTTCGCCGCGACAAGCCTTTGCGACGGCGCGGCGAGTTTTACTTTCAGCGCATCAACAACCGCACGGGCGATTTCGTCCTGCACGTCGAACAGATCGTCGAGCGTCCGGTCGAATGATTCGGACCAGACGTGAAATCCGTCGCGCGCCGAGACAAGCTGAACGGAGATCCTGACGCGCTTTCCCGCTTTGCGTACGGAGCCGTCAAGAATGAAGGCGACGCCAAGCTGCTCGCCAATCGCTTTTACATTGAGGTCCTTGCCTTTGAACGAAAAGGAGGAAGTGCGGCCGGCGACGCGCAGCCCATCGACTTTCATCAAAGCAATGATGATTTCTTCCGCAACGCCGTCAGAAAAATAAGCCTGCTCGGGGTCGGACGACATATTGGCGAAGGGAAGAACCGCAACTGATTTGTCGTCGGATTTTTTGGGAGCGTCTCCGGCGGGCGCAGCGGAGCGGCGCGCGCCCGGCGAGCGCAGCGCTTTCATTAATTCGGAAAATTCCGCGCTGTCGGATGCGCCCGCCCAGTCGGAAAAAGGGAGCGTCTGGATCTGGCGGAAACCGAGCGGCGGGGGAATATCGTCCAATGATATCGGGAGAAGATTGCCTTTCTCGCGCCCGACCGAAGCTTCGTCCGCAACCCACATTGAGCCGATTGACGCCGCCGACCATGCAACAAGAATAATTTTTGCGGCGAGCAGGCGTTCCTCGGTTTCCTTGGCGAAAACCGTCCCCGCTTCGAGATTTCGATCCCACCAGACGTCAAAGCCCTGATCCTCAAGCGCCCTCGCCAGCGTCTCGATACGGAGCCGGTCAACGCGGGAATAAGAGATGAAGATATCAGGCATATTTTGTGTTGGTTGCGCGCCTGCATTGGCGCCGGTCCGATCCTAACCGATGCGCCCGGGAGCTACGAGAGGGCGCGCGGATAAAACCGATCTTTTCCTCACAAAACTTTCGCTGTTGCTCGCCAACAAGCTAGGCGACAAGGACGCCGCGCTTGATGAAATTGAAATGGCGCTGAAGGATTTGGAGTAGGGCGCAAGCCTCTATTCCGCCGGCGACAATAATGATCCGATGATCCGAAGGCCGTCGGTGAGAAGAAAATACACCGCGATCACATAAGCGAGGATGACCAGCGCGTAGAGCGTCGCAATCGTCAAAGGAGTGTCGTTTTTGATGATTTCGCCGCAGCTCAAACATTCGGCTGAATTGCCATAGGGAATAAATGGCATGAAGGCGCCAATCGCCGCGAGCGTCCACAACTGATGCCGTTGGCGTTTGAAATTCATTCCGCCGCATTTCGGACAGCTGACGTCCGCCCCGATCGGTTCATTAGAGATCGCGGCTTGGCGGTCCCGCGCAGCGCCAAGTATTCGCCTCGCCTCATAGGCTTGTTCTTCAGGGACGTGCAGACTGCTGCCGAACGTCGCGACATTGAGGTGCGGCATCATATTATTCACATGATGCTCGCCGAAAACGACAGAGATGCCTTGGGCTTCCAATGCGCTCTTTGCGACAAGCGCTTCCGTTGGATCAAGGAATCTTCCGACACAGATCAAGTCCGACATCAATTCCCCTTCCAACATCTTTCATTTTATTGCGAACCGCCATCGTCTTCATCCGCGTCGCCTCTGGCGACAATCTCGCCGTCGACGACGGTCATGACCGGTTCGACTTTTAAGATTTCCGCTTCGGGGATGGTCATGATGTCTTCTGAAAAGACGGTGAAGTCCGCTTTCTTGCCGGGCTCGATCGCGCCGAGATCGTTTTCCTGGAACGAGGCGTAAGCGGGCGCCGAGGTGAACATGGCGAGCGCCTGATCGCGCGTCACCTTTTCTTCCGGGCGCCAGTCGGGTCCTGAATTGCCTTGCAGATCCTTACGCGCGACGGCGGCGTAAAACTCAATCCGCGGATCGCCGCGTTCAACCGGCGCGTCCGAGCCGCCGGCGACGACGGCGCCCGCCTTCAAAAGGCTTTCCCAGGCATAGGCGCCGTCGAGGCGGGCTTCGCCCAATCGCGCCGGCGCGAAATAAAAGTCGCCGATGGCGTGGCTTGGCTGCATCGAGGCGATGATTCCAAGCTGCTTGAAGCGTTTGATGTCATCGACATGCAGGATCTGCGAATGTTCGTCGCGCCAGCGCGGATCTTTCACCTTGCGTTCTTCCGGCGGCACCGCCGCGAAAGCTTCGGCGAACCAGTCAAGCAAAAGGCGGTTGCCCTTGTCGCCAATCGCATGGACGCAGATCTGCACGCCGTCGCGCAAGGCTTTTTCGAAAATCGGCAGCGCTTCGTCATGCTTTAAAAGCATCAGCCCGCTCGTATCCGGCTGGTCGGAATAGGGCGCGTCGAGTGATGCGCCGCGGCTTCCAAGCGCGCCGTCCATGTAAAGCTTGACCGCGCGCGTGATGATGCGGCCCGTTCCGTCAATTTCCGGCGCGTCCTTGGCGAGCGCGTTAAAGCCGGATTGATCGATCGCGTTATAAATGCGGATGCCGATGTCGCCCGTTTTCGCCTCGTCGATCATGATCGGCAAATCATTCGGATCGACCGACATGTTGTGAAGGCCCGTCCATCCGTAATCGGCGTAGACTTCAGCGCCTGTCGCGTAGGCTTCGCGCTTTTTGGCATCGTCCGGCGCGGCGATGAGCGGCGCAATGAGGTTCATCGCATTGTCGATGAACATGCCGGTCGCCGCGCCGTTTTCATCGCGTTCGATGCGGCCGCCTTCAGGGTCTGGCGTTTCATCGGTAACGCCTGCTTTTTCGATCGCCGCCGAATTGGCGACAAGCGCGTGGCCGTCGGCGCGGAAAAGGACGATCGGGTGATCGGCTGAGGCCTGATCGAGGTCATGGCGGTTAGGAAAACGTTTTTCCGGCCAGCCGGTTTCAATCCAGCCGCGCCCGTAAATGACGTCGCCTTCCTTCGTTTCCTGCGCGGTCGCAGAGACGATGTCGACAAGCTCGTCAATCGAGGAGACGCCTTCGAGATTGAGCGTCAATTCGCGCATGCCGATACCGAGAAGGTGGGCATGGGAATCGACAAAGCCCGGATACATCGCCGCGCCTTTAAGGTCGATGCGTTCGGTCTTTTCATCCGCAGTCTGATCGATCAGCGCTTCAGCGCCGATGGCTGAAATGCGACCGTCCTTGACGGCGACGGCCTCGACGGTGCGCGGCTCTGCAAGGCCGGTGTAAATAACCCCGCCGTAAAACACTTTGTCGGCGGCGTTTTCAGCGCGCGTCTTTGCCGGGGCGGCGTCTTTCGAGCCGCAGGAGAAAAGGAAAAGCGCTGCAAGCGCGGCGGCGGCGGTTTTTGAAGGGGTTCTCATGGAAAGGACGCTAGTCCCCGCCGCCCGTGATTCCCAGCCGTTTGTCAGATGCGCCGGCGGGCGAGGAATTCAGGCGCGCAGAATCTTTTCCATCGCCTTTCCTTTGGCGAGTTCGTCGATCAGCTTGTCGAGATAACGGATTTCGCGCATCAGCGGGTCTTCAACCTCTTCCACCCGGACGCCGCAGACCACGCCCTTGATCAGCGCGCGCGCCGGATTGAGTTTCGGCGCCGCCGCAAAGAATGTCTTGAAGTCGGTTTTCTTTTTGATCTCGGCCTCAAGCCCCTTCTGGGTGTAGCCGGTGAGCCAGCGGATGATCTCGTCAACTTCCGCTTTGGTTCGGTCTTTCTTCTCCGCCTTGGCGACGTAAGCGGGATACACGCTGGCGAAGCTCATCGAATAGATGCGGTGTTCGTGCATGGCGTGGAATTACGCGATGCGGCGGGACCGGGCAACAAGTCTGGCGCATAATAGCTCGCCCGGGTCTGCTGCTTATTGGCCGGCCGGCGGCAGATATTCATCGAATAGGATGCGCCAGTCTTCCTCGCGCCTTTGCCAGACGCGCACATAATAGCCCTCGCCAGCGCTTGTTGTCGCTGAGCCGTATGTCCAGGCGAGATCGCCGGCTTCCGACGCGCCGCCGCCAAGCGGGATAATGTCGGCGCGCTCCGGGCGCGCGGCCAGGACCGATTCGCGCGTTGACGCGTCGGTCGACGGCGCTGGGCCTTGCGAATGCAGGCGGGAATCATCGCCCAGAAATCGTGACAGCGCTGTTCTGAAATTCGTCGACGCGTCGCCGGCGACTTCCTTTTCAAGGATTGTCACGGCGGCGAATGCGTCGTCGGCCGTCGTTGGCGTCACGCTGTTTGCGCGCAAGCGTTTGACGGGCGTTCCTTTCGCCGCCGCGTTCGATGCGTCGGCTTTCAGACCCGCGTCGATCACCCATTTCCAGGCGCCGCCCGGCTGCTTTTTCCAGACGGTGAAATAAAAGCCTTGCCGGTCGTCATCGAAAGCGTAGGGGCCGGTAGTGAATCCAAGATCGCCCGATTGCGCGATCCCCGCATAGAGCGGCCACCAGACGAGATGTTTGCGCGGTTTTGCAGGGTCGGGATCTGGCGCAGCCGACAATATCTCATGCGCATTTACGGGGCCTGGCGAAAACATGATCGCATCGGGCGCAGCAAAAGCGAGGAAAGAGGCTTTGACGCCGCGCTCATAACCGTCAGCGGCAAAGGCGCGTTCCGCTGCGACAATGGGCGAGGGGTCCGCTGCGGTCTCTGACGGCGCCGGAATTGAGGAATTTGGCGTGCTCGCGCAGCCGGCCAAAAATAGAAATGCGACAACGAAATTCGGCTTCATGGCGAGATCTTCCTTCGGCGGTGGAGACGATTAGGCCAGCGGCGGCGCTCACACGCAACGCCTGATGCGCTCAGCCGAGCGATCCACAGGAATGAAAGTTCAAATATCGGGAAATGAAGGCCTGGCCGGAGTGAGAGGATTCGAACCGCCTTCGCGCAAAGGCGCGAAAACCGAATCGGCGCGCGAAGGCGCGAATACAAAATTGGAGGTTCGAATATCGGGAAATGAAGGCCTGGTCGGAGTGAGAGGATTCGAACCTCCGGCCCCTAGCTCCCGAAGCTAGTGCTCTACCAGGCTGAGCTACACTCCGACGGAGCGCCCCTATAGCGACGGGTCCAACCCTTTGCAATCACAAAGGCGAATGCGGTTTGGAGGCCGATTCGCGCCTGTAAACCGGCCTTATTCGCGGCTCGTGATTCGCGCTGGCGCCGGGTCATGGCCGCGTATTCGGAAATTGCGCGCCTTCATTAGCGATACGCCGTTGATTTCCAGATGCGCCGGCGCTATCACGCGCGACCTCTTGGGGCGTAGCCAAGTGGTAAGGCAGCGGGTTTTGGTCCCGCCATTCCTAGGTTCGAATCCTAGCGCCCCAGCCACCGTTCCAGCCATCTTTCGCCGCAGCGTTTTCACCTCCGCTTCCACGCTTGCTTTGGCTCCGGCGCAAACTGATTTTCAACATGCCGACTATTCGCCGCACCATCTGAAGAGAGCGGAAGGAAGCGTTCAGCGCGCGCCGCAACGCTCGTCCCACGCGCCGGATTCATGCGAGGAATCAAAGGCGTTTACCATCACAGCCAATTTTTAATCTGCGCCGTTTCGCGCGCGAGATCGCCCGGCCGGGCGGATCCGAGACGCCGATCAGGATGCGTCCCATCCGGCGCTCGCCGGCGATTGTCGCAATTCTGTTAGAATTATCAGCATATTGCACAGCAGGCGGAGGCTTGTTACAAGCTAACGTAAGGTTGTCTCGCGGGGGGTCGGCGAAAGCTGCGCGAAATGATCGAGGGTGTTGGAGGGATAAGCGGTAAAGCTCACGATAAACGTGATTGCATTTGCCGTGCGTTTCATCCAATCATGGAATCGAAGGGGAATTTAGTTGGGGTGTGCCGTCATTGCAGTTGAATGCATGCAACACGCCTCTTCGATCTTCCTCCTGCTGATGAAATCACACGGTCCGGCGACGGGCCTTAACATGAAGACGCCGTAGCAAAACCGTTAGGTGAGGCAATGATGAAAAGAGCACTGTTTTTGGGATCAACTGCGGCGATGCTGGTCGCCTTGAGCGCGCCTGCATTTGCGCAGTTCAAATCGGCGCTCTCGGAGAGCGAAACGACCGCCAAGGAGGCGAAGGCGTCACAGCAGCGCGTCGATCAGCTTGATGATCAGACGGCGACGCTTGTGAACGACTATCGCGCGAACCTGAAGCAGCTGGATGCGGCCAAGCGCTATAACGCCTCGCTGAACCGCAACATCGCGGCGCAGCAGCGCCAGATTGAAAAGCTCAAAACCGATATCGACAACGTTGCGGGCCTTCAGCGCGGCATGCAGCCCTTGATGGAAGACATGCTCGCAACGCTTGGCGAAATCGTCGACGCCGACCTGCCGTTCAATCTTGATGAGCGGCATGAGCGCATTGACCGCCTCAACAAGGTGATGGGCGATCCGACCGTTTCGCCGGCTCAGCGTTACCGCCTCATCGTCGAGGCCTATCAGATCGAAAACGAATATGGCCGCACGATCGGCGCCTATACCGGCTCGATCGTCGATGGCGATGCGCCACGCTCGGGCGAGTTCCTGCGCGTCGGCCGTATCGCGCTGATGTTCAAGACGGCTGACGATTCCGTTCTGAAAATCTGGGACGCCGGCAAGAAGGGCTGGGTCGACCTCAACAAGTCGTATCTGCCTGACGTTCGCCTCGGCCTCAGAATGGCGAAAGAGCAAACCGCGCCTGGCTTGTTGCCGGTGCCGGTCCACGCCCCCGTTCAGGCCACGGCCGCCAATTAATGCAACGCGATCTCGAAGGAATGAAAGTCATGAAACTGTTCAAACTGGCAGGCGCTTCGATCATCGCCGGCGTTGCAGCTTTCTCGCTCGGCGCATCGGCCGGCGCGCAAGACGCTCCCGCGGCTCCGGCCCAGCCCGCAGCCAAGCAATTGACGCTCGATCAGGTTCTCCAGGCGGTTCGCAAGGAGCACTCTGAATCATCGGCTGAGAACAGGCAGCGCGAACAGCGCTTCCTCGCCGAGCGCAACAACCAGCAGGCGCTCCTCAATCAGGTGCGCTCGCAGGTCGTCGCGGCGGGCAATGAATCGACCCGCCTCGAAGGCGTGATGTCGGACAACCAGAAAGAGATCGATACGCTCGATCAGGATCTCGCCACCAAGCAGGGCCAGTTCCAGGAGCTTTTCGGCGCCGCCCGTTCGGCGGCCGCGGACCTCACCGCGCAGCTTGAGCAGTCGTTGATCAGCTCGGAATATCCGGGCCGCGCCGACGAGCTTCGCGAGGTTGCGCAAACCGACACGCTGCCGACCGAAACGCAGCTTCGGTATCTGTGGACGACCTTCGTTCAGCAGATCGCCGAGCAGTCGAAAGTCGTCACCTTCGATGCGCAGGTCGCGCAGGCGAACGGCACTGCGGCCGACAAGGAAATCACCCGTATCGGTCCGTTCGTCGCTTTCTCCGACGGCAAGTACCTCACCTATGACACGACGCTCGGTCAGCTTTCCTTCCTCGCCCGCCAGCCGGCCGGCTGGGTTACGGGCGCCGCGAAGTCGGTTGAAAACGCCAAGGGCGACAATTTCGTTCGCGGCGTCATCGATCCCTCGCTCGGCAAGCTCCTCGGCCTCATCGTTGAAACGCCGGGTCTTCAGGAACGCATCAAGCAGGGCGGTCCGATCGGCTCGCTGACGATCGGCCTCGGCATTCTCGCCTTCCTGTGGGGCGTGTTCCGCTGGTTCACCCTGTCGACGACCGCCAGCGCGGTTAAGGCTCAGGCGCGCCGCGCCAAGCCGTCGAAGTCGAACCCGCTTGGCCGCGTCATGCTCGCTTACGAGGCGGTTGAGAACAAGAATGATGTCGGCGCGATTGAAGCCGCGCTCGACGACGCGATCCTGAAAGAGATTCCGAAACTGGAAAGCGGCCTCAGCCTCGTGAAGATCATTTCGAACGTTGCGCCGCTGCTCGGTCTTCTCGGCACCGTTATCGGCATGGTCATCACCTTCCAGTCGATCACGCTGTTCGGCACCGGCGACCCGCAGATCATGGCGTCTGGTATCTCGATCGCGCTCATGACGACGGTTATCGGCCTTGTCGTGTCGATCCCGCTCGTCCTTCTGCACGCTTTCGCGTCGGGCGCTGCGTCTCGCGTCACGCAAATTCTTGAGGAGCAGGCTGCGGGAATCATCGCGGAACATGCTGACGGTCGCCGCTAGGCGATCGTTGGAGAGGAGGAACTCTCATGGCATTTCTTCGCGGACCATTTGAAGCGCTACAGGCTTTCGTCATCAGCGGCGGGCCGGTTCTGATGGCGATCCTTGTCCTCACCTTCATTTTGTGGGGGCTGATCCTGGAGCGCGCGCTTTACTGGCTGACAGCGCATGGCGCTGTCGCCGCTCGCGCCAGACGCGCCTGGAAGGCGCGCAGCGACCACTCTTCCTGGTATGCCGAGGCGTATCGGGAGCGGCTCATCTCCGAGGCGAATTCCGAGGCGACGCATTTTAACGGCGTCATCAAGGTGCTCGTTTCGGTCGTGCCGCTGCTCGGCCTTTTGGGCACCGTGACGGGCATGGTCTACGTCTTCGACATCATGGCGGTGACGGGTTCTTCGAATGCGCGCCTGATGGCGGAAGGCATCTCCCGGGCGACGCTGCCGACCATGGCCGGCCTCTTCACGTCGGTATCGGGCGTCATGTTCACTTACTGGTATGACAGCTTCGCGAGGAAGGCGACCGCCAAACTCGCTGACGAGCTTCATCACAGTTGAGCTGAGGAAAGCGTAAGACAAGATGTCCAGAAGACGAATGCATCGCGCGACCGAGGGTGACGATATCAACGTCACGCCGCTGATGGACATTGTGTTCATCATGCTGATCTTCTTCATCGTCACCTCGACTTTCGTCAAAGAGCCGGGGGCGGAAGTTGACCGGCCGGTTGCGCAGACGGCGAAAGAGCGCAAGCTCGCTTCAATTCTGGTCGCCATCACCGCCGATAACGATATCTATATCGACAAGGACAAGGTCGAGCTCGACCAGGTGAAGAACAAGGTTGAGCAGCTCAAGCAGGAAAATCCGAAGGGCACCGCGGTCATTCAGGTCGATTCAAAGGCGGAGGCGCGCTACCTCATCGAGGTTGCAAACCAGATCCGTTCAGCCGGCGTCGACGACATTGCGGTTTCAACCGAAGACAAGAGCTAAAGGCCAGGACCCATGGGATCACTCATTCGCCTCATCTTCGGCATTCCAGGCGCTGCGGTCGTTACCGCGCTGTTGTTCCTGGCGATGGCCTATATGATCAAGCAGAACGCCCAGCTTGATGAAGAGCGCGCGTCTGTGAACATCCAGATCACGCAGCAATTGCAGGATTCAAACCTCAATAACGCGAATAAGGAATTCAAGCGGCCGACGCTCGACACGCCGCCGCCGCCGCCGCCTGCGACGCAAGACCCGACCAACCGGCCTTCGCTCAATGGCGTGCGCGCAGAAGTGCCGCAGATCAACGCTAATCTTAATGTCGGCACAGTTTTAACGACCGCGATGCGCAGCCGCTCATACGCATTCGCCAGTTTATCCAGGCGCGCTGCATGGCGCGCCGTCGAAGAAAGCGTTGTCATTGAAGTTGACGTGACGCCCGGTGACGACGAAGGCTATTCGCGTCGCCAGTTCAACGATAGCTGCTGCCTAAACTACAGCGGCGACGCGTTCAGGCGTCGACGCTGATACCAGCCAGCCATCGAAACAAAGCCAGGTAAGCCACGCGGCGTTCCAACAGGTGCTGTCGTTTGGTTGGCCGGCGTTAAGAGGCCAACCTGAAGGCGTCTTCTGTTCAGGATACAAGACGAAACCAGCGCAGGTTTTAAAGGTGAGGACGCTGAGCGGAAGCGAGATTGAAGTTCAAGGACGGCATGATGAGAAGGTTCAGCAACGGATGGCGGCGTCGTTCTGCTGCTGCGCGATCCGCGGCGGAGCGCCTCGGCGGTCGATGCCCAGCCAGTGCGGCGGCGCAGGACGTAGCGTTCGGGCGACCAGCCGCGTCGGCGTTCGCGATCGCTCGATCAAACGGTCGCCAAAGCGCTGGTGAAGTCAACTGAAGATGATGAGCGCAAGCCGCGCCTTTAACCGGCAGGGCCGCGATGGCGGAATTCGCGACCTCATCACCTCGCGCAGCGACAAGACCAGAATATGATAGACGACGACTTATCAGATGCGCAACGATCTTCACGTCAGCCGGGGCTATCGCGGCGCTCGTCCGACTTCCGGACGGCGCTCAAGCATAATGCAGGTTGCGCCGGGCAGAATAACCAGCTGCGCTGGCCCATCGCCCGCTGCCGTTCCAACCTCGAAAATTTCAGGCGGCGATCAGGGTGCCGCGACTGGATCAACTCTACCAAACGGCCAGCCGATCAGTTAGAGCATAGCACCTTACTGCTACTCGCCGCGGCCTGCGCAGCAGCCGCCAGATTACAGAGCCGCGGCTGGCCGGCGGAGCAGGCGGTCGCAGCCGCCCGCAGCGAGCCGAAAAAGTCAGACTTCGATCTTTTGAACCTGATCTATTCGGAAGCAGGCAACACGTCGAAGAGCGCGCCGCTGCTTGAACGCATGATCAGTGATGCTGGCCACCAGGAGCGTAATTTTTGGGTTCAGCTTTCGGGTATTTATTCAACGACCGGCAAGGACCAGCAGGCTTTTGCGGTTCTTGAAGTCGCCTATCGCGCCGGCCTGTTGCGAAAGGGCGAGAGAGCTTTAACTCTCGTCAATTACTATTCCTTCTTCGACAACGCCTATCGCGGCGCGCTACGTAGCGAGCGCGAGATGAACGCCGGGCGCATCGCCAAGAACGAAAAGAATTTGACGCTTCTGTCGCAACTCTGGAGCCAGTCGGCGCGAGCACAAACGCGCCATTCCGGTGCGAGCAAGCCGCGCGGCTTTCCGACAAGGGCGAGCTTTATTATCGCCTCGGCCAGGTGCTGCTTGCCGACGAGCAATATGCAAAATCGTCAAGCGCGCTCGTCAAGGCGCTTAACAAGGGCGGCATCAATCAGGAAAAGCGCGGCGACGCGTAGCGCACTTCTCGGCACGGCGCGCTTCTCCCGGCGTAAGCCAGAAGATTGCGTTGCGCGCGACAGCGCCGCAAGGCGTTTGTCGAGGCGACGAAATATCCAAAATCCTCACAGCGCGCGCGCGAATGGATCAGCTATATCGACGCGATCAAGCGCACGCTCGACGCGCAGGATCGTCTTGAACAGCAGCAGCGCGAAGACGAGCGTCAGGACCAGATCCAGCGTCTCAAGCAAGGCGGAAACAGGTCTGTCGTCTCAAGGGCACAGACGACTGCTCGAAGAGATCGCGGCGCAAAGCGCTTGAAGACGCGGGTCCGTGCCGTTGCGTTCAACCTGCAAAAAGCGGGAGAGCCGGCCGAGGACAGCGATTCCAACAGGATCGAGCGTTCCCGATACGGAATAAAAAGGAGCGGCCCTCTGAAATCAGGGGCCGCCCTTGTGTTTCCGGATCCGGTTTTGCTACTTCGTGTCGCTGAGAACGAAGGTTACTTTCAAAATGACGCGGTATTCGCCAGTCTTGCCATTGTCCATGATGATCGACTGATCTTTCACCCAGAGCGCCTTCAACATTTTTAAGCGTCTTGTTGGCGCGCTGATGGAATCAATCGCGTCTTTGAAGCTCTTCGGCGACCCGCAAATGATTTCCGATACGCTTGCGATGGCCATATTATTCTCCTTCTCCCCATGCGCGCCGAATGCGCGCCTGTCGGGATCGAAAGCCTAACACTTCAAGGGCGTTGGCGGCAAAAAGCCCGGCGATTAATTGCGGGTAATCGCCGCCGCAAAGCAGCCATGCATGGCGTTGTGGGCGTGAATATAGGCCGCGTTCGGGTTTTCGAAGGCGGCGATGATTTTCGCCTCCGTCTCCTCGCCATTGCGGCCAAGATCAGCGCCGATCAGCATGCCCTCCTCATTGAAAATCCTTAGCGCGATGGGGCGGTTTTCCATCACCGGCGGCAGCGCGTCCCTATATTCCGCCGCGTCTGAAGCGCCCTCGCGCACATAGATTGCATAGGATGAGCGATAAGGCGTCTCCGCCTTGTGGCTCTCATAGTTCAATAGCAAGACGCGCTCGCCTTCTTCCGCATCGTCAAGCGTTACTCTGCAGGGGAAGCCCGGCTTGTGGTTCGCCGTCTTGGCGATGACGCCCCGCGCGGCGAGCGCTTCGTCCGACAAATGAAATAGCGGGTGGAATTCTTGCGGGTCGAGCCCGCGAACGACATAGGCCATCTTCGTCTCCATTTTTGGCTTGCCGGGAAGATGAGGATGACAGGCTTGTGGCGCGACCCGGTTCTTGCGGGATCGGCGCGACGATTAAAAAAAGCCCCGCATAAGCGGGGCTTTTCAATCTCGTGAATGGGGGCGCCTAAAGCGCGGCTTCAAGCTCGGGCAGCGCCTTGAAGAGGTCCGCGACCAGGCCGTAATCGGCGATCTGGAAGATCGGCGCTTCTTCGTCCTTGTTGATGGCGACGATGACTTTGCTGTCCTTCATGCCGGCGAGGTGCTGGATCGCGCCGGAAATGCCGACGGCGATGTAAAGCTCGGGCGCGACGACCTTGCCAGTCTGGCCGACTTGCGTGTCGTTCGGCATGTAGCCGGCGTCGACTGCAGCGCGGCTGGCGCCGATTGCAGCGCCGAGCTTGTCGGCGATCGGATAGATGAGTTTTTCAAAATTCTCGTGACTGCCGAGCGCCCGCCGCCGGAGATGATGATCTTGGCGGCGGTCGGTTCAGGCCGGTCGGATTTCGTCAGCTCTTCGCCGACGAAAGAGGAAAGGCCGGGTCTTATCCGCCCATCGACCGTTTCAACAGGCGCCGAGCCCGTCGTGTCGGCCGCCTTGAAGGTTGCGGTTCTGACCGTCACGACTTTCTTTGCGTCATTTGATTTCACCGTCGCGATGGCGTTGCCGGCGTAGATCGGGCGCACGAACGTGTCGGCGCTTTCAATCTCGATGACGTCAGAGATCTGCATGACGTCGAGAAGCGCGGCGACGCGCGGTAAGATGTTCTTCCCGTTTGCAGTCGCCGGCGCGACGAGCGCGTCATAATCGCCGGCGAGCGAAAGGACGAGTTTGGCGACGGGCTCTGCAAGAAGCTTCCCATGGGCGGCGTTGTCGGCGTGCGGGACCTTGCGGACGCCGGCGATTTTCAGGCGGCCTCGGCCGCGGCCCGGCATTTTCACCAGCGACGAAGTATGTCGATATCGCCGGAGATTTTCTGCGCGGCGGTGACGGTCTTGGCGACGGCGTCGGAAAGCGCGTCATTTTGTGTGATCAGCGAGGATGAGAACGGCCATCTTAGAGAGCACTCCGCTTCGTTCTTCAGCTTGTCGACAAGCGGCGTTGCGACATCGGCGACTTTTTCGCCGGCCATTACGCGCCCGGCGGCTCCGGTGACTTTCAGCGTTTGAAGCCGCGGCGCGATATCAACGCCGAAATCTTCCGGCGTCTTCCGCGTCGAGCGGCTTTTTCTTCGCTTTCATGATGTTGGGCAGCAAGGCGCGTGGCGGCTCGTTCAAACGAAGGTCGGTCGTCACGACCGCCGGCAGCGACAGCGAAGCGTCTGCAATCCGCCATCAACCTCAGCGTGACGTTGAGCTTGTCGCCCGCCTTTTCAACTTTCGAGGCGAAGGTGCCCTGCGCCCAGCCTAAAAGCGCGGCGAGCATTTGCCCGGTCTGGTTTGAATCATCGTCGATCGCCTGCTTGCCCATGATGACGATTTCGGGGCTTTCCGCTTCGACAACGGCTTTCAAAAGCTTGGCGACGCCAAGCGGTTCGACCTCGGCGTCGGTCTTGATGAGGATCGCCCGGTCGGCGCCCATGGCGAGCGCCTGACGGAGCTGGTCCTGCGCCTTTTCCGGACCGATCGAGACGGCGATGATCTCAGCCGCCGTGCCGGCCTCTTTCAGGCGCACGGCCTCCTCGACGGCGATCTCGTCGAACGGGTTCATCGACATTTTGACATTGGCGAGGTCGACGCCCGTCTGGTCGGATTTCACCCGGACTTTCACATTGTAATCGATGACGCGCTTGACCGGCACGAGGACTTTCATCGTCTGATCCTCATCTTTGTTGATGGTTTGCGAGGCGGAAAGCGCCTCTCAGTTGCGGCGGACCATAGCGGGGCCCCTTGGGGCTTTCAACGCTTTGCGGCGCCTGCGAAGGCGGGATTTGAAAAGCTTTCAAACGGCGTGGGGGAAGGGGGTTATCGGACCCTAGCCTGGCCCGCGGCCGGCGAGCACGAGGAACAGCATCATCAGGAGAATGGTGACGCCCTGCGCCATCACGCGAAGGCGCATCAGCTTGTTGGAGTTTTCCTTGGCGAAGGCGCCGCCCCGGGCGAGGGAGTAAATGCCGACTCCGAGAATGATCAAGGTTGCGGCGAGGCCGATCGGGATCAGGAAAAAGACAAAACTGCTCATCGGTGCGTCTCCTTGAGCCTATACGTAGTCCCTTTGGGCGCGGATTGCACGTCCATTGCCTGTCAGGGGCTCGGGGGCGGTTGGTCGCAGGGCTGGATGAAGCCGCTCAGCCGGGCGCGAGGGCCACAGCGCCGTTCGCAGCGGGCGCTGGCGCATCGTGGCGGCGCGCTGCAGCGGCGCTCGCCTCACGCTCGACCGGCGACAACGCGCACACAAGCTGCTCGCCGGCCGCCGCAAGGCTCTGGCGGAAGCGCCGCGGCTGGTTGAGCATCTGCCAGCGAAGAAAGGCCTTATCGACGAGATTCATAAGGGTCTCCTGACTATTGCGTCAGTCGCAAGTCTGGCGCTGAAAAGCCGCGCGCGCGATGCACATGCGCGTCGCGGCGCCTCACCCTTGCGTGAATGAATTCGCGATCAGCGCTCAGACATTGCCGTCGCCAAGAAAGACATTACCGCCCGGCGTTTTGGATTTGTCCGGTTCGCTCTTGTGGGCGTAGACCCTGATCGTTGAGCCTTTGACATATTTGTCGACATCGCCAGAGCGGGTGAATTCGCCCTTGTAAAAATTGCGGTCGACCGGCGACAGGAAGGAGTAGGAAATCTTCGCGCGTTGATGAATGTTTTTCTCGCCATAGCCGAATTTTTTCGCTGCGAAAGGCGCAAGGGCGCAGTCCATATAGGCGAGTTCTTTTGTGTCCTTTTCGACAAGCTTGCGGCGGGCGTCACGCAGATAACAATCGACCTTTACTTCCTTGATGGTCGCATCGACCTGCGTGTAATTCTTTTTAAGGTCGTCGGCCTGAACGAACATCGTTCCGCCGATTAACGCACCGAGACCGCCAAAAATTGCAATTTGCCGCTCGAACATATTGTCCCCACGCGAATCCCTTCGCCATTCCTAGGCGAAAGGGGTAAGCGAATGGTCAAGGCCCGGCGTTTTTCATGGTAAAAAGAACCTTTTCGTTGCGCGCAAAATTCTCAGTGCATGGAAAACGAAAAGGATGCCGCGCCCGGAGTAGTCTCAAGGCCAGTCTCAAGATAAGGCGACCGGGGCAGGGGAAATGACGTTCGGAAAGCGCGGCGTTCGCAGAAACGCTCATGGTGAAAAAAATGGCGGCGCAGGCGCGCCTTTCAGCGGGCGCGCATCGGCGGGCGGCCCGCCTGACTACGCTCTCAACTATTCGTTCAATGATAGCGCGCTTGGGATCGCCGGCGCTTTCTTTTTCGGGTGGCTGCTCCAGCCATATTTTTACGGCGTTGAGATGGACGTGAACGCCATATTCCTTTGCATGTTTTTCGGCATTGGATTTCTTGGCTCGCTGGTCATCGTCTTCATGGGCCTTTCCGGCAAGACGAAGCTTCGGGTCGATGCGACCGGCCTCGCGCGCGACCAGTTTTTCGGGGAAAGCCGCATCAGCTGGGACGACCTTGAAGGCTTTGAGATCATGTCCGTCAATTACAACAAGATCGTCTTCGCCAAAGCGAAAAAGGACGGCGGCCTTACTTCGTCGAAAAAACTGACAATGCCGAAAGAAGCCTTCAAATCGAAAAATACGGAATTGCTGAACTGGGCATTATATCGCCGCCCCGATCTTGCGCATCTCTTCCTGGGCGTGATGTCCGAAGTCGGCGCGAAGAAGCTGGCGCGGCAATTCATTGAGGAAAGTGCGGCGCTCTAATCCTTCGGAACCGTCCAGCCGTTCAAATTGTTTTTGTTCAAAGTTTGCGGCGCTGGCTTAATGCATCATGCTGGCCGCCCAAGGCATAAAATGAATAATGTGCTATAGGGGAGGGCGATGCTTCAGGATCCGTCATTGTTACGCAGGCTTTTGCGCGCCAAAGACCAAATGGACGCGGCGTCAAATGAAGACTGGCCTGTTGAGCGGCTGGCGAAGGTCAGCGGGGTATCAACAGCCCATTTTGCACGATCATTTAAAGAGGCATTTGGCGTTCCTCCCCACCGGTATTTGCTTGCCCGCCGTATCGAGCGAGCCAAGGCGCTGCTTCGGGACACAAACACGCCAATAATTGAGATTGCAATGCAGACAGGTTGGAACAGCCTTGGAACATTCGGGCGCGTATTCAAGGACATTACAGGAAAGAGTCCAACCGAACTCCGCGTGCGTGAGCGAAATAACGTTAGCGGGCTCGATCAGACGCCGCATTGTTTCGTCAGCGCCGCTTATCGCCCGAACCTCAAAACCGCAGTTTTGGAGAAGCGGCGTCGCGCCGCCCTTAGTAAGCCGGGTTCCGAAGCAATGGAGGTCGAGGAATGACGCCAAAGATCGGAGTAATCGGGATATACGTGCGCAATCAGGATGAAGCGCTCGAATTCTACGCAGACAAGTTGGGCTTTGAAGTTCATGCCGATGTCAAAAACGGCAACTATCGCTGGCTCACGGTTAAGAGCCCGAACCAGTCGGATTTCGAGCTTGGGCTGTTCGTTCCACAAGAGCCGACGCTTGATGATGCGACGGCGCAAACCATGCTGGCCATGACGGCGAAGGGCGCCGCCGCGCCTCTCGTCATGGTCGTTGACGACTGCCGCGCCGCCCATGCGGCGCTGAAGGCGAAGGGCGTTGAATTTGTCCAAGAGCCGATCGCGAGATTTGGAGGTGTTGACGCAAATTTTCGTGACCCGTCCGGCAACGCCTGGAAACTTATTGAGGCGCGGAAATGAATTACGCGCGATTCATGAATCGCTCGCCGAAGGCGATGTCACCTGCAATCCGAAAATTTCACCGCTGGTTCGCAGTTGCCTTTCTGCTGTTCGTCGTATTCACGACAGTGGCAATGGCGCAACCGGAGCCGATGGCCTGGGCGGCATATGTTCCCCTTGCGCCGCTCGGCTTGCTTTCTCTAAGCGGGATTTTCCTGCTTGTTCGGCCATTGATGGAAAAGCGCAGCAAGCAAAATGCGCCAATCCGAACGTAGTATTAATCCTTCGGAACCGTCCAGCCGTTCAGGATCTTCGAATGCCAGGCGGGAAGGCGCGGCTCGGGCTCTACCGGCGTTCCGGCGGCGAAAATGAGTTCCGGCGTTTCCTCAAGCATGGAGAGCGGGAAGGAATTGAGGCTCGCAAGATAGCCGCGAAGATCGGCGTCGGCCGGCTCTTCGACGCCGAGGCCGCCTTCTTCGGGCTTTGCGGTCGCGGGCGATTTTAATTCCGCGAGCGTGAAATCCATGCGGACGTCATAGGTGCGCTCGGCCTGGTTCCGCAAAAAGCGTTGCGCATTATACCATTCGGTCTTGGTCTTGTCGTCCGTGCACGTTGCAACCTCGAGGCCTTTCGCGCCCCAGCGCCGCTCAGGACAATGATAGGGATCGAACGACATGTCCCAGAGCCGGTCCTGCACATGACCGAGATTGAGCCGCACGCGGCTATCGTCAGAGCGCCAATAGCTGAATTTGCATTGCTCCTTTTCGTCGACATAGGCGTCCCAGAGATCGCGGGCGAGATCATCGCCGTCATAGCGGACGGAAGGATCGCCCTTCGCCGCGTCAGCGACCATCTGGGCGATGGCGCGTTTTAATTCGATGAAGGATACTTTTAAGCGCGCATCGCGCGACGGCGTTGAATAGCGCTCCCACGGTCCATAGGTGCCGTAAATATTGGGCGGCATCCGGTCGGGATGGGGCTTTTTCGGAAAGCCGGCGGAGACAGCGCGTTCAACCGCCCATTTGCGGTCGCGCACCGCGCCGCAAATCGTCTCCATTCCGAGGCGAAGCTCCGTCACCGGATTATAGGCGAAGCCCGGCGCGGCGAGCTTGCGGCGGATATAATCGTAATAGTCGACCGGCCGGTCCTTGACGATGAAATCGCCATAGCGCCAGTCACCGTCGGGCGCGGGGCGATTTCCCAGAAACTGCTCCATTGAATAATTTTCAATTTCGCTGTTCTTCGCGGCGACGATCTTGCCGCCGACGAAAGAGCCGTCGGCGAGCTCTTTGGCGCCGACAAGACGGATCGGCCGCCAGCCCTTGAGGCCGGCGCCAAGCTCCGGCTTCGAGCGCAGAAAATTGGCGCCGAAAACGGTGCGCGTTACTGAACGGTCGGGATGCGAGGCGATGACGAGAATGCGCCCGTCATCCATGACGTCATAGATGATGCCGACATGGCCGTAGATGTCATAGGCGAGGCCGCCGGGACGGACCGCGTCGCGGTTGATCGCCACGGGATAAAAATCGTCGAACAACCGCCCGTCGCCATTATCCGGGTGCGTGCGGAACATGGCGGTTGAGACTTCACCGCCTATGCGGCCGATAAAGGACGCGGCGGAAATCGGTTTTGCGCCGATCGCGTCGCGGCGCGAGGCGACGACATTGCCGTTGGACGAATAGCGCAAATCCTCCGGCTTGCCGTCGGCGGTGCGCATTGCGTTTTGATAGGAAAAGGGAAGGCCGTTTTTCCACGCGAAATAGGCGCGCATGATATAGGCCATGTCGGCGCAGTCGCCGTCGAATTCCGGATCGTTTGGATTGAAGTAAGGGTTCGCTTGGTCGGCGAGACAGCTTTCAAGCGTCGTGCAGGTGGCGCGCCCGATCGCCTGCACGAATTCCGAATAGCGGTTCTCGTCGTCTTTCGACCAATGGGTTTTGACGACGCGCCAGGCGGCGCCCTTGTTGATCGCCTCAAAGGAACTGACGCTTGCCTGCGGCGCGGCGGATTGATGCGCCGCTTGCGCCAAAACCGGCGCTGGGCCAAACGCCAGCGCCGCTGCAATTGCTGATGCGCAAAAAGCCCCCCTCGGCATTTGGCGCCCGCTCCCTGATCCCCGACCAACCATCCTTCAGAGGTTAACGGAGGAGCGCGCCGCTGTGTAGAGGGAAGGTCTTGCCCCCGGCGCTTCAAACCGCCCCCAGCAGCGCCATTTACCCTAAGCGGTTGTAAAATCGCCGGAAATCGGCGCATTGGCGAACGACCTGTCGGAAGGCGCGGAAATTCAAGTCTTTAAAGGCGCGAATCGGATTCCGATCTCTACGCTAGGCAATATTCGGGAGGGTTTTGATGGAAGCTTTTGGTCTGTTCTCGCTGGCGCTTGTCGCGCTCGCCTTTTTCATTCTGTTTTCGACAATCAAGATTGTGCCGCAGGGCTATCAATACACGGTCGAACGGTTCGGCCGCTATGTGAAAACATTCCAGCCCGGCCTGCATCTCCTGACGCCGTTTGTCGACCGGGTCGGCAAGAAGCTTAACATGATGGAGCAGGTGCTCGATATTCCGGCGCAGGAAGTGATCACCCGCGACAACGCGATGGTGACGACCGACGCCGTCGCCTTCATCCAGGTGATGGACGCAGCGATGGCGGCCTATGAGGTTCACAATCTCAATCGCGCGATCGGCAATCTCGCCATGACCAATATCCGCACCGTGATCGGTTCACTCGATCTCGATCAGGTCTTGTCAAACCGCGATGACATCAATGAGCGGCTCCTTCGCGTTATCGATGCGGCGACCCATCCCTGGGGCGTCAAGGTGACGCGCGTCGAGATCAAGGATTTGTCGCCGCCGGCTGACATTACTGAAGCGATGGCGCGGCAGATGAAAGCCGAACGGTTAAAGCGCGCGGAAATCCTCACCGCCGAGGGCGAGAAGCAGTCCGCGATCCTGCGCGCCGAAGGCGAAAAGCAATCGGCGATCCTCAAAGCCGAAGGCGAGAAAGAAGCCGCGTTCCGCAATGCTGAAGCCCGCGAGCGCGCGGCGGAAGCCGAAGCAAAAGCGACCGAAGTCGTCTCGCAGGCGATCGCCGCCGGCGACGTCAACGCGATCAATTATTTCGTCGCGCAAAATTACGTCAAGGCGTTTGAGGCGCTCGCCAATTCGCCGCAGCAAAAGACGGTGATTATTCCCTCGGAAATGTCGGCGCTTGTCGGCTCAATCGCCGGCGTCGGCAGTCTCGCGAAAGACGCGTTTGAGAGCGCAAGAGGCAGGGCCGCAGGCTCGGTTCCTGAAAGCCGCTAAGGAGGTGAGCGCCATGGCCGACTTTCTTCAGACGATGCCGTTCTGGTACTGGTTCGTGCTCGCCGCCGTCTTTCTCATCATCGAGATTTCGACCGGCACGACCTATTTCCTGTGGCCGGCCGCCGCGGCGGCGCTTGTCGGTTTTACAGACCTCTGGCCGCTTGACGGACGCTGGCGCGAGCAGCTTGCCCTGTTCGCGGTGGTCACTTTCCTGCTCATTGTCTTTGCAACGCCGCGCGTCAAACCGTGGCTGACGAAAAGCCGCGCCGATCATTTGACGCTGAATGATCGCGGCGCACAGAAAATCGGCAAGCGCGTCACAGTAGAGGAATCATTCGCGGCGGGGTCGGGCCGGGTTCGCCATGGCGACACGGTGTGGGCGGCGACAAGCGTTGACGGGGCCAATCATGCGGAAGGCGCCGAGCTTGAGATTGTCGGCGTCGACGGCGCAACGCTGACGGTGAAGGCGGTTTAAAGCGCCGCGTAAATTCGCCGCGCGACCTCATCCGGATCGCCCGCCGCATCGATGCGCGTCCAGTCGCGGGGCGGGGCGGCGCCTTTCAACTGGCGTTCAAGGACGGCGACATCGGCGTCTGAAGCGTCGCCTCTTCGCGACGCGACGCGGCGGCGAAGTTCGCCTGGTTCAACAACGAGCTGGAAACCGGCAAAAGGAACGCCCATTCGTTTCGCAAGCCGCGCGGCGCTGGCGCGGCTTTCAGCATCCAGAAAAGTCGCATCGAGAATGACCGGAACGCCGCCTCCCAACGCGCGCGCGGCGCCTTTCTCCATCAACCGATAGGTGCGCCGGCTCATTTCATGCGAATAGGCGTCTTCGGAAAGGCGGGTTTCAAGGCTGACGCCGAGCATGCGTTTCCTGACGACATCGCTCTGGATGATGATTGCGCCGCGCGGCGCATCGATTAGCGGCGCGAGCGCCAGGGAACAGCGAGACTTGCCGCTCCCCGAAAAGCCGCTGACGGCGATAAGGCGGGCGCCTCTGCGCTGTTCAAGAAAGGAAAGCGCCAGATCGAGATAGCCGCTCGCCGCTTGATGGGCGTCGGCTGGCTCGCCCGGAAAATCGAGCACCATCGCCCGCACCGCCGCCCGCATCGACTGGAAGAGCGGCAGCAAGCCGGCGCCGGAATAATCGCGCGTCACGCTGAGATAACGCGACAAGGCAAGCGCGCTCAAATCAGCGCGGTGAAAACGCGCGAGATCCATCAACAGGAATGCAAGGTCATATTGAACGTCGATCGTCGCGAGGCGCTCATCGAACTCGATCGCGTCAAACGGCGTCGGCTCGCCGCCGATCATCGCAATATTGCCAAGATGCAAATCGCCGTGACAGCGCTTGACGAAACCGTGGCGCGCCCGCGCATCGAGCCGGCATTGAAGCCGCGCGCACTCGTCAAGCGCCAATCCGCGCCAGCGGCGGATGTCGCCCGCGCGCGTTTTCGCCATCGGGTCCGCCGCCATCGTATCGCCGAGCCGGCGGATGAGCGCTTCCATGTCGTCGCCGTTGGTTGCGCGGTTGGCGCGTGCATGAAATTCGGCGACGCGGTCAGCGAGCCGCGCGATAACCGGCGCTGACAATTTTCCGCTCTCTGCGAGCTTGTCGAGTTCAAGCGCGCGGTCGAAGCGGCGCATGGCGACGACATAGTCAGCGGGCTCGCCCGCGCCTTCCCAGGTAACGCGCGCCGCTTCGCGATAAAGCGGCAGGACGCCCAAATAAATCTCCGGCGCGGTGCGGCGGTTAAGCTCAACCTCGCGCGCCGCTGCGCGCCGCCTTTTCTCGACGCTCGTAAAGTCGACAAAACCGTAATCGACCGCGCGCTTCAATTTATAGGCGTGCGTCGGCGTTAAAAAGATATGCGATAAATGCGTGTCGACGCGTTCGGGCGCCGCGCCGCCATGCGCGGCGGGGGAGGCGAGAAAGGCGATGATATCGCGCTGCGCCTTTTCGTATTCGCTGATCTCATCGTTCATCGCACAGCATCCTTAAGCCGCTCGCCCGGACGCGCAAGTCAACGTGCAAGCCGGTCGAGGCGGTCTGGATGGGCGCCCATGAATGTGCTAGGCTCCAGACCGCATCGCGAGGAGAGAGCGATGAAACGTATACAGATTACTGGTTCGGCGTTAGCAGCGCTGTTCATGCTGGCGGCGTGCAGCGGCGCCGGCGAAGGAGCAAGCGAGGAAAAGCGCATGCTCGTGCCGTTCGACGACTGGCGCGGCGGGCATGAGCTTTATGTCCTCGCCGGCGCCGGGGCGCGGCTGCCCTGGCGGTGACGGCCAGCCGATTGGCGTTGCGTGTTTGACCCGCCGATCCATCCAGCCGGGCGCATCACCTGGCTCAAGATCGGCGGGCATGACGTGCCGCTCGCCGATACGGAGCTGAAAGACGGCATGCTCGAAACGCGCGATTTCGGCGCCGTTGAAATCATCATGCCGCGCACGACGCGCACTGAAATGCTGGCGACGCGCGCGCAGATCAAGGCGATCGAAGCCTGGTTGAAAGAACAGGATAAGCGCGCCGGCGCAGCGAAGCCGTAACAGCCACGGGAGTCAGGTTGCAGCTAATTCGCGCCATTTCCCAAAACAAGCGTGGGCGTAATAAGCAAAACCTGTCCCTTCCCGCCGAAGCGGGAAGGGACGCGGTCACATCACGAACCGCACCGGGTTCTCACGGTGCGGAATGGCGACGATCTGGTTCGCATCGCGCCAGACAATGTCGCCGGGCGCATTTGTCGTCGCGACGGCCTTCCTGTCATTCCGGGGCGATCCGCAGGATCGAAACCGGAATCCATCTTCCAGCCCTTCAGGGCGCGCTATGGATTCCGGGTTCCTCGTTTCACTCGGCCCCGGAATGACAAAATGGGACGAGCGGTGCGCGTTCCCCAAAGAGGCGAGGGCGCGATTGAAAGGCATTTACCAGAGTCTTGAATGCGCGGTGCGGTCAGCTATTCGGCGTTGAAACGCGCGAACAGGTTCCGCCATCGGCCGTTCCTTCATATTTGTGGCCGAACTCAAGGCATTTGTTCGCGAAGCTTTTGCAATCCGACTGAACATCCTTCGTACATTGTTTTTCGTCGCAGTTTTCGCCGTCGGCATTGGGCTTGGTGCATTTTGTTGAGGCGAACGGCGTGATCGCATTCGTTTCCGCGTCAAGCACGTTGACATTTGGAACACGTGAGCAGGACGCCAGACAAATGGCGGCCGAAAACAGAACCAGACTTTTTATGGAAAACATGAATTTCTCCGTCTTGCTGCAGGTATGGGCAAAGCACTCGGGGGAAACAGCCCCATAATAGGCAAAGGCGCTGGCGATGGCCATTCCCCAAAGGGGCGAATTCACGCGCGAAAATACATTTTTTCAGAGTCTTGAATGCGACGGGTTCGCGCCCATGTCTTCGGGCGCGGGAGTCATGCGCCCCTGTTTGCTAAATTTGCGAGCGTTTTACGCTCGCGGGCTCTTTGACATGTTTATCTTTTGCGTGAGCGCTGGTCAGACGTTGGCGCCCGTGCTGTTGTAATTGTGTTGATGCGCGCGAATGTTGTTCGCGCCGCGGAATTTTAACGCCGCTTATGAAAATACACAGAGTACGGACAAATCTTCTGAACCCCGCGGAAATGCTGGGCTCGTCCTATAAGAGCCGCGCCGGAGTGTGCGGATTGTGCGGCCATTTTATGGGATGCTGACTTTGGTTTGTCACCCCGGGGCGGCGCAGCCTTTGGCGGCTTTCTTCTTCTGTCATTCCGGGGCGCGAGAAACTCGCGAACCCGGAATCCATCTTTCCTGTTCAGATGGCGCATTTGGATTCCGGATTCCTCACTGCGCTCGGCCCCGGAATGACAGGAGTGGGCGTCGCGCGCCAAGTTTGTCATTCCGGGACGCGACATCGTCGCGGACCCGGAATCCATTTGCGCCTCAAGATCGATTGGATTTCATTTCCATTGGCGGGGTAAACCCCGCCCTACGTTTGCTTGGCCATTGAATCAAAACGTGATTCAACAAGTAAAGCGCAGTTGACAATATTATATGTTCATGCTTTGTTCTAGGGTGCGATGATGGGTAAAACGCAGATTGAATGGACTGATGCGACATGGAATCCGGTGACGGGTTGCACGAAGATCAGCGCCGGCTGCGACAACTGTTACGCGGAACGTTTTGCCGAGCGTTGGCGTGGCGTGCCTGGCCATCCATACGAACACGGTTTTGATCTGCAATTGCGACCGGAAAGGGTTGGGCAGCCGCTCCAATGGCGCCAGCCGCGAATGATATTCGTGAATTCAATGAGTGATTTGTTTCACAAGCAAGTGCCGAAAGTCTTTATCGATAAAGTGTTCGACACGATGGATGCCGCCAATTGGCATACATTTCAAGTGCTAACGAAACGAAGCTCATTACTGAAAAAATACGTGAATAGTCGGTATAAGGATAAGCCTGCGCCGCGTCACATTTGGCTTGGCGTGTCTGTAGAAGATGGAACGAAAAAATCTCGCGTCAAACATTTGCAAGACTCAAATGCGAATATTCGGTTCCTGTCTGTTGAGCCGCTTATTGGCGCCGTCGGTAAGCTCGACCTTAAAGGAATTCATTGGGTGATTGTCGGAGGAGAAAGCGGACCCGGTTATCGGCCCATGCAATTAGAATGGGCGAAAGAAGTCAAAGACCAGTGCAAGAAAGCGAGAGTGCCATTCTTCTTCAAGCAATGGGGTGGCGTTAGGCCAAAATCAGGGGGGCGAGTGTTGGACGGCAAAGTTTGGGATGGGTTTCCAAAAGTGGCCTCACTCGGATAGCGATACTGGCAAAAAAATCTCATTCAGAAAATACCGTCGGTCCCTGGGCAGCTGAGAAGCTCGGCGCTCTGGGTGCATACTTAGAATATTATACGACCCGACTGAAGAATCAGCGGCAATGGCAAAAGATTTACGTAGATGCATTTGCAGGGCCGGGCGTCTCACAATTGAGATCAGCGGACGACGGTGACTTCGGCAGTAATTTGCTCTTTGATCTAGACGTTGGCGAAATCGCTGAAGCCGAGTCCTATTTGAAGGGCTCTCCGCAAGTGGCATTGGGAATTACGAACCCATTTGATCATTATGTTTTCATCGAGAGAGATTCTGTTCGTGCAGCGACATTGCGTGATCTAGTTAGTGAAAAGCGAAATGCTCATAGCATTACGTTGTTGCAAGGGGACGCAGGAGATGAACTGGCCCGGCTGTCGCGGAGGATTCGTAAGGGTGAACATAGGGCTGTTGTTTTCATTGATCCTTATGGATTGAACATATCGTGGAATGCAATTGAAGCGTTGGCAAAGACGGGTGCGGTTGAGATTGTTTTGAATTTCGCGTGGGCGATGGCAATAAATCGCTTGTTAGTCAGGAATGGAAACATTCCGCCTAATTGGATTGGGATGTTGGACAATTATTTTGGCGACCATCACTGGTATTCCCTAGCATATGAAAAATCAGAAGAACTATTCGGTCAAAAATTAAAAAAGGCTCCAAGGGCGGAAGAAAAAATTTTAGAGTATTACGTTGATAAGTTGCGTACGTGCTTTGGCTTTGTAGCGCCGCCAATGTTAATTAGAAACACTCGCCGTAACCCACTTTATTATTTGATATGGGCGGGGCCGAATGCTGCGGGATTAGAAGGTGCCAAGCACATTCTTTCTCAGGGTGAGATTGTCGAACTCTAGCCTCTCACTGACAAGCCAGACACTCGTCATAATCCGTCTTGGCGGCGGCGCGCATCATTTCGCCCAGATTTTCAACGCCGGGTTCAGTGGCGGCTTCCGGCCTCCGCGGCGGCGGCGGCTTTCTCGCCATTGGCGTAGCTGGCGCGCTGCACAGATTTCCTGAGCGGCAGTAATAAAGCGACTTCACGCCTTTCTCCCATGCCGTCCAGTGCAGCATGTGAAGGTCCCATTTATCGATGTCGCCCGGCAGGAAGAGGTTCACCGACTGGCCCTGGCAGATGAATTGCGAGCGGTCGGCGGCGAGTTCGACGACCCAGCGCTGGTCGATCTCGAACGCGGTCTTGAACGTGTCTTTCTCAAGATCGGTGAGCGCGTCCATGTGCTGCACCGAGCCTTCATGCTCGATGATCGAGGCCCATGTATCGTCCGTGTCGAGACCTTTCTCGGAAAGAAGCGCCTGCAGCGCCGCGTTCTTCACGGTGAAGGAGCCTGACAGCGTCTTGTGGACGTAAACATTCGCCGGGATCGGCTCGATGCATGGGCTGCAGCCGCCGCAGATGATCGAGATCGAGGCGGTCGGCGCGATCGCCATTTTGTGGCTGAAGCGCTGCTTGACGCCGCGCTCTTCCGCATCGGGGCAGGGGCCGCGCTCTTCCGCGAGGGCGACGGAGGCCGCGTCGGCGCGCATGCGGATATGCTTGAAAAGCCGCGTGTTCCACGATTTCGCCATGGCGCTTTCAAACGGCACGCCCATCGACTGCAGGAAGGAGTGAAAGCCCATGAGACCGAGACCGACCGAGCGTTCGCGCTTCGCCGAATAAACCGCTTTGGCCATTTGCGCCGGCGCGCGAGTGATGAAGTCTTCAAGCACATTGTCGAGGAAACGCATGACGTCCTCGATGAAGCGCTCTTCATCCTTCCACTCGTAATATTTCTCCGCATTGATCGAGGAGAGGCAGCAAACCGCGGTGCGGTCTTCGCCCAAATGATCCTTGCCGGTGTGCAGCATGATCTCCGAGCAAAGGTTCGAGGTCGAGACCTTGAGGCCGAGATCGCGCTGGTGTTTCGGCATCGCGCGGTTCACCGTGTCGGAATAGACAAGGTAAGGCTCGCCGGTCGCGAGACGGATTTCGAGAATCTTCTGCCAGAGTTTTCTGGCGCTGACGGTTTTCAGAACCTCGCCGGTCTTCGGCGACTTCAGGCCAAACTCGTCGTCATTGGCGACGGCCTCCATGAACTCGTCGGTGATGTTGATGCCGTGGTGAAGATTGAGGCTCTTGCGGTTGAAGTCGCCTGACGGCTTTCTGATTTCGAGGAACTCCTCGATCTCCGGATGGTGCACGTCGAGATAGCAGGCGGCCGAACCGCGGCGCAGCGAGCCTTGGCTGATCGCAAGCGTTAGCGAATCCATGACGCGGATGAAGGGGATGATGCCGGACGTTGCGCCCGAGCCTTTCACCTTTTCGCCGATTGAGCGCACGCCCCCCCAATAGGTGCCGATGCCGCCGCCGTTTGAGGCGAGCGCGACATTCTCGTTCCAGGTGCCGACAATGTCGTCGAGCGAATCGCCGACGCCGTTCAGGAAGCAGGAAATCGGCAGGCCGCGCGAGGCGCCGCCATTGGAGAGCACCGGCGTCGCCGGCATGAACCAGAGCTTTGAAATATAGTCGTAAATGCGCTGGGCGTGGTCGGCGTCGTCGCCATAGGTGCGGGCGACGCGCGCAAACATGTCCTGATAGGCTTCGCCTTCGAGCAGATAGCGGTCGTCGAGCGTCTTCTTGCCGAATTCGGTCAACAGCGCGTCGCGCGAATGGTCGAGCTCAATGTCTTTCACGAGCTTCAGCTCAGGGCGTTTCGGCGCCGGCGATTCAATCTCGCGGCCAGTATTCGCACTTGAAATCTTTACTGTTTCACTCGCCGCCGACATTGATCCCTCGCCCTCGATTTTCATCTCTTCGGCCTTCTCCGCCCTCAGGCCTTAAGAGACGCGCGCACCCTTTGGCCGGTTGCCCCAAAAGGGCGCGCCGGCCTCGGCGTCGCATGGATTTCAGTAAGTCTTCGGCGGGGTTCGGGCCAAAAGACCGTCGCCGCCCCCGACACAAGATATAGTGATAGACGCTGCGCTGAGCGTCAATATGAAGTTACCAACAGGAAAGAACTTTTTCGTTAAAGGAGTCTTAATCTATCGCACTGGGTGCGCCTCAATCCTTAAGCCAGCGGGGCGTTTCCTCCCGTCCAAAGCTTTGTTTCGGCGCCGCATTTCTATGAACTTTTTTTGAAAAAAAATGTTTGCGCGCGCCCGGCGAGGCCTCGGCGGTGAAGCCTGGCGGGGCTGCGTCAAAGCGCGGCGCGACGAATCGGGGTCCTTCCGGCGCTTTTCGCCATGACGGTTCGTCGTCCGTTGGCCGGTCGTCGAATCGGGCGTTCGACGCCGCCCAGCTTTGCGCGCGCTTTTGCAGGCTGATGAGCGCGTCGGCGTAACGCTCCATTAATTCGCGCGGGCGTTCGGCGGCGCCCGACAAGGCTTCAGCGCGCAGGCTGTTCGCCATCGAGCGGAGCGGGTCGCCGGCGAGAACCCGGTGCGGACTATAGGCGGCGAAAAGGATCGCCGAGGCGCGCCCGATCCACGAAGCCGCGATAATGGCGGCGAGGACGACAAGCCCGAAAGAAACGATGCCGGGACTGCGGCGTTCGGCGTCGATGAATGACTGCAGCCCGTCCGGAATCGGCGCAAAGATCTTCTGTCCTTCAAGGGAGGCGTATAGCGCCGCCGCGCCAATGATTACGCCGAGCGCGACCGCGGCCATGCGGGCCGTCGCGCTTTGCGCCGCGTCAAGGCGCGCCTTCGCTGCGGACTGAAAATTGCCGACAAGAATGCGGCATTCATGACCGCGGCCTTCAGAGGCGACGCCGATCACCGGCGCGTTCTTGAAATAACGAAGCGCGGCGACCGTCGTCAGGCGCGCCTTGGTGGCGGCCTCGACTGCTTTTGGAAAATCCGCCGCGCTATTGGCCTCCATTGCGGCGCGTTGTTCGACGAGCCCGTCGCTCATCGCGCCAATTTCTTTTTCAGTCAGCGAGAGAAGATCGCTGGCGGCGTTCTGAAAACGCCGATGAGCGAAATCCGCGGCGGCCTTGGCAAGCGCGTCCATCACCGCCACGGCGATGAGACCGAATAGCGCGTAGGTAAAGCCGATAACGGACTGGCCCATCGGGACTTGCCGAGAGGCGGCATAAACGGCGCCGATAAGAAAAACGACGGCGGCGGCGAGGAAGACGGCCAGCAATATCCCGAAAAATCGCCTGGTCGTGCTGAAAATATGCTGATCGAGCATGGCGCCCGCCATTCGCCGGCCAACGCCGTTTACCCGGCCCGCTTCGCGCGGTTCGACGGCCTCGGCGTCGTCCTGAAGCGATCTGATGACGCTTGAATAATCGACGCGGCGGCTGGCGGAATCGTCGGGCTCGTCAAAGCTCGTAGCCGGCGCAGGGGCGGCTTTTCCGTCGGCGGCGCGCTCAGCGCGCCGAACATCATCGCCGAATGACTGATCCGTCCTTGCTCCGCCGTCCGCCATGATCCCCGAAATCCCCCGCAAAAGCGCCACACCCTAGCGCAAAAGCGGCCCCTGTGAAAATCAATGCTGTATCGCTGTCTGGCGAAATTGAGAATCTGTCTTAATATATGGCCGTTGGGGGGAAGGGGTAAGGCGGCGCATATTCGTCCGCTTGTTGCTTTTCCAAATCGCTGATCAAGATCTGTGGAGTGTCCCGCATGAAGCGCCTGCCGATTATTCTCGCCGCCTTTCTCTCGCCAATCGCGGCCGCCCAAGCCGGCGACGATCTCGCGGTTGCGCCGAATTCCGCCGCGACCTGGTCGATCCTTTCCGCCGGCGGCAAGCATGGCGAGGAAAAAGTCTGGACGGACGAGAACGGCGCTCATCACGCGCGCATGAAGATCGTGCTGCGCGGGCTCACCTACGATGTCGATGAAGCAGCGACGATCGGCGAAAACAATATCCCGACAAAGATCGTCATTCGCGGCGTCACGCCGTCGGGCGATGCAAGCGAGACTTTTGAAATCGAGGACGGCGTTGCACGCTGGAAAACGCCGGCTGACGAAGGCGAAGCGCCATGGCGCGAAAACCTCACTTACATTCCCTTTGGCGGTCCGGCCTCAACGTCCGCGCTTATTGTAGACGCGCTCATTTCCGATGGCGACGGCAAGCTTGATGCGTTGCCGGGTGGCGCGGTCAGGATCGACGACCTCACCAAGATGCGCGTTACGGCGAACGGCAAATCGAAAGATCTTCGCGCGGTGACGATCGAAGGCGCGAGTTTTGAACCGCAGGTCATCTGGCTCGCCGAGAATAACAGTTTCTTCGCTTCGGTCGGTTGGCTCTCATGGATGCCGGCGGGCTGGGAAAGCGTGCGCGAGGAATTGATCGAGGCTGAAACGCAGGCGCTCGCCGATCGCGCGCCGGCTCTGCGCGCGCGATTGCTGAAAAAACCGGACGCGCCTGTCTTGTTCAGGGACGTCCGGATTTTTGACGCAGCGGACCATTCCTTCCGGAAAAAGCAATCGGTGCTCGTTGAAGGCGGCAAGATCGCGAAGGTCGGCAAGGCGAAAAAAATAAAGGCGCCCGAAGGCGCGATGATCATCGACGGCGCCGGCAAGACGCTCGTGCCGGGCCTTTGGGACATGCATCACCACACGGGCGGCGATCTCGACGGCGTTCTGGCGCTGTCGCAAGGCGTCACTTCAGTCCGCGATATCGGCAATGAAAAGGCGACCTTGCTCGCCCGCCTGCAGCGCGTCGCGGAGGGAAAATTACTGGGGCCGAACACTTATCCGATTCTCGGCATTGACGGCGACGGGCCATTGTCGGCGCAGGGTTTCGTGCGCATCCATTCGGTCGAAGAAGGCGTTGAAGCGATCAAGACCGGCAAGGACGAGGGTTTTCTCGGCATCAAGCTTTACGGAACGATTGATCCCGAATGGGTAGCGCCGCTCGCCGCCGAAGCGCATGCAAACAATATGAGCGTGCAGGGCCACATCCCCGCCGGCATGCGTCCTTCAGAAGCGGTCGCCGCCGGTTATGACGGCATTAATCACATCAACTTCATCGTCATGGAGGCGATGCCGGACGATGTCGTTGAAACGTCGAACGGCCTCAACAGATTTTTCGGTCCGGGCAAATATGCGCAAGGCGTGGATTTGTCGGCGCCGCCAATGGGGCCGTTCATCGACACGCTTGCGGAGAAGAAAACGGTCATCGATCCAACGCTATCCGTCTACGAACAAAGCTTCGTGCCGGATGCGGGCGAGGTCGCGGCGGGCTATCTGCCATGGCTTGGCGTCGCGCCGCCGCAAGTGGAGCGCGGCTTCAAGGCGGGCGGCCTTGTGGCGCCGGAAGAATATGAAACAAGCCGGGACGACATGCGAAAGAGTTTTGAAAAACTTGTTGAGACAGTGCGTCTTCTGCATGAGCGCGGCGTTCCGATCGTCGCCGGCACTGACGGCTATCCGATGGATCTCATTCGCGAGCTCGAACTTTATGTTGAAGCGGGCATGACGAATGGCGAGGCGCTGGCGACGGCGACCGACGGCGCGGCGGCGATATTCGGTCTTGGCGGCAAGGTCGGAGCGATCGCCGAAGGCGAAACGGCCGATCTTCTTCTTGTCGATGGCGATGTTGCGAAATCAATCGGCGCGCTACGTCATGTCGACAAGGTGATGCTCGGCGGCGATTTGCTCGACGGCGCGGAGATGCGCGAGGCGGTCGGAATATCCGGCACGCCAAAATAGGAGCGGCGATGGGGGGACTGATTTGACTTTGGTCCGACGGAGCGATCTCGGTCTCGCCTTGACCATGGCGATCTTCTTTCTCGTCTTCATGGTCAAGGGCGCCTATGTCGCGCCGCCTTCCTATCCGGCGACGCCAGCCCCCGGCGATTTCGATACGGAACGCGCCTTCGCGCGTCTTCAGCGCATTCTCGCCGATGAGACGCCGCATCCGGTAGACAGCGCTGCAAATGACGCCGTGCGCGATCGCCTCATCACTGAAATTCAAACGATCGGTTTTGAGCCGGCGGTGCGCGATGATTTTTCCTGCCGCGCCATGCCGCGCTGGTCGGTCGTCTCATGCGCGCGCGTCAGGAATGTCGTCTTCAGGGCGGGCCCTTCGGGCGGCGAGGCGACGTTGATCGCGGCGCATTATGATTCCGTGGCCGCCGGACCAGGCGCGGCGGATGACGGCGCGGGGCTGGCCGCGCTTCTTGAAATTGCAGCGCTTCTCAAAGCCCGGGCGCCGTCAAAGCCGGTTATTTTTCTGGTGACGGACGGCGAGGAGGCGGGCCTTCTCGGGGCGGCGTCCTTCATGCGCAAGGACCCGCTCGCAAAGACGATTTCAAACGTCATCAATATGGAAGCGCGCGGCGTGTCAGGTCCCGCAATTCTTTTCCAGACCGGCGAGCCCAATGGCCGCGACATCACCGCCTTTGCGCGTTATGCAAAATCGCCGGTCGGCAATTCGCTGGCGGCGGACATCTATAAGATGCTCCCCAACGACACCGACCTGACGGAATTTTTGAAATTGCCGGCGGACGAAGTGAACTTCGCCTTCTCCGACCATGTTTCCTATTATCACACGCCGCGCGACAATCTTGAAAATCTCAGCAAGGACAGCCTTCATCATATGGGCGTTTTAGCGCTCGCTGCGCTTGACGGGTTCATGACGGCGGATGTCGACGCCAAGAAAAAGCCGGAAAGTGATTTCGTCTATGCCGACGCCTTCGGCAAATTTATCGTCGTCATGCCGGCATTGCTTGCGTTTATCTTAAATCTCGCAGCGTTTATCGCCGCGACTTTCGGGTTTATGCGCGAGAAGGATGCAGGCGCCATGCGCGCGCTATTAGCGGCGCCTGTTGCAATCCTTGTCGGCGGCGTAATCGGCGCAGCGCTCCTGTCGCTCCTAGCCGCCATTCGGCCTGAAAACATCTTCTGGGGGGCGGAACCCGCTGCAACGCGCGCCGTAATTTACGGCGCCGCCATCGCCGGCGGCGCCGCCGCAATGGCGATCGCGACGCAGGCCGGTCAGCGACGGCTCATTTACGCTGTATGGATGTGGTTCTCGCTCATCGGCCTTGCGCTGTTCGCCGTCGCGCAAGGATCGGGCGGACTGACGGGCCTTCCTTCCGGTCTCTTTTTGTGCGCCGTGATCGCCAGCTTCGGCGCCAAGAGATTGCTCGCGCCCTTGTCGATCATCGCCGTTCTTGGCGCGTTGCTGTTCTGGGCGCCGGCGCTCGCTATGGCGGAGACCGGTCTCGGCCTCGGCAAGGCCGGGGTTTTTGCGGCGCCGGCGGCGTTGTTGTTCATGCTGGCGGCGCCGGTTTTTTCGAGCCGTGAAAAACCGGGCTTGTTTCTTGTCGCCGCGCCGTTTGCAGCAGCGGTCATTGCTTTCGGCGCTGCGCTTTCCGTCAAAGCTTATTCGCATGCCGAGCCGCGCGCGCTCAGCCTGACGCGCATTGAAGACGCGCAAACCAATATGGCGTGGTTCAGTCTTGGCGAGCCAGGTGAGAAGGCGCCGGCGCCGATGGCCGCGCTTGCTGACTTCAAACCAGCCGAAATCAGCGCGCTTGACGGGGTTCGTCTCGTCGCGCCGGCGCCGCCGCTCGCTGAGCCCGCAGTCGGCGTCAATTCAAGCGACGCCGATCCGGAAGGCGAGGCGCGCAGCACGACAATTTCATTGGCAGCGAACGGCGCCGACAAAGTGATTGCGCTCATACCGGGCGATGCAGGGCTTAGCCGTATCGCCGTCGGCGGCGAAGCGTTCGAATTCGCCGGCGACAAGGATAAGACGCTTGTCTGCACGGGCAGGGAATGCGCCGATTTCACCTTCACCGTGGAGCTTGGTCCGGCGCTCACCGAATGGAAAATTCTGGGCGTTCGCTACGGCCTCGCCGCAAGCGGCGCGGCGATTGCGCGCGCGCGGCCCGATTGGGCGGCGCCTATTCAGGATGGCGACCGCCGTATTGTCGTCACCGGCGCCGAGCTTTGAAACGGGCGACAACTGCTATCGCTGCTTGAACGCGCGTAATGCTTCGATATTGAGCGATGATGGCAAGTTTTTCCGATGTGCTCGGTGCGTTTCACTATGACGGCGGCGTCTTTAAGGGCGCCGTTCCCGAAAACTGGCTGCAGGGCCGCACGCTTTATGGCGGTCTTTCGGCGGCGCTCTGTCTAGAAGGCGCGTTTGCGGCGTTTGCCGATCATGGCCCGCTGCGCTCGGCGCAGATGTCTTTCATCGGCCCCGCGGAAGGCCAAATCTCGATAAAAGCTGAAATTCTCCGACGCGGCAAATCGGTTTCCTTCGTCAATGCCGATCTTCATTGCGACAAAGGTCTCGCGGTGCGGGCGGTCTTCGCTTTCGGCGCGGCGCGTGATTCGATCTTCGATAAGCGGTTTTTGCCGCCGCCGGACCTTCCCGGGCCCGATGAGGCGCCGGTCTTCTTTCCGCCTGAACACGGGCCCGTTTTTGCACGCAATTTCAGCGTGCGGCTCGCCAAGGGCGCGATGCCTGTATCAGGATCGAAGGAATACGATCATTTTCTCTGGGTGCGTCACAAGGACGAGAAAGCGACTTCGCTTTCAGCCCTTGTCGCGCTTGCCGACATGCCGCCGCCGGCGGTATTTCCGATGTTTCCGCGGCCGGCCCCGATCTCGACAATGACCTGGTCGCTGAATTTTCTCGCCGACAAGTTTCCGCAAAACGCAGACTGGTTCTTGTTAGAGGCGCGCGCTGAAGACGCCGCGCACGGCTATTCAAGTCAGGACATGTTCGTCTGGGACCGGGATGGCGCACCGCTGATCGCCGGGCGCCAGTCCGTCGCGATATTCATATGAAGCTCGCGCTCATCGCCTATCTCGTTCGCGATTATGACGAGGCGAAGGAATGGTTTCAGAACGCGCTCGGTTTTTCGCTTGTCGAGGATGTGCGTCTTACAGATCAAAAGCGCTGGGTCGTCATGGCGCCGCCGGGCGGCGGTTCGTCGCTTCTCCTCGCAAAGGCCGCGGATTCAGAACAGCAAGATTATGTAGGCAAACAAGGCGGCGGCCGGGTTTTCCTCTTTCTCCATACGGACAATTTTGACCGCGACCATGCGGCTATGACCCAAAAGGGCGTCCGGTTTCTCGAATCGCCAAGGCGCGAGCCATACGGAATTGTCGCCCAGTTCGAGGATTTATACGGGACAAAATGGGATTTGATTGAGCCCGCGCGTTGATCGCGCCCATCTCTTCCAGAGCGCCCATGTTTGGCTTTTGATTTTGCTGAATTTTTGCGGTCTCACGCCTGCGACAATTTGTGCGCGCCATATTCTTGCGCATCTGATCCAGATCAAATCGGCGCGACTTTAGCGGCGTAGGCAAGGCTCAACTTAACTCCAAGACAGGGGATAAATCATGCGTCTTGCCCTACTCGCCGCCGTCGCCCTTTCAGCGCTCACAGCGCCCGCTTTCGCCGAGCAAGGCGACTTCCTTGTTCGCCTGCGCGGCATCGGCGTCATCCCGACGGAAAACGCCGGACCGATCTCCGGTATTCCGACCGGATCGGTTTCAGTGAACAACGCCTACACGCCGGAAATCGATTTCACCTATTACTTCACGAAGAACATCTCGGCTGAACTGATCGCCGCGACGACGAAGCATGAAGTGTTTGGCGAAGGCGCGATTGCAGCGCTCGGCGAAATCGGCAGCACGCGCGTTCTACCGCCGACGCTGACCTTTCAATACCACCCGCTGCCTGACCAGCGCTTCAATCCTTATGTCGGCGTCGGCGTCAACTGGACGATTTTCTATAATGAAAAGGTCTCTTCCTCGCTCACCGGGGCGCTCGGCCCGACCGTGCTCAATGTCGATAACAGCGTCGGCGTCGCCTATCAGGCGGGCTTTGACTATTATCTGACCGACCGTGTTTTCTTCAACGCGGACGTCAAATATATCCAGATCGATACGACAGCGACGCTGAATTCGATGGGAACGATCAACACGGTTGATATTGACCTCGATCCGATCGTCGTCGGCTTCGGCTTCGGCATGAAGTTCTAACGTTTCGGAACAGCTCCGGGGGGAGAACCTGGGGCCTGAGACCCCCGCGCGCGGCGAATGGGCCGCTGCGTGGGGGTTTTGCGTATTGAGACTCGCCCGGTTTGCCGCGAGAACGGTTGCGGCGTTCGCCCGCGCGCGCTAATCGGGCCCGTCCTTGGCCGTTGACGGGAGCCCCCATGAATATCCACGAATATCAGGCGAAAGAAGTATTGAAGGCGTTTGGCGCGCCGGTCTCAAAAGGCGTTGCGGTTTTCGACGCCAAGGACGCCGAAGCGGCGGCGAAATCGCTCCCCGGTCCTCTTTATGTCGTGAAAGCGCAAATTCACGCCGGCGGCCGCGGTAAGGGCAAGTTCAAAGAGGCGGAGGCCGGCGACAAGGGCGGCGTTCGCCTTGCGAAGTCGCCGTCGGAGGCGGCGGTTTTTACGGCGCAAATGCTCGGCTCGACGCTGATGACGAAACAGACGGGCGAGGCCGGCAAGCAGGTAAACCGCATCTACATCGAAGACGGCTCCGACATTGAGCGCGAACTTTATCTCTCCGCGCTTGTCGACCGCGAAGTCTCGCGCATCGCCTTCATCGTTTCGACCGAAGGCGGCATGAATATCGAAGAAGTCGCGGAAGAAACGCCGGAAAAAATCGTCCGTGTCGAAATCGATCCGGCGACCGGCTACAAACCCCATCACGGCCGCCGCATCGCCAAGGCGCTCGAACTCGGCGGCGATCTCGCCAAGCAATGCGGCAAGCTGATCGCCTCGCTCTACAAGGCGTTCGTCGAGAAGGACATGGCGCTTCTGGAAGTGAACCCCCTGATCGTGACGAAGACCGGCGAGCTTAAAGTGCTCGACGCGAAAGTCTCGTTCGACGACAACGCGCTTTTCCGTCATCCCGATATCGCGGCCTTGCGCGACGAAACCGAAGAGAATGAATTCGAGCGCAAGGCGAAAGAGTTCGATCTTTCCTACGTCAAGCTCGATGGCGATATCGGCTGCATGGTCAACGGCGCCGGCCTTGCCATGTCGACGATGGACATTATCAAGCATTACGGCGCCGAGCCTGCGAACTTTCTCGATGTCGGCGGCGGCGCGACGAAAGAAAAAGTCACCGAAGCGTTCAAAATCATCACCTCGGACCCGAAGGTCAAAGGCATTCTCGTCAACATCTTCGGCGGCATCATGCGCTGTGACGTCATCGCAGAGGGCGTCATCGCGGCGGTGAAGGAAACGGGGCTCTCCGTGCCGCTCGTCGTCCGCCTTGAAGGCACCAATGTCGAAAAGGGCAAGGAGATCCTCGCGAAATCGGGCCTCGCCATCACGCCCGCCGACGATCTTGAAGACGCCGCGCAGAAGATTGTGCAGGCAGTGGGGTAGGGATGGATTTTTCTGCGGCGATCGGCGTTTTGTTGTTGACGCTCCTCACCGCTACGCGCGCTAATGCTGCGGATGAAAACCCGCTGGCGCTTCACTACATCGCCTCTGAATTCTATTCCGTTTGCGTGCAGAGCGAAGCGCAACCGGACCGGATAGCCGCCGCGGCCAAACTGCGCGGCTGGCGAAAACGGCCTACGGAATGGTCGCAATTTTTCGGCGACCACGTCGATGAAGCCTGGGACGGCGATCTTTCGTCAATCGAATTGCTGACCGGCGCGTCGCTGCCGAAGGCGCGCTTTGTCGTGACGCGGAAAACGGAACGCGGCTCCCCCCTCTGCACCTTTATCTTTCAGGGCGCGACTGAGGAGGCGCTTGATTCCATCCTTGAGACACAGGGGATGAGACGAGACGGGCTCTATTTCTGGCGGATAGGCAAATTC
The DNA here is from genome assembly GCA_041398085.1 of Parvularculaceae bacterium. Lineage (GTDB taxonomy): Bacteria > Pseudomonadota > Alphaproteobacteria > Caulobacterales > Parvularculaceae > Amphiplicatus. The sequence continues at coordinate 64,981 of JAWKVJ010000010.1, forward strand.
AAATATGAATCGACGCTCTATTGCCTTGATGATCAGACATGGGGACACGCTGACTACCAGATCGAAGCCTATAGCGGGCGCATCAAGGGCTGGCCTGGCGGCGAGGCGGCGTATCTTACGTTCCGCAGTTACCGCCGGAATACTTCAGAAACGCGCAAGGCTGCGGGCGGTGACGCCGTTTGCCCGATCAGGTATTTCACGGATGGGCCAAGTTTTTCTTCGGCGGCCCGGACGCCGCCGCTGACGAAGGTTGAGGAGCCGCCGCCGACTGCTCCCGCGACCGACGGCGCCGACGCTGCGCCTTCATCGCTTGGCGAAGGCGCTGATCCGCACTAGCTTTCATCCAGTGTCCAGTAAGAGCGCTGTCGGCGGCGTAACCCGCAATCACAGAACAGGCTGAGCATAACGGAGCTGCCGCCTTCATGACCTTCATCAAAACCATATCGCCGGAAGAAGCCGACGGCCGGCTGGAAACCATTTACAGCCGCATCAAAGGGCCTGACGGCCGCGTCGATAACATCCTCGTTGCGCATTCGCTCCGTCCGCTGACGCTCGAAGCGCATATGGCGATGTATAAATACGTCCTCCATTATGGCGGCAATGAAACGCCGAAATGGTTTCTGGAAGCGATCGGCGTTTTCGTCAGCATGCTCAATGAATGCGATTATTGCGTTGCGCATCATTGCGAGGGTCTCAGGAAGCTTCTGAAAGACGATGATGTCGCGCGCGCGATGCGCATCGCGCTCACCGCCGGCGCTGACGGCAAGGAGATGAAAGCGCCGCGGCTTGAGGAAAAGGAAATCGCCGCGCTTCTTTACGTTCGCAAGCTGACGCGGACGCCCGGCGACATTGTCGAAGCCGATATCGACGCGCTGCGCGCCGCCGGCTGGGATGACGGAACGATCCTCGAGGTCAATCAGGTCGCGAGCTATTTCGCTTACGCCAATCGCACGGTTCTCGGCCTTGGCGTTTCAACCGACGGCGACACGCTCGGCCTTTCGCCTTGCGGCGACGACCCCAATGATTGGGGTCATCGCTAGCGTCTGAAGGTCAGGCTGTTATCGCGTTTTAATTCTGACAGAGCGGTTCATCGACCAGTCGGCCGCCAAGCGAACGGCATTCGGGGCGGGTTCGCCATTCCGTTCGGCCATTGCCGCGCTTGCAACAGATCGTAACCTGCGTGCCGGCGCCGCCAGCCGTTTCGCCCTTGGTATCAGGCGGCGGCGGGTTCCCGCCGCCGCCAGAGCTATTGCCGCCCGGTGTGGGGGGTGGTGTCGGGCCGCTGCCGGGATTGACAGTCGCTGCTGCGCCGCCGCTCGTCGCGTCCGGGCGCAGGCCGGCGACCCTACAGCGCCGGTCTGGCGCAACGGTTCCGCGCGCGCGCCGGCAAGCGCTCGCCGTCGTCATCCAGTCGCGCGAGCCTCTCACGCAGCAAATTTGCGCGTCATCCGGCCCGCTACGGCATAGGCGGGCTGACACTTCCCGGCCGCCCTCGCGTCGGCATGACCGTTTTGACGTAAACCAGTCGCGCCTGCCGCGTTTGCAGCAGACTTCATTGTCGCCGCTGCTGCGACACCTTGCGTCTGCAACAACATTACCGCCGTCGCGCCGGCATTGCCTGCTGGTTGAATAGAAATCGCGCGAGCCGCGTTTGCAGCATACTCTTTCGTCGCCGCCGCTTCGGCATCGGTTCGTGGGCACGACCCGCCCGCCGTCACGGCGGCAACTGCGCTGCGTTGAAAAATAGTCGCGCCGGCCTCTCTGGCAGCAAATGCGGTTATCATCGGCGCCGCTTCGGCACCTTCTGTCTGGAACAATGCGGCCGCCTTCTCGTCGGCATTGGCGCTGCGACGTAAAAAAATCGCGGCGTCCGCGCTGGCAGCAAACATTAGCGTTGTTTGTCTGCGCATTGAGGTCGGGCGCAAGACTGTCAGGTCCGCCAAGCGCCGCTGGATCGCCGATGATGTTGTAGACGACGCTGCGCGCAGTCTCTAACGCCTTCCAGCCGTCGCGTTTGGCAGCGTCTTTCACATCGGCGGCTGCGAATGCGTGTGAAGTCGCTGCAATAAAAAATGATATGAGAAAAGCGGTAATCGCCTTCATTCGATCCCTCCCTCTGCCGTTGCCGAACAGAAAGCGTCGCGATCGATTGAACGCAACAAGCAGTCAACCGCTCCGCTTGCGCCGGCGAACTCTATTCGATGACCTGCAAATCGCCTAATTAGGCGCTGCTAAAAAACATCAGCCAAACCGGCGCCATAAATTATTGCGTCATATCAAGGCGGTGGTAGATTCGATTGCGGCCCGCCGCAGCTGCAACCAGATTTCTCTGATACGTATACGAATTGAGCTCGCTATGACCGCCCGCCACGACTTCGCTTTCTTTCACCCGCTTCGCGTCCGCTGGGCCGAATGCGACGGGCAGGGGATCGTCTTCAACGCTAACTATTTTGTCTATTACGATGTCGGTGTGTGGGAGTGGACGCGTGCGCTCGGCTTTGAAAAATGGCAAGACGCGCCGCAATTCGTAACGGCGCATGCCGAATGCGACTTCAGGGCGTCGGCCGTTTTTGACGATGAGCTTGAGATCGGCGTGCGTGCGGCGCGCCTCGGGCGCAAATCGATGGAGGTTGCAACTGCGCTCTTCAGGGGCGCGGAACTCCTCGCGACGGGCAAGCTCAACTATGTCTATGTTAAGCATAACACGGTTGAAACGGCGCCATTGCCGGACGATCTTATCGAACGGATTGTGAATTTCGAACGCGAGAAGCCAGAGCGAAAATGATCAGGAAGATAAATATCCCGGCATCCTTTGATCGTATCGCCGAACCCTGGTCGCCGCATATCGCCGCGCGCGTCAACGGGCAGGAGGTGCGGCTTGCGAAAATTGACGGCGCGTTTGACTGGCATTTCCATGATGGAGTCGACGAGCTTTTCTTAGTCATCAAGGGCCGGTTCATCATGCGTTTTCGGGAAAAAGACATTGAGATGAACGAAGGCGACATGATCGTCGTGCCGGCGAATATCGAGCATATGCCCGTCGCTGAGGAAGAATGCTGGGTGATGCTGGTTGAAACGGCTGAGACGCGAAACACCGGCGAGCGCGTCACCGACAAGACGAAAGATAATCTTCCGGTTCTTTGATCAGCGCGTCAGCTGCTCCATCATCGCCATGCGGTCGAAATAAATCCGCTCGGCGGCGATTTTTTCTCCCTCAAATTCAAATATCGCGCACATGCGTAGGCGGAAACTCTTGCCGGTCGGCGGAATTTCACCGGCGGGTGTCGGCAAGGGGCCCTTATGCGTGCCCATCAGCCAGAATTCGGTGATGATCGCGTCGCCCGCTTCGCGGATTGAAATCAGTTCGTTTCTTTGATCGGGAAAGGCGCGCCGCGAAAGCTGATAATAGTCGCGCACCGCCTCTTCGCCATCGAATGTCTGATCGCCGCCAACAAGTTCATATCGCGGATGGTCGAATGTCGCGATCGCTGCGTCGAAATCGAGCCGGTTTTCCGCTTCCATATGATCGCGGATCGTCTGCATTCTTTTTTCGGCGAGCGTCGTCATTTCATTCTCCCGATTATTCAGCTTTGCGGGCAAGCCGCCATTATTCAGCTTTGCGGGCAAGCCGCCAGGCGAGGGGAAAGAGCGCGGCCGCGAGAAGCAGTTTAAGAATGTCGCCGGCGATAAAAGGATAAAGCCCCCATTGAAGGATCGGCGCATGGAAACCGTGCCGAATGGCGAGCCATAAAAGGCCGGGCGCATAGATGAGCGCATTCCCGATAGCCATCATGGCTGCGGTTTTTACGGGCGTCCGGTCCCAGCCGCGCGCCGCGAGGCGCCCGAGCGTGAGTGCGGCAAGCGCGAAACCGAACAAATACCCGCCCGTGTCGCCGAGCAGATAGGCTGGGCCAGACTCGCCGGACGCAGCAAAGACGTCAAAACCGGCAAGACCGACGAGGAGCCAGACGAGGACGCTTAAAAGACCAAGGCGGGCCCCGAACGCGGCGCCAACCGAAAGAACGGCGAAGGTCTGCATCGTCATCGGCACTGGCCAAAGGGGAATTTTGAGTTTCGAGGCGATCGCAATCGCCGCGGCGCCGCAAATAACAAGCATCGCCTGACGCAACAGACGCTTTTGGCCGACCTCGCGCGCAAACAGAAACTCAGAAAGAACGCCGCTGGGGGCAAGTGAGGCCGATTGCATTATCAAAAGTCCTTCAATTCACGTGCGGGCGAGCCTGCCGCGCGTGATACAATATCGCAAGGCGGGAATTCACCTTTGACGCTCAAAGGTTGTTTCAAGCGCATAGTCCTTGCGCGGTCCCTTGACGCGCCAGACAAGGCGCCAGAAATTTTCATTCGCGATCTCGATCTCTCCCTTATAGAAATCCTCGCCGCATTCATGGACGAGGTCTGCGCGCCAGTATTCAGCATTGCGTTCCAGATGCATCGCGCAAAAAAATCGACCGTCAGCGAAATATAGCTCAGGCCAGGCGTTCAAGAATCGCCAATGTAACTCCTGTTCCGCCGGCCAGCGCCTGCCGCCATAATCGACCAGCATGTTCTCGCGGCAATGAAGCGTCTGCGGCGTTTCCGCGCGCGAAAAAATTGCAACGCCTTTTGCGTCGCCCTCGCGCGCGCCGAGATAATCGCGAATGACGCGCGTCATCTTCCATTCGCCGTTGAAAAATCCGATCCAGCCGTCTTCGCCCGGCGCTGCGCCGGCCACATCTTCGTGATCAGTTGAGCGATCGCTAATATTCATGTCCTGACCTGTTCTGGGGCCTATGGTTGCCGCGCCGCCGCGGCGCCGCTAAAGACCCGGGGCGTTTTTCACCCCAAGGTAATCGACTGATCTTTTATGGCCATTCTTGTCGACAAGACGACGCGCGTCATCTGCCAGGGTTTGACCGGCAGCCAGGGCGCTTTCCACACCGAACAAGCGATCGCCTATGGCACGCGCATGACGGCGGGCGTGACGCCGGGCAAGGGCGGCTCGACCTGGGCCGGCAAGGGCGCGGCTGACGGCAAGACGCTGCCCGTCTGCGACACGGTCGAGGAAGCGAAAAACAACTATGGCGCTGATGCGAGCGTCATCTATGTGCCGCCGCCCTTTGCCGCTGACGCCATTCTGGAGGCGATCGCCGCGGAAATCCCGCTCATCGTCTGCATCACCGAGGGCATTCCGGTCGCCGACATGGTGACGGTCAAGCGCGCGCTCGACGGTTCAAAGTCGCGCCTGGTCGGGCCGAACTGCCCCGGCGTCATCACGCCGGACGAATGCAAGATCGGCATCATGCCGGGTCATATCCATCGCGACGGCCATGTCGGCATCGTCTCGGCGATCGGGCACGCTCACCTATGAAGCCGGTGCATCAGGACGACGATGGCGGAGTCGGCCAGTCGACCTGCGTCGGCATTGGCGGCGATCCAGTGAGGACCGATTTCATCGACGTCCTTGAAATGTTCCTCGCCGATGACGACACCCATTCGATCATCATGACGGCGAAATTGGCAGCTCGGCCGAAGCTGACGCCGCTGGGTTTTCTCTCCAACAAGGTCAAAGCCGACGGTCAGTTGTCCGCCGGGGTCACCGCGCCGCCGGGGCTGCCGCATGGGTCATGCGGGCGCGCGCTGTTCGGGCGCGAATGATACCGCCGAAGCCAAAATCGAGGCGATGAACCGGGCCGGCATCGCGGGTTGCGCCGACGCCGGCCGCCATGGGCCGCACGCTGCTTGATGTTCTCAAAAAATAAAGCGCCTGCGGGCGATCATAGTGCCGCGAGCCCATTGAAACCTCCGGCGGCAGGCGTAAGTAACTCGCACAGGCGCTAGCAAAGCGGCCCCAGGCCGCGCGACATGAGAAATCCCGGATAGGGCGATGGCGAAAGACGGCGACGCATCTGAAGGCGTCAGGGGCGGCGGACCTGCTGCTTCGGCGGGAAACGACCTGACATTCGAGCCGGGCGCAAGTGCGGATTATCTCGAAGCGCTTTACGCTAAATATGCGGCTGATCCGCAATCGGTAAGCGCCGACTGGCGGCGCTATTTCGACGGCTTCGGCGATGCGCCTGAAACCGCGCGCCGTAACGCTGAAGGGCCAAGCTGGGCGCGCGACGACTGGCCGCTGCATCAGAACGGCGAATTGACCTCCGCGCTCGACGGCAACTGGCCGGTTATTGAAAAAGCGGTCGCTGCAAAAATAGAAAAACGCAAACCGGCGGCGGATGCGGCTGAAGTGCGCCGCGAGACGCGCGATTCCATCAGCGCGCTGATGCTTATCCGGGCTTTCCGGATTCGCGGTCACCTGATCGCCGATCTCGATCCGCTGCATCAGACGAAAAAAAAATCTCACACCGAACTTGATCCGGCGACATACGGTTTCACTGAAGCCGACATGGACCGGCCGATTTTTATCGACAAGGTGCTCGGCCTTGAGGCGGCGACCTTGCGCGAGATCATGGAGATCTTGCACCGCACTTATTGCGGCACGTTCGCCGTTGAATTCATGCACATCTCCGATCCGGCGCAAAAGGCGTGGATCCAGCAGCGCATTGAAGGCAAGGACAAGGAGATCACCTTCACGCCGGAAGGCAAGACGGCGATCCTTAACAAGCTCATTGAGGCGGAAGGTTTCGAGCAGTTCCTGCAAACGAAATATACCGGCACCAAGCGCTTTGGTCTCGACGGCGGCGAGGCGATGGTTCCCGCGCTTGAACAGATCATCAAGCGCGGCGGCGCGCTCGGCGTCAAAGAAATTGTGATCGGCATGCCGCATCGCGGCCGCCTCAATGTTCTCGCCGCAGTGATGGGCAAACCCTATCATCATATTTTCCATGAGTTTCAGGGCGGCTCGGTCATGCCCGACGATGTCGGCGGGTCGGGCGACGTCAAATATCATTTGGGCGCATCGTCCGATCGCGAATTCGACGGCAACCGGGTGCACCTTTCATTGACCGCAAACCCGTCGCATCTTGAGGCGGTCGATCCGGTCGTCCTCGGCAAGGCGCGCTCGAAACAGGACCGCATTGCTGCGGAGAATATCGAAACGCCGCGCACGCATGTTTTGCCGTTGCTGCTTCACGGCGATGCGGCGTTCGCGGGGCAAGGCGTCGTCGCCGAATGTTTCGGCTTTTCGCTTTTGCGCGGTTATCGCACCGGCGGCACCATCCACTTCATCGTCAACAACCAGATCGGCTTTACGACGGCGCCGAAATTCTCGCGTTCGTCGCCCTATCCGTCGGACGTTGCGAAGATGGTTCAGGCGCCGATCTTTCACGTCAATGGCGACGACCCGGAAGCGGTCACCTATGCGGCGAAAGTGGCGACCGAATTCCGCCAGAAATTCGGCTCCGACGTCGTCATCGACATGTTCTGCTATCGCCGCTTCGGTCACAATGAAGGCGACGAGCCGAAATTCACCCAGCCCTTGATGTATAAAAAGATCAAGAAGCATGAATCGGCGCAGGGGATCTACGCAAGGCGGCTTGCCGATGAAGGCGTGATCTCGTCGAACTATGCGAGCGAGGAACGCACGCGCTTCAAGGAGTTCCTGACGGCTGAATTCGAGGCCGCCAAAGCCTTCAAGCCGAACAAGGCCGACTGGCTCGACGGACAATGGTCGGGCTTCGTGCCGCCGATGGACGATGACCGGCGCGGCGATACGGCGGTTGATTTCGACACGCTGGAGAAAATCGGCGCGCGCATCACCTCCTATCCGGACGGGTTCAACGTCCACAAAACACTGGAGCGCATTCTCGGCGAGAAACGAAAGAACATCGAAGAAGGCGCGCATATAGACTGGGCGACGGCTGAAGCGCTCGCTTTCGGTTCGCTCGTTCTCGATGGTTTTGGCGTCCGCCTTTCAGGCCAGGACTCGCGCCGCGGCACTTTCTCTCAGCGCCACGCCGTTTTCATCGATCAGGAAACGGAAAAAACCTATACGCCGCTCAATCACCTGAAAGGCGCGGAAGCGACTTTCGAAGTCCATGATTCAAGCCTTTCGGAATTCGCCGTTCTTGGCTTTGAATACGGCTATTCGCTCGCCAACCCGAAATTCCTGGTGTTGTGGGAAGCGCAGTTCGGCGATTTCGCCAATGGCGCACAGGTCGTCTTCGATCAGTTCCTGTCATCGGGCGAACGAAAGTGGCTGAGGATGTCAGGCCTCGTCTGCCTGTTGCCGCATGGCTATGAGGGGCAGGGGCCGGAACATTCTTCCGCGCGGCTTGAGCGTTATCTGCAGCTTTGCGCACAGGACAACATGCAGGTCGCAAACTGCACGACGCCGGCGAACTATTTCCATATCCTTCGCCGCCAGATGCGCCGCAACTTCAGAAAGCCGCTCATCCTGATGACGCCGAAATCGCTGTTGCGCCACAAGCGCGCGGTTTCGACATTGAAGGAAATGGGCCCCGGCTCATCCTTCCATCGCGTCTTGTGGGATGACGCTGAATATCGCCCCGGTTCGACTGTAAAACTTGTTGGCGACGACAAGATCAAGCGCGTCGTCATGTGTTCGGGCAAGGTCTATTACGACCTTCTCGAAGAACGTGAAAAGCGCGGCCTCGACAATGTCTATCTGTTGCGCGTCGAGCAGTTTTATCCCTTCCCGGCGCAATCGATGATGAAAGAGCTGCAGCGCTTTTCAAAAGCCGACATGGTCTGGTGCCAGGAAGAGCCGAAAAATATGGGCGGCTGGTCGTTCATGGAGCCGAATATCGAGTGGACGCTCAACCAGATTGGCGCCAAGACGAAACGGGCGCGTTATGTTGGCCGCGCCGCCTCCGCCTCGCCTGCGACCGGCCTGATGAGCCGTCACAAGCAGGAACTTGATGATCTTTTGGAAGAAGCGCTTGGCTAAAGCGCATGAACGCCGCCGGAGAATGAAATGACCGCCGAAATTCGCGTCCCGACGCTTGGCGAATCCGTCACCGAAGCAACAGTCGGCCGTTGGCTGAAGAAAGTCGGCGACAATGTCTCTGTCGACGAGCCGCTGGTCGAGCTTGAAACCGACAAGGTGTCGGTTGAAGTGCCGGCCCCGTCGGCGGGAGTCATCTCCTCTATTGAAGCTGATGAAGGCGCGACGGTTGAAGTTGGCGCATTGCTCGGCGCGATAGGCGAAGGCGCCGCGAAAACACCGGCGAAATCCGCCGCCAAGAAAGCAGCGACTTCGAAGAAAGAAACAAAATCATCGGCGAATGGCGCGGCGGCGAAAAACATCGAAGTGCGCGTGCCGATGGCGGGCGAAAGCGTCACCGAAGCGCAAATCGGCGAATGGATGAAACAGGAAGGCGATGCGGTCGCCGCTGACGAGCCGATCGTCATGCTCGAAACCGACAAGGCGTCGATGGATGTCGTCGCGCCGGCCGCGGGCGTCATAAAAAAAATCGCTGCAAAAGCCGGCGACACGGTCGAGGTTGGCGAATTGCTGGCGCTCATCGCGCCGGGCGGCGAAACAGCGCCCTCCAAAATTAAACTCAACAACCGGCCCGAGGCGCCGTCCGAGATGGATGCGACCCTTTCACCGGCGCCGCGCCGCGTCCTCGCTGAAGCGGGCGTTGACCCTGCAAGCGTTCAAGGAACCGGCAAGGACGGACGCATCACCAAGGGCGATGCGTTAGCGGCAGCATCTGCGCCAAAGGCGAAGGCGCCTGAACGCCCTCGTGCGCCGAAGGAACTTGGTCCGCGCGAAGAGCGCGTGAAGATGTCCCGCCTTCGCCAGACGATCGCGCGGCGATTGAAGGAAGCGCAGGACAACGCCGCCATGCTGACGACATTCAACGATGTCGACATGTCCGCGGTGATGGCGCTGCGCACGCAATATAAAGAGCTTTTTGAGAAGAAGCATGGCGTCAAGCTCGGTTTCATGTCCTTCTTCGTGAAGGCGTGCGTCCATGCGCTGAAAGAAATTCCGGACGTCAACGCCGAGATCGACGGAACCGACATCATCTACAAGAACCATTACGACGTCGGCATCGCCGTCGGCACCGATCGCGGTCTTGTCGTGCCGGTCCTGCGCGATGCTGATGCGCTATCGCTCGCCGACATTGAAAAATCGATTGGCGATTTCGGCCGCCGCGCGCGTGACGGCGCGTTGACGCTTGAAGAAATGCAAGGCGGCACGTTCACCATCACCAATGGCGGCGTTTACGGCTCCTTGATGTCGACGCCGATCCTCAATCCGCCGCAATCGGGCGTGCTCGGCATGCACCGCATTGAGGAGCGCCCGATCGCAAAGGATGGCGCGGTCGTCATCCGGCCGATGATGTATCTGGCGCTTTCCTACGATCACCGCATCGTCGACGGCAAAGGCGCGGTCACCTTCCTCGTGCGCGTGAAGGAAAATCTCGAAGACCCGCAGCGCCTGATGCTGGATTTGTAAAGCCATGCGACTCGAAGGGGTGGTATATTCACTCTGCGAGCACGAGCTTGAAAGCTTTCGCAACACGCTCAGAATCGGCGCGCACGCGCTCAATCGCGAAGTCCATTTGATTTTTGAGGGCGGCGTTACGAATTACATATCGACGGGCCAGCATGAATATGGCGGGACCTACAATGATCCCGATTTTCATCTCGAAATGTCCGACAAATCCTTTTGCTCCGACGAGCAAATACTGGTTGATATGTCCGGGGACCCTATTTGGTCGCCTCTTATCGGCAAGGAAGTATCGATTACTTGGCGCGGCCCGGCCGCCGACGTGCTTTTTCTCGACGCCGCGGACGATTACGTAATCCTCTTTGCGAATGGCGGTTGCATCGATGTTTCGTGGGCTGAGCCGAAATGGCTGAAGGCCTAATGTGTCTGGTAGGCCGGGCATAGCGAACCAAAGTGGCGCAGCAATCGTCTAGCTGATCAACCCGAAATGGCGGCGGTGCTTGTTGAGCGCTTCGCGCAAGGGCTCGAGCGCCTCGCCATATTTGTTCTTGCGGCCGATGGCGCGTTTGTTGATCGGTTCGCGCACCTGAACCGCGCTGTGGGTGATGACGGTGCGTTTCGTCTTGTGTGAGGCGAGGCAGGCCGGATCGAAAGAGAGTTTGCACTCGCCCAGCAATTTGCGGATTTGCGTTTCCGGGTCGTCGACAAGTCTTTCATAGCTGAGCGCGATGAGGTCCGGCTGATTTTGCGAAAACCAGAAACGCATGATGCGCTCATAGGCGGCGTAATAATGTGCGACCGCATCGATTTCATTAGCGAAATCATAGCTCCGGAAAAAAGGGTGCTTCAGGATTGAAGGCAGGTCTCTTCCGCGTCGCGCCTAGAATCGATGAATATCGCGCCCGGCAATAATGCGCGCGCCAGTCCTATGCCCCAGAAATTCAGCGGGTGCTTGTCGGTGACGACGCCAAACCCCGCCGCCTCGGACGGAAGGAGGTCGCGATATTCCGCCGCGTAACGCGCGCCGTCCGTCTCCAGCATTTGCAGCAATTTTGCGCGCGTCCCCGCGCGCCCGGTCAGCTCGCTGTCGATGCGGATCATTGATGAAAGCTCGCCCGCACCGAACACTTCCGCATGCGAGGATAGGATTTGCTCCGTCAATGTCGTGCCCGAACGCGGCATGCCGACAATGAAGATCATTCGCGGCGGCGCTGTCACATCGACCGGCGGCAAGGGCTTGGCGAAAATCTCTTCGTAATCGCGGATGCGTTCTTCGGTGCGCGCCGGGTCATAGCCGCGACCGGCAACGCGCGCGATATTCGCCATGATGGCCTTGCCGTCCATCGTGTCGCGAAAGGCGCCGGCGTGTTCGCCCTCATGCTCCTTGATCGCCGCTGCGGTCAGCAGGATGCGCGCGCGTGAGGCTTCGCTGAGCGAGGCGTCTTGGGCCAGTTCATTGACCCGCACGCGCATCGCGTCGCTGAGCGCGGCCGGATCAAGCTTTGCGAGGCTGTGATAGGCGGGCGTGCAATTCGGGTCCGTCTCGATCGACTTGACGAGAATTTTTTTCGCTTCTTCAAGATCGCCTTCGACAAGATATTTGCGCGCAATAAGCGACATCGCGGTTGCGTCATTCTTGTCTAGCGCCAGCGCCTTTTGCGCCGCCTTTTCCGCCTCGTCGGGAAGCTGGGTCGTGAATGCGAGATCGGCGACGAGGCGCCAGCGCGCCGGCGTCGGCTGCGCGTTAGCGGCAAGGCGCGCCGCTTCAACCGCCGCCTCGAGGAGAGCGCCCGCGAGCATCGTCTGCAGCCAGATATCGAACACGCCGGCGCGCGCTGGCGGCGGATAGCCTTCAAGCGCTTTGACGCAGCGGTCGGTCCATTCTTTGTCGCGCGCGCCAAGAGCCACGGGACCGATTGCTTCTGCAACTTGCGGCGTCATGCCTTGCGCCGCTTCAAGGCGTTCGGCGGCAAGCCGCGCCGGATCGAGGCGGCCCGTCCGCATCGCCGCTTCGCAGAGCCTGTTGAGGATATGGGTTGAGCCGTCGCGTTCAGCCGCTTTCGCCAGCGTGACATAAGCGTCTTCAAAACGGCCCGCCTGAACGAGCGCATCGGAATAGGGAACGGACGCCAGCGGATTGGAGAGGGCCGCGGTCGCGAGCGCCGCCATCGGCGCTGCGGGGTCGCCCCCATTCACCATGATGAGCCGAGCCAGCGCCGACTGCGCATCGAGATAATCGGGCCATTTTCCGACAACGCGCTTCAAGATCGCATCAGCCTCGGCCATCCGGCCAAGCGCGATTTCCGAATGCGCCCAGAAATAAAGGCCGAATGGCGCGTCCTCGAGCGCGCTTCCGGCTGATTTCGCGGCGGCGACGGCTTCGCTATGGCGGCCCGAAAAGTAAGCGGCTCTGATTTTCTGCTCGATTTCAGCCGACATTCATCATTCCTGTTTACTCACCGGCGGACTTGACCTTCGCCGCCCGGACCGCCATCTCGCAGCGGCCGCCGCAATCCGAGCCGCGAAAGGAATCTTATGGCCGATAACTACGATATCGTCATCATCGGCGCGGGGCCTGGCGGGTATAATGCAGCGATCCGCGCCGGCCAACTGGGCCTTAAAACGGCGATCATTGAAAAGCGCGAAACGAAGACATTGGGCGGCACATGTCTCAATGTCGGCTGCATTCCTTCAAAAGCGCTTTTGCATGCGAGCGAGCTTTACGAGGCGGCGGAGACGGAATTTTCAGGGCTCGGGATCAAGACCGGCAAAATCTCGCTCGATCTGGAACAGATGCTGAAACAGAAAGACGAGGCGGTCTCGGGGCTCACCAAGGGCGTCGAATTCCTGATGAAGAAAAACAAGGTCGATGTTCACCTTGGCGCGGGGGAGATCGTCGCGGCGGGCAAGGTGCGCGTCACCGATGCAGACGGCAAGAGGAGCGACCTTCAAACGAAAAACATCATCATTGCGACCGGCTCGGAAGTAACGCCATTGCCGGGCGTGGAAATTGACGAAGAGCGCATCGTCTCTTCAACCGGCGCGCTCGCATTGCAATCTGTTCCAAAACACATGGTCGTTATCGGCGGCGGCGTTATCGGCCTTGAATTGGGAAGCGTCTGGCGGCGTTTGGGCGCGAAAGTCACGGTCGTTGAATTCCTCGACCGCATCTTGCCGACCATGGACGGCGAGGTTTCGAAAAACTTCCAACGCATCCTGAAAAAACAGGGCATGGAATTCAAACTTGGGGCCAAGGTTACGAAAATCGACAAGCTGAAAACGGGCCTTAAAATTTCGGTTGAGCCTGCAAAAGGCGGCGATGCCGAGATTATTGAAGCCGATGTTGCGCTTGTCGCGATCGGCAGGCGGCCTTTCACGAAAGGGCTCGGCCTTGAAAAGCTTGGCGTCAAAATGACCAAGCGCGGCTTCATCGAAACCGATCATTTTCAAACGTCGGTTAAAGGCGTCTGGGCGATCGGCGATTGCATTGACGGGCCGATGCTGGCGCACAAGGCGGAAGACGATGGAACGGCCGCGGTTGAACTGATTGCGGGCAAGGCCGGGCACGTCAATTACGACGCGGTGCCGAGCGTTGTTTATACGAATCCGGAAGTCGCCTCGGTCGGCAAGACCGAAGAGCAACTGAAAGAAGCAGGCGTGGACTATAAAGTCGGCAAATTTCCGTTCATGGCGAACAGCCGCGCCAAGACCAATCACCAGACGGACGGCTTTGTGAAAATCCTCGCCGACGCAAAAACCGACCGCGTGCTCGGCGCGCATATGATCGGCGTCGGCGTCGGAGAACTCATTGCAGAGGTCGTTTCCGTCATCGAATTCGGCGGCGCCTCTGAAGATATCGCCCGCACCTGCCATGCGCATCCGACGCGGTCGGAAGCCGTCCGTCAGGCGGCGATGGGCGTTGAAGGCTGGACAATGCAGGCTTGAGGCGGCCTCCCGCCTTGACGTTATGTTCATGATTTGTTCTATTTTCGGCGGGGCTGAATAATCGCTCAAGGTGATGCGCCATGGCGTATGAACGCGCGGACGGACTTCGATATCTCTTTATCGACTTCAATGCGTTTTTCGCCGCGGTCGAACAACATGACGACCCGGCGCTTTTCGGTCGTCCTGTCGCCGTTATTCCGCTGGCGAGCGAGCACACAAGCGCCATCGCCGTCAGCTATGAAGCCAGGCGCTTCGGGATAAAACGCGGAACCAAAGTGCGCGACATGCGCGCGCTTTGCCCTTCGATTATCATTCGTCAGGCGCGTCATGACCGTTATGTCGCGATCCATCACCAGATCATGGCCGAGCTTGACCGCCACCTGCCGCTCGCCAAAATTTATTCGATCGACGAAGCGGCGTTTCATCTTGGGCGCGGCGAAGCGTCGGCGGACGCGGCGCTGATAGTCGCAAAGAAAATGCGTCGCGCTCTTACGGAAAATGTCGGACCCGCCTTGCGCGCTTCGATTGGCCTCGCCCAGACGCGCCTTTTGGCCAAACTGGCGGCTGAATCGCACAAACCGGACGGACTGACGGTTCTTGCGCCTGACGATTTACCGGGAAAACTGAACGATATGCCGCTCAGGGATATTCCCGGCGTCGGGGCGGGCGTCGCTGAACGGCTGAGGCGTAGCAATATTCACGATTTTCCGGGCCTTTGGCGTTTGCAGCCCAAACATGCGCGCCGCATCTGGGGGTCGGTTCAGGGCGAACGGTTCTGGTACGCATTGCATGGCTATGAAGTCGAAGAGCCTGATACGAAAAAATCGATGATCGGCCATAGCCGCGTCTTGTCGCGCGATCATGAAAGCGCCCAACGCGCCCGCATTGTTGCGCGCGCGCTGCTTTTGAAAGCGGCGGGTAGGCTGCGCCATCACGGCTTTCATGCGAGCTGCCTGTCGCTTTCCGTCCGTATGCGGCCTGAAGGACGTTGGGAAAGCGCTGAGCGTTTTGCCCCGACGCAGGACAATTTCGATTTTCTTCATTCGCTCGACGCGCTCTGGAACGCTTTTTTGGCGGAGACGCGTGCGGACGGATGGAGCAACCTGCGTCTTGGCGTTGTGACGATCTATCTTCACTCCCTTTATCGCGCGGATGCGGCGGCCTTGCGTCAGGGCGATCTTTTCGCGGATGACGCCGCGCTCAGAAAGTCGCAAGCAGGGGCGAGATTGTGGAAGGCGGTCGACATGATCAATGCAGACCCGTCCGGCAAATTCCGCCGTCTCGGCGCAAACGCCAGCCGAACGGGACCGCATAAAAAGCATGTGATGCTCGCCGGCCAGCAGGGCCTCGACCTCAATTATCTGGGCGCGAAAATCGCGTTTTCGCGCGTGCCCGACGCCGCTGACTTTTTATATTGATCGCGTGGGTCAGACGGCGCGGCCCTGTGGGCGTTGACGGGCCGGCTTTCTTATCGCGCCGCAACGCTATAGACGGAGGCCATGACTTTCACGCTTCCAGACATGATCGGTTTTTTCGGCGTCGGCTTTGTCGTCGGCACGTATTTTTTGAGCCAGATTGGAAAGATGGAGGTTACGCGCCCGCTCTATCCGGCGCTCAATGGCGTCGGCGCGTTGATGATTCTCTTCTCGCTCTATCACCGCCCGAATCCGCCCTCGATCATGATCGAATTTTTCTGGCTCGTGATTTCCATAACGGGTCTCGTCAGGTCGCTGACGCGGAAGGCGCGCTAAATCCCGGGCTCGGCGGAGCCGTTTATGCTTGAATTTGCATTGGCTGTCACATTGCGGTCATGATTGTCTCGATCATGTGCGCCCGGGGCGGGATCTTTGATGCGCAGACGCATTCGTTTTGCGTGAAACAGGGCGCAAGACGGCTTTTTTGGAGGGATCATGGCTGAATCGGTGACAGAATCATCAACGGACAAGGGATTTTTCGGTCATCCGCGCGGCCTCGCGATTCTTTTCTTTACCGAAATGTGGGAACGTTTTTCCTATTACGGGATGCGCGGGCTGCTGATCATTTATCTGACCCAGCATTTCCTGTTTTCGGATGAGCGTTCAGCGGTAATGTACGGCGCCTATACGGCGCTCGTTTACATCATGACGATTATCGGCGGCAATCTCGCCGACCGTTATCTCGGCCAGAGAAAGGCGGTCACCTTCGGAGCGATTCTGCTTGTGCTTGGCCATTTCGGCATGGCGTTTGAGGGCGCGGGTTCAAAAGAATTCATCACCTATCAGGGGAAGGATTATCAGATCACGCTCGATGGCCGCGGGTCGGGATCGAACGTGCACCAGATTCTCATTTCCGACACCGGCCAGTCGATCGTCAATTTTGATGAAGGCGGATCGGAGATGAAAATCGAAAACCCGCAAGCGGTCGGCCTGCCGCCGTCCATCAAGGTCGCCGACTATACAACGCGTATCGAGCATCAACCC
>JAWKVJ010000011.1:0-79841 GCA_041398085.1 Parvularculaceae bacterium
ACTCGGCCTGGCGCCGCCACGCCAACGTCTTTGAAAGCTCAGCGGTCGGGCGCTTGTTCGACGCAGCGGCGTTCTTTGTGTTCGGCCTTGAAAAAGCGGCTTATGAAGGTGAGGGACCGATGATGCTGGAATCGATCGCGCACGACATTGACGCTGTCATTGAATTGCCGCTGGCATGCGACGCGGAGGGCGTGTTGCGCAGCGACTGGGCGCCATTGCTGACGATGCTGCGCGACAAGTCGATTGAGCCCGCAAAGCGCGCCGGAATTTTTCATGCAAGCCTTGCCGGCGCAATTGGCGCCCAGTCGCAGTTGATCGCGCGCGCGCATTCATTCGATGCGATTGGCCTAACCGGCGGCGTCTTTCAGAACAAAAAATTATCCGAACTCGTAATCGCGCGACTCGAAGAAAAAGGCTTCTCCGCCTATTTGCCGAAACTGGCGCCGGCAAATGATGGCGGGCTCGCTTTCGGCCAGATTGTCGAGGCGGCCGCCTTGATGCGGGATGACACAATATGAGCGTTTTTGACGACAAGCATGTCACGCTCGCCCATGGCAATGGCGGACGCTTCATGAACGCATTGATCGATGAGATTTTTGCGCGCCACTTTGAAAGTCCGGAATTCGATCCCCAGCTTGACGCCGCGCCCTTGCAGCTCGATCCCGGCGCTGAAATCCTGATGACGACGGACGGGTTCATCGTGCAGCCGCTTGAATTTCCGGGCGGCGATATAGGCTCTCTCGCTGTCCACGGAACCGTCAACGATCTTGCCGTATCCGGCGCCCGCCCGCGCTATCTGACGCTCAGCGCCATCATCGAAGAAGGGCTGGAGTTGAGATTGCTTGATCGCATTGCCGCGAGCGCCGCCGCGGCGGCGAAAGAAGCAGGCGTCAGAATAATCGCGGGCGACACAAAAGTGACGCCGCGCGGTTCCGGCGGCGGTCTTTATCTGACAACGGCTGGTGTCGGCGAGAAGCCGCGAAATGTCTGTCTTGGCATGAGGTTTATCAAGCCCGGCGACGCGGTGCTGGTGTCCGGTCCGGTTGGCGATCATGGCGTCGCCGTCATGCTGGCGCGTGAGGATTTCGATCTGAAAGGCGATATTCGTTCGGACAGCGCCAATGTCATTGCGCTAACGCAAGCGCTTTTGCCGTTGGGCGGGCTTTGCTTCATGCGCGATCCGACGCGCGGCGGGCTGGCGACGGTGGCGTGCGAAATCGCGGCGGCGACCGGGCGTCAAGTTCGATTATATGAGAGCGCCATTCCTGTGCGCCCCGCTGTTTCGTCCGTTTGCGACATATTGGGCTACGATCCCTATTATCTTGCTTGCGAAGGTCGCGTCGTCGCCATTGTCGAACGCGAAATATCCGATGAGGCGTTGGCGCGCTGGCAAGCGCTTCCTGAGGGCGAAAAGGCGGCGATTATCGGCGAAGTCCGCGATGGGGCCGCGCATGCCGTTCTCGAAACCGAAATCGGCGGCGAACGCATCCTTGAGGAATTGGAAGACGACCCGCTTCCGCGCATTTGTTGATCGGGTTGAACTCGTTACGGCGGCGGCGTGCTGGTGCGAGATTTGTGAAAATGGCGAGGTCGTCTGCAAGAATCTCGCAGCGAAACCAAATATCATCCTATCGGGATAAAATCGCGCGCCACTCGCCCGTTAACCAGATTTGGGCCAATTTGGCGAACTTATCCCCCTCTTTTTCAGGGGGTGTAGACTTCACCCCTCAAGTTTGAGGAGTGACGATGCCGCATGAATTTGAAATTGCGAAAGGAACGAACGCCGTCGCACGAAAGGAGATTATTTTCGATCCGCATTATACGGACAAACCTGCTGCACCCCGCGCAAATACTGGAGACGTCCTAAGCCCCGCCCGCCGCACGAGGCGGCATTTACGGATAATGGCGAACGCAAGCGGCGAAACTGGCGAGACGTTGAAAGCTCATACGTTCGATCAAGCGGAAATCGCTGCGACAATTCTAAAATGGCTGCAGGATCGGGCGGCATTTGAACGCAGCATGAGCCGTCATCACGCTGCGTGGTCTCGTGCGCTCCGGACTGGTTTGCAGAGTAAAGTGGAAATGGCGCGCCCGAAAGGATTCGAACCTCTGACCCCCAGATTCGTAGTCTGGTGCTCTATCCAGCTGAGCTACGGGCGCGTTCCGCTGCGCGGAAGAACGCGCCTTAAAGCCCATTGCCGATCCGATTGCAAGACTGGCCCAATATGCCTGAATTCTTCACGCCGGGGCCGTGCGGCTGGCCTCATAAACGGCGCGCGTGATGGCTCTGGCGACGCAATCGGCCGCAATCGTGCCGATGCGGGTCAAGTCGAGCGCGTTTGGCTCCATCCGCTCGCCGAGCGCCAACGTAAAGAGAATATCGCCGTCAGTCGGCGCGTGGACGGGCCGGATCGCGCGGGCGAGCCCATCCTGCGCCATGATGGCGATCCGGCGAGCGTCGGCTTGCGTTACTTCCCGGTTGACGGCCACAACGCCAATTGTGGTGTGGGCGCGTGGCGCGGCGAGTTTTGTGTCGGGCGGAAGGTCGGCGGCAGGGGCCGCCGGCTTATTTCGAATGCCGCCGAATTCATTGTCGAGTTCGAAAGGGGCTGCCCAGAAATCGCCATTCGGCGCGCGAACGGATCCGAAGGAATTCACCGCCATCAGCGCGCCGATGATCAGCCCGTCGTCAGTCGCGTAAGAAGCGGAACCAACCCCGCCCGCTTCGGCGCCGGCCGTCGCGCCAAATCCGGCGCCTGCGCGGCCGAGGGCGAGCGGCGCATCCGCCGCTTCGCAAGCTTTGCGGCCAAGCGAGGCGTAAGGCGGCGCGTCGTCCCAGTTCTTGTCGCCCCCATTGGCGAGGTCATAAAGAATCGCGGCGGGCACGATTGGCGAGGGCGGAACGCCCGGCGTCTTGATCAATTGAAAGCCGCGTCCGCGCGCGCCGAGCCATGCGGCGACGCCGTCCGCTGCGCCGAGGCCGTAGGAAGAGCCGCCGGAAAGGACGATCGCATCCGCCCGGTCGACCAGCGTTGCAGGATCGAGAAGATCGGTCTCGCGCGCTCCCGGTCCGCCGCCCCGAACGTCGCCCGCGACGATCGCCGGCGCGTCCGGCAGAACAACGCTCACCCCGGTGCGAATCCGGGCGTCATGGGCTTGACCGACGCGAATGCCCGGGACGTCCGTAATGTCGTTATTCTCGCCGCGCTTGCCGCTCATATTTTTCCATTCGTTGGTCTTGGCGGAGTCTAGTCATTTCAACGCGCGCCGCCAATCGTCATCTCCAAATTGAGCAAGTTCGTTTGCGCCGGTCAGGGAAATAAGGGATTAAGACATGAATGAAGCCAAAAGGAGCGGCGAGACCATGGTGAAGCGGGTTCAGATATTTGCAGCCCTTCTTTGTTTCCTCGCGGGTTCTGGCGCCGCGATGGCGCAAGACGCTTCCGAAGCGCAAGGCGCGAACGCGCTCGTCTCCTACACCTCAATTTTCCATTCCGTTGAAGGCGAGAACGGAATTGTCGCCGCGCAGGATGCGCTCGCCGCCGAGGTCGGCAGGGACATTCTGAAAAAAGGCGGCAATGTTGTCGATGCAGCGGTTGCAACGGGGTTCGCGCTCGCCGTTACGCATCCGCAAGCCGGCAATCTTGGCGGCGGCGGCTTCATGGTCATCAAACTGGCGAACCGGCCGGATCCGATTGCCATTGATTATCGGGAAATGGCGCCGGGCGGCGCATCGCGCGACATGTTTCTCGACGCAAAAGGCGATGTTGACAATAATCGCGCCCGCTTCAGCGCTCTTTCTTCCGGCGTTCCGGGTTCTGTTATGGGGCTCACGACCGCGCTCGAAAAATACGGAAGCATGCCGCTCAAAGACGTCATTGCGCCTGCGATTCGTCTTGCTGAACACGGTTTTCCGGTGACGCGCGCCCTGTCTGACGCGCTTACCGCACAAAGCGCGCGTCTATCTAAAGATCCTTCTTCGGCGGCCTATTTTCTAAAAAAAGACGGCAGCGCCTATCGGCCGGGTGAGACGCTCGTTCAAAAGGACCTCGCCAAAACATTGAAAGAAATCGCCAAGCATGGCGCAGATGGGTTTTATAAGGGGAAAGTCGCCGACCTCATCGCTGCTGAAATGGAGCGTGACGGTGGCCTGATTACGCAGGATGATCTTGCAAATTATGTAGCGGTTGAACGAAGGGCGATCACGGGAAAATTTCGAGGTTACGGCATTATCTCCATGCCGCCGCCTTCTTCGGGCGGCGTTCACCTCGTTGAAATGCTGAATATCCTCGAGGGATATGATTTGCGCGGGATGGGGCACAACACCGCCGACTATATGGGGGCGCTTGTTGAGGCGATGCGCCGGGCCTATGCTGATCGTTCGGAATATCTTGGCGATCCAGATTTCTTTGACGTTCCCGTCGAAAAATTGACCTCGCCTGAATATGCGGAAAAACTCCGTAAGCAAATAAATTATAAAAAAGCGACTAAATCTTCAGCCGTCAAGCCGGGCCTCGATGCGCCGTATGAAAGCAAACAGACAACGCATTATTCTATTATGGATAAGGACGGCAACGCCGTTTCGGTTACGACAACGCTGAATTTCTTTTTCGGAAGCGGTTATTCGGTCGACGGCGCCGGATTCGTTCTCAATAATGAAATGGACGATTTCTCATCGAAGCCCGGCGCACCGAACGGTTTCGGTCTCATTGGGGCGAAAGCCAATGAAATACAGCCGAGGAAACGACCCCTATCGTCGATGACGCCGACAATCATCACCAAGGATGGCAAGGCGATTATCGCAACAGGAACGCCTGGCGGCAGCACGATTATCAACATCGTTCTGCAAAATGTCCTTAATATGCTCGAATTCGGCATGAACCCCGCGCAAGCGAACGCCATGCCGAAAATACATCATCAATGGTTTCCTGATCTCGTTTTTACGGAACCCGGTATCCCGCTCGATTCCGTAGCGATCATGGAAGGCCGCGGATTTTTGTTTGCGCGCAATCCGGACGGGGCTTTGCGCCAGCGCGCGATGGGGCGCACAAATTCGGTGATGCTCTATAATGGTGCGCTTTATGGGTCGGCCGATCCGCGCGAACCGGACGACGGCGCCGCAGCTTATTGAATGGCGGCGCGCTCATTAGGCAGGAAAATCTTGAACAGCGTGCCGGTTTTGTCCGATCTGGCGATTTCGAGTGAGCCGCCATGCGCGCGCGCAATTTCCGCCGCGATTGCGACGCCAAGGCCCGAACCGCCAGGTTTCATTGAGCCTTTAAAAGGCTCAAATATTTTGTCGCGAACTGCGTCGGGAATTCCGGGTCCATTATCCTCAATTTCAATAACGGCGCCTGCACTGCGTCGTTCGGCGCGAACAATTACGCGCGCTTTCTTATGTTCTTCCCCCCTGTCATCGGAAGAAAAAGCTTCGACTGCGTTTTTAATGAGATTGAAGATTGCGCGATAAAGCTGGGTCGAATCGGCTGCAAGCTCAAACTCGCCATCAACTTCATTTACGATTTCGACAGTCATTGAGGCGCTGTCTTCCAGAGCTTCTTCAACGAGTCCCCTTAACTTGATTGTTTCGAACCGCATGGATGATGGGTCCATGCGGGCGTAGCTTAGCGTGTCACGGCTTAACGAAATCGCGCGGTCAAGCGCCGCAATGAGGCGCGGCGTTAGCTTGGCGACGCGCGGGTCGTCGCTTTTTGAAAGCCTGTCCGACATCAGTTGGGCTGACGCCAATATATTGCGGAGATCATGGCTGATCTTTGATATGCCGGCGCCAAGGGCGGCAAGGCGTCGACGCTCGCCAAGCATTGTATGGATTCGTTGCTCAAGCGATGCGAGACCGCGTTCGGCCACGCCGATCTCATCGTGGCGTTCGCTTGGCAGGAACATCACTGAAGCATCGTCAGGATTGCTTTCAAAAGCCATCATGTTTGAGGTTAGTTTTCGAAGCGGTCTGACGATCAGATAAGTGAGCGCACCATACAGAAGCGCCGCGGTCAGCGTCGAAATAACGAGCGACAGGAGAAGGACATTCCGGGAAAAAACAAGAAGATCTTTTCGAAGCGCTGCTTGCGAAACTATGATATCGATCTGTGCGCCGTTAGCGTGTCTCGGGGTTCCAACCACGCGAATAGAACCGTCGCCCTTTGAGAATATTGTCGCCCAGGCATCGGCGGCGTGTTGTTGCGGCATGTCGACATTAAGATCGACAAACCGCATTATTCGGGCCTGATCTTTAGTTAGTTGCGGAGCCATAATTGGCATTCTTGCGCCGTCCCTGTCGAGGGTTACGCCTAAAATATTAGCGGTTGCAAACAGCTGTTCCGCCCGTTCCGGCTGGATCATTTCCCCGCCGGGTGAGTCGAGCGCGACGGCGACGAGATATGCAGCTTCGAGCCGCTCAGTAAACCAGTCGAGTCGCTGGTTTGCGATTGAAGGAACAAGAACGACGAATTCTGCAAACAGGACAAACAAAATCGTTAAAACGAGAAGTTTGAATGACAGCGACTGCCTGAAGCTCGATTGGAAAGGAGAGGTTTTCTTGGTCATGTAGTTTTGCGGGTCAGTCGAAGACAGAAAGCAGACTTATCAACTTTTTCGTGCGCGGTGAAAATAAGGTCGGCGTATAATACGCCCCTCCAGCCCGTTTGGAAATTTCATTACGGGTCGGATAGGCCGCGATATAATTCGTGAAGGCCTTGATGGTCAGCTTGTTCGCAATTGCGAAGGACCACATGCCGATCTGTTCGCCAGCATGCGGGCCGACAATAGTGGCGCCGAGAATTCGGCCGCTCCTGGTGATATTGGCTTCGATAAAGCCTGAAATATTTCCTTCCGTCTGTGCGCGGTCATTATCCTCAAACGTCCATTCGACCGTTCTCGCGCCGGGATGTTTATCTTTCGCATCGCTGCCGACAAGGCCAATGCTTGCAAGCTCCGGGTCGGTGTAGGTTACGCGCGGAGCGAGATGATCTCGCCTGTTCGTCGGCCATTTGAAAAGGATGTTTTTTACAATAGTCGACGCATGGTCGCCGGCGACATGGGTGAATTGAAGCCCGCCGGCCGCATCGCCCGCCGCATAGACGCGCTTGTTTGTTGTTCTGAGGCGTCGGTCGAGTTTCAGTCTGCCATTCTCTGTTTCGACGCCGGCCTTTGCTAGTCCGAGCCCACCAAAATTGGAACGCCGACCGGTCGCCATGAGCAAATGAGATCCTTCAATGGCGGCGCCGTCTTTGAGAAATACTGAAATGCCGCGGCTGGTTTTGGCGATGCGTTCAATTTGACAATTTTCATGCAGGACGACGCCATCGTCATGTAACGAACGTCGGACAACATCGACAGCCTTTGGATCGTCACGACCAAGAATAGATAGGGCTTCGAACAACTCAACATTAGCGCCGAGCCGTTGGAATGCTTGCGCCATTTCAACGCCTATCGGTCCGCCGCCAATGATGAGAAACCGCGAAGGAATCTCTCGAAGTGCGAAGACGGTCTCATTCGTCAAATAAGGCGTGTCGCTTAACCCTGGAATTGGCGGCGCGCTCGGCGATGAGCCGGTCGCAATGACGAAATGCCTGGCGCTGACCGTTTCGTCTCCGGCCTTAACGGTGCGCGGGCCGACAAATTCGCCGCGTGCGCGAATGACCTTTACGCCGAGTTTTTCGAAACGCTCCTGGCTATCATTTGGCGCGATTGCAGCGATCGCATTTGCGGCGTGGCCCATGACAGCGCTGAAATCGATCTCGACGCCATTTGACCGGACGCCGAGGCGGAATTTCGTATTCACCTCATGGGCGCGCGCTGCGGCGGCGATTAGCGCCTTTGAAGGAACGCACCCGTAATTGAGACAGTCTCCGCCCATTTCGCCGGCTTCAATGAGAACGACTTTGCGCCCAAACTGTGCAGCGCCTGCAGCAATGGAAAGGCCCGCTGAACCCGCGCCAAGTATGCAAATATCAGCGCTTATCTCCGTGCTCATCAGGCTTTTCCTTTGCGTTGCAAGGGGTCAATGCCGAAGCGTTTCAAAATTATCGGCAGCACCGCGAGGACGCTGAGCGCAAGGATTGGTGTAATCACTTCCGGCTTTAGAAGGATGCCGGAAAGCTCGACTTCGCCGCCCGATTCCAGCGCCGCGCCTAGGCCGGCGCCGGCGCTTACATAAGCGAATGTGCCGGGGATGATGCCGACAAAAGTTGCGAGCGCGTATGTCGCGAGCCGCACATTGAACAGCGCAGGCGCGATATTGACGACAACAAACGGAAATACCGGGATGAGGCGCAACAGAAGAAGAAATGAGAAGGCGTTATCGCGAAATCCGTCTTCCATTTTCTTGACGAATGGCCCCGCTTTTTTTCGAAGCGCATCGCCGAATGCCGATTTCGCCGCCGCGAAGATAATGCATGCGCCGATTGTCGCCGAGACGACAACGATGCCGGTGCCGGCGAGTGCGCCGAACAGGAACCCGCCAACCAGCGACATGACCAGGCCGCCAGGAAGCGAAAGCGCCGTCGCGGCAATGTAGATAAGGCCATAAACAGCGATAGCGGCGAAATAATGCTCGGAAACGAAAGTTTCGAGACCCGCCTGATGGGTCCTCAATGTTTCGAATGAGATGAGCTTGTAGGCGCCGGAAGCGAAGACGGCGGCCGCGGCGGCGGCGATGATGGCGATTGGCAGAAATCGAAAGAGGCTGGGTCTGGGGGGGGCGGCGTTGTTCATCGGGGCTCAGCCTGTAGCTTTGGTGCATTTGAGGGGCTCTGGAGGAGCCCCCATCGAGGGTCCGCCGCTTATCAAACTATGCGGCATTTTGCGCCCACCGGACGCTCATTTCGGGTCACGATCGCGCCATGGAGGCGTGAGAGGCGCGGCCGGGCGGACTTGGCTGGCGCGGGACTTGACCCTTGGAGCCCCGTCCTTTAAGAGCGCGGCCCTTCCGGCGGTTATTGCCTCCGGCCGTTACTTAAAAGAGCGATTAGCCATGAAGCGGACCTATCAACCGAGCAAGCTCGTTCGCAAGCGCCGTCACGGATTCCGCGCGCGTATGGCGACCAAGAATGGCCGCAAGGTGGTGGCCCGCCGCCGCTCCAAAGGGCGCAAGCGCCTTTCCGCCTGATCGATCAGGCTCAATCCCGCTATGATGGCTTTTGAGCCGGCCCGCCATTTTTGAGGGTGGAGGCTCATGAGCATGTTCACAATCCGCCGCCGCAGGGATTTCCTGGCCGCCCGATCCGGGGATCGCGTCGGTACCCCCGGATTTCTCTTGTTGAAGTCAGCCGGCTCCGCTGGGCCCGACAATATTCGGGCCGGGTTCACGGTCACCCGGAAACTCGGCGGCGCTGTCCTGCGCAACCGTATCAGAAGACGCCTTAAAGAAGCTGCACGCGCCGTCCTGCCGACCGCAGGCGAACCCGGCTTCGATTATGTCTT
The DNA here is from genome assembly GCA_041398085.1 of Parvularculaceae bacterium. GTDB lineage: Bacteria > Pseudomonadota > Alphaproteobacteria > Caulobacterales > Parvularculaceae > Amphiplicatus. The sequence goes on from JAWKVJ010000011.1 coordinate 9,442, forward strand.
CATTGCACGGCCGGCGGCTCTCAACCGCAAATTCGACGACCTTCTTGACGATGTGAAGCGGGCCCTTTTAAGGCTCTCATCCCATCCTAAATAACAAGCTTCATCAGGGGCTGAGCTTTCTCCGTCCTCAGACGGAACAGGGAATTTTCATGGACCGCAATGTCATCCTCTTCATCGCCCTCACGGCGCTCGTCATAATTGGGTGGGACTCGCTGGTTCTAAAGCCTCAGCAAGAAGCTTATCGCGCGCAACAGCAGGCGGCGGCGGAGGAGGCCGAGAAGAAGGCGCCTAGCGTTGTCGTCCCCGAGACGGCGTCCGGAACAGCACCTGAAGAACTAAGCATTGAAGACGCGCTTGCAAAAGCGCCGGGCCGTATCGCGATCGACACACCAAGCCTTGTCGGCTCGATCAATCTCGCCGGCGGTCGTATCGATGATCTCTCTTTGAAGAATTATCGTGAAACACTTGATCCCAACAGTCCGATTATTCGTTTGCTGAGCCCGGAACATACGGCTGAGGGCCAATATGTGGAAGAGGGGTGGATCATTGCGGCAGGAGATGCGCGCGAGCAGACATCGGCGCTAAACTGGTCCGCGCCTGAAAATGCAAAATTGACCCCTTCGACGCCAGTGACCTTGACGGCGCGGTCCGGCGGCTTTGTTTACACCAAAATAATTTCTGTCGACGACAAGTTCATGTTCACCGTCAATCAGTCGGTGAAGAATGAAACGGGCGTTGCGGCGCGCGTTCTGCCATACGGGATTGTGGTCCAGCGTGGGATTCCGGAAGGCGCAGGACGCTACTCAATCCTGCAGGAAGGGCCAATCGGAGTCCTTGGCCCACAGCTTATTCAACGAAAATATAAAAAAGCCCTGACGGCCAAAGTCGAAGAAACAGGCGAAAAAGGCTGGGTCGGCATCACTAATAAATACTGGCTGGCCGCAGTTGCGCCGCCTCAGGATGAAACTTTCACTATTCGGATGCGCAACAAGGGGACGGACAAGGAACCCGTTTTTCAGGCCGATTATTCGCTACAGGAACGTTCGCTGCAACCTGGCGCCACTTCGCATGCGACAACATATGCATTTGCCGGCGCAAAAAAAGTCAGCGTTCTTAAGGGGTACGAAAAAGCACTCGATAAGGACGGCAAATATGGAATCTGGGACCTCGACCGCTCGGTCGATTGGGGAAACCTGTTTTTCTTGACACGCCCTATTTTCTTTTTGCTCGATTTTTTTGGCACCCACATTGGTAATTTCGGTGTCGCAATTCTTGTGCTGACACTCGTCATCAAACTCTTGATGTTCCCGTTCGCCAACAAGGCTTTCGAGTCCATGTCGCGCATGAAGAAGGTCCAGCCGAAGGTTGAGGACCTCAAAAAGCAATGCGGTGACGACAAGGTTCTGCTTCAAAAAGAAATGATGGCGCTTTACCAGCGCGAAAAAATCAACCCGGTCGCGGGGTGTTTGCCAGTCATCATTCAAATTCCGATCTTCTACGCCTTATACAAAACTTTATTCGTGACAATTGAATTACGGCAGCAGCCCTTTATCCTTTGGATCAAAGACCTCTCAGCGCCGGACCCAACCTCAATCTTCAATCTGTTTGGATTGTTGCCGTTCGACCCATCCCATGTGCCGCTTTTATCGGCCTTGCCGCAAATCGGTGTCCTCCCGCTGATCTATGGCGTTGTCATGTGGCTGCAGACTCAGCTCAACCCGCCTGCATCCGATCCAACCCAGCGGCAGGTGATGTTGATGATGCCCTTTATATTCGTTTTCCTGTTCGCCGGTTTCGCTTCGGGCCTTGTGCTCTATTGGCTTTGGAGCGGGATCCTCTCTGTTGCGCAGCAATGGTACATCATGCATCGCAACGGCGTTGAGGTTCATCTTGCCGAAAAAATCCCGTTTATTGGCGGTAAGAAAGCGTGATCGAAGGCGTGGAGAACGCAGAAAGAATTGAGCGCGGGCGCGTTCTTTTTGCGGGGCCGATCGATTTCATGCTTGGCGTCGTATCGATGACGACTCTACCGCCCGAAGGGCCGGTTGAGGTTGCTTTCGCCGGCCGTTCGAATGTCGGAAAATCAACTCTTCTGAATGCGCTTTCCGGGCGCTCCAATCTTGCGCGCACCTCATCGACGCCCGGCCGTACGCGCGAAATGAATTTTTTTGCGGCAGGCGATTTCCTGCGTCTCGTCGATTTGCCCGGCTTTGGATATGCCCGCGCCTCGCGAAAGGATGCCGAACAATGGGCCGACCTTGCGCGCGATTATCTGAAAGGCCGGAGTAGTCTTAGACGCGTTTTTCTTCTGATCGACAGCCGCCGGGGCGTAAAGGATGTCGATCTTGATGTCATGGACATGCTCGACGAAGCCGCCGTGAACTACCAAATTATCTTGACGAAGGCCGACAAGATCAAGCCGACTGAATTGGAGCGTATTTCAGCCGCCGTCACGTCGAAAATTAAAAAGCGTCCGGCGGCTCACCCAGAGATTGTCGCCACATCAGCTGAAACAGGTGAGGGCGTCGCGGAATTGCGCGCCGTGATCGCCGAATTCATTTGAAATTATGACGCCTCGGTCTTCTGTGTTCACCTATTATTAACCAGTGGGCGCAGCATGATTTGGTATGGAAATATCGGGCTCAAACAGTATTGACGGGCTAACCGCTGATTTTTTGAGGGCGCTGCGCGCCGAGCGTCGCGCAAGCAATTATACGCTGCGCAATTATGAGGCTGCTCTGGAGCGGTTCAAATCTTTTTTGATCTCTCACTGCGGCGGCTCCCCCGGAAAACTCGAACTTGAAAGACTCGAAACAAGAGATTTTCGCGCTTTTCTGGCCAGCCGGAAAGCGGCGGGTGTCGATGCGGCGACGGTTAATCTCGACCTTTCCGCCATTCGAACCTTCTTTCGATTTCTGGAAAAGCGGCATGAGATTCGAAATGATGCAGTAGCTGCGCTTCGCGGCCCCAAGCGAAAAGAAAAACTTCCGCGTCCGGTTGATGCTGACGCGGCGGCGGCGCTGATCGAAAAAGAGGACGGCGCTGATTGGAAAATGGCGCGCGATTCAGCGATCTGCGCATTGCTATATGGCGCCGGTCTTCGAATTTCCGAAGCGCTTTCTCTACGCGGATCGGATACGCGCATTGGCGATACATTGAAGATCAAAGGCAAAGGCGCCAAATACCGTATCGTCCCAGTAATACCGGCTGTGCGCGTTGCTATTGGAGATTATGTCGCGCGGTGCCCTTATTCAATTGAGCCGACTGGCCCGCTTTTTTTCTCAACGCGCGGCAAAGAAATGAGCGCGCGGATGGTGCAGCGTGCAATTGCGGCGCGGCGTACGATCCTTGGTTTGCCTCCAACGGCGACGCCGCACGCGCTGCGTCACACATTCGCCACCGAGCTGCTGGCCGCTGGCGGCGACTTGAGGACGATTCAGGAGTTGCTCGGCCACTCGTCTATCGCCGCCACGCAACGTTATACGAAGATCGACAAAGAACGCTTGCTTGACGCCTATTCGGCGGCGCATCCGCGCGCTTGAGGGCGATTAGCTTCGGTATTTGCGATTATAGTTCGCCAGATCGCGCTTCAATTCAGGCAACAATAGATAAAGCGCGATGATATTAGGAATGCACATCCCGAATAACATCGCGTCAATAAAGTTGATAATTGAGGAAAGAGATATTGCGGCGCCGGTCGAAAGCGTGGCGCATAGCATGATCTTGAACGTCACATCCACTTTTTTCGATGCGCCGAAAAGATAAGCAGCCGCCTGCGAGCCATAAAAGGCCCAGCTGACAAGCGTTGTAAACGCGAACAACATTGACGCGACCATCAAAATCACTGGGAACCAGGGAAATGCGCTGGCGAATGCCGCTGACGTTATCTCGATGCCGACTACCTCGGGGTTATACAAAAACGGCTCATAGGCGCCGGTTACGATAACGACGAGCGCGGTAATCGTACAAACGACTATAGTGTCGATGAATGGCTCAAGCGATGCGACAAAGCCCTCGGTCATCGGTTCGGTTGTGCGCACTGCCGAGTGGGCTATCGCTGATGAACCGACGCCCGCCTCGTTTGAATAGGTTGCGCGTTTAATGCCATTGATGAGGGCGCCGACCATGCCGCCGCCAAGCGCGGAAAATCCGAAAGCGTCCTTGAATATAAGCGCGATTGCGCCCGGCAGCTTGTCGGCGTTCAGCGCGATAATTGTTAGTGCCGCACTTAGATAAATAACACCCATGAACGGGACAAAAAAACCTGAAACACGGCCAATCCGCTTGATGCCGCCGAGAATAACGAACGCCACTAGCGAACAGAGTATAACGCCAAACGCCAGCGGCGCATCGATGCCTGTCACGGAAGAAAATTGCGCGTAGCTCTGGTTGACCTGAAAAAAACTGATCGAACCGCCCATGGCCATGACAGCGAAGAAAATCGCGGCGCCTTTTCCGATCCATTTAAGGCCGCGCCGTTCGAAAACAGATTCGATATAATACATCGGACCGCCAATGGTGCGCCCGTCCGCTTCTACATACCGGTATTTGACCGACAGCGCGCATTCAGCGAATTTCGACGACATGCCGAAAAAGCCGGCAAGGATCATCCAGAAAACAGCGCCGGGTCCGCCGAGCGCAATCGCAACTGGCACCGACCCAATATTGCCAAGTCCGACCGTGCCGGAGAGCGCTGAGCTAAGCGCCTGAAAATGTGAAATTTCGCCTGAGCCTTTGGCGAGATGGTGCGTTCGCCGACCGCTGACCAGGGCGAGCGCATGCCCGAATCCAGTGAGATTAATGAAACGAAGTGAAAAGGTGATGATGATTGCCGCTGCGATTAACCACAGCACAACCAACGGAAGACTTACACCAAACACGTCAACCGAATAGAAGATGACGTCGTTGACGGCATTGCTGATCGGCGTCATCGCGTCGTTTATTTTGGCGGCGAGATCCGCGTTCTGGCTAACCGTCATTTGACCCCGACCGATTCACTTCTGCTTTGCGGCGACATGGATGCAAGTATTACGGGAATATGCAAGCCAACTAGCCCGCGCTTGATATGCGCGCGCCTATTGCGCTTATTTGCTGCGGGCGTAGTGTCGGGTTTTCAGATTCGCCGCTATTGCGGCATTCGTTTTGTCGTCGGCAACTCCCCCGCTGGCGGCGAAAGGGCGACGCTAGCCTTCATGGCTGGCGTCGCCTCCGAAAACCTGATTTTTCATGCAAATCAGGCGAGGGCCTGTTCGAGGTCGGCGCGCAAATCGTCGATATCTTCAACGCCGACCGATAAACGGACAAGCGAATCATCGACGCCTAGTTCCTTACGGCGCTCGGGGGGGATCGACGCGTGAGTCATTAGGCCTGGATGTTCGATGAGGCTTTCAACGCCCCCGAGCGATTCGGCGAGCGTGAACAACTCTACGCGCTCGAGCATGGTTTTTGCTGCGCCAAGCCCGCCCTTCAGATAGATCGTCACCATGCCGCCATAGGCGCTCATCTGGCGAGCGGCGACTTCGTGCTGCGGGTGACTCTTGAGGCCCGGATAGGCGACGCGTTCAACGGCGGGGTGGCTTTCGAGCCAGAGCGCCAGCGCCGCAGCATTAGCGCAATGACGCTCAAGCCTGATCGCCAGCGTCTTCAATCCGCGCAAAGCAAGATAGGAATCGAATGGGCCCTGAATCCCGCCGACCGAGTTTTGCAGGAAGGCTAGGCGTTCCGCGAGCTCTTTATCGTTTACGACCAGAACGCCGCCGACCACATCGGAATGGCCGGCGATATATTTCGTCGCTGAATGCATAACGAGGTCGGCGCCAAGATCGAGCGGGCGCTGGCAATAGGGCGAGGCGAACGTATTGTCACAGCCCACCATGACACCGCGTTTTTTGGCGATTCTTGAAATCGCTTCGATATCGACGACTTTCAGCATGGGGTTGGTCGGCGTCTCAATCCAGATCAGCTTCGTGTCTGGTTTAATCGCATCTTCAAGGTTTGCCGGGTCGGTCAGATCGACATAGGAAACCGAGAGGTTCGCCGATGATTTTCTGACGCGTTCAAACAAGCGGAACGTGCCGCCGTAAACATCGTCCATCGCGACGATATGTGCGCCGGCCGGAAAAAGCTCCAGCGCCGTCGCAATGGCCGCCATGCCGGACGCAAAAGCAAAACCTCGCGCGCCATTTTCCAGATCAGCGATGCAGCGTTCGTAGGCGAAACGGGTCGGGTTGTGCCCACGCGCATAAACGAATCCCTTATGGATGCCAGGACTTTCCTGCGCATAGGTCGACGTTTGATAGATCGGCTGCATGACAGCGCCGGTGAGAGGGTCGCGCTCTTGCCCGCCATGAATGACACGGCTTGAAAAAGCGAGACGATTTTTTGATTTTGCCATGGGTCGACCTTGATGCTGATCCGAGCGCGCCCGAACGATTATTTCAAAACTGCTTTCTGGGTATCGGGCTTCCAGCCGACATAAACGTCGTCGCCCTTCTCAATAACAGGGCGCTTGATGAGTGCAGGGTGCGCACTCATGAGTGAAACGGCCTTTGTATGAGAAAGGCCGTCTTTTTCTTTCTCCGGAAGGTTTCGCCAAGTCGTCGACGATTTGTTGAGCAGATTTTCCCAACCGATCTGCTTCGCCCACTTTGCCGCTTGTGTTTTCGATACGCCGTCGTCGCGCACGTCGTGATAGGAATATGCGACCTTCTTAGCATCGAGCGCTTTGCGCGCCTTGCGGCAGGTATCGCAAGTCTTGAGGCCGTAAAACTTGATCGTCATTGGTCACGCCACCTGTAATCTCAGATAATTCAGCAGGTCTGTGCGCGTGATGAGCCCCTCGAAAAGCCCACCCTTCGTTACAACAGCAACGTGGCCTTTCGCGAAGACCGGCAGTAGTTCCTCCATTTTCTCTGACGCCTCAAGCGTTTCAACGCGGTAGGTCATTGCTGACTTGACGGGGTCCTTGAATTTGTCGCGGTTCCGGACGACGGCGAACAAGATATCTTCTTCATCAATGATGCCGGCGAGTGTCCCGTCTGCATTCAGAACCGGAAGTTGCGAAATATCGTACAGTTTCATGCGACCATAGGCGATCATCAACGTGTCTTCAGGCTTGACAGTCACGGTCGCGTGTTCGGAGTGCTTTCGTGAAATAAGATCGGTCAGATCGCCTTTCGGCGGGCGCTTCAAAAACCCTTGGTCATACATCCAGTAATCATTGAACATTTTTGAAAGATATTTATCGCCGCGGTCGCAGACAAAAGCGACCACGCGCTTTTTCGTTTTCTGCTCGCGGCAATATTTAAGTGCTGTAGCGAGAATAGTGCCGGAAGAAGAACCTCCGAGAATGCCTTCCTTACGCAACAGGTCGCGCGCCGCCTCGAAGCTTTCTTTGTCAGAAATTGCATAGGCGAGTTTTACATGCTGGAGATCACAGATATCAGGAATGAAATCCTCGCCAATTCCCTCGACCAGCCATGACCCGACGTCGTTCGGTTTAATGCCGGTATTTACATAATCGGTAAGGATTGAACCCTTGGGGTCCGCAAGCACCATTTCAACATGCGGCGCTTCGCGTACGAAAAACCGTGAGAGCCCGGTTATCGTGCCGCCAGAACCGACGCCGGCGATCAGCGCATCCATATCGTGATCCATCTGGCCCCAGATTTCGGGACCAGTGAATTTTTCATGGGCTTCGGGATTGGCCTCATTGCCAAATTGATTGACGTAGAACGCGCCTGTTTCATCAGCGATCGCCTGCGCGACCTCCTGATAATATTCAGGATGGCCTTTGGCGACGTCTGACCGCGTCAGGCGAACGTCGGCGCCTAACGCTTTCAGGTGAAATATTTTTTCTTGCGCCATCTTGTCGGGAACAACGATGGTTAGTCTATAGCCTTTTTGTGCTGCGACGAGCGCAAGGGCGAGGCCGGTATTGCCTGCGGTCGCCTCAACAATAGCGCCGCCTGGCTTGAGGCGGCCTTCTTTCTCGGCAGCCTCGATCATCGCCATGCCGATGCGGTCCTTGATCGAGCCGCCGGGATTGCTGGATTCCAGCTTCAGAAATAATTCGCAGGGGCCGACATCGATATTTGAAACCTTGACCATCGGCGTTTTGCCGATCCCTTCAAGAACGTTATCGTAGACGGGCCCGAATTCTGTTTCGCGCATGAGAATGATCTTCCGAGTTGGAGGCTTCCGCAGCGTTAAACAGCAAGCCGCAGGACGCGGCAAGCGCCTGCGCCTATTGCGCCCGGATCGTCCTTGTGCGCTTCATTTCACGTATAAAAAATCGCGCCGGATCGAGTGCATCCGCGATCATGCGCTCAGCGGGCGCGGGCCTTCCCGTCATCGCCGCCGCAATAATGTCGGCGCAATAAGGGGCGGTGACGAACCCGCGCGATCCAAGACCCGCCAGGATGAAGACATTTGCGAAGCGCTGCGCTGGCGGGAACGGGCCCTTTGCGCCGGTTCTGACGCCATCATACTGGGCGCTGAAATAGTCCCAATCAGGAATAGGGCCGGCGACCGGCAGGCGATCAGGCGTCTGGCAGCGAAGCGACGCCCGTGGTGTCGAGCCTGAGACTTCCAGCAGTGCAATATCGATCAAGGCGCTTGCCGCGGCGATGTTTTCTTGCGTGGCCTCGACTGAAGTCTTGGTGGGGTTCCTGGTCCCCGAATGATCGTAAGTTGCGCCGATGATGGCGCCGCCGCCAGGCGCCGTCGCAGCGTAGGAACCATAAGTGATTGCGCGAGCAGGCGGCGCGACGCCGCTGAAAAAATCGATCTGGCCCCTTACGGGGGTGAGCGGCAAGGTCCGACATTGCGAAAATGAAAGCGCAGCGATGCTGTTTGCGACGATTACGCCGTCAAAGGATCGGACGAGGCCAGCGCTGGTGTGAATATCAACGCTGTCTGATTGATCGCAGATGCGCGAAACGCGCTCGGAGATTAATTCCGCGCCGCCAATCAAGACTTTGCAATAGGCGCCCGGATCGACAACGCCTCCTTGCGGAAAGAAGAGGCCGCCGTCGTGGCATTTCTCAACCCATCCAACCGGAAGAATGCGTTCCGCCAATATTCGTTCGGCTCGATGTTTTTCGTCTTCAGTTTTGAATTTTTGAAGGACGCCGCACGGATTGAACAAGTTGTCATTTCCCGCCGCCGATAAATTTCGTAGGCGGGCAATGCTGTGGACATAAGCGTGCGCGAAGAATTGTGAGGCGGCGTTATCGCCGAGGTCAATCCTTGGCATGATTAGCCCTGCAGGATTGCCGGATGCGCCGGCGGCGATGCCGTTCGGATCGAAAACCGTTGGCTGCAAACCCGTTGCGCGAAGCGAAAAAGCAAGGCTTGCGCCCGCGATTCCGCCGCCAATGACCGCAACTTTGGCGCCGGGTTTGAGCGGGTTTGACCCCGAGCGGTCGAACCATGGCGCAGCCGATTGTCGAGCCCGCGGTTTTTCTAAGAGACGCCCGGCGAGCATTTCTTTCTTGCGGCCAAAGCCGGGGCGTTTCTCAATTTGAAAACCGGCGCCGCCAAGCGCCCGGCGAACAGCGCCTGCAACGCTGAACGTTGCAAACGTCGCGGTCGGCGCTGAGAGGCGCGAAATCTGATCGAATAGTTCGGGCGACCAGAGGTCGGGATTTTTTGCTGGTGCGAAACCGTCGAAAAACCAGGCGTCAAAGGCGCCGTCCGTTTCTTTAAGGAGGGCGTTTGCGTCACCAAAGCCAAGCGTCAGGGTGACGTCGTCAGCAAGATCGATCGAATGAAAACCGCGCAGCGGCGGCGGATAGTTTTCAAGGAGCGCGTCGCTCAACAGATCGAGTTCCGGCCAGGCTCGATGCGCGCGTGCGAGCGCCTGCGGGTCAAAAGGCGCGCATTCGACTGAAAAGAGGTTTAGGCGGGCGCCGGGTTGTTTATCGCTGTTGCGCCAGAGGTCGGCGACGGCGAGCATGTTGAGCCCGGAGCCGAAGCCAAGTTCGCCGATGGAAAAACCTGGCGCGCCATCAAAGCGGCGCGCCAGATCGTTCCCGTCAAGGAATACATGCCGGGTTTCAGATAGTCCGTACCCGGAGAAATAGATGTCGTCGAAATCAGCGGACCGGGGAACGCCGTCCGTCCAGTCCAGTCTTGCATAATCGACAACGCGCCCGCTTTTCATCGCGGGGCCGTATTACTTACTTTCCGGCGAACGGAAAGAATTTGTCGAAGGCGGGCGCGAAAGAAAACGCCGCCGTATAGGATTTGGTCATCGGCTCGAAAGCCTCGCGGGTCGCTTCAACGCTCGCTTCGGTGAAGGCGCGGGCGCGCTCCGAACGGGCGGCGAAGAGGCCGGTCCAGTATTCCTTCTGGATTTCAAGCGCGTCGCCAAGCGACTTTGCGCGGGCGAGTTCATTGGCGAATTCAACCGCGTCGGTCATTTCTTCACGGGCTGCGGCGAGCATGTCGGCGTTAACCGAGCGCATGCGTTCGCCGGCGGCTTCAAAGCCTTCGCGGGTTGAGGCGAGGGCTTCTTCGGCGTCTACGCGAAATTTCTCCGCGCCGTCATTGAAGGCCTTCAAAGCCGTTTCATACTGGTCTTTTGCAGCATCGCTCCATGCGCCGGCGGCGGCGAAGGGCGCTTCAGCGACGGTTTCTTCAGTCTTGGCGGCGGCGCGGGGCGCGGCCTTTTTTGCAGCAGCCATTTAATCCTCCTGGCGTTGATGCGGGCCCGAACGGGCCTGCCACGCCATGTTGCGGCGCAGCACGAGCCGGCCATATAGGATGTTTTGTGCACTGCAACAAGGGCGGAAGATCACGATTGGAGACGCTCCAGCGTTTCCAGCGAGGCGTAGCCGTCGACGGGCATTCCAGCGCTCGCCTGCCAGGCCTTCAGCGCCCGTTTGGTGCCGGCGCCGATAACGCCGTCGATCGGGCCGGGGTCGAAACCCTTGTCCTTGAGGGCCTGCTGAAGCGCTTTTCGCTCATCCAGGCTTAAGGGCCGATCGCCGCGCGGCCAATCCTTCTTCAAAGGCGTGCCGCGATCGCCGAGCGCGTCGGAAAGCAGCCCGACAGCCAGTGCGTAGGCCGTCGAGCGGTTATATTTAAGGATCGTCTCGAAATTCTGGAAAACGAGGAAAGCAGGGCCGTTGGCGCCGGCGGGCAGAAGAATGCGCCCGCGGGTATTGGGATCGAGCGAGCGGGCGAGATCTACGCCGACGCCGCTGACGCCGGACGCGGCCCATTCAATGACGGGTTTGCGGATTTCTACATCGGCGAGCGCGTAATCGAACCCTTCCGGCAGGGTGACTTCCAGTCCCCATGGTTGGCCTGTCTCGAATTTCGAGGCTTTGAGATAATTCGCGGTCGAGGCGAAAACATCGCCGAGATCGGACCAGATATTGCGGTGGCCGTCGCCGTCATGATCGACGGCGTAGACGAGATAGGTCGTCGGGATAAATTGCGTCTGACCCATCGCGCCCGCCCATGAACCTTTCAGCTCCGCGCGGCCGGCATAGCCGTTCTGGATGATTTTCAAGGCGCCAATCAGCTGCTCGCGGCCGTAACCCGTGCGGCGGCCTTTCCAGGCAAGCGTTGCGAGCGCCGAGATGACGTCATAGTCGCCGCTCGCCTTGCCGTAATAGGATTCAAGGCCCCAGATCGCCCCGATGATATTCTTATCGACGCCATATTCAGCATCGATCCGCGCGAGAACGGACTTGTTTTCGGTCATGCGCGCCTTGCCGTCAGCGACGCGGCGATCGGAAACTGCGCCGTCAATATAATCCCAGATATTGCGGGCGAATTCCGGCTGGTTGTCATTGAGTTCGAAGACACGCTGATTGACGGCGACGCCGGCGAAGGCCGAATCGATGACGCTCCGCGACACGCCGGCGGCTTCTGCTTCGGATTTGAAGCCTTTCAGCCATTCGTCGAAGCTTGGTTCGCCGGCATGCGCCGCGCCCAGCAGCGCCGCGCCGGCGAGAATTGTTGAAATCGCGGATTTTAGTCGGAAACTCTTCACGCGCAGGCCCCCTTCAAGCGTACTGGAACAAACGACGGACAGCCCCGATTCTTAGGGTGCGCCCGCCTGTAACCACAAGACCGCATTGCGGCCTCAATAGGGCGTAATCTTCGCCGGAAGCGGGCTTCAACGGCCAGTCCCGATGGCCTATGGTCCGCCCGCAATAAGCGCGCCCGCCTTTGTTTGAGGGATAAATGATGAAGAATTCGATTGTCGCCGCCGCCATTCTTGCGCTTGCCGCCGCTTGCGGCCGCAGCGGACAAAAACCGGCTGACGCGCCCGCGCCTGACGCTGCCGCGCAAACGGAAGCGCCTGCCGTCGATCCCGCCGCCGAGGCTGCTTCGGCTGAACGCGCTCACCTTGAAGAAATGCGCGCTGAATTCGCCGTGATCGACATGAATCCGGATGCGTCGTTCCTCTCCGCCGCCGACCGGCAGGTCGTCGATCTGTTGAATGACGCGGCTAACAAGATGAGCGAGATCTACCTCCGCCAGGTGGCTGAGAAAAATCCTGAATGGCGCGCCGAGATCGCCGCCGCCGATAATCCGAACAAGGATCTTTTGCTCAATCTTTTCGATCTTCATTTCGGCCCGTGGGACACGGTCGATCACGACAAGCCGTTCTGGGGAACGGCGGAAAAACCGGAAGGCGCGGCGTTCTATCCCGCCGATATGAGCAAGGAAGAATTTGAAAAATGGATCGCCGATCACCCGGAAGACAAAGACGCTTTCATGAGCTGGTATACGGTCATCCGCCGGGACGAGAATGGCGGCCTCAAGGCCATTCCGTATTCTGAGTATTACAAGGAATGGCTGGAGCCCGCAGCGGACGACCTTCGCAAGGCGGCGGCGATTACAAAGAATGAGAGCCTCAAGAAATTTCTCAACCTTCGCGCTGACGCGTTCCTTTCCGACGATTACTACGAATCGGAACTCGCCTGGATGGATCTCGACGGCCCGATCGAGGTCGCGATCGGCCCCTACGAGACCTATACGGACGGGCTTTTCGGTTACAAGACGGCGTTTGAAGCGTTCGTGACGGTGAAGAATCCTGAGGAAAGCGCCGCGCTCGATAAATACAAGCAATATCTCCGCGACATGGAAGCCAATCTTCCCGTGCCGGACAATTACAAGAATTTCCGCCGCGGTTTTGAAAGCCCGATCGCCGTCGTCGAGCAGGTCCATGGCGGCGGCGACAATGTGCCCGGCGTGCAGACGATCGCGTTTAACCTCCCAAATGACGAACGCGTGCGCGAAGCGAAGGGCGCCAAGAAAGTGCTGCTCAACAATGTGCTCGGTGCGAAATTCGACCGCATCCTTGCGCCGATGGCGACGCATGTTCTCGAAGCCGATCAGGCGGCGCTGTTGATGCAGAAATATATGGGCGCCGAAACGCTGTTCCATGAGCTTTCGCACTCGCTCGGGCCGGGCACGATCAGCAAGGACGGCGCGGAAACGACTGTGAGCGCTGAATTGAAAGAGCTTTATTCCGCAGTTGAAGAAGGCAAGGCCGACGTCATGGGCGCCTATAACGTGCTCTTCATGATGGAAAAGGGCGAGATGCCGGCTGAGGAAAAGAACAATTTTCTCGCCACCTATTTCACCGGGCTTTTCCGCGCCATGCGGTTCGGCACGAATGAGGCGCATGGCAAGGGCGCAGCGTTCCAATATTCCTTCCTGAAGGAGCAGGGCGCGTTCGCCTTCGACCCGGAGACCGGGCGTTTCAGCCTTGATTTCGACAAGCTCGAACAGGGGATTTCTGCGCTGACCGCTGAAGTCGTTTTTGTCGAAGGCGATGGCGATTATGACCGGGCCAAGGCGTTTCTCGATAAATACGGCAAGATCGATGAGGACGCGAAGGTGGTTATCGCCTCGCTCACCGATCTGCCGGTCGATATTCAGCCTGTCTATAAGGACAAGCTCTGACATTTGTCCGTATAAGGCGCGTTTTCCGGCGGCGCGCCTATAGGACGAATCCGCCTTCCATGCGGGGTCCAGCGGGTTTGTACGGATAAGGCGGCGTTGAGCGGCGCGCAGATTTGGGTTGTCGCCGGGCGCCGCAGTCCGGAGATGCTTGGCCGCACGCTCCCTGACCCCTCCATTGCAAGGGGGCGAAATTGTTATTGCTCGGCGCCATCTCTTCGCCTGCCTTGAAAAGGAACGGTTGGCCGGAACGCCGAAAAAGCAAGCGCGGCCGGCCGTCTCAATAATATCGGTCATCGCGCCTCCTTTCCGTTCGCGCAATATTTCAGACCGGCATAATAAAGCCTCTGAAAAGGGGTGGGATAAGGTGGGGGATAAGTAGGGGGATAACTCCGAAAATCCATTTGAAACCAGCGGCTTGTAGGGCAGGACCATTTTTGCGAAATGGCGCGCATGGCGAGCCGCCATGCAACCTTGAGCAGGTAATTCGCACACTGACTAAGGACGTCCGGCCGGCGGCTAGCGAAGAGGCCGCTTTTTTCCTTCGAGCACCACGCCCCAGACCGGGATCGCCGGCCAGTCATCGCCGGATGTCGCCAGCGGATTTTCTTTCAGGATGGTGAAGTCCGCTTTCTTGCCGGGCGCGATCGATCCTATCTCCGCTTCAAGCCCGAGCGCGCGCGCTGCATCAATTGTGATTGCTTTTAATGCGGTGTTGGCGGTTAGCGCTTCTTCCGGCGTCAGCACGCCGCCTTCGCGCGTGGCGCGCGTTAGATGTCGTGATGCGGCTTCGAGAGGAAAGGGCGGCGCCAGCGGCGCGTCTGAATGAAGCGAAACATGAACGCCCTTGCGCGCCAGCGAGGCGAGCGGCGTAATCCATTGGCCTCGCTCCGGCCCCAACGGCGCCTGATAGGCTTCGCCAAGATAAAAGACGTAATGGCTGGCGGCGGAGACATCAGCGCCAAGCGCGCCGGTTGCTTCAATCGCAGCTGCCGAGAAAAGCCCGCCATGCTCGATGACGAAGCGGCGGTTTTCATCGCTGGCGCGCAACACTGCCAGAGCGGCCAGCGTTGCGGTTTGCGCCGCATCGCCATTTGAATGAATGCGGATTTGAAGCCCCGCATCCCAATAGGGCTTGATCGCCGCGGCGAGCGATTGCGGCGGCGTCACCCAAACCCCTCGCGTTCCTTCCGACTGGCCGGAAAGATACGGCGCTGAAAGGCGCATCGTCTCCGAATAAAAGGCGCCGTCGGTGAAGAATTTCGCCTGCCGCAAGACGGGCGCCGGCGCTTCCTTCGTTCCTTCCGCCATGTCGATAATGGTCTGCGGCGCGGCTTCGCCAAAGGCCGCATTGAAGGCGCGCGCTTCCGGCACGAGATATAATTTGTAGCCGGAATGTTCCGGCGACACCCAGTTGCCGGCGATATTGGCGTTTTCAAATTCGAAACCGAAAACGCCATAAGCGAGGTCCGCTACCGTCGTCACGCCGCCGCGATTGAGAAGCGTTGAAAAATCCGAAAGCCCTTTTTGAACGCGATTGGGCGAGAGGATGTAAGGCGCCAAGGTCTGCAACAGATAAGGGAGCGCGTCTTCGAATACCCGGCCCGTCGGCTGGCCTTCATCGTCAATCTCAACGCCTTTGAATTTTTCGTGCAGCGCGCCGGTGATTTTCGCCCATTCGAGCGCATTCGAATTGAGATAGAAATCGTGCCCTGAATAATGCCAGACGATCAGCGGCCTTGTTGTCGTGATCGCGTCGAGATCAGCGCGCGCAATCGGGCCTTGCGCAAGATCCTGATAGCCCCAGACGATGACCGGTTCGCCCTTCGGCGCGGCGGCTTCGATATCTGTAAGGCGCGCCAGAAAAGAAATGCGGTCGGGGCAGGCGATCGACGGTCCAAGCGCGCCTTCAACCGGCCAGGGCGCGACCGGCGTCGTCGCATACATGATCGAGGAGAGCGCCATATGGATATGCGGGTCGATGAAGCCCGGCAGGATCGTCATCCGCGCGAAGGTCTCGTCGACATTGGCGCCCGGATATCCTTCAACCAGATCGTTGAGATCGCCGACGGCGAGCACCTTGCCGCCTTTCACCGCGACGGCGTCGGAGGATGGGTGCGCGGCCTCCATGGTGATGACGGTCGCCGGATAGATGACGGCGCCGTCGCCGGGGCGCGCGCGCGACGACTCGGTCATTTTCCCGCAAGCGGCGGCAAGGATAAGCGCGGCGAGCGCAATGAAACGGATCATGCCGGAGAGCCCTCTCGCGCGCGATTTTGAGGGGTCGCGGGCGAGGGGGCAATCCCGATCGGACAGGGAGCGCTGGAAATCGCATGACCTTGAGGCGGATCGCCTTTACGGCGCGCCCCCGAAGCGGATGCCACGGGCCGGCCAGCGAAAGCGCAACAACCGTAACAACTAAAAGCCGCGATTATTTGGGGTGAACCGCTCCCCTTCTACAACAAACCAAATATTCCGGGTTGACAGATTTTTAATTGTTCAAAATAGTCTCCCCGGCGCCGGAACAAGGCAGGCGAATCGCCGGCCGGCGCGAGGGGTAGAGGGGACGATAATGAATCGCGTCGAAAAGCTGCTGTTCAGCAAGCGCTCGCCTTTGCGCCGCGCCTTGTTGGAAGATGCCTCCCGTGAGGATCGGCTCAGGCTGTTGCCGGATATTGCACGCGACATGCGCCGCGCGGGGCTCCTCTCCGCCGATGATGAGGCGGAGGTCGTGGCGTGGGGAAAGCGGCCGATCGCCGAACTGCCCTATGAACCAAGATTTCCGGCCGAGCCGTTCGATGAAATCAGTTTCCGGGCGTTGAAGTTGAGCGCCATTGCCGCGGCGGATTGGCTTTTTATCGCATTGATAAATGAAATATCGGACCAGACGCCGAAAGCTGACGACGCAGCCTTGTCGGCGTCGTTGCATCTCGAGTTTGCTGCAACAATAGCGGCTGCCGTAGCTCGATTAAGGCCCGCAAACGTGATGCCGGGAATCGGACTGATGTTTGAGGCGTCACAAAGTGAAATCGATTATGGCTTAATCGCGCGTATCGCAAAAAATTCTGGCGACACATTGAAAAATGTTCGAAATTTCCGTGTTGCAATCTCGACGGAATTCAAAAATAGCGCCGCGACTACCTTAAATACATCTCATGCGGCAGATAGATCCGAGATCTCGTTCGACAAAAATGGAGAACGCAAAAAAAACGATCAAGGTCAATTAGCGCAGCAAGAGAAGGAGGCTGCGCGTAGCTCCTCCGTGAACAATATCGGAGAGCGGGTCAAATCCGAATTCGCAGCGATCGCAGATTTGATGGGCAAATACGTCGTATCTGGGTTTCTCGCCGCTACTGGTCAATTAGGGGCAACTCTTGCGACGGTCGCGCTCTATTTGGGAGTTGGAAAGGCGTTGGTAGGCGTGGGAACGCCCTCAACGGTCCAGAATGACGGAACCGACGGATCGAAAGCGCTCCAGCTGGTACTGGCGCCAATTCGCTGGGCAAACTCGCAATTTCATGGCGGGCTTGGCTCAGATTTGACGCGCGTGATGTCGCCAATCTATGATTCAAATAAGCTTGTCATATTCAGCTTTGTGGCGCTATTTTTTCTTTTTCTTGTTTTCACGCTTGCCAGATCCAACGGGTTGCGAAGATTTACAAAGGACATTGCAAAAATCTTGGCATTGATGCTTCTAGCATTTTTGACAATTTGGATGTTCGGTACTTTTTTGTTCGGTTGGGCCGAGGCGGCGTTCGCTATGATCGTAAGTCTAACGCTGTACATAATTTCAAGGTCTTGGCTAAACGAGATTCATACTCCGCTCTTGCAACGGTTGACCTGGATTTCATTCACGGCGCAAGCAGACCATGGATACGAACAAAAGATAGAGAAACTATACCGAGAATACGGCTTAAAGGCAGTATCTCGCGATGCCGCAGATATTTCAACTTTGGGTTTTTTCTTTGGGGGATTTAGGTGGCTTCTCGTAATTCTCCTCGCTGGGACCTTAGCGAAGAATTTCAATCTTCTTCATGCGTCGATCCTGATCGTATTCATATTATTTTTGATTGGAACAATTTTTTCTTTTATAAGTAGAAGTAAAGGGTTTCCCGAATTGACACTTATTTCGGCAAGGATCCCTTTCCTCATGGCGCTGGTATTCGCCCTAGCAGGCATCGGAGCAATTCCATCAGTCTACGAAATCTCGAGTGCACTGGCATCTGAAAATTCTGAGGCGACCAACAGTGATGTCGCGCTTGTTCCTAAACCCAACCTAGAGATTGCAATTGGAACTTGCTCCTCCGGCTATTCCGAAGTCCGTGGCGACGGCCGTTACCTCCGCGTCGGCGGCGCCGCCGCGACGGGCGATGCGCGACTTGCGCTTGGAAACGGTGTCGCCTCCATTCGCCTCCCGGACGGCGGCGTTCTTGTGTCCGACACGACCGGCGAGGGCGACTGGGCGCTGGTGAAGCGCGGCCCCGGCACGAAGCCGGTGAAAATCGTTTCCTCGGCCAATGTTGAAATCAGCGACGGCGCGGAAAATCCGGCAGTTGAACCCGCCTATATCAATGTGAAACTCTGCGTGCGCGACGGGGCTGACCTGCCGCCGGAGCTGGAGGCTTTACGCGCCCGGGCGGGCGGAGCAAATGAGTAAGGGGCGTCATCCATGGTGAATAAGAAATCTGTCGACCGGACGATCGCGGGCGTGCTGCCTGAGCGCTCGCGGCTTTACAATGTCGCCTTCCCGGCGGCGGGGGTCAGCGCGCAATCCGGTCCGACCTGGCCGTTCGCCTCGATCGAGCGCGGCGTCAAAAAACGCTGCAAGGATGTGCGCCCGCTCGGCGGCGACGACCGAAATAATCGGCGCGCGCTCGGCGCCACTGACAAGATATCCGATCTTCGCTTCGTCGCGTTAATGACGCATGCCAATGGCCGGTGCGACGACATCGAAAGCATGCTTTATGCGTGCGTTTTCACCGATCTTAATATGACGGACGAGTGGGCGGATGCGATCGACTCACATCTCGATGTGACGCTCGCTTACGCCGATGACGGCGATCTCTACCTCGTCGCGTCCCCGAACATCATCGGTGCATTCGAGGATGATTTCTTCGACAGCCAGCTCCTATATTATCTTGACGATATCAGGAACGCCTTGCGACTTGTCCTTGACGATGGAACGCACCGCAACGCAGCGGCGGCGGCGCTCCGCAAGTTCATGGCGGGTTCCGACCCCGACCTCGGCGCCTTCAAAAATCCGCTCGCCGCAAATCGATTTCGCATCAAGGGCGAGGCGACGATGTTCGGCCCGCGCCTTCAATGCCCGTCCTGCAAAGGCAAGGGCAGGAAGTTTTTCCGCCCTTGCCCCGATTGCAACGGGATTGGTTTTACAAGGTAAGCGTCGGCGCAGGCAGGGGCCGGTCTTTAAAAGCTCCAGGAGAGGCCGAGTTCGGCGCTGTGGGTTTTCACGTCGTCATTGGTGGCGCCGAGGAAGCGGTAACCTGCCTCGGCCGACCAGCGGTCGGTAATCGGCAGAACGAGGCCGACCCGTCCGACATAGCCAAGCTCGATGCTGGAATCTTCAATTGGCGTGACGCCATTATCGATCGTCGATTTTACCTGCACGGGGCCGAAGCCGCCGGAGACGAACGGCCGGAAGGGACCAAAATGCGGGCCGTCATAGCGCACCGAAACGAGGCCCGATATGGCGCGGCGCGTTGCTTCTTCCTGGCCAAGGCCGATCAACACCGTGTCGCGGTCGCGTTGAAAGACGACTTCCGCCTCGACGCTCACCGGCGCGCGCGCGCTCAAAGGCACGCGATAGCCGGCGCTGTAGATTTGCGTTCCGGCGCCGTCGGCAAGGCTCGGGCCGCTCGCCGCGAAACTGTAGCCGCCGCGCACGAATATCGCCGGGCGCGGCCCGTCGCGAAGACGCGACCGCGACGGCGCGGCGCGTCTATAGGGCGAGGCCGCATCCGCCTGGGCCAGACGCATTTCTTTCAGGTCATTGTCGCGCAGCAAGGCGACTTTGAAAGGGCCGTTTGCTGCGGCGTAGGCAGATGCGCCGCTGAGCGTTGTCAAAATGATGGCTGCCGCAATTTTTTTCATGGAGTTCCCCATTTGCCTTTCGTGGCGTTTGTTTCCGGATTGCTAGAAGAGATCGGCGGGTCCCGAGAAATTGCCGATATTGGGAAGCGCCGATTGAATTTCCGCGGCCGTGAGGCCGTACCAGGCGGCAAGGCTCGCCGCGAGTTGCTCGACTGACGTTGTCGGAATGAGCCGGCCATTGCCGCTGTCCTGCGAATGATCGAGCGCCGCCGGCGGCATGTCGCCGACAATGCGCTTTCCATTGACGGCGCCGCCAATGACAAAATGATGCGCGCCCCAGCCATGGTCGCTGCCGTCGCCATTGACGGCGAGCGTGCGGCCGAAATCAGACGCCGTGAAAGACGTCACTTCGTTCTGAACGCCAAGCTCGACCGTTGCGTCGTAAAAGGCGCGGAGCGCGCCGGCGAGTTCGGTGTGCCGGCCTGTCAGCGAGGCGGCCTGGACCGAATGCGTGTCGTAGCCGCCAGCGGCGACGAAAAAGATCTGGCGCGACGCGCCAAGCGTGAAGCGCGCGCCAATCATGCGGGCGACGGTTTCCAGTTGCTGGCCGAGCCCGCCGGCCGGGAACGCGGTTGTAAAGGCCGGTTGCGACGCAAGCGCGGAGGTAAGATTGCGGTTGAGATCGATTGACTGGCGATGAACGCCCGCGACATCGCGCTCGAACAGATTGGCGCGCGCATTCGTCGGGTCCTGAATGAGATTTGAAAGCTCGACCGGCAATCTGGCCGAGCCGAGATAGGATGAACCTTCAATGGCGTCGAATTCTTCCGGTCCGTTTCTGCCGAGCGAAAACGCCGCCGCGTCCTGTCCGACAAGATAGACGACATTGCCCGAAAGCGAGATCGCGGTGAAAGAGGCGTCGGAATTCGCGTTCGATGCAATCGCCATATCGGCGAGGCGGCCGCCCCAGCCGAAGCGCGCGCCTTCCGGCGCCGCCGCCATCCATGTCGATTGCTGGTCGTTATGGGAGAAAAGCCGCGCCGGCGTTCTGGCCGATTTGGCTTGCCATTCCGTGCGGGTCAGCGGTTCGATTAGCGGCCCGACATTGCCGACGATGGCGGCGTTGCCGGCCTCGAAGAGATCGTGAACCGGCGCCAACGCTTCGCCGAGTGCGAATTGCCGACCGCCGAACGAGCCGGCGTTGGCCGGGTTCAATTGCAATAGCCGTGCGATCGTGCGCGACGATCCGCCAGGCAGATTGTTGTAGTCCGCAAGCAGTGTCTGACGGATCGCCGCATACTGATTATAGGATGTGCTGTCATAAGGGATGACTGTGTCGTGACAGTCCATGCCGCCATATAAAAAGACGCAGACAAGCGCGCGATAGCCGCTGGTCGAGGCGGCGAGCGCGTTGAAGGGAAGAAGGTTCATTGCGAAAGGCCCTGCGCCATAAGCGCCGAGGAGGCCCGCAGTCTTCAATATCCGGCGTCTCGTCACCGTGCTCATGATCGCGCGCCCCCTATCGCTGCACGTAAAATTCTGGAGAAAGAACCGTCATCAGATTGGCGGCGATGACGCGCCGGCGCCGGTCCTGCGCTTCACTGCCGGTCCTTACCGGAATGTCGTTGACGACGGCGAGGATTGCCGCGCGCGTCTCATTCGACATAGCGCCGGCGGTCAGTGTGAGATTGAGGCGGTCAACAAGCGCGTTCGCGTCGTCCGCGATCCGCAATTGCGATGAATAGCCCGGAACAAAAGACTGGCTCGTCGAAGAATTTCGTAAACGATCCGTCATGAAGTTCGCATAGCCGAGCACGCTCGCTGTTGTCGTGATCTGCAATTCCGGCGCAACGAGATTGGCTGCGGCCGTTTGCGAGCCCGAAGAGACATAACCGGGCCGGTAAAAATTGAAGACTGACGGCGACCGGAATGGCTGTTGCGAAAGGCGCGACGAGGCGTTGACGTCAATCAGCGAGTAATTGCGGTTGAGCCCGTTTTCGCCAAGAACGCCCGTTGAATTGAGTTCGGCATTGCGCGCCCAGTGCACGAAACGGATGAACGGCTCTCGCACTTTTCCGAAAGTCGGGTCGCTGCGTCGGCTCGGATTGCGCGCTTCATCGTCAAGCAGCACCGCAGCGATGACGGCGGCAAGATCGCCGCGCTGGCTTGTGCCGACAGTCGAACCATCTGGCAGCGCATACCAGCCCGTTTCAAACGCCGCCGTAACATTCGCGACATATTGCGGCGAAGGGTTTGATGTGACGAAACGCTGGATCAGCTGTTTGGACACGAAAGGCGCAATGTTGTCATGCTGGAAGAGCGTGTCGAGCGCGATATCGATCGCCGCGGCGGCGCCCGTTCCAGCCGGCACGCTGGCGCCGAGAAACGATGTCGCCGATGTTGAATGCCATTCGGGAAAAACCGCGAGCGGCGAATAGGAAGCGGTCGGCACGGTGCGGTCTGGCTGCTCGCCGCCAAACCGTCCGTCATCCCAGCTCAATCCGGTGAA
The DNA here is from genome assembly GCA_041398085.1 of Parvularculaceae bacterium. Classification (GTDB taxonomy): domain Bacteria; phylum Pseudomonadota; class Alphaproteobacteria; order Caulobacterales; family Parvularculaceae; genus Amphiplicatus. The sequence continues at coordinate 31,931 of JAWKVJ010000011.1, forward strand.
AACTTTTGCAAGGCCGGTGATGTCGTCATTCGTGTAGGTCTCGATCGGGTCGCCGCCGCTGTCGAGCCGCGGCGTTCCGTCCCTGTTGAGTTCAACAAGGCCAATCGTGAAAAGCTGCATCAATTCGCGCGCATAGTTCTCATCCGGCACGCGATTGACCGACGGGTCTTCCTTGCGGTTGTTGAGATAGGTGAGGAATTGCGCCATCGACGGCGAGTAGGTGACGTCCTCGAGAAGCGTCCGGTAATTACCGAAGGCGTTGCGGTCCAGAACGTCCATGTAATAGGCGACGCCGGCGGGCGTCGCTTCGACATTCGGGTCTTCATAGGAAATGACGAGAATTTGCGAGAGCGCGTAAGCCATGCGCTGGCGAAGCTGCGCGCCGTCATTGATGACATTGTTCCAGACGAGATCGGCGACCGCTTCGGAGCCGACATTCGACCCTTGCGCGGCGAAACGCGCCTGGATTTGCCGGATCGCGTCAACATTGGGCGGCGATGTCAACGCCAGCTGGCGGCGCATCCATTCCGAATAACCGAGCGAGACCAGTTCATCGATGCTCTCTTGCGTCGGGCCGAACGTCGCCTGCATGAGGAAGCGCGAGGCTTCCGCTGAAGTCAGCGTATCGCTCGTTGAAGAAGGGGGCGGCGCGCCCGCAGGCGCTGGCGCGCTCGGCGCCGCGCCGTCGCTGCATGAGACGAGCGCACAGGCGGTAAGCGCCGCCACTGCGCCGCGCGCAATTGCGCGAATCTCGCCGGTCCGAATTTTCATCCGATACGCCCCTGCACCAATGCGTTCGATAAAGGCGAGATTGCATGCGAGACTGTAAACGCGAGCTTGACCGGATCGTTCGGTTCGTTCCGATTCACGATGACAAAACGGAAAGGCTTAATTGCGCGCGAATTTGAATCTTATTTGCGCGAAGCGCGTGCCGCGCAGCGCTGGCGAACCGCGCCGTGATCCGGCTTCCTCGGCCCAATTCAATTATGAGTTGGTTTTAGTCCAGACGATGCAGTTGGAGCGGCGTTGGTATTTCGAATTTGCCGCGTTTGCTGCCGAAGTTGGCTAGCGCAAAACCTATCAGACGGCCGTCTTGCCGGATGAGGGAGAATTCGATCCGGTGCGGACCATCGGGCGTTTCTTCAAGAGGAAGGACGCCCTCAAATACACCGGACAACATTCCATCGCGAATGCTGATTTCGGTGGCGCCCACCGTTGGAGCCCCGTCATATCCGATCATAACGCCGCCGGCGTCATCGACCTGCAGCGTGATGGCAATGTCGCCGCTTGCACTCTTAACGACGCCGCGCCAGCCGCCGCGCCAGCCTGCGTCGGGATGAAACGCTGTCGTCCGCCCCTCAAATTCGCCGATGACGTCAGTCGCCTGTCGGATGAATCCGGGAATGATGGCGTCCGCAGCTTTCAGGCCGATCTCGTCGGCCTGATAACCGGAACTGTTGGTTAGGAACACGACCCCTACCCCCTCTTCCGGCAGTAATGTCATTGAAGACTGCACGCCCATGTCATTGCCCGAGCTGATCAGCCAGCGTCGTCCGCCCCCGAGGTCGAAATTCGCGATGCCGAGCGCAAGGTGAGCGCCGGCGATTTTGGCGCGTTCATTTTGCATGACGGCGAGCCATTCAGGCGTCAGGATATTCCGTTGGCCGGCGAACGGCGTTTGCAATTGAAACGCTGCAAAGCGGAGAAGATCTGACAGGCTGGCGCTGATCTGGCGGGAACTGCGCGGGTAGGGCGTCAACGGGCCGTATGGCGCGCCGTTGTCTCGGTAGCGCGCGACGGCTCCCGGCGCGTTGGCGCCGATTCTCGCATCACGCATGCCGAGGGGCGCAAACACTGCGTCGCGCATATAGGCGTCATAGCTCACGCCCGAGATTTTCGCGATAATCCGCTCGGCGATCGCCATTGAGAAATTTGAATAATGAAAAGTCGAGCCGGCTGGGAAGACGACAATCGACTGATCGTCGAGAATCTTGGCTTGGTTCGCTGGCGGATCGACCGTGTAGGTCAGCGCTCCATGCGGAACGCCCGATGACATGTTGAGTAATTCGCGCACGGTCGGCGCTCTCGTGCCGGCCGAAATCCTGATCGAATTTGGGCCAAGTATATCGACGACGTCCTCGTCAAGATCGAGCTTCCCGGATTGAACCAGCGTCATGATTGCAGTCGCGGTCAGCGCCTTGCCCATTGAAGCAACGCCATAAGGCGTGTGGACGGTCGCGGTGACTTCGCCGGCCTTGTCAGCGTCGCCGAACGTTTCCGCCCAGACGACTTTCCTGTCGACGATGACGCCGATTGCGGCGCTTGCCAGCGTTCCATCCACAACGAGGCCGTTGATTTCGGATCTTATCGAGTCGAGCCGGCTGTCGGTCCCCGGCGTCGTGGCGGTTTGCGTCGATGGCGCAGAGACGCAGCCGCTTGTCGCGCCGACCAGAATTGCCGCAGCAGCAATCGTTTTGATGAACATCATTGGCAACTCAGGCCGTTTGCGTGCGCCAAGATTGCGTTCGCAGCAAACGCTTCTCAAGCCCCGCCTATGGGCGTTCGACGCTCAAGCTAATCGCCTCGCCGATTAATTTGAGCCCGGCCTGCCTAAATCGCACCGTGACAGTGTTTGTATTTCTTGCCGGAGCCGCAAGGGCAGGGCGCGTTGCGCGGCACGGTGCCCCATGTTTGCGGATCATTGACGTCGACGGTCTTGGCGCGGGCGTAACCGGTCATCGTGCCGATACCGGCCGAGGTGCGGCGCATGGCGGGCGACAGGTTTGAGTCGGCGGCCGCCATTTCATTCTCGCCGGTTTGCGGATTGATGTGGCTTTCAACCATGCGGCGGGGCATTTCATTGCGCGGCGCGGCCTCGTCCGCGTTTTGCACCTGGATATGCATCAGCGTGCGCGTCACGTCGCGGCGGAGGCCGTCAAGGAGCGCTTCAAAAAGTGCGAAAGCCTCGGTCTTGAATTCATTGATCGGGTCGCGCTGGGCGTGGCCGCGCATCCAGATCACCGATTTCAGATGATCGAGCATCTGCAAATGCTCGCGCCAGTTCGTGTCGAGCACGTGGAGAAGGATCGACTTTTCGATCCGCCGCATCGTCTCGTGGCCGACATCGACATTGCGCCTTGCGGCGTGATCGCCGGCAAGTTCGGTGAGGCGCGAGATGATTTCAACGTCGGCGACGCCTTCTTCCTTCGCCCATTCGCGGACCGGGAAGTCGCGGCCGAAAATGTCGCTTAGATCCTTTTCCAGTCCGTCAATATCCCACTGCTCGGCGTAGGATTTTTCCGGCACATGTTCGGCAACCAGGTCGTTGACAAGCTGGTCGCGCATGTCGGCGACAATGTCGTCGACTTCGCTCGCCGCCATGAACTCCTTGCGTTGTTCGTAGATCGCTTTTCGTTGATCGTTGATGACGTCGTCGAATTTCAGAAGGTTCTTGCGGATGTCATAGTTGCGCTGTTCGACTTTTTTCTGTGCGGTTTCGACCGCTTTCGTAAACCACGGATGCTCAATTGATTCATCGGGCTTGATGCCGAACCGCTTCAGCATCTTTTCCATGCCGGTTCCGAAGATGCGCATCAGATCGTCTTCGAGCGAGAGATAGAATTTTGTCGTGCCGGGGTCGCCCTGACGCCCCGACCGGCCCCTTAGCTGGTTGTCGATGCGCCGGCTTTCGTGACGCTCGGTGCCGAGAACGTATAAGCCGCCCGCTTCGAGCGCCGTTTTCTTGGCGTCGGCGACGCGCGCTTCAATCTCGGCGCGCTTTTTCTTGATCGTCTCCTCGTCGTCGCCTTCTTCAAGCTGATCGAGGATAAGCTTGTCGACCGAGCCGCCGAGCTGAATGTCGGTGCCGCGGCCGGCCATGTTGGTGGCGATTGTGACGGCGCCTGGAATGCCCGCGTCAGCGACGATAGAGGCTTCCTGCTCGTGGAAACGCGCGTTCAGAACCTTGTGCGGCACGGGAACCTTGCGGATCGAGATTTCCTCGATATAGGCCGCGCGGGCGAGAAGATCGTCTTTCAGTTCTTTTTCTTTTTTATCGTCAAGCTCGTCGGCGCGCGCTTTCACGGATGTGGCGACATCGCGCCAGAACGTCTTGTCGGAAAGGACGTTCGACAGCTCTTCTGATTTTTCAATCGACACCGTGCCGACGAGCACCGGCTGGCCGCGGCGCTGGCAATCGGCGATCTCGACCGCGATCGCTTTGTTTTTCTCACCGGTCGTCATGTAAAGCTCGTCGTCGAGATCGTCCCGCGCGATCGGCTTGTTGGTCGGAATTTCGAAAGAGCTCAGCTTGTAGATGTCGACGAATTCGGCTTCTTCGGTCATCGCCGTGCCGGTCATGCCGGCGAGCTTGTCGTAAAGGCGGAAATAATTCTGGAACGTGATCGAAGCGAGCGTCACGTTCTCAGGCTGGATCGCCGTCTTTTCTTTCGCTTCGACGGCCTGATGCAGGCCTTCCGACCAGCGCCGGCCTTCCATCATGCGGCCAGTGAACTCGTCGATGATGACGACCTTGTCGTCGCGGACAATATAGTCCTTGTCCTTCTGGAAGATCTTGTGCGCCTTCAGCGCCTGATTGACGTGGTGCACGATTGAGATGTTGACCGCGTCATAAAGACTGTCGCCCTGCAAGAGGTCCGCTTCCTTCAGCAAACCTTCGAGCTTTTCATTGCCTTCTTCGGTGAAGGTGACGGAGCGCTGTTTTTCATCGATCTCGAAATCCTCATCCGTCAATTGCGGAATGAAGCCGTCGATCGTGATGTAGAGTTCGGACTTGTCGTCGGTCGGCCCGGAAATGATGAGCGGCGTTCTCGCCTCGTCGATAAGGATCGAATCGACCTCGTCGATGATCGCGAAATTATGGCCGCGCTGCACCATCTCCTCGCGCGAGGCTTTCATATTGTCGCGGAGATAATCGAAACCATATTCGTTGTTGGTGCCGTAAGTGATGTCGCAGGCGTAAGCCTGTCGGCGTTCCTCGTCGGTCAGGCCGTGGACGATGCAGCCCGTCGTCATGCCGAGGCGTTCGTAAACGCGTCCCATCCATTCGGCGTCGCGGCTGGCGAGATAGTCGTTGACGGTGACGACGTGAACGCCCTTGCCGGCGAGCGCATTGAGGTAAACGGGGAGCGTTGCGACGAGCGTCTTGCCTTCGCCGGTCTTCATCTCGGCGATATTGCCTTCATGAAGCACCATGCCGCCAACCATCTGGACGTCGTAATGGCGCTGACCGAGCGCGCGTTTCGCCGCCTCGCGAACCGTCGCGAAGGCTTCTTCAAGAACCGAATCGAGGCTCTCCCCGTCAGCGACCCGCTTTTTTAATGTCTCGGTGCGCTCGATAATCCCCGCGTCCGTCAGTTTGGCGACTTCGTCTTCAAGCGCATTGATCGCCTCCACGCGGCGCCATAATGGCTTGATGCGCCGGTCGTTGGAGGAGCCGAAAATTTTTTTCGCGAGGCCGATAAGCGCCATGAAGGAACGCACCTTGGTAAAAAGCGGGCCGCCGGCGCTTTTTGAACGCCGGGCCGTTCGCCGGGAAAGGGCCGGGACAGGGAACGCGCGCCGGGCGCAGGGCCGCGGAGCGGTTTTGACGGGCTGGGGAGAGATAGTGAGGGGCCCCATGACTGTCAACGAAGCCCTTTTGACGCGCCGGGCGGCGGGGACGATATCGCGGAGGCGTGATTAATGGCCGTCTCTCGCACCGCCGCTTTCATGGCTGGATCGAGGCGCGCGGCGGGCCTTGCCGGCCGCTACAGCCTCATTGCGCTCCGGGCGCTCGGCAAGTTTATCGCCACGGTCTGGCGGCTCGCCGGCGCGCTCGACAGCGCCTTGTGGCGCGGCGTCAAACTCGCCGGCGTCTCTATCTTCGGTTTTGTCGCCGCGACGGTTCGCGCCGCCGCCGGCGCCATTCGCGACGTTTTTCGCTGGCTGCCGTCACGGAGCGGGCGCGCCTACGCCGCCGCCTCGGGGGTGGTGCTCATTTTCGCCTCATTATGGATCGTCGATGAAATCCGCGGCGCCCGGGTTGAGGCTGGAACGCGCGAGGAAAATTTCCGCCCGCCCGCCGACGCGGTCGACCCCATCGTCGCGCGGCTGGAGGGCCGCTTCGTCCATTTATCCGATATCGACGCCTTCGCCCGCGCCGGCGGCCAGCTGCGCGACCGGGAAAAGCTCACCGTTTCGGCGGCCTTTGAGCGCGAACTCGTCAAGGCCTATGTCGAACAGCGCCTGCTGGCCCGGGCCGCGATCAAGGACGGTCTTCAGCGCGAACCCGCCGTCGTTCGCAGGCTTGGCGCGGCGCGCGACCGCATTCTTGCGTCTTCTTATATGGAAACGCGCATCAACGACGCGGTGACGCCGGAGCAAATCAAAAAACTCTACGATTCGCAGGCGAGCATCGCCAATCTCGGCGACGAGGTGAAGGCGCGCCATATTCTGGTGGCGACCAGGGAAGAGGCGGATGCGATTGTCGCTGAATTAAAGGGCGGGGCGAATTTCGGGGCCATTGCAAGGGCGCGCTCGCTCGACCGCGCGACCGCCCCGCTCGGCGGCGAGATCGGCTGGTTTACGCGCGACATGATGGCGCCGACGCTTTCGCGCGCCGCCTTCGCGACGCCAAAGGGCGAAATCGCTGAACCCTTCCAATCGGAATTCGGCTGGCATGTGCTCGAGATCGAGGACCGGCGCGCGACCTCGGGCATTCCCTTCGCTTCGGTCGAAGGGCGCATACGCCGCTTTCTGACCTTGCGTGAAATCAACCGCGCTGTGGACGAACTCACCGATGAAAGCGGCGTCACCTATTATCCGCCCAAGCCGACCATCCGCACTGGCGGATAAGGCCCGGCGCAGGAGGGAAGCAGGCGATAATTTCGCTCAAATTTTATCGACTTAGGCAAAGGCCCGGTAAGACCGGCAAATGTAAGATTGAGGCTGAAATATGGCGAAGCTGCTTCTTGTGGCGGCGGCTGCATTGATCGACGGCGACGGGCGGGTGCTGCTCGCGCGCCGGCCGGCAGGGAAAGACCACGCAGGCCTCTGGGAGTTTCCCGGCGGCAAGCTCGATACAGGCGAAACTCCGGAGGAAGCCTTGGTGCGGGAGTTGCGGGAAGAACTGGCGATCGACGTCGAGGCTGCGTGCCTCGCGCCGATCGGCTTTTCCTCAACGCCTTCAGGCGGCCTTCATCTTTTGATGCCACTGTTTGCGTGCAGGAAGTGGAAGGGGATCGCGCGGGCTGAAGAGGCGGACGCATTGGCTTGGGTGAAGCCGTCGCGGTTCGCCGAATTTGAAATGCCGCCGGCGGATCGTCCGCTTGCGGCGCAATTGCGAGATCAGCTGGAGTTCGGGGCGGGACAATGACCACAAAATCCAAGATTCGAAAAAAAGGGCTGCGCTCTTTTTTCCGCGACGAATCCGGCGCGACGGCGATCGAATACGGTCTGATCGTCGCGCTCATTTTCCTCGCCATCGTCACGGGCGTGAAAACTTTCGCGACCCGTACGAGCGCCATGTACAACAAGATCGAGACGAACCTGTCGAACCCGTAAGGCGCGCCGTCGCGCGAGGCGCGGCCGGTCAACGCGGCGTGCGGCGGATCAGGCGAAGCCGCCTTTCGGCGCGGCTCCACTGAGAACAAGTGCGGTTGAACCGCTATGATCCAGAACCGTCATGCCGGAAATGGCGCAGCCATTATCCGGGATCCATCTTCTTCTTTTCGCGCGGCTTGTGGATTCCGGGTTCGTTCGTTCCGAACGCCCCGGAATGACAAAAGAGCGGTCTACGAAGCGCGCGAAGGGCGGGATTAATCCCGTCGCCTTGACCCTCTATGCACTCAAACATTTTCCGGCTGGCAGATGCCTGCCCGACTTTCTCCGCGCCGCTTTGCGGGCGCCGGCAATCATGATTGATCCCTGACCGCCTTTTCTAGCGAATGGCTCGCCGAACCGGGCGCCAGGGGTTTGGGCTGGCTTTCATGCGGCGCCCAGCCGGTCAGAGTCGCCACATCGAAGCGCACGGTTTTTCCTTCCATGGCGGCGAGCGCCGCCGCGGCGGCGTGCCGCGACAAGGAAGGCGCGCGGTTTTGGAGCGCATTCGTCTCGCCCATGGCGCGCAAATCTTCGATCAGCCGCATGGGCGAGCGGTAGGCAACCTCGATGCGGTCGATATCGGCGACCGGCAAGGCGAGGCCGGCGCGCATCATGGCCTGGCCGAGATCCTTGACGTTCGCAAAAGGCGCGACGCGCGCGGCAGCGCCATTCGAGAATTCGCTTTCGGCGGCGAGAAGCGCGGCGCGCAACGCGCCGAGCGTTTCCTCCGCGAAGAGGACGGCGATCAACAGCCCGTCCGGTTTCAAGGCGCGCCGCAATTGCGTCAGCACGCCGATCAAATCATTCGTGGCGTGCAGGGTCAGAAGGCTGACGGCAAGATCGAAGGAATTGTCAGCGAAGGGCAGGGCTTCTTCGTCGAAAAGAACGGACGCGCCATCGCCGCATAGCCGTTCGCGGACAGGATCTCCCTCGATCACATTGCCGACGCCGCATTTTTCGGTGAGCCGCGATGTCAGACCGCCGGCGCCGATGAAGAGCGCGTCGGGAAAATCGCGCAGCGTCGTCTCCAACCTGTCGACGACGTCGTCCATGGCGCGTTCATGCAGAAAACCGCGTTCGGCGAAGCGCGCCGCGCCGCGCGCCCGCCGCCGGCGATAGAGTTTTCGGTTGAAGATAATAGGCGGCGCGGCTTTCATGCCGCGATCCTTACCCCGGCCGGCGCATCAGGGAAACGCCGGTCCGGTCAGCTCGTGCAGCTTGAAGGCGCGGCGGTGGCGCAGAGCTGGACCTTGTCCGAAATGCGCGGCCAGCGTTTGGCTTTCTCCTCGAAATGGAAGGGCAGCTGGAACACATGCCCGGTAACGCCCGCCGAATAATCATATTCGATATCGACAACGAGGATTGAGCGGCCGTTTTGCAGCACCGTGTCGTCGTCGAGGCCGGTATAGACCGATCCGGCGGAATAGGGCGTCGCGCCGTCTTCGTCGCGACTCCAGTGAACGACAATCGGGTCGTTATTGTTCGGGCCCTTTTCGACCGAGATCACCTTGATCGTCAGCGGCTCGGTCGGCGAAGGCTCGAGTATGCGCTTGACGCCGACGATGATGTCGTCAAGCTCCGCATTGGTGATGGACGCCTCCTGCGCGGCGAGGTCGACCAGCGAGTTCGCGGCTGTCGCCATGCGGCGATTGATGACGAGGAGGTTGGACGCCTCGAGCATGCCGAAGAATAGCAGCACCATCGACGGCAGGATGAGGGCGAATTCAACCGCCGCCATGCCGCAAGTGTCTCGAAGGAGAGACCGTCGGCGCCGTTGCTGACGCAAGCGTAGTTCGCTAATTGTCTGCGTCATCACGATCCGTTCCTGTTATTTTTGGAATAAGGCTCGTTGCGAAAGATATACGTTCCGTAAAGTCGGCGTTTGCCGTTCGAGGAATCAGCGACATTCACGCCGATCGCCGGATTGATCGTGTGATAGAGAAGGCAGATGCGCAGACGAACGATCGAATCGTCCGTGCCGGGCGTATAGTTGATTGCATCAATCGCCGCTTGCGGATCGTCCCGGCAGACAACAGGAGAGTTGTCGGCTGCGAGCGCTGCAAAGGTGGAAAACGTCTGCACCTCGACGGTGAGGTTATTCTGGCATTGCCCGAAGACTTCAAGATAGGGGCAAACATGGTCGAAGAACTCATCCTTGGTGAGGTTGCTTTCCTGCGCCTGTCCCGTGCGGATATAGCGCGCCGCTTCCAGGGTCGCGCCGTCCACCTGCGAATTTGCGAAGTAGAACCAGCCGACCTCGAAGGTTGAGAACATCAGCGCCAGAAAGGTCGGCGCTATGATCGCAAATTCAACGGCTGTCGATCCTTCGCGGTCAGCCGCGGCGCGGCGCGCGCCGCGGAATAACCGGTTTATGAGTTTGCGCATGATCCATTTCCTCCGCGGATCACCGGCTCACATGCAGCTTGACGAGATCGGATGCGATGTCGGCGAAGGCGTCCTTGAGGTCCTGGCCTGACGGCGCGTCGAAATAATAGGGCGCCTCGTCGTCTGTCGCACACGCCTTGAAGACGTCTTTGGTGTCGCCTTCAGAGCCTGAATCGGAGAGGCCGAAAGTCACCGTATAGACAAGAATGCCTTTCTCTTTCATGCGCGCGCAAATCCGCAGCAGCTTGTTGTCGATCTCGTCACGCATCTCGCTGGCCGAGTCGATATTGGCGCCCATGCGCGCTTCGCGGCCGAAACCAAACGGGCTCATCTCGGTGCCCCAATTGGTGCGGGCGCTTGAGAAAGTGTTGAAACCGTCGGTCATCAGCACAACGGCCTTCTGCCATTTGCTGTCGTCATAGGCGTGTGGGCTGACAAAGGGCGCGCCGGGGGAAACCGTGCGCCAGCCCCACATCATGCCTTCGGCCGAGTCGGTGTTGCCGCCGGGCGAAAGCGTCTGAACGAAGTCGTGGATCTTCTTCTTGTCGTTTGACGAATAGAGGATCGAGGCCGCCGGGCAATTCTGGTTCGGCGTGCGGCTGGACGAAACATTCGTCGACAGATTGTATTTGCCCTCATATTTGAAGGTCGAGGGGTTCCACCAGCCGACATAGCCCTGGCGTAGGATGTATTCATCGCCGTCGCCGCATTCAGTGGCGCCTCTTGAGGTCAGCCATGACTGGAGGCTGGGGTCGTAAACGCCTGAATTCGGCGTCGCTCCGCATTCGGTGTTGGAATTGCTCTGGTCCGAAGACGCCGGCTCGCCGGAAAAATTGAGCCAGTTGCGGCGCGCATAATTCAGCACTTTGACATATTTGCTGATCCCCGAGCCTGAAGCGGTCGTATACTGATCGTCATCGATAAACGAGTTGTCATAGTCGCTTTCGCGCACCGAAGACGATGTCTTCCAGGCGTCGCTGCCGTCATCGTCCGGGTCCTTGAACCAGTGGCCGTAATAGGTGAGGCCGCCAGCCGTGTAGCTGTTCCAGGTCGTCGTGCGATGGCGTCTGCTTCCGCTTGTTGTCGAGCCCCAATCGCAGGCATTGCCGTCGCAATCAGGATCGTCCGGCGCAAATTGCGGAACGAATTTCGTATTGGCGACGGTCAACAGGTCCGCATCCGAGAGAGGCCGCGTCGGCGCGTTTGAAAACGCCTGCAGCATCCTTGAATTGGTCGTGCCTGTCGGCGCCGTGTTGAATCCGGAAACATCGCTGTTCACTGGCGTTGCGCCTGCGGGAATGTCGATTTCATCGAACGGATAGGGACGCTCCTCGTTGCAGCCGTCCCAGGTTTCGGAGCCGCTGAGCGAATTCCAGAGGTCGAAATGGTTGACCTTTTTTGTGAGATCGATGGCGCCTGAATTGTCGACATGGAAAAAATGCGCGCCATTGTAATAAGCCAGTCCCAGAGTGTCGCCCCAGGATGAGCTCCACGCAGACGTGCCGTCGTCATATTTGGCGCCGCCTGAATTGACCCATGCTGCGAAGGGAACGACCGAAGTCGTCACGTCGTTGCTCGTTGCATTTGCATCGGCGCCGTAGAGTGAATCGAGAAGGGCGTCGGCCGCGTCTTTCAGCGAGTCGATTTTACGCTCGCCGCCGATATAGTTGTCCATCGAGCCCGTGACGTCGAGGACCAGCGCCAGTTCGATCGGACCCGAGCCCTTGCGGGTGATTTCCGTGTCGCTGTTGATCGTCATCATCTTCAGGTCGTCTGCCGCGCCATGGTCGATAAGGGCGCTTGCTGCGCCCAGAAGAAGGGTTTTGATTCTTCCGGTGGCTCTTGGCGTGATCTTTTGTTCGGTGATGTCAAAATCGACATTCAGATTGAGAATTTCGTTCTCATGCGAGAAATTCTCATTGAAGAATTTGACGCCATAGTCTTTCAGATAAGCCTTGCGCTGCGCGTCATTGAGGCCCGAAATTTCCGGGCCGTTGGCTTCGTCAAGCTGGGCGACGGCAAGGCCGGCGGCATCGAGCGATTCGATGAGATCCGCCTTGATCGCATTGCGCCGCGAAAAGTCGACCGCGCCGCCGGCGAACAATAACAAGAGCACCAAAGTGAACGCATAGAGAATGGCGATGTTGCCGTTCTCGTCACGAGTGAATTTACCGAACACGCGCATAATCCCCCGCTCCCATGTAAACGCCTAGCTGACGCAGCCGGCTCAAAACGAGGCAGTCGGAGCGGAAATTAAGGTCTCGTCATTAAGGGTCGATTAGGAAACGTGATGAATTTGCGTTAAGCATGTTTTTGAGATGGCGTATTTGTTGAGAATTTTTGAATCCGATGCAAAATATTTTCACAAAATTTCCGCAGTCGTTTCAACGAATGGCGCTCGATGCGTTGCTGCCGCCGCTTTGTCCGTCGACGGGCGAACCGGTCTCGGAGCCGGGCGCGATCAGCGCGCGCGCCTTCGCCGCCCTTCAATTCATCGACGATCCGGTTTGCGCGTCTTGCGGGGCGCCGTTCGCTTACGAGGTCGGAGAGGGCGCGCTATGCGGCGCTTGCCTTGCCGATCCGCCGGCCTTTGAATCGGCGCGCGCAGCGATTGTTTATGACGATGAAAGCCACGGGCTAGTCGTCGCTTTCAAATATTCGGACCGGACCGATCTTGCGCCATTGTTCGCCCGCTGGATGGCGCGCGCCGGCGGCTGGCTCATTACGCCGCAAAGCCTCCTCGCGCCCGTTCCGCTCCACTGGCGGCGGCTTTTCGCCCGACGCTATAATCAGGCGGCGACGCTCGCGCTTGCGCTCAACCGCATCGCCGGCGGCGTTTTTGCGCCGATGCTGCTTGAAAAGAAAAGGCCGACGCCGCCGCAAAAGGCGCTCTCCGCCGAACAGCGAAAGCGCAATGTGCGGGGCGTATTTGCAGTGAGAGAGGGGGAGCGCGAGCGCCTCCGCGGCGCCCATGTCGTTCTTATCGACGACGTCATGACGACGGGCGCGACCCTTTCCTCCGCGGCGAGGACGCTGCGGCGGGCTGGCGCGGCGCGCGTTGACGCCATTGTCCTCGCCCGCACCGGCAAATCGGGCGCAGCAATCGGCTGAAGGAATAATTCATGGCGCAAGCGGCGACAGCGCTTTAAGCGCTGACGAAATTGCGCGATGCTAAGCCGGATGTAGTACCGGGCTCACTGATCTCTATGAAAGAAGTCACCGTCTATACGCGTCCCTTTTGTCCGTTCTGCGTGCGCGCGCTTTCGCTTCTCTCGAAAAAGGGGGCGGAAGTGAAAGAGCTGTCTGCCGGATTCGACAAGAAGCTGCGCGCTGAAATGCTGCAGCGGTCAAAGGGCGCTGCGACCTATCCGCAAATCTTTATCGGCGAGACCCATGTCGGCGGTTGCGATGATCTTTATGCGCTTGAAAACGCCGGCAAGCTGGAGGCGCTTTTGAATGAGTGATGATGAGCGCGCGCCTATCAAAGTCGCCTGCGTGCAGATGCGCTCAGGCATTAACCGTCTCGCCAATATAGACGCGGCGCTCGCCCTTATCGGCGAGGCGGCGGAGATGGGCGCGCATCTCATCCTCACGCCGGAAATGACCAATGCGGTTGACCGCGACGCGAAACGCCTTGCCGCCTCACTTCCGGATGGCGAGGCGATGGAGGAGATTGAAGCCTTTTCCGCCGCCGCCGCCGAACATGGCGTCTTTCTGCTCATCGGATCGCTTGCGGTGAAGCGCGATGACGGCGCGCTTGCAAACCGGAGTTTTCTGTTCGGACCCGATGGCGGCGTCGCGGCGCGCTACGACAAGATCCACATGTTCGATGTGACGCTTGAAGACGGCGAGAGCTGGCGCGAGAGCGCCGTTTACCAGGCAGGCGACAATGCGGTGCTTGTTGAAACGCCGCTCGCCAAGGTCGGGCTTTCGATCTGTTATGATTTGCGCTTTCCGCATTTGTATCGCTCGCTCGCCCGAGCCGGCGCCGAAATTCTTTGCGTGCCCGCCGCTTTCACCCGTCAGACGGGGCGCGCGCATTGGAAAACACTGTTAACGGCGCGCGCTATTGAATGCGGCGCCTTTGTCGCCGCTGCAGCGCAGGGCGGCGTTCACGAAGACGGGAGAGAGACCTTCGGTCATTCCCTCATCATCTCCCCCTGGGGCGACATTTTGGCCGAGGCGCGGGGCGATGAACCTTGCGTTATCCTTGCCGAGCTAGATCTCGCCCGCGTTACGAAAGCCCGTCAGCAAATCCCGAGCCTTTCTCTTGAAAAGCCGGTGAAAGTCACCACACTGGAAGCATGATCAAGTATCAGTTGAAATGCGCCTCGGGCTGTTCGTTCGAAGGCTGGTTCCCGTCGAGCGATCATTTCGAGCGCGAGGCCGACGCCGGCCGCCTTGAGTGTCCTTCTTGCGGCGTGACCGAGGTGAGCCGCGATATCATGGCGCCGGCGCTCGTTCGGCGCGCATCCGTATCGTCCAAAAAGAGCAGCGGCGAAGACCGCGCCAAGCAGATGAACGACGCGATGGCCGACGCCGCCCGCCGGGCGCGCGACTATGTCGAGAAGAATTTCGACTATGTCGGCGAACGCTTTCCGGAAGAGGCGCGGCGCATCCATTACGGTGAAACAAAAGAACGCGCGATCTATGGCGAGGCGACCAAGGCCGACGCCAAGGAGCTTGTCGATGAAGGCGTCGCCGTTGCGCCCTTGCCGACCGCTGCAACGCCGGCAAAAAAAGACGTCAACTAATCGCGCCGCAAATCGAATGGGAAAGCCGCCATGGCGAAGGGCTACTGGATCGCGCATGTCGATGTAACGGATGCGGACAATTATCCGCTTTATGTCGCGGCGTCCTCGAAAGTCATTCAGAAATTTGGCGGCCGCCCGATCGTTCGCGGCGGCCGGTTTGAAGCCATGGAAGGCTCAAGCCGCACGCGCAATGTCGTTGTCGAATTTGAGAGCTATGAAAAAGCGCTCGCCGCCTATCAATCGGCTGACTATCAGGAGGCGCTGAAGCTCCGTCAGCAATATGGCGTTTCCGATTTCATCGTGGTTGAAGGCGCCTGAGGCCCCTATTGCCGCCGCCTCAAGATCAACGCCTTTGCGGCGGCGGCGACGCAAATTATTAATCCCGTAACGGCCTAATCTGGCGCCGGCATCCGGCCAGCGCGGGGATCTATGAGCAGGTTTCAAGGCGTCTTGCACAATCCGGCGCTCGCCATTGCCCTTGTTGCGATGTTTGCGGGATTCTCAATGCGCCTCGCCGATCTTGGCGGACCGTCGCTTTCGCATCCGGAAATTTACATTCCGGGCATCGACTTGCCTGCCGGCATTTCCGAACCGCCGCCGCGCCATGGCTTTCTTGAAACGCTCGACTGGCATTTCAACGAGGAGCCGCATCCGGTCGGCTATTATATGGCGATGCGCGTCTGGACGGCGATCGCCGGAACTTCGCCGACAGCGTTGCGCTTGCCGGGCGCGTTTGCGGGGTCGCTGACAATCCTCGCCGTTTTCTTTCTGGCGCGCGCGCTTTACGGCAATCTTGCCGCCGCGCTTTCAGCGTTGATGATTGCGGCGAGCGGTTTCCATATTTTCTGGAGCCAGATCGCGCGCATGTATGCGCCGGGCGCGCTCTTTTGCGTCGTCTCGACATACTTTCTCATGCGATTGATGCGCGATGAACGCCCGTCCGAATGGGCAGGCTGGGGCTATGGATTGGCGATCGTATTGTCGCTGCAAACGACCGAAATGTGCTGGCTAATCCTCGCCGTGCAGATGTTGTTCGTCGCACTGAATGGCGATGCGGCGATGAAGGCGCGCGACATCGTTCCCTCGCCGATGCGCTGGCGGGTTCCGCGCGCCGCCTATGTGCAAGGGCTGGCGCTGATCGCGTCAATGCCGGCGCTCGCCCATTCGCTCTATCAGGCGCGCGGCGAGGCCGCGCCCGCCGCCGGCGCTGAATTTTTGCGGAACTTTCTGTCGTTCGGTTTTCTATTTTATGTCGATGCGGATGCGCCCCATTCGGCGCATCCGGGCGCTGTCATAATCGGCGCCGCGTTTGCCGCCGGACTCGCCCTTTGCGCGATTGGATTTTTTCGCCCGCCGAAAGCGCGGCAAACATCGCTAGTCGCAACCGCGCCCGTCTGGCCGCTTTATTTTCTGGCGTTTGCATCATCCGCTCTCATTTTCTGGTTCTCGACCTTTGCGACCAAGCGCGCCGATTTGCTCTCATTAATGGCGCCTTTGCCGTTCTTCATGATCCTGGCGCCGCTCGCCGCGGCTTTCTTTCGTCCGCTATTGCGGTCGCTCTCGCCGCCCGCTGACAGGCTTGCAAGCTACATCGCCGCAAGGACGACTATTGTAAGCTGGATCGTTGCGGCGCCGGTCGTGCTCGGTCTCATTCTTTTTGGCCGCGCCGGGCTGTTTGCGCCGCGCGCCTTCGTTGTTTTCGTTCCCTTTGTAATCATCCTTGCGGCGGCGGGGCTTGCCGCGCTGGCGTCAAAACGCGCCTTGTTTGCAGCCGCCGCACTCGGTGTTGCTGCGATTTTCGCAGACGGTCTTGTAATTAACGCTTCGCGCACGCCTTCACCGCGCGATTACAAGGCGACGGCGGCGGCGCTTTCCGCGATTTTATCACCCGGCGATTATGTCCTCACCCATTATCGCGACTGGGCCGACACGCCGCTCTTTTATTATTTCGATCGCTCGCATGTGATCGCCGCCTATGGTGAAGATCCGCTTGATTCTCAAAAGCGCGTATGGACGATCCGATGGAAAGATCTTGAGCGTGAGGCGCTCGACAAACGCATGAGCGCAGCGTTGCGCAACTTCAATCCGGTGGAAAAAATCGAAACGCCCGACGCTGAATTCACCCTTTATGAACGTGATCCAAATTGACGGTAAACTTTCGCCCGCAATCCCGTGATACGTCTTGAAATTCTTACGCCGCCGCGCTCATCATGGAGTTTGATGACCGATCTTTTTCCAAGATGTAGAGCGCTTCCCTTCTTTCGCGGATTTGACGACGCGGAATTGAAGCTGCTTGTCGAGCGCGGCCGCTGGTTCACGCTTGGTGGCGGCGCGGAATTGTTCAAACAGGGCGAGCTTTCCGACGCGCTTTATTTCGTGCTCTCTGGCCGTCTTATCATCGTGCGCGACAATGAAGCCGGCGAGGAAGAGAGGATTGCTGGCGCGCTCGGGCGAACCGGTCGTGTCGCTTCGTCGCTGGAGCCGCATTCGGCTTCGGCCTTCGCTTTGCGGGACCGGAAATTTCGCCATCGACCGCACCGATATGTTGAATTTGTCGAGCGCCTGCCCGATTTCACGCGCGCTGTCGCCTTCGTCGTCGCGAACGCGTATTTCCGCCACCCGGCGCCTGCTTCAGCGCGCCTCGCCGCGCGTTTTTTACAGATCATCGGCTCATCGCCCTCGATCGATATCGCCGCGCACGCCAAACGATTGACGAATTGAGACGGTTCACATGGGCGGCGCGCGCACTGGCGTCCGTGATGTCGAGGTGGCGCTGCGGGGCGCAGGGGCGTTTGAAGCGGGCTCAGCTGTTACGGAGACGTGTCGTTATCCTGACAGCGCGCGTTGGCGACACGTTCGAATATCGTTTCGCCTTGCTTCGCGCCGACGAGCTGCCCTCGCCGGTGCAGGGGATACAGCGCCCGCTGGGCGGCCTTCCGATGGGCGCTGACTGTCGATGCGCCTTCGATAGCTTTCGGTGTCCGTCGATATCGTCATGCCGTGCTGAAGGTTGTAAATCCGGCAGCGCGGCGATTTGGGTCGATGCCGTCGACGCCCACCGCATCTTCCATGGCCATAAACAGCGTTACCGGAAGAGCGCCTCCCTGCCCGCGCCATTGCAGGGCGCACCGTCGCGCTTGTTCTCTCGGGCGGCGGCGCACGCGCCTACGCCCATATTGGCGCGGTCAAGGCGTTGCGCGAGCGCAATGTGACGATTGATTTCCTTGCCGGCGCGTCGATGGGCGCCATTGTCGCCGCCTGTGTCGCCATGGGCTGGGACGATGAAGAAATCGAAGCGCGCATTCGTGACGGTTTTGTCGATTCCAATCCGCTCGGCGATTGTCACGTTTAGCTGCCGCGCCAGCAAAAGGCGCACGTCGAAGAAAGGCTGAAGCGCCATTTCGGCGACGTCATGTGATCGAGGATCTCGAGGTTCCATTTTCGCACGCTCTTCGTCGGAGCTGACGAAGGGCGTGTCATCGCGCGTGCACTGCGCGGTCTTTACGCGAAGTGCCGCGACGATTTCCTGCCAGGCATTTTGCCGCCGGTCATAGAAACGGCATTGCCGCTGACGGCGCTGTAATGAATACCTTCCGATCGATCACATGACGAATATGCACCGGGCGTAACGATCGGCGTTGATGTTAAAGGCAGAGGGCCTCAACGGTGTCGACTTCTTCGCCGACCCGCCGGCCTTCGCCGAATGGGTCTGGCGACGGCCTTAGATCCGCGCCGCCGGTCGTGACGCTGTTAATGCGGGCGGCGACCTCGCGCCAGGAATTGCGCCCCAAGGAAGCCCCGCCCGACATCCTGATCGCGCCGCCGGTGACCGGCGTCGAATTGCGCGACTGGAAGGAATATGACCGAGCGGTGATTGACGGCTATGCCGCCACTTTGGGGGCGCTCGACCGCGAATGGAGCAAGCTTGCGGCCATCGTCGACGCGAGCCGTCATAGCTAGACGGTTGTTTTTTCTATGAAATATCTCACATCAGCAATTCTATGCCGCAGTCGCGAAAAATTCATTTCATACTAACCAGTCCAGTATGATATAGGTCCCTCTGAGTAGGGATATCCGGACCATGAAAAAATATCTTCTGACGGCGATTGTCGCTTCGGTTGCGGTGCTGGCGCTTTATGTCGGCGTTCGCTGGACGGTTCATGGCCGGTTCATCGAGCATACGGACGATGCGTATCTTAAAGCGGACACGGTCAATATCGCTTCGAAAGTGCCGGGGCGGATCGCTGAGGTCCTGGTCGGAGAAAATTCAATCGTCCACGCCGGCGACGTGCTCGTCGTGCTTGAAGACAATGAATATATCGCCGCGCTCCATCGCGCGGAGGCCGATGTCGCGGCAAAGCGCGCCGCGCTTGCCGGCATCGATGAAAAAATTGCGATGGCCGCCGCGCAGGTGGATGGCGCCAAGGCGGGGGTAAAATCCGCTTCCGCCTCGCTGTCCTTGCAGGCGATCGAACGAAAGCGCGCTGCGGCGCTCGCCAAGGACGATTTCGCAACGCGGAGCACGCTCGATAAGGCGAACGCGGCGTTGAAAGATTCGAGCGGGCGTTATGAAGGCGCCTCAGCGAGCCTTAATGCGGCCAAAGCGCAAGCAGCACTTGCGGAAGCGGAAAAAGAACAGGCCGCTGCGGCCTTGAAGGCGGCGGAAGCAAACCTTGCGCTCGCGCAGGATAATCTCGCCAATACGCGCGTCCACGCGCCGAAAGACGGCGTCGCCGGCAATCTCATTGCGCGCAAGGGCCAATACGCCAATGTCGGCCAGCGGCTTGTGTCTATCGTGCCCGTCAACGAGGTATATGTCGCGGCGAATTTCAAGGAAACGCAGATCCGCCGAATCCGGCCAGGCGCCAAAGTAACGCTCGATGTCGATGCCTATCCCGGCAAAGAGGTTGAGGGCGAGGTTGAAAATCTCTCGCCTGCGAGCGGTTCTGAATTCTCGTTGTTGCCGCCAGAAAACGCGACCGGCAATTTCACGAAGATCGTGCAGCGCGTGCCGGTGCGGATTCGCATCTTACAATCGCCCTCCGATATTACGCTGCTGCCGGGCATGTCGGTCACCGCCGCCGTCGACACGCGCGGCGGCGACAAGAGCGCAACCGCCGCCCTGTTTTCGCCGCGCCGCGTTGAAAGCGCTGACGCGGACAATGAGACGCGTTCATGACAACGGCCGCCGCTGCGGACGGCTTGACTGCGCCGGCGCCCGCGCCAGCCGCCGACCGTATCGATCCGAAAAAGCTCGCGATCTTTTTGACGATGGTCGTCGGCATGTTCATGGCGATCCTCGACATTCAGATTGTCGCCGCCTCGCTCGCTGAAATTCAGGCGGGGCTTGCCGCCAGCGCCGACCAGATCAGCTGGGTGCAAACTTCCTATCTGATCGCCGAAGTGATGATGATCCCGATTTCGGGATATTTGACGCGGTCCTTGTCGACGCGCGTCATGTTTTCGATTTCGGCGGTGGGCTTTGCGATTTCAAGCCTTGCCTGCGGCTTGTCGACATCGATGGAAATGCTGATCGTCATGCGCGCCATTCAGGGTTTTATCGGCGGCGCGATGATCCCGACGGTTTTTGCAACATCGATCACGGCGTTTCCGCGCTCGCGCGCCATGCAGATTTCCGCCGGTATCGGCCTTATCGTCACGCTCGCTCCGACCATCGGGCCGACGCTTGGCGGCTGGATCTCAGAATCGCTTTCCTGGCACTGGCTCTTTTTCGTCAATGTCGTGCCGGGCTTTGTGATCGCCTCGGTCGTCTGGCTTTACGCCGATTTCGACAAGCCGGATTTAGACCGCCTCAAGCGGTTCGATGTTTTCGGCTTTCTGCTAATGGCGGTCGCGCTCGGCCTCACCGAATATATTCTGGAAGAAGGGCCGGGCGACGACTGGTTCGCCGACCGCTGGATCACGATATTTACAATCGTCGCGCTCAGTGCGGGGCTCGCCTTTTTCTTTCGTCAGCGGCGAAGCGATCACCCGATCGTCGAGTTCGCGGCTTACCGGAACATCAATTTTGCCGTCGGTTCGATAGCCGCAGCAACGCTTGGCGTCGCCTTGTTCGGCCTTGTTTATGTGCTTCCGTTATTTTTGGCGCGGATTAAAGGCTATAACGCGCTGCAGATTGGCGAAACCTTGTTCGTCACTGGCGGCGCGATGTTTTTGACGGCGCCGATCGCGGCGACTTTGTCGCGGAAATTCGATCCGCGTTTCGTCTCCGCCTCGGGGCTTGTTCTCCTCGCTGCGGCGACGCATGCGCTGACCGGCGTCACGTCGGAATGGGGCTACTGGAATCTGTTCTGGCCGCAAGTCGCGCGCGGCGCCGGATTGATGCTGACCATGGCGCCCCTGAACGTCATTGCGCTCGGCACGCTTGAGCCAGCCTTGGTGCCGGGCGCTTCGGGGCTTTACAATCTGGCGCGCAATCTCGGCGGTGCCTTCGGTCTGGCGATCATCAATACGATCCTCACGGACCGGACGGCCTTTCACACGCGCGTGCTGGCGGATTTCTACAATAACGGCCGGCCGGCGTTCACCGAGCGCCTCACCGCGATAACCGCGCATTTTCAGGCTGAGGGCGTTCCCAACCCCGATCTCGCGGCTTTGCAGGCGCTCGCAAATTTTGGCCGCCGCGAGGCGGCGACGCTCGCCTTCGCCGATGTTTTCATCGTCATCACCGTCGCTTGCCTCATCACCGCGCCGCTCTTTATTCTCGCCAGCCCGCCGGACAGGCAGCCGGCGCCTGGAGGCCATTGATGACGGCGCCGTTGAAGGACGAACAGAAAAAAGGCCGCCGCGCCGATCCGGCCAAGGACGAGGCGATCCTTGAAGCGGCGAAGGCGCTTTTTCTGGAACGCGGATACGCCGCTTCCGTCGACGACATCGCCGACGCGGCCTCGGTCTCAAAACAGACGATCTATACACGCTATGCCGGCAAGCATGAACTCCTCGCCGCCGTCGTCGCCGAGACGGCGAATAATCTTGTCGAGGCGCTGACCGTCGGGCCGGCGCCGTCGACGACGGAAGAAACATTGTCGCGGTTTGGCGAGCGTTATGTCGAAGTTGTTTTCGATGAACGCCGCGTTGCGATGTTGCGCCTCATCATCTCGGAAGTGTCGAGTTTTCCGGAACTCGCAGAGCTTTATTTCAAAAGCGGTCCCGCCTTCGTGCATGGGCGCCTTGCCGACTTCCTTGAGCGCGAAGCGTGCGCCGGGCGCGTCGTCATCGAAGACCCGCGCGCGGCGGCATCCGATTTTCTGGGGCTTATCAAGGGCGCCGATCACGTTGCAACGCTTGTCGGCGTTGCAGAACCTGTCAGCGCCAGCGAGCGAACAGCGCGCGTTAAACGCGCTGTCGCCAATTTCATGAAACTGTATTCGATCTGATGGTCAGGCCGCGCGGCGAAAGAGCCGCGAGAAGAGCGATCGCTTGCCGCTTTCCGCATCATGCGTCTTGCAGTGATCGTCATGCTCGCCGTCGTCATGATAATCGTCCGCCGAGGCTTCGATCCCTTGTTCTTCGCGATCGAACAGATGACCGAGATCGGCGCGCGGGCGGCGACCATTGTCGTTATGCTCGTCGGCCGGAAGCGCGGCTTCGGCCTCTTCGCTCATCCGCGTCGCCGGCGCTGGATTGGCGCGACCGCCAGCGAAAGCTTTTTCGATCGCAGCATCGCGCTGGTCCATCGACTGCTCGACTTTTTCAATAAGCCGCTTCACGTCGGCGGCGAGTTCATTCGTTGCGGCGAGACGCGCTTCGGCGTCTTTCTGCAAGGCGCGGCCGGCATTCGCTGCCCGCGCGCCGATGATTGAAAGAACGACCCCGATAAAAAGAACGACTGCGCCCCCGCTCAACAGCGCCACATCAACTAACGGCAACGACATGCACGACCCCTTCCAACACGCCCCCAATTTACGGGATGGATTGTTAGGCCCCGCAAACGCCGCGGTCCAGCAGGGTTAACGCCCGCCTCGCTTAAATTTTTGTGACGGTTGCCTTTTTGCCGTCCAAACCGGCTTAAACGCCGGATTTTCGCGCCGACACCATATAATTGACGTCGGTCGAGGCGGCGATCCGCCAGACATCCATCAACGGATCGTAGGAGACGCCGGCGCGGCCTCAACCGTCATGCCGCCCTCTACAAGGGCTGTTTCGATTTCTTCCGGCTTCAGAGAATTTGGCCGGGTCATGGGTGCCGCGCGGCAGCCAGCAAGCACATATTCAGCGCCGATCTTGGCGAGCGCAAACGCTTTCAGTGTCGGTTGATCGTTGCGACGATCATCAGTCCTTTCCAGCGGGTTTAACGAGGCTCGCCGAGGATTTGAGGAACAGCGACGGATCGGCGACATGCTCAACGACTTCAAGATTGAGGACAATGTCGAACGGCGCCTCGCCATTTTCAACGAGCGCTTCGACCGTCGTTGCGCGGTAGTCGATTTCAAGGCCGGAATCGCGCGCATGGATTATCGCCGTTTTGACGTTGCGTTCAGCCGCGTCGATCGCGACGACATCCGCGCCAAGCCGGCGCATCGGTTCGGCGACCAGGCCGCCGCCGCAACCGACATCGAGAAGGCGCAAACCCTTCAGCGGCGCCTTGTCGCGGCGCTCGCGCCCGAAAGCGTCGCAGGCCTCGTCGCGAATATAGGCGAGGCGGACCGGATTGAATTTATGGAGCGGTTTGAACTTGCCGAACGGGTCCCACCATTCATCGGCGATCTTCGAAAATTTCTCGACCTCGGCCGGGTCGATTGTCGTCGCCGCCTCAATCACCCTTATTTCCTCCTTCAAAAACCCTCAAACCTTACGATAACGAAGGCCGGGCGCGCCAGAATAGGGGCCCGCTTGCGCCGGAGCGGGCCGGCTCTATAGACATGACGCATCTCTATAGGACTGGAAAGGCGGATTGGGTCCGATGGCGCGGATCGTGATGAAATTCGGCGGAACGTCGGTCGCCGACATCGAGCGCATGCGGCGCGTCGCGCAATATGTGAAACGCGAAGCCGATGCGGGTCATTCCGTCGTCGTCGCCGTTTCGGCGATGGCGGGCGAAACCAACCGGCTTGTCGAACTCGCAGCGGAAGCGGGTCCCCCCGATCCGGCGCTCGACATCCGCAATGTCGAATATGACGCGATCGTTTCAAGCGGCGAGCAGGTCTCGTCGGGTCTTGTTGCGCTGATCCTGCAGAAGATGGGTTATCGCGCGCGCTCCTGGCAGGGCTGGCAGGCGCGCCTCAAAACCGACAACGCCCATGGCAAGGCGCGCATTCTTGAAATCCCCGAAGAGCCGCTCGGCGAGGCGATCGACAATGGCGAGATCGCCGTTGTTTCGGGCTTCCAGGGCGTTGCGCCCGATGGCCGCATCTCGACGCTTGGCCGCGGCGGCTCCGATACGACGGCGGTGGCGCTCGCAGCGGCGCTTCGCGCCGAGCGCTGCGACATCTATACTGATGTTGACGGCGTCTACACGACCGATCCCAGAATTTCGAAACAAGCGCGCCGTCTTGAAAAAGTCTCCTATGAGGAGATGCTTGAAATGGCCTCGCTCGGCGCAAAAGTATTGCAGACGCGCTCGGTCGAACTCGCCATGGCCTACAAGGTTCGCCTTCGCGTTCTGTCGAGCTTTGCCGAACCCGATGCCCCGCGTCAGGGCACAACCATCTGCGACGAGGAAGAAATCGTGGAAAAGCAAATTGTGAGTTCAGTCACTTTGTCGCGCGACGAGGCGACGATTTCACTGATGTCGGTGCCGGATGAACCGGGCCGTGCGGCGGATATTTTCACACTGCTTGCCGACGCCGGCGTCAATATCGACATGATCGTGCAGAGCCCGTCGCGCACCGCCGGCGCCAATATTTCCTTCACCATGGCCGAATCTGAATTGCAGCGCGCAATCGCCGCGCTCGATCAGGCGAAAGATGAAATCGGCTTTGTGCAGATGCAGACCGACCGCGATGTCGTTAAAGTCTCGGTTATCGGCGTCGGCATGAGAAGCCATACGGGCGTCGCCTCGACAATGTTTAAGGCGCTCGCCTCGAAAGGCATCAACATCCAGAATATCTCGACATCGGAAATCAAGATCAGTGTGCTGATCGCTTCCGATTATGGCGAATTGGCGGTCCGGACGCTGCATCAGGCCTATGGGCTCGATCGTGCGCCCGGTTCGGCGTGACAAGGAGCGTTTTGAAAGGCTGATGACGCCAAGACGCGATAAAACGGCGGCGAGAACGGCAGGCGGCATAGCCGGGCTGTTGCGGTCTATGCATGACGCGGTCGCGATTGCGGCGAGCGCGCAGGACCGGCTTGATGCGCTAACCTCGATCATCGCCCGCCATGTCGGTTCTGATGTCTGTTCGATATATCTCAGATTGCCGAGCGACGAGCTTGAGCTTTACTCAACCGAAGGCCTCAATCCGCAGGCGGTGCATTTGACGCGCCTTAAATGGGGCGAGGGCCTTGTCGGCGTCGTCGCCTCGACACTGCATCCGCTTGTCACCGCTGACGCGCCGCTTCATCCAAGCTTCGCCTATCGGCCTGAAACGGGTGAAGATCCGCTCAGGTCATTCCTTGGCGTGCCGCTCATCCGGTCGGGAAAGTCGCTCGGCGTTCTGGTGCTGCAAAACCGTTTGAGCCGCCGTTATACGGATGAAGAAGTCGGCGCCGCGCAGGCGGTCGCGACCTTGCTCGCGGAGATCGCCGCGTCGGGCGAACTCTTCGATCCGACAACGACGGAAGAAGTCGGCGCGATGCTGCATCGGCCGGAACGGTTGAACGGTTCGGGCGTCGTGCCGGGCGTTGCATCGGGCCGTGCATTTTTCCACGAACCGCCGACGCCGAAGCACAGAGTCTTCGCTGATGATGCGCAGGCCGAAGCCGTGCGCCTTGAAAAAGGCCTCGCCGCCTTGCAGGCCTCAATCGACGCGCTTCTCGCCGACGAAGCGCTTGAGGCGGTCTCGCGCGAAGTTCTGGAGACCTATCGGTTGTTCGCCTATGACCGCGGCTGGAAGGAGCGCCTTCGCGCCGCCGTCATTTCCGGCCTGACGGCGGAATCGGCGGTCGAACAGGTGCAGTCTGAAAACCGGGCGCGCATGGCGCAGGTGAAAGACCCCTATCTTCGCGAGCGCATGCATGATCTCGACAATCTTTCAAACCGCATGCTGCGCCAGCTTTCCGGCGCCGCCATCGCAGCCGATCACGAGCTTCCCGACGAGGCGATCGTCTTCGCCCGTTCGCTCGGACCCGCCGAGCTTCTTGAATATGACCGGGGCAAGCTGAGAGGGCTCGTCATCGCCGAGGCCTCATCGACCTCGCATGTCGCAATTGTTGCGCGCGCGATCGGCCTGCCGCTCGTTGCCGGACTTAACAGCGCCATTGCGCTCGCCGAAGAGGGCGACGCCGTCATTATCGACGGATCGGAAGGCGATGTATTCATCCGCCCGACCGACGCAGTTGCGGCGAGTTACGCCGACAAGGCCGCGCTTCAATCGGAACGTCAGGCGGCGTTCCTGGCCGAGCGTGATCTTGAAACCGCAACGCGTGACGGCGAGCGAATCGATCTTTTGATGAATGCCGGCATCGCACTCGACATGGCCAATCTTGAGCAGGCGGGCGCCGCTGGCGTCGGTTTGTTTCGCACCGAACTGCAATTCCTTATCGGCGCGCAATTGCCGCGCGCGTCAGCGCAAGAAGCGCTGTATACGGAGATTGTAGAAAAAGCCGGCGGCCGGCCGGTCGTTTTCCGCACTGCCGATCTCGGCGGCGACAAGGCGGCGGCCTATATGAAACGCCGCGCCGAAGCCAATCCTGCAATGGGCTGGCGCGGCATGCGCATGGCGATGGATCGCCCGGGGCTTTTCCGTCCGCAATTGCGCGCGCTGTTGGCGGCGACCGCCGGACGAGAGCTTTTCGTATTATTTCCGATGGTGACCCTGCCGGGTGAAATCGACAATGCGCGCGCGCTGCTCGACAAGGAGTTCTCGCTCGCCGCCAAACGCGGTCGGCCGCTGCCGACGTCAATCCATCTCGGCGCAATGATTGAAACGCCGGCCGCCGCCTGGCGGGCGGACGAGATCGCCGCCAAGGTCGATTTTCTGTCGATCGGCGGTAACGATCTGGCGCAATTCTATTTCGCCGCCGACCGCGATTCTGAGCTGACGCAAAAGCGCTATGACCCGATCGACGCCGGTTTTCTCGCCTTTATCGCCCGTATTGTTGAAGCGGCGAGAAGCGCCGGCAAACCCTTGACCTTCTGTGGGGAACAGGCCGCCGATCCGTTGATGGCGGCGGCGCTTGTCGGCGTCGGCGTCAGAAGGTTTTCAACGCCGGCCTCGTCAATCGGCGCGTTTCGCCGCCTTGTGCGCTCGATTGAGGCGAATGCGCTTTCCGAGTGGCTCGAAATGAGACTGACGCGGCCCGGCGCGGCCAAGGACGAATCATTGCGGGGCGCGCTGCGCGCCTGGCTTGAAGGCGCTGGCGCCGAGCTTCCCTGAAGATCCGGCGAAGCTCACCAAAAGTTCAGAAAATTTCGATACCACGAGCAATAAAGGTTTTCAGGCGCTCCGCGCGCCTTTGATCGGGATTTTTTTACGCAGCGTATATTCAAGAGCGCGCGAAGCAGTAAGTATGGGCCAGTGGCGTAAGGGGCCGAGTAAGAGTGACGACGAAAAACGGATCTGCTGAAATTTTCGAACTGGACGATGCGCGCGCGCGCCTCAGAGCCGCCGAGGTCGACCCGAAAAATTTCCTCGCCGTCGGCCCTTATCTGGAAGCGGTTCGCGTCAAGCAAGGCTTGTCGCTTGATGCGATCGCGGAGGGCACGCATATCAAGGCGGCCTATCTCGAAGCGATCGAGCAGATGGACGTCGCGTCGCTGCCGTCAAAACCTTTCGCCATCGGTTTCGTCAAAGTCTACGCCGAGGCGCTTGGCCTCGACCCCGCGCCGGTCGTTGACCGCTTTAAATCGGAGGCGGGGTTTTCAGCCGCCGCCGCACCGCGCGAAGAACAGGCCCCGGCGGTTCCCGCGCAGCCATCGGGCCCGGCTGAACCGTCGAAACTTTCCTTCATTGCCGTCATCGCCATCATCGCCTTTATGATCTGGTGCGCGCTTACGATCACCCGTCCGCGCGACATCAGCGAACCGTTGAAACTTGGCGGCGTCCCAACGCCTCCGGTCGAGGCGGCGGACGCAGCGCCGGCGAGTGAGCATATGCCGGCCCCGGAAGGCGTGACGCCGCAGCCTTTGCCGGTCATTATCGAGGCGCGGGCGATCGAGAAGATCGAGCCTATTTATCCGCCTAATTGCGAGGTCGGCGCCGCTCCGGTCGAGACCGTAACGCTCGCCTATACGATCACGCCGGAAGGTCAGGTCGTCACCGAGAGGGTCGTCGACACAACCAACAAGTGCTTTGACCGGGCCGCCCTCAATGCGATCACCCGCTGGCGTTTCGAGCCGCGCACCGTCGACGGCGCGCCCCGCCCGGCCTTTGAGCAGATCGTCAAGTTCAATTTCCTGCGTCCTTCCTAGGCGGACCCAGCGATTCCGGGCCCTGATTGTTGATTTTCCGCCCGCATTTTAGGAAAAGCGGCCTCGATGAGCGGCGCTGTCGCGACAGCGCCTCAATACCCCGCTAAAACGGGGTTCAAATTTCGAGGAACAATCTGATGTCCGTGCGTCCCTGGCGCGATATCGAGCGCCGCAAGTCGAGACAGATCATGGTCGGCAATGTCGCTGTTGGCGGCGATGCGCCGATCGCGGTTCAGTCGATGACCAACACGCTGACCTCTGACGCGCAAGCGACGATCCGCCAGGTCAATGAAATCGCCGAGGCTGGCGCTGACATCGTTCGCGTTTCCTGCCCGGATGTTGAATCGACCGCAGCGCTGAAAGAGATCTGCAAGAACGTGCCGGTGCCGATCGTCGCCGACATTCACTTCCACTATAAGCGCGGCATCGAAGCCGCGCTTGCGGGCGCTGCGTGCCTTCGCATCAATCCCGGCAATATCGGTTCGGCAGAGCGCGTCAAGGAAGTGATCAAGGCCGCGAAAGACCATGGCTGCTCGATGCGCATCGGCGTCAATGGCGGCAGCCTCGAAAAAGACCTTCTTGAAAAATACGGAGAGCCTTGTCCCGAGGCGATGGTCGAAAGCGCGCTCGATCACGCGAAGATCCTGCAGGACAATGATTTCCACGAATTCAAGATTTCGGTGAAGGCGTCTGACGTGTTCCTGACGGTCGCCGCCTATCACGCGCTTGCGGACGCGATCGATTGCCCGCTGCATCTCGGCGTCACAGAAGCCGGCGGCCTTCGTATCGGTTCGGTGAAATCCGCGATCGGGCTCGGCAATTTGTTGTGGGCCGGCATTGGCGACACGATCCGCGTGTCGCTGTCGGCCGACCCCGTTGAAGAAGTGAAGGTCGGCTTTGACATTTTGAAGTCGCTCAATCTGCGCCATCGCGGCGTCAACGTTATTTCGTGCCCCTCCTGCGCGCGGCAGGGCTTTCAGGTGATCGACACGGTCGAAAAACTCGAAAAGCGGCTCGCCCATATTACGACGCCGATGTCGCTCTCCGTCATCGGCTGCGTCGTCAACGGCCCCGGCGAAGCGCGCGAGACCGATATCGGCTTTACCGGCGGCGGCGCCGGCAAGGAATTCGGGCAGGTCTACATCAACGGCTCGCCCGACCACCGGCTCGACAATGACCAGATCATCGATCATCTCGTCGAACTCGTCGAAAAGCGCGCCGCCGAGATCAAGGCGCGCGAAGAACAGGAGAGCGTTGCGGCTGAGTAGCGACGCATCGTGGAATAAGAAAGCGCGCGGAAGCCCCCGCGCGCTTTTTGTTTGTAGTGTTGCGTCATTTAACGCTCACGAATGAGGCGACAGCTCATGACCCTGGAACACATCTATTACATCGGCCAGACGATAGCGGTCATCGTTATTGTCGCCACGTTGATCGCCATCCTCTGGCAGGGATTTCAGACAAACAAGATCGCGCGGGCGGACTTAACGCTCTCGGTCTGGATGCAGACAGGCGCGATGAACCAGTCGCTTGTCGACTCTGAAGACAAGGCGGCGTTCATTACGCGCCTTTTCGATCCCAATGTAAGATTGTCGCCGGAGGACAAAACGCGCGTCACCTTTCAGATGCATACGCAAATCGGCGTTTATCAAGCGGCGCATAATCTTCGAGGCCGCGGCCTGATCGAGCAGAGCGCCTATGACCTGATTGGCTCCGGCGTTCGCGGTTTTTTGCTTAGCCCCGTCGCGCGCAAATGGTGGAGAAGCCATCGGGGTCACGGCTATGACAAGGCGTTCTGCGAGATTATCGATGCGATGATCGTGGAGATAGAAGGCAAGACATCCGCAGCGGCGGAAAAAGAGGAAACACAGAGTTGATCCCCCAGTCCAAAATCGATGCCTTGATCGCGAAGTTTGACAAGGTCGAAGCGGCGATGTCGGCGACGACGTCGGGCGATGAAATCGTCAGGCTGTCGAAAGAGCATGGCGAGTTGAAGCCTGTCGTCGACAAGGCGCGCGAGCTTCAATCGATCAGGGACCAGCTTGTCGAACTCGAGGAATTGAGCGGCGGCGATGATGCGGAGATGGCGGCGATGGCCGCCGATGAACTTGAAGAGCTGAAAGAAAAAGCGCCGAAGGTCGAGTATGAATTGCAGCTGATGCTGCTCCCCAAGGATAAGGCCGACGACTCCTCGGTCATTCTGGAAGTAAGGGCCGGGACGGGCGGCGAGGAGGCGGCGCTTTTCGCGGGCGATCTTTTCCGCATGTATCAGCGTTACGCGGCGCTCAAGGGCTGGCGCGTTGAAATTCTCTCAGCTTCGGGAGCGGAAAAGGGCGGCTACAAGGAAATTCAGGCTTCCGTTTCCGGCGACGGCGTGTTTGCGCGGATGAAATTCGAAGCCGGCGTTCACCGCGTCCAGCGCGTTCCCGAAACAGAAGCGCAAGGGCGCATTCACACCTCGGCGGCGACGGTCGCCGTGCTGCCGCAGCCTGAAGATGTCGACATTGAAATCAAGGACTCCGATTTAAGGATCGACGTCTTCCGCGCCTCCGGTCCTGGCGGCCAGTCGGTCAACACGACGGATTCCGCCGTTCGCATCACGCATATTCCAACCGGCGTCGTCGTTTCGCAGCAGGACGAAAAATCGCAGCACAAGAACAAGGCGAAAGCGATGCAGATCCTGCGCGCGCGCCTTTACGAAGCGGAACGCGCCCGTGCTGACGCGGAGCGCGCGGCGCAAAGGAAAGGCATGGTCGGCTCCGGCGATCGTTCCGAGCGCATCCGCACCTATAATTTTCCGCAAAGCCGCGTCACCGATCACCGCATCAATCTGACGCTTTACAATCTCGACGAGATCATCAAGGGCGACGGCCTTGAAGAACTTGTCGAAGCGCTCGTGATGCAGGACCGCGCCGACCGCCTTGCAGAACTTGGCGCGAGCGCGTGAGTGAAAAGCAATTGACGATCGGCGCCTGGCTGCGCGAAGCGGCGGCAAAACTTCCCGAAAGCGCGACGCCCTTGCTCGATGCGCGTCTTCTCGCCGGATGGGCGCTCGGGCTTGATGACGCCGCTCTTATCCTGAAGGGAAATGAAGGGCTTTCCACATCGCACACGGAAAAGCTCGATGCTGCGCTCGCCCGCCGCGCCTCGGGTGAGCCAGTCGCGTATATTCTCGGCGAGAAAGAATTCTGGGGCCTCCCGTTCAAACTTGAACGCGGGGTTCTCGTGCCGCGCCCCGATTCTGAAACGTTGATCGAGGCGATCATCCGCCGCCGCGCGCGTGACGGAAGATGGCGCATCCTTGATCTCGGAACGGGAACAGGCTGCCTTCTAGGGGCGCTGCTTTCAGAATTTCAAAACGCCGACGGAATTGGCGTCGATATTGATCCTGTCGCGCTTTCGCTTGCGCGCCGGAATCTGGAGGCGCTCGGATTTACAGATCGCGCGCGCATTGTTGAAACTGATTTCAACGCAATTGAAGACAAAGACCTCCTAGTCGGGCCGTTCGATATCATAATTTCAAATCCGCCTTATATTCCGGCTGGCGAAACGCTGCCACGCGATGTGGCGGAATTTGAAAACCCGCTCGCGCTCTTCGCCGGAGAAGACGGTCTTGACGCCTATCGAGCAATTTTCCCCTTGCTTCAATTTCTCCTCGCAGAAGATGGAATCGCGGCGTTTGAATTCGGTGCGGATCAGGGTGACGCGATCAAAAATATCGCCCGCATGATGCTGCCGGCCGCTTCGACCCATGTTGAAAACGACCTTGCGGGTCGGCCGCGCGCGTTAATTATCGATCGCCGCAGATAGCCATAAAGGCCCCGGTTTCCCTCATAAATCCGGCTGATTCGCGAAAGCGGACCGGCGCGGAGCGTTAATCAATCGAGGCCGTGCTGCGGCCTGCTGGCGGCGCGCGCATCAGGGGCTTGCAAACGCGCCTGCGATCGGTATTCTAGCGACCAACGAGCCAGGCTGACCGCCTCGAAAGGCGCAGGGCTCTGAACAAATCCATAGCGAATAAAATCTATCGGCAGCGCAAATGCTGCGGGGTGCAAGACGAATAACAAAAGAGCAATCGGCGGAATGCGGACGCCTTCGCTGGCGGACCCTTTTCAGCTTTTGCAATCGGCGGCCGCGCCGCTTCGAAATCACTGCTGCATGAAATCATGCAGCCCCTGAGGTCAATCAAGACGTAGAAGATGAATGGTCATTATATGAAGCGTGGACGCAACCAGCGTCGCCGCCAAGGCGTCAATCCAAACCGGGCTCTCGATTCAAATGGGCCTGACGTGCGCATTCGCGGAACCGCGCAACAGATTTACGACAAATATCAGGCGTTGGCGCGTGATGCGGCCTCAAGCGGCGACCGGGTGAAGGCTGAAAACTACCTTCAGCACGCCGAGCATTATTTCCGCGTGTTGCGCTCCCTGCAGGGGCCGCAGCAGCAACAGCCATACGACCAGTCCTCGAGCGACGCCGATGTCGATGGCGATCAGCCGTCAATTGGCGAGCCGCGCGAGCAGCGTCAGAACGCCGGAAACGGCGATGATGACGGCGAGTCGAATGACGCGGCGGAGACTTCTGAGAACGCCGCCGAGACGGAAAAATCCGCGCGGCGGAAAACTGCTGGCGCGGATGAGAATAATGGCGCCGACAATGATGGCGAGGCAAAGCCGCGCCGCCGCCGCCGTCCGCGCCGTCCGCGCGAGGAGAATTCAGGCGAAGCGGAAGACCAGCCGGATGCGACGCCCGCCTCCTAGTCAAATGACATCATAAGAGTTTGATGAGCCGGCCCATGGGCCGGCTCATTTCGTTTCTGCCAGAAATCGTTGCGGCGCGCGGCGCGGACGGGGATAGTTTTTCACGGCAGACTGAAAGGACCAATCATGACCGGCGCGAATTCATTGTTCGATCTCACCGGAAAATGCGCGGTGGTCACCGGCGCCTCTCGCGGCATCGGCGAGGCGATCGCCAGACGGCTGGCCGAGCACGGCGCCGATGTCATCGTATCGAGCCGCAAGATCGACGCCTGCGAAAAAGTCGCCGCCTCGATCAACGAGACCGCAGGACGCAAAGCGGCGCGCGCGGCGGCGTGCAACATTTCGCGCAAGGAGGATCTCGAACAGCTCGTTTCCTTTGCAAATAAAACGTTCGGCAAGATCGATATTCTTGTCTCTAATGCGGCGGTCAATCCTTATTACGGGCCGATGGCGGAGATAAATGATGAGCAGTTCGACAAAATCCTCACCGCCAATGTCAAAGCATCACACTGGATGGCGCAGCTTGTCGCGCCGCAGATGAAAGAACGAAAAGACGGCGCCATCATCATAATTTCTTCGATAGGCGCCTTTATCGGGTCGTCAACGCTTGGCGCTTATGCGATTTCCAAAGCGGCCGATCTGCAGCTCGCGCGAAATCTCGCGGTTGAACTTGGCCCCTATAATGTGCGCGCCAATTGCATCTGCCCCGGCATCGTCAAAACCTATTTCGCCGAAGCGCTCTGGAAAAATCCGGAAGTTGAGAAAATGATCTCGGGCAGCCTTCCCTTGCGGCGGTTCGGCGAGCCGGACGATATCGCCGGCGCGGCGGTTTTCCTCGCTTCCCCTGCGGGAAAGTGGATGACCGGGCAACAAATCGTCATCGATGGCGGCGCGCTCGTCAGCCTCGGTGCGGCGTAGTATTGTCCGGTATGACCGAACTTTAAGCCGCAAGGCGGCGTTTGAGGTCTATCGTGCAATTCAAGGCGCAATGACGCGCCACCAAATCCTCAAGGAGCTTTCAGGCATGATTAAATCTGCAATCGCAATCGCGGCCGCCGGCGCATTTGTTGTCACTGGCGCTTACGCAATGGGCAAGAAAGGCGACGGCGAGGGGCGCCCCGTTAAGATGACCAAGATGGACGAGATGGTTGAGTCGCACTTCCTCGCCATGGACAAGAATGAAGACGGCCTCGTCAGCGAACAGGAAATGATCGACTTCGTGACGGCGAAAGCCAAGGCGAATTTCGCCGCCGCCGCCGGTGATGATCACATGATGACGGTTGAAGAAATGAAGGCCATGCACATGTCCAAGCACAAAAAGATGATGGAAGAGCGCAAGGGCATGATGATGGATGACGGCGATTCTTCCGACGCCATGGACCATGACAATATGGACCATGACAAAATGGACGATAATTGATCCGATCCGGCTTTCGTCAAGTGATCGGGGCCCGGCCAAGCGCCGGGCCTTTTTTTTGCGCGAAATTATGGGGGCAAGACGCCGCAGCGCCCTTGAAGGGACCGGCAGAGCGCCTATCTCCAGAACGAAGAACCGTCGCCTCCAAGAGGGGCGGTCAACCCCGATTGACGCTTTTTAAAAGGTCAGAGAATGCAATTTGAGAACTATACGGATCGCGCCAAAGGCCTCATCCAGGCGGCGCAGGGCATCGCCCTTAGGGACAATCACCAGCAATTCACGCCCGAGCACCTCTTAAAGGCGCTGCTCGATGATTCTGAAGGCCTCGCCGCCAATCTTTTGCGGGCCGCCGGCGCGAAGCCGGATGCAGCGCTTGCCGATACGGAAGCAGCGCTCGCAAAGCTCCCCAAAGTCGAAGGCGGCTCAGGTCAAATCTATATGGCGCCGGCGACGGCGCGGGTTTTCGCCTCCGCTGAGGAGCAAGCGAAAAAAGCGGGCGACGCTTTCGTCACCGCCGAACGGCTTCTGGTGGCGCTGGCGGTCACGTCGGGCGCTGAAAGCTCAAAGATTTTGAAAGATGCAGGCGCAACG
The DNA here is from genome assembly GCA_041398085.1 of Parvularculaceae bacterium. GTDB lineage: Bacteria > Pseudomonadota > Alphaproteobacteria > Caulobacterales > Parvularculaceae > Amphiplicatus. The sequence goes on from JAWKVJ010000011.1 coordinate 66,968, forward strand.
GCGCAATCAATCAACGCCGCCATCAACGATTTGCGCAAAGGAAGAACCGCAGACAGCGCCTCCGCCGAACAGGCCTATGACGCCTTGAAGCGTTATGCGCGCGATCTCACTGAAGCCGCGCGCGAGGGCAAACTTGATCCTGTGATCGGCCGCGACGAGGAAATCCGCCGCGCCATGCAGGTCCTGTCGCGCCGCACGAAAAACAATCCGGTGTTGATCGGCGAGCCGGGGGTCGGCAAGACGGCGATCGCGGAGGGCCTCGCGCTCAGAATCGTCAATGGCGACGTGCCCGAGAGCCTCAAAAACAAGCGCCTTCTCGCGCTCGACATGGGCGCGCTTATCGCCGGGGCGAAATATCGCGGCGAATTTGAAGAGCGCCTGAAAGCGGTGCTCAATGAAGTGCAAAGCGCCAATGGCGAAATCATCCTTTTCATCGACGAGATGCACACGCTTGTCGGCGCCGGCAAATCCGAAGGCGCGATGGACGCGTCGAATTTGCTGAAGCCGGCGCTCGCGCGCGGCGAACTGCATTGCATCGGCGCAACGACGCTCGACGAATATCGAAAGCATGTCGAGAAAGATGCCGCGCTTGCGCGGCGTTTCCAGGCGGTCTTCGTCGAAGAGCCGACGGTTGAAGATACGATCTCGATCCTTCGCGGCCTGAAAGAGAAATACGAACTCCATCACGGCGTCCGGATTTCCGATTCGGCGATTGTCGCGGCGGCTACCTTGTCGAACCGCTACATCACCGACCGGTTCCTTCCTGACAAGGCGATCGACCTTGTCGATGAGGCGGCCTCGCGCCTGCGCATGGAAGTCGATTCAAAACCTGAAGAACTCGACGAACTTGACCGGCGCATCATCCAGCTGAAGATCGAACGCGAAGCGCTGAAAAAGGAAGACGACGCCGCTTCGCGCGACAGGCTTGAAAAACTTGAAGAAGAACTCGCCGGACTTGAAGAGCGATCCGATGCGCTGACCGCTCAATGGCGCGCGGAGAAGGAAACGCTCGCCAACGCCACCAAGATCAAGGAAGAGCTTGACGGCGCGCGCCAGCGCCTCGCCGATGCTGAGCGCCGCGGCGATCTGGGTCAGGCGTCAGAGCTTAAATATGGCGTCATTCCGGGCCTTGAGAAAAATCTCGCTGACGCCGAAGCGCGCGAAGACAAGGCCGCGCTCGTGCAGGAAGTTGTCGACGCTGAAAACATCGCCGGCGTCGTTTCGCGCTGGACCGGCGTTCCCGTCGACAAGATGCTGGAAGGTGAACGCGATAAGCTCCTGCGTATGGAAGACGCAATCGGCAAACGAGTCATCGGCCAGCGCGAAGCGGTGGAAGCGGTTTCAGCCGCCGTGCGCCGGGCGCGCGCCGGTCTAAAGGACCCGAACCGGCCGATCGGTTCGTTCCTCTTCCTCGGCCCGACCGGCGTCGGCAAGACAGAGCTCACAAAAGCGCTCGCTGCGTTCCTCTTTGATGACGACACGGCGATTGCGCGCATCGACATGTCCGAATTCATGGAGAAGCACTCCGTTGCGCGGCTCATCGGCGCGCCGCCGGGCTATGTCGGTTATGAAGAGGGCGGCGTTTTGACCGAAACCGTCCGACGCCGGCCCTATCAGGTCGTCCTCTTTGACGAGGTCGAAAAGGCCCACCCCGATGTTTTCAACGTGTTGTTGCAGGTTTTGGATGACGGCCGCCTCACTGACGGACAGGGCCGCACGGTCGACTTCAAGAATACGCTCATCATCCTGACGTCGAACCTTGGCGCGGAGTATCTCGCCAGCCAGCCGGACGGCGAGGATTCAGGAGCGGTGCGCGGCCAGGTGATGGAGGCGGTGCGCGGCCGGTTCAGACCGGAATTCCTGAACCGGCTCGACGAGATCATTCTTTTCCATCGTCTCAGCCGCGCCAATATGAACGCAATTGTCGATATCCAGATCGCACGGCTGCAGTCGCTGGTGAGCGACCGCAAGCTGACGATTGCGCTCGACGAAAAGGCGCGCGACTGGCTTGGCGATGCAGGCTACGACCCCGTTTATGGCGCGCGGCCTTTAAAACGCGTCATCCAGAAGCAATTGCAGGACCCGCTTGCCGACATGATCCTCGCCGGAAAGATTATGGACGGTGAAACGCTGGAGGTGTCAGCCGGTGCGGACGGGCTTACAATAAACGGCGAGGCTGTCGCCTCGCGCGCTAAACATTATGGCGGCGCTGACGCGCCGCCGGCGGGCGCGTTCCTGAATTGACGAAAGGCGCGCCTTTGATGGCCGTGGAGGGTTCGATGAGCGGCAAGGAAAAAGAAAAGAGCGAAGCGCTCGACAAACTCATCAGCGATACGATCGATTGCGCTGGCGAGATCGATCCGGATAAATTGCCCCATCGCGTGAAGGATCGCGCGCGCCGTCAGGCGAAAGGCGAGGTCGACGCCGAATCCTACGCCAAAGAGACGGCGAAGAAGAAAAAATAGGATTCAGATCCACCGGCGCACTTTTCTCTTGTAGCGCGAATAATCATCGCCGAACTGCGCTTCCATTTTTTTCTCCTCATACGGAATGCTGACAAAATTGACGAGGAGGAAATAGACGATGATCGACGCTGGCCCACTGTTCAAGTCAGTTCTTGGTTCGGCGCCATGCGACAAACCCTTCTCCATCATAGGCCGTGCAAGTGATAAGCGCGGCGGTGGCGGCGCATTCTTTTATTATTTCTTCGGTGGTCTCGCGCGATTTATTCAATTTTGGCGGCGTTGCGCAGACTGCGGCGGTGTTATGCCAGAGCGTATTTGTCCGCCGGATAGCGTCGAGAAAATTCTCGTCGGAGTGTTCAGCGGTCAGTAGCTGATAGACTTCCTTACGCAGGCCGAAAGCAGTCGGCTCGGGCCTGAAGTATTTTTCACCCCATTCCGGATTTGTGTCGTCGAGGATGCAAGCGCCGCTGAGAGAACGAAGGGTTTCTCGCCGAAGAATAAATGCCTGTTCAATTTTAAGACTCGGAATAGGCGACATTCTACTTCCATCAGGAAGCATTACCGAATAGGAATTAACAGAGCCGTAGGAAAGCAACCCGCCGCACTCGAAATCGATGAGTCTTGCAGGCGAAATTTCGACAGGCGCCAATGTGAAAATCTCGCCGGGCTCGTGAATGAAGGTTTGCAGTAGCGCCGTACAAAATGTATTCACGCCAGACAGGTGCTCGCGGATATAAGTGCGTCCTTCGTCGCCGAGCATGTATTCTACGATTGTTTCCATGCTCTGCCCCGGAATACTAAACCCACCGCCGGGCGCGCCTTTTATAGGCGAGATAGTCCGCGCCGAACTGCGCCTCCATCTTTTTCTCCTCATACGGAATGCTGACAAAATTGACGAGGAGAAAACAGGCGATGATCGCGGCGGGTCCGGCCAATGTGCCAAGGACGACCGAAAGCCCGACGAGACCGACAAGTATGCCGAGATACATTGGATTGCGCGTGAAATGATAAGGACCGGTCACGACAAGCGCCGAATTTTTCTTCGACACCGGTACGACTTCGGTCTTGGCGAGTTTAAAAGAAATGTTTCCCGACGCCGATATTGCAAAGCCGATTGCAAAGACAATCCAGCCGGCGGCGACATGCCGGAAAACAGGCTCCAGGCCAATCGCCTTGCCGCCGAGCCATGCAGCGAGAAAGAACAACAGCGCCCAGATTGGCGGCGGGATGATCACCCAGATTGTGGCCTTTGGCATTTCCTGCGTCATCGACGTCTCCGCTTCTTGAAGGACGCAACGATACGCAACGGAAAACGAGGAGGCCGGGTCAGCCTCGCAATTTGATCACGTCCGCCGAGCGGCCAAGCGCGCGCATGACGGTCTCGACGATGCCGGCGGCGTTAAGGCCGGCCTCGTCATACATTTTCGCCGGGCTGTTGTGGTCCTGATAGATGTCGGGCAGCGTCATGGCGCGGAATTTAAGACCGCCATCGAGCAGGCCTTCGCCCGTCATATAATGCATGACGAAAGCGCCAAAGCCGCCGACCGAACCCTCCTCGACCGTTACGACAACTTCGTGATGGCGCGCGAGCTGCTTGATCAATTCATGATCGAGCGGCTTGGCGAAGCGCGCATCGGCGACGGTTGCGGAAAGTCCCATCGTCTCGAGCGTGTCGGCAGCCTTCATCGCCTCGGCGAGACGGGTGCCGAGCGACAGGATCGCGACATTCGTTCCTTCACGGACGATGCGGCCTTTGCCGATCTCTAAAATCTTGCCGACTTGCGGCAGGTCGATGCCGACGCCCTCGCCGCGCGGATAACGGAAGGCGATCGGGCCTTCATCATATTGCGCGGCGGTCGACACCATGTGGACGAGTTCGGCTTCGTCAGCGCACGCCATCAGCACCATATTCGGCAGGCAGCCGAGATAGGCGATGTCGAAAGATCCAGCATGCGTCGCGCCGTCGGCGCCGACGAGGCCGGCGCGGTCCATCGGGAAGCGCACCGGCAAGTTCTGCAGCGCGACGTCGTGGACGACCGAATCGTATGCGCGCTGCAGGAACGTCGAATAGATCGCGCAGAACGGACGCATGCCGTCAGCGGCGAGACCGCCCGCGAATGTCACCGCATGCTGTTCGGCGATGCCGACATCATAAAACCGGTCCGGGAAGGCCTTTTCGAAAAGATCGAGCGACGTGCCTGACGGCATTGCCGCGGTGATGCCGACGATTTTCGGATCGCGCTCTGCTTCCTTGACGAGTTGCTGGCCGAAAACTTTCTGATAGGCTGGCGCATTCGGCGCCGGTTTGTGTTGCTTGCCGGAAATAACGTCGAATTTGACGACGCCATGCCCCTTGTCGGCGGCTTCTTCGGCGGGCGCGTAGCCCTTGCCTTTTTGCGTGACGACATGAACGAGCACCGGCCCGTCCTCCATGTCGCGAACATTTTCGAGAACCGGGATCAGATGGTCGAGATTATGGCCGTCGACCGGGCCGACATAATAAAAGCCGAGTTCCTCGAACAGCGTGCCGCCAGTCACCATGCCGCGGCCGAATTCTTCAGCGCGCGCCAGCTTCTCGTAAAGCGCTTGCGGGATGCGTTTCAGGAACTGTTTCCCGATACGGCGAACATTCTGATAGACTTTGCCGGATGACGCGCGGGCGAGATAGGCGCTCATGGCGCCGACCGGCGGCGCGATCGACATGTCGTTGTCGTTGAGAATGACAACGAGCTTTGAACCGAGCGAGCCGGCGTTGTTCAATCCTTCATAGGCCATGCCGGCCGACATCGATCCATCGCCAATAACGGCGATCGCATGATTGCCCGCGCCCTGATGCTCGCTGCCGCGCGCAAATCCGAGCGCGGCGGAAATCGACGTCGCAGCATGGGCGGCGCCGAACGGGTCATATTCGCTCTCGCTGCGCTTGGTGAAGCCGGAAAGGCCGCCGCCCTGGCGGAGTGTCCTGATGCGGTCGCGCCGGCCGGTGATCACCTTGTGCGGATAGCATTGGTGGCCGACATCCCAGACGAGCTTGTCGTCGGGCGTGTTGAACACATAGTGGATCGCAACGGTCAGCTCGACGACGCCAAGGCCGGAGCCAAGGTGACCGCCGGTGACCGAGACTGCGTCGATTACCTCTGCGCGCAACTCGTCGGCGACCTGCTTCAGATCGCTCTTGGCGAGCTTGCGCAAATCGGCTGGAAAATTCACCTGATCGAGCATTGGCGTTTCGACTGACATGGACGTCCCCAGTTATTCGGCCCGAAAACCGGGCGCCGCCGGCGCGTTCTGCGCCTGACGGAAATGCTGATTTGACCGGCCGTTTTACGCCCGGCGGCGCGGAATGCCACCCCATTGCGCCTCAATTCGGGGCGAGGGAAGGAATTTACAAGGCGGCTGGCGCCAAATAGCCACGCGCCGCGCCGAAGAAGCGCGCAATTGGCAACAAATTGTCACGAAACCGGAGCCGATAACCGGCCTGCCTCAAGGGTCGAAACGGGCGGCTTCCGCCTTTGGCTCGCCTGAATCGCTGACGACGATTTTCTCGATCCGCTCCTGTGCGGATTTGAGTTTCGCCTCGCAATGGGTTTTCAGCGCCGCGCCGCGTTCATAGAGCGCGATTGAATCTTCAAGCTCGACCGAGCCTGATTCCAGCTTTTGAACGATCGCCTCAAGTTCGTTGAGAGCTTTTTCAAAGGAGAGGGCCGATACGTCGTCTTGTTTCTTCGCCATGGTCGTCTTGTGAGCCCAAAGGGGCGATTTTTCAAGCTTTAGGCGTGAAGACGGACGGGGAGCGTCTCGTATCCGAGGACGAAATTCGACTGCACGAGTTTCGGTTCGCCGACGACTTCGACATGGGAGAAGCGTTTCATGATCTCCTCCCACAATACGCGCAATTGCAGCTCGGCGACGCGATTGCCCATACAGCGGTGAATGCCGAAACCGAAAGCGACGTGACGGCGCGCATTGGCCCGGTCGATGATGAGGCGGTCGGGGTTTGAGAACACTTCCTCGTCGCGATTGCCGGAGACATACCACATGACGACGCGGTCTCCCTTGGCGATTTTCTGGCCCTTGAAGTCAACGTCGCGCGTTGCGGTGCGCCGCATATGCGCAAGCGGCGTCTGCCAACGGATGATTTCCGAAACCATATTTGGAATGAGCGACGGGTCTGCGCGCAATTTGTCGTATTCTTCGGGGAATTTGTTGAGCGCATAGACGCCGCCGGACATCGAGTTTCTTGTCGTGTCATTGCCGCCGACAATGAGCAGCATCAGATTGCCCAGAAACTCCATCGGATTTTGGAGCATGTCCCTGGTGCCGGGATCATGCGCAAGCAAGGAAATGAAATCGAATTTTTTCGGCGCATTGGCGCGTTCGGTCCATAGCTTGATGAAATAGGGAAGGCATTCCTCCGCAAGAATGCGCCGTCCTTCATCCGGATCCATCGTAAAATTGCCGACCAGTTCGCTCGACGTTGAAATGTCCGACCAATAGGGAAGAAGCCGCCGGTCCTCCCAGGGAAAGTCGAACAATGTCGCCAGCATTTGCGTCGTCAGTTCGATAGAAACCTTGTCGACCCAGTCGAATTTCTCCCCGATCGGCAGCGTATCGAGCACCGCGCCGGCGCGCGATCGAATGAGGTCTTCAAGCTCGGAAAGCCGTTGCGGGGCGACGGCGGGCTGCGCCGCCTTGCGCTGGATGTCGTGGATTGGCGGGTCCTGCGCGATAAACATTGGCGGCACGAAATCGTCATCCTGATCGCCGACGACAATGTCGCGCTTTGAGGAAAAATCCTCATGGTTGGTGTCGATGGCGATGATGTCTTCATGGCGCGTCACCGACCAGAATGGGCCGGTCGGCCCGGTCTTTGAATAGTGGACGGGCGCCTCCGCGCGAAGGCGGCGAAAAATATCGTGATGGGCGCCGGAAAGAAAATTCTCCGAATTGCTCGGATCGATGTTGTCGATCGCCATCGCGCCCACATCAAAATCGTGCGCCTTGCTTTCCGCCGCTGACATGGTCGCATCCTCCTCAATTGGAGTTTGATCTTCGCATGACGCCCCGCGCATGGCACGCGTCTTTGGCGCCTCGATCATGGGATTTATTCAGCTGCAGCCGGTTGCGCCCTATCCGGCGCGGCGCGCGCCTCGCAGACCGGTTCGTAGACGCGCCATGACCAGTAGCGATTGCCGCCCTCGCGGCCGACCCGCCGCCAGCCTGACCGCCGCAATTTCCGGTCGATCATCCAGTTCAAATAACCATGCGCGCAAAGGAGGACGTCGCCGGAAGCGGCTTCGCTGATCAGCCGGTCGGCGATGCGATCGACCCGCTCCCAGGTTTCCGCATGATTTTCAACGCCACCCGGCGCGTAACCGAGGAACCAGAATATGCGGCTGACGACGCCCCATTTGCCGGGCGACAATTTCAGGAACGGAACCGGCGGCGGCGGCAAGGGCGCCTCGACGAACAAAGGGTCCGCCGGCGCGTCGCGCTCGCCTCTGGTCGCGTGGCGCGCCGTTTCAATGGCGCGCGGCATGGTTGAGGACAAAACCGTTCTCGCCTCGGTCGCGAGATCGACGAGGCTTTGCGGCGGACGTTCATCGGGGTGCAGGCCGCTCGCATCATATTGCGACCACCAATCGCCATATTCGCGCGCCGTGATGTGGACCTCGCGCGAAAGATTCGGCCGGCCGTGCCGCGCCGTGATGATGCGGCCCGTCATGGATTGGCCCGGCATGGGGCCCGGCATGGGAGAAGTGCGCCCGTTCATGTGAGGCCCGTCATGGATGGTGTGTCTTAATTCCCAGTTCGCCTTATGGCCCGGTTTTTAGCCGTTCATCAAGGCGGCGACATGGGCCGCGGCCGAGCGGGCGAGCGCTGCAAGATGGTATCCGCCTTCAAGGAAGGAGACGACCCGGCCGCCGCACTGGGCTCTGGCGACCCCCATAATTTCGCGCGTCGCCCAGTCAAAATCCTCTTCGGTAAGCAAAAGCCCGCCCAAAGGGTCCGCCCGGTGCGCGTCGAAACCGGCGGAAATGACGATGAAGTCAGGGCCGAAATCAGACAGCGCCGGCAACAACCGCTCGCCCCAGGCGCGGCGGAATTCGTCGCTACCGGTTCCCGTCGCGAGCGGCGCATTGGCGATATTGTCAAAAGCGCCGCGGTCGGTTGCGCGGCCCGTGCCGGGATATTGCGGGTGCTCATGGGAAGACGCGTAGAACGCATCTTCATCATCCCAGAAAATAGCTTCGGTGCCATTACCGTGGTGAACGTCGAAATCGACAACAGCGACGCGCTTGGCGCCATGCGCGGCGCGCGCATGATGGGCGGCGACAGCCGCACCGTTAAAAAGACAAAAGCCCATCGCCCGGTCTTTCGGCGCGTGATGGCCGGGCGGCCTCGCCGCGACAAAAGCGTTTTGCGCCTCGTCCTGATAGATCGCATCGACGGCGTTGACGCCGGCGCCCGCCGCCATCAATGAGGCGCCGAGTGAATGAGGTCCCATAAATGTGTCCGGATCGAGCCGGACTAAGCCCTCCGCTGGCGCGTTTTCGAAAATGGCATGCACATAGTCGGCATCGTGCGCGCGCAAGATTTCCTCGCGTTCGGCGCGGCGCGGCGCGCCGCGAACGAGGGCGGAAAATTCCTCGCCAGAAAACGCGTTTGAGACTGCAGCATAGCGCTCGGGACATTCGGGATGTCCCTGCGGCGTTTCATGCGCGCCAAAAATTTCATGGTCGAAAAGAAGCGTCGTCATCGCGTTTCGGCGGATTTGGTTTTCGCAAGTCCCCATCCGGTCGCCTCGTACAGGCTTGCAAAAATAAGCGTGAATAGCGGCCCCAGATAGCAGAAGACCGCCCAGGGGAGATAGTCGATCGTTGCAACGCCAAGGGTTGTCGCCATGAATAACCCGGAGACCGTCCATGGCATCAAGGGCTCAGTGACGGTCGCGGAATCCTCGATCGTTCGCGATAGGTTTTCAGGCGCAAGACCGCGCGCCCGGTAGGAATCCCTGAAAAGCCCGCCGACAATAAGCGCAGTGACGCCGCCATGACTGGTCATCGCAACCATCATCGCACCGGCGCCAAGCGTCGCGGCGACAAGCCCGAAGGCGGAACGGACCGAATGCAGAAGCGCGTTCAACAGCCGCGTCAGCGCGCCTGATATTTCCATTGAGGCTGCGAGAATAAAGGCGGCAATGATGAAAATGAGCGTCGGCGCCATCGAGAAAAGGCCGCCGCGATTGAGAAGGCTTGCGAGCGATGAAGAAACGTCGGCGGATGGCGCGACAGCATTAATGTCAAAACCGGCGACAAAAGTTGAAAGCGCTGCTTTCGCGGGGAAGTGCTGGACAACTATGCCGATAATGAGCGCAAGCACTGACGACGCGATGATAACAAGCGCGGGCGGGTAGCGGCGCGCAACGCCTGCAAGCGCAACAAGGAGCGGCAATGCTGCAAATAAATCGAGGCGATAAACCAGTTCAAGGTTGGCGCGCACGTCGCCGGCGGCGGTGATTGTCGCGCCGCTCGATGACGCAGAAAAAGCGCCAATGAGCGCATAGACAACCAACGCAATTGCGGTCGGCGGCAGGCTCGTCCAGAGCATGTGGCGGATGTGTTTATAAAGATCGGCGCCGGCGCCGATCGCGGCGATATTCGTCATATCCGAAAGCGGCGAGAGCTTGTCGCCGAAATAGGCCCCGGAAATGACGGCGCCCGCCACGGGCGCCAGCGGCGCGCCCATCGCATGCGCCGCGCCCATCAGAGCGACGCCGATCGTGCCAGCGGACCCCCATGAGGTTCCCGATATGATCGACATCATGGCGGTCGCGACAAAGGCGGTGAGCGCCATGAAATGCGGGTCGATGAGATCGACGCCGAGCGCGACCATCAGGGGGATCGTGCCGGAAAACATCCAGCTTCCAAGCAGCGCGCCGATTGAAAGAAGAATGAGGATGGCGGCAAGCGCGTCGGCGATGCGCCGACCTGTCGCCGCCTGTATGTCGTTCCAGCTCTTGCCGGCGTAACGCGCGCCAAGCCCGGCGACGAACGCCGCAAGAAGAATCGAAACCAGAAGGAGATCGCTTGAAAACCCGAATGCGGCGACGCCTGCGACGATGGCCGTAAAAAGCGCGGCGATTGGCGCGAGCGCCAGCAAGAGCGGCGGCGGTTTTTCGGCTAGCGCGCTCGTCATGCGAGCGCCTGTTCCAGATCGCGTGTCAATGCGCCGGCGCCTTCAAGGCCGACCGACAGACGGATCAGGGAATCAGGAATGCGCGTCTTTTCCGTCGCCGGTTTTTTGCGCCCGGTGATGACGAGGCTTTCAACGCCGCCCCAGCTGACGGCCTTGCCGAAGAGTTTCAGCCGGTTGACGCGCTCCAGCACGTCGCCGAAAGACGGAGCGTCAATCTCGATAGAGAAGAGTCCTGAATGAGCGCGCATCTGCTGGGCGAACAGCGTCGCGTCATCTTCATTGAACGCCGGGTGATGGACGCGTTTGACGCGTTTGTGCGTTTTCAGAAATTGCGCCAGCGCCATTGCGTCGGCGTGATGGCGCGCGAGGCGCGCGGGCAAGGTCATCAATCCGCGCAGCAATAGAAAGGCGTTCATCGGCGCGGTCGCCGCGCCAAGCAGCATATAGGCTTTGTAGAATATCCTCTCGATCAGCTCTTCAGATCCGATCACGGCGCCGCCGACGACGTCGGAATGTCCGCCAATATATTTCGAGCAAGAGTGAATGACGAGATCGACGCCCATTGCTATCGGTTTTTGCAAGAGCGGCGTTGCGACGGTGTTGTCGATGACGGAGATGGCGCCGCGGCTTTTTGTGAGCGCCGCGATCGCCGCAATCGGCGCTAGCCTGAACAGCATCGATCCAGGGCTCTCGAAATAGACGATTTTCGTCTCATCGCGCATCGCCTGTTCGATTGCAGCGATGTCGGCGGAAAATACGCGGCTATGCGATACGCCGTAATCCTCAAGCCGTTCGGCAAACTCGATCGTCGGGCCGTAAATATCGTTGACGAACAGAATATGGTCGCCGCGTTTTAAAAGGCCGAACAAGACGGCGCTGACCGCCCCCATGCCCGATGAGAACGATTTGCACGCCTCGCCGCGTTCGAGCCGGGCGAGACGGTCTTCTAGAATTCTAACGCCCGGATTGGTTCCGCGAGAATAGACAGCGTTCGCATGTTCGGCTGAAAGCTCGGCAAGCAATTCTTCAATCGTTCTTTTCCGGAAAAGGGAGGCCTGATCGATCGGCGGCAGCACGGGGCCGTCGACGCCTTCATCGGCCCCAAGGCAGATCAATTCGTCTTCCGGATAAAACTCGATCATCGCCGCCCCGTGGAGATTCCATTACCAGTTTAAGGAGGTTTGCATCGGGCCGCTATCGTCGCGGCGCGTCTGCTGGGAATGTTTGACATGATGGCGGGCATGCGGGGAAATGCAGTCAAACGGCAGGCGGGAATGAAATGAAAAAAGTGGCGCTTTTTATTGTGCTTGGCATGGTTGGGCTCGTCATCATCGCTGTCGGACGAACGGTCGTTCTTTTTCCCGGGGTGTCCGACGAGGCGTCCGCGCAGGCGGCGCCAGTCACGCCGAGGCAATTCGAGGCCGGCGCCGCGCCCGCCCATCTCGCTGAAGCGATCAGCTACCCAACCATTTCATGGGGGCCGGGCCGAGAGATCGACGAAAAAGCGTTTGAAGGTTTTGCGGCGTTCCTCATGCGCGCCTATCCGAATGTCAGCCGCGTCATGGAGCGGCGCGTCGTCAATGGTCACGCGCTGGTTTATCGCTGGAAGGGCGCCGACCCTTCAAAAAAGCCGATCGGGTTTCTTGCTCATATCGACGTCGTGCCGGTCGAGCCTGGCACGGAAGAGCGTTGGACGCATCCGCCATTTGAAGGCGTCGTCGCTGACGGCAAGGTGTGGGGTCGCGGCGCGCTCGACGACAAGGGATCGCTCATCTCGATCATGGAAGCCGCGGAGCGCCTTGCTACGTCGGGATTTGCGCCGTCGCGCGATATTTATTTCCTGTTCGGCCATGACGAGGAAGTGAGCGGAAAGGCGGGCGCCGGCGAGATCAGGAAACTGATTGACGCCGAGGGCGTTCAGTTCGCTTTTACGATCGATGAAGGATCGGGCGTTGTCGATGGCCTTGTTCCGGGCGCCAAGCGGCCTGTCGCTCTCATCGCGACATCGGAAAAGGGATTTCTCTCACTCAAATTTTCGGCCGAAGGCGCGGGCGGCCATTCTTCCGCGCCTGGGCCGGAAACGGCGGTCAGCCTCGTTGCGCGCGCTGTTGTTGCGGTTGAAGACAATCCCTTTCCTTTGAAAATTGACGCCAACACAGTCGCCTTCCTGCACGCGCTGGCGCCGGAAATGCCCTTGTCGAAGCGTCTTG
>JAWKVJ010000012.1:0-79535 GCA_041398085.1 Parvularculaceae bacterium
GCGTTTCTGAAAAGGCGAGAAAAGCGGCGCATGTAATTAGCTCAAAAAGCGTCAGATCATCTTCGCCAGCCGCACGATCGACTCTAGCGATTGCCTCAACAAAAGCGGCGTCGCTAATTTCCTCGCCGGCGAGAATTATGCGTTCGGCGTAACGCACCAGATGAGGCGAGGTAAAGACATGAATGCGCGCGCCTGATTGCTCGAGAATTGACCGCAAATAGGCGATCGTCGAACCTTTGCCGTTCGTCCCTGCGATGTGAAATACCGGCGGCAGGCGCCGGTGCGGATCGCCAAGACGCGCAAGCGCGCGCTCAATTCGGGGCAGCCCGAGATCGATTAACGCCGGTCTTCGGCTCGCAACCGCTTCAAGCGCGGCTTCAACGGGATCCACGTTTGCAGCGCGTCCTTTACTCAGCCGCGCGCCCAAGAATTGCTTCTTGCGGCGGCGCAGCCTCAACAGCCGCGGGCTTCATCAGGACACGGATCAGTCGGCCAAGCGTCGCACGCAATTCGGCGCGCTCGACAACAAGATCGACCATGCCTTTCTCAACGAGAAATTCAGATCGTTGAAATCCTTCGGGAAGTTTCTCTCGAATGGTTTGTTCAATGACTCGGGGGCCGGCAAAACCGATCAAAGCATCGGGTTCGGCGAGATTGACGTCGCCCAGCATTGCGTAGGACGCCGTGACGCCGCCGGTCGTCGGATTGGTGAGCACGACGATGTAAGGAAGCCCCGCCTCGCGCATCATCTGAACAGCGATCGTCGTGCGCGGCATTTGCATGAGCGAGAGAATGCCTTCCTGCATGCGCGCACCGCCAGACGCCGTGAACACGATGAGCGGCGCTTTTTGCTGCACGGCGGTTTCCGCCGCTGTCACCAGCGCTTCGCCAAGCGCCATTCCCATTGAACCGCCCATGAAATCGAAATCCTGAACGGCTGCGACGGCGCGCCGGCTCTCAATGGCGCCCGTGGCGACGAGCATCGCGTCCTGCCGGCCGGTTTTGCGGCGCGAGTCCTTCAGGCGGTCGACATATTTTTTTTCATCGCGGAAATTGAGCGGATCCACCACCGGATCGGGAAGATCAACCAACGAATATCGGCCATCGTCGAACAGCGCCTTTAAACGCATTTCGACCGGCATTTTCATGTGATGGCCGCAATTGGCGCAGACATTGAGCGCCGCTTCGAGATCTTTCCCGAACAACATCTCGCCGCAACCGCGGCATTTCACCCAGAGCGAATCCGCGCCGTCGTCGGTCCGCTTGAACATGTTCTTGATGCCCGGCGGGGTAAAATTTGAAAGCCAGCTCATCTTCCTACTCCATCCCTCAGGCGGGTTTTACGCCTGCTCACGGGCCGAACGAACAGCGGCGGAAAGCGTTCTCGCAAGCGACAACACGCCGTCCACCGCACTATCAGCTTCGGCGGGCGACGCCTCAAGCCCGCGCCCGGCAATCCTTTGCGCGAGCCTCCCCACGAGTGCCGATCCGACAACGACAGCATCAGCAAACTGCGCCGTCGCAATCGCCTTATCTGCCGTTTTGATCCCAAAACCAACCGCCACCGGCAAGCCTGACGCTCGTTTGATGCGGGTGACGGCGCAATCGACATCACCGCGACCGCCAGACTGGCCGCCCGTCACGCCCGCGACCGATACATAATAGACAAATCCGGATGAATTGTTGAGGACCGCGCCCAATCGCGCGTCGTCGGTCGTCGGCGTTGCAAGGCGGATGAAATCAAGACCCGCGGCGCGGGCTGGAAGACAAAGCATTTCGTCTTCTTCCGGCGGCAGATCGACGACGATCAGTCCGTCAACGCCGGCTGATTTCGCCGCCGTCAGAAATTTATCGACGCCATATGCGTGGAACGGATTGAAATAGCCCATCAGGATGATCGGCGTTACATCATCGTCCTCACGAAAGCACGCGACCATGTCGAGCGTCCGGGCGAGCGTTTGGCCAGCCTCGAGCGCGCGCAAACCGGCAGCCTGGATCGCCGGCCCGTCAGCCATCGGGTCGGTAAAAGCGACGCCGATTTCAATGAGGTCGGCGCCAGCAGCCGGTAGGCTTTTTAGCAATCGCAGCGATGCATCAAACCCCGGATCGCCGCCCATGATGAACGGAATGAATGCGGCCCGGTTTTCCGATTTCAATGATTCAAATTTTCGGGCGATGCGAGACAAGGGGCCTATTCCAAAATGACCCCTCTCCCTACATGGCCGGGCGCGCATTTCAAGCGCCGCAAGGAAAACCGGCCCGGATAAGTCTATCCGGGCCGGGCTTCAGTCGTTCAATTATCCGCGAACGTAGATTTTGCGGCCATTGTCGTAGCGATAATAAAGACGCAGACGCCGGTCATATTTTAGCTTCAGCGGCGGCGTGCGATAACGCCGGTTATGCGACGAATATTTGCCGTAAGCGGCCCCCTTCACATACCGCCCGTCGCGCGCATATCGGTCATACCGGTCGCGGCGATCGGGGACGTAAACGAACGCGCTCCTCGGGCAGATCGTGAAGGCGCGGTCGCGCCGGTCTTCGCGGCGATCATAGCGGTTATAAGTCACGCGCGCATCGCGCCAGTCTTCTCGAATGTCCGGACAAAGGCGCGGATTAAGCTTCCACTCGCCAGCAAAAGCGGGCGCGGCGCCGAGGACAAGACCTGCGCCCAAAAGCGCGGCGGCAATTTTCTTCATTTGTCATCTCCTGTTCAGGCAGCCCCCTGCCTTCGTCAACACAGGAAAAACGTATGGGAACGCTCAGCCCGTCGCGGCGGGCCAAGGTCGTTTCGCGGTTATTTTGCGGCGAAATCTGGGCGCGGTCGGCCCTTAATGCGGAAAATCAGGAAGCGGTCTTCAACGCGCTGAAGGAAATCATCTTGCGCTGCGCCTCATCCCATAAGGCGAGCCGGGCGCAATTGATGCTTTCGAGAATTGTCAATTTCGGCAGCGCCATCAGGTCTTTCGATGCGCGATAGCATTCCGGCAGGCGGTAATTCGGTATGCCGCTCGCAAGATGGTGGATATGATGAAGACCGATATTGCCGGTCATCCAGCGAAGCGGTTTCGGCAAATGATAATGCGACGAGCCGTAAATCGCCGCCTCGGCGTAAGTCCATTCAGGCTTTCGCGCCCAATAGGCGTCTTCATATTGATGCTGCACGAAAAACAACCATGCGCCGATCCAAGAGGCGACCGTGACGGAAGGCAAAACGGCAAGCGCAACGGCGCCAAACCCGAACAGCGCCGCGAGCCCGCCATAAAGAACAACAAGCGCGATATTGAGCGCGACGACGCTTTTCCAGATCTGCGAGATGCGGAGCCCATGATATGTCTTGGCGAACGGCATTGGCCCTGCAAGCGGAAAACGCTGCATGATAAGGAAATAAACGGGCGCGCCGACAATGAACATGACAATCGGATTTCGATAGGCGCGATAGGCGATTTTTTCAGCGCTCGACAGCGCATGATATTCCTCAACCGTCAGCGTATCGACAGCGCCGACGCCGCGGCGGTCGAGATCGCCCGAGCCTGCGTGATGGCGGTTATGCGCATCCCGCCAGAAACCGTAAGGCGTAAAAGTCAGCATGCTGAGCGTGAAACCAAGAATGTTGTTAACGCGGCGCGTCCTGAAATAACTGCCGTGACCGCAGTCATGCTGGATTGTAAAAATCTTTACGAGCACGCCGCCGCCAAGAACCGAAAAAACAATGGCGGGGATGACGTTGCCGGCTTGCGCAAAATAGATCGACGCACCGATGAGGCCCGCATAGATCGAAACGGCGATCGACGCCTGCGCGATGCTGCGGCGAAGATCGGCGCCCTGAAATTCCTTGCAATGCTCGACAATCCTGCGAAGCGCGGCCATGCGGTCGGCGGCGGCGCGGCGAACGCAATTTTCAACTTCGGTCGCTCGGCGGGCGACGGCGGCAGTACTCAGATTTTTCAATTGAAGGCCCCTATACACGTCATTTTGTTGCGCCGCAGCGACTCTCCGCAATCGACTGCGCAGCGCATTTCAGGTTGGTTTGTTTAAGAAGAATTGAAGCCGCACGGCAAGCAATCAATCATCGGGCATCAAATGCGGCATCACCGAAAAGAGGTCCTTGTCGCCGCGACCGCACATATTGACGAGAACGATCGCGCTGTCGGGAAGCGACGCAGCCTTATCAAGCGCCCGCGCCAGAGCGTGTGACGGCTCAAGAGCGGGGATAATTCCCTCAAGGCGCGAGCATAGCTCAAACATTTGGAGCGCCTCGCCGTCGGTCGCCGACAGATAGGTTGCACGACCAATCTCGTGCAACCAGGAATGCTCCGGGCCTATTCCCGGATAGTCGAGGCCCGCCGAAATGGAATGGCCTTCCAGGATCTGGCCGTCCTCATCCTGGAGGAGGTAGGTCCGGTTGCCGTGAAGAACGCCAGGCCGGCCGCCGGAAAGCGAGGCGGCGTGATCTGGCGTTTCAAGACCGCGGCCAGCCGCTTCAACGCCAATGATCTCGACATCAGGATCGTCGAGGAAAGGGTGGAACAATCCGATTGCATTGGAGCCGCCGCCAATGCAGGCCATGACGACGTCAGGAAGCCGGCCCTCCGCCTCCATCATCTGCGCCTTTGCCTCATCGCCGATCACTGACTGAAAGTCGCGGACGAGCCTTGGATAGGGATGCGGTCCCGCCGCCGTGCCGATGAGATAATAGGTGTCCGCGACATTCGTCACCCAGTCGCGAAGCGCCTCGTTCATCGCATCTTTCAATGTCGCGCGGCCTGAATGGACCGGGATCACTTCGGCGCCCAATAGTTTCATCCTGAAAACGTTCGGCTTCTGACGCTCAACATCGGTCGCGCCCATATAGACGACGCAAGGAAGGCCGAAGCGCGCGCAGACCGTCGCCGTCGCCACGCCGTGCTGGCCGGCGCCGGTTTCGGCGATGATCCGCGTCTTGCCCATGCGGCGGGCGAGCAGGATCTGGCCGACGCAATTATTGATCTTGTGCGCGCCGGTATGATTGAGCTCGTCGCGCTTGAAATAGATCTTCGCGCCATTGCCCTTGGGCGCTGAAGCCCTCACATGTTCGGTAAGCCGCTCCGCAAAATATAGGGGCGAGGGCCGGCCGACATAATGTTTGAGGTAATAATCGAACTCTTCCCGGAACCCCGGGTCCGATAATGCCCGATCATACTCGCGCTCAAGATCGAGCACCAGCGGCATCAGCGTCTCAGCGACAAACCGTCCGCCGAACTCGCCAAATCTTCCCTTTGCGTCTGGCCCGCTTCTTAAAGAATTCGATTTCACACGTTCCTCACAACACGGCGCAATAAGCGCTCAGTCTGGTATGGCCTCATCCACCGCGCCTCAAGCGATATCGCGGCCGGGGCGGACAATTCCTCAAAATTAGGCGATCAAATATGAAGGAGGATTAGCGACGCAGCAGCGGTCATACTTTCATGGCGGCCCGCGCGCGCCTTGCGAATTCGCTGATGAGATCGGCGTCCTTGTCGCCGGGCGCGCGCTCGACGCCGGTTGAAACATCAACACCCGCGAATGCGGTATGACCATTGCCTGCGGCGATCGCAGCAGCGACGTTTTCGACCGTTAGACCGCCTGCAATGAGAAACGGCGTTTCTTCACAGTAGTGCTTCAAGAGCGACCAGTCATACGCCTCGCCATTGCCGCCGTTCCGTTCAGACCCTTTTGGCGGGCGCGCATCGAAAATGAGGAGGTCGGACGCTTCCGCGACCGGCGCCAAACCTTCAAAATCGGAGACGACCCCGACGGCAACCGCCTTGATGATCTCAAGACCAAAGTCGTCGCGGATCTCGGCAAGACGCTCAGCGTCTTCGTGGCCGTGAAATTGGAATGCATTGAGGAATGGGGCGGTTTCAGCCAGTAATTTCTCGCCGGCATCTACGAAAAGGCCCGTGAATTTCGGGGCCTCAAAACCTTTTTCGTAGCAATATTGTTTTACCTCCGTAACAACTTCATTTGCGTCATCAGGGGCAATTGAACGCGGACTTTTGGCGACAAAAACGAACCCGATCATGCTGGCGCCGGCTTCAACGGCGGCGGTGGCGTCTGTTACGCGCTTGATCCCGCAAATCTTGACTGTGTCAGCGCTCATTGGTCGGACATTTCAAGCGTTGGCGTTGGCGGCGTCGGCGCGGGCGGCGTTTCGACGATTTCGCTCTCTTGCGCCTTCCTCATTGCCTTCAATTCAAGCCGGTCGGCTTTGGCGCGGAGCCGTAATTCACGCCCCGAAAGCCACATGCCGAAACCGCCCAGGCCAATGCCGATAAAGAAAAACAGCGCCAGCCAGAGCCAGAGCGGCAAGGGAAAAGTCGCGAAAGCCGGGTCGGTAGTGGAGAAAGGATCGAGGCTTAAGGAAACAAGCCGCCGGTTCGCCACCAGAAAAAGAACGAGAATGGCGCCAATCGGTATCCATAGCGCCCAGCGCAGGATCTTTTTCACTGTTCAACCGTCAAAAACATCAATGCGCGCATGTATGACGCCTCAACCGTTATTATCAGAGCCGTCCTTGTTCAGCCGGTCGCGCAATTCCTTGCCCGGCTTGAAAAAAGGAGAGAATTTTTCGTCAATCGGCACCGGCTCGCCGGTTCGCGGATTGCGCCCGACCCGGGCCGGGCGGTGCTTTACCGAAAAAGCCCCGAATCCTCTGAGTTCCACGCGCTCGCCGCGGATCAGCGCCGCGCCGATCTCGTCAAAAACGATCGAAACGATCCGCTCGACGTCTCGGTGAAACAAATTCGGGTTTTCGTCTGCAAGTTTCTGGACGAGTTCGGACTTGATCATTGGGCCATCGCCTTAATCCTTATCCTCCAGCCGACTGCCGTCAAAACGGGCCGCCAGAGCCCCCCAAGCTTGAATTGGCGCCTGATTTCAGAGGTTTGAGCCTCTCAAACCATCAATGCGTCGTCAAGGCGCTTCTCGCAGCACGCGCCAGCGGCTATGGCGATAGTCCATGAGCGACGGCAAACTGAATAACAGCGACAAAAGCACCTCTTTCGGGTTTCGCGACGTCCCGACAGGCGAGAAGGCCGGGCTGGTGCGCGGCGTCTTCGACAGCGTCGCGAGCCGCTATGACGTTATGAACGACCTTATGTCGGCAGGCGTCCATAGGGTCTGGAAGACCGTCTTCATCGATCGAATCGCGCCGCGGCCGGGCGAAATAGTGCTCGACGTGGCGGGCGGCACCGGCGATATCGCAGAGGCTTTCCTGCGCCGCGCCGACCGCCGCCAGGCCTCGCTAAAGACCCAGCCGGCGTGCGCAGTGATTTGCGACATCAATCTTGAAATGCTTCTCGCCGGGCGCATGCGCGCCAATCGCGAAGCTTTTACGGGCCGCATATCAATCGCCTGCGGCGATGCGGAAAGGCTCCCCTTCCCCGATCAATCCGTCGACGCCTACACAATCGCCTTCGGCATCAGGAACGTCACTGACATTGACGCCGCGCTGCGCGAAGCGTGGCGCGTTCTTAAAACCGGCGGGCGGTTTTTCTGTCTGGAGTTTTCCAGAATTCCTGTCGGGCCGCTCCAAAAGCTTTACGATCTCTATTCGTTCAACGTGATACCCTGGCTCGGCGACAAGGTCGCCAATGATCGGGAAAGCTATCAATATCTTGTTGAATCCATTCGCCGCTTCCCGCCGCAGGAAAAGTTCGGCGCCATGTTGCGCGAGGCTGGCTTTGCGCGTGTCGCTTATGAAAACCTTTCCGCTGGCATTGTCTCCATCCACTCCGGCTGGCGGACCTAGAAGAGCGCTGCGATGATTGACGCATTGATAGACTATGCGCGTCTCATCGGCGCGGGGTTTCGTTTAAGTCGTCACGACGCGCTTATTCCGGCGGAATTCGCTCATCATTTGCCGCCCCCGGTGCGCTGGATCGGCGCTGCATCGCGTATTGGCGCAAAAACAAAAGCTGAAGATGGGCGGCGCCTTCGTCCTGGCGAGCGCCTCGCCGCGGCGTTTGAAAAAATGAGTCCCGCTTATGTAAAGCTCGGGCAATTTATGGCGACGCGTCCCGACATGATCGGCTTTGACATGGCGCGCGATCTCGGGCGGTTGCAGGACCGCATGCCGCCATTTTCGATGGAAAAGGCTATCGCAGAGATTGAGCGGTCGTTTTCAAAACCGCTTGCGACAGTGTTCACCGACCTGTCCGAACCAATTGCTGCGGCTTCTATCGCGCAGGTACATCGCGCCACGACCGCCGAGGGAGACGATGTCGCCGTCAAGATTCTGCGCCCCAATATCGAACCTGAAGTTGCGGCGGAATTTCGCGCCTTTTCGCGCGCTGCGATGCTCATTCAAGGCCTATCATCGGCGACGCGCCGGATGGAGCCGGTCAAATTCATCGAGACGTTAAAATCCGCCGCCGCGCTCGAACTTGATTTACGACTTGAGGCCGCCGCCGCGTCAGCCCTTAAAGACGATCTTAAGGAAACGCCGAACGTCCGTGTGCCGATGATTATGTGGCAATTGACGTCGCGGCGCGTATTAACGCTTGAATGGGTCGATGCAACACCCGTTACTGACATCGCTTCCCTTGAAAATCAGGGCGTCGATCTAAAACGGCTGGCGCGAACAATCATTGAAATTTTTCTGACGCAGGCCCTGCACAAAGGATTTTTCCACGCTGACATGCATCAAGGCAATCTGATGATCGACGCACAGGGACGTCTCGTCCTTGTCGATTTCGGAATCATGGGCCGGCTTGATGAGGCGACGCGGCGCACCTTCGCCGAAATTATTCACGGCTTTATCACCAGAGATTATCAGCGCACGGCGAAAGTGCATTTCGACGCCGGCTATGTTCCGCGCCATCATTCGCTCGACGCCTTTGCGCAAGCGCTAAGAGCCGTCGGCGAACCCTTGTTCGGCCTATCGGCGAACCGGGTCGATATGAGCCGCGTCTTGCAGCAATTATTCGACGTGACTGCGCTATTCGATATGCATTTGCGCCCAGAACTCGTTCTGCTGCAGCGGACGATGGTCACCGTTGAAGGCATAGCGCGTTTGCTCGATCCGGAGATCAACATGTGGGAGACCGCTACGCCGATCGTCAGGACGGCGATCGCTGACGCCATTGGCCCGCGCCGCCAGATTGAACGCCTTCGTGACGCGACGTTGAAAGCGCTTGATATCGCCCCTCATTTGCCGCGCTATGTCGAAACGCTGGCGGCGGCCTCGGAGCGGGTTTCGGACGACCGGATCGGCCTTTCTCATAAAACGACGGACGATCTCGCCAAGGCGCTTTCGCGTCAGGGAAGGTTAACGCGCCGTGCGCTATGGTTTGCCGGCGTCGCGCTCCTCGTTCTCGCCGCGGCGATCTTTTTCCGTTAGGATGGGACCATGCCGGAAAGACGCGTTCTCCTGATTATCGGCGGCGGCGTCGCCGCCTATAAATCGCTTGTGCTGATCCGCGAATTGGCGCGGCGCGGCGTTGCAACGCGAGCAATCCTGACAAAGGCCGGCAAGGAATTCGTCACGCCCCTGTCGGTCGGCGCGCTCACCGGAGACAAGGTTTATTCTGATCTTTTCGATCTCACCGACGAAGCGGAAATGGGCCATATTGAATTATCGCGGTCCGCGGATCTGGTCGTTGTCGCGCCGGCGACCGCCGATTTGATAGCGAAAGCCGCAAACGGGCTTGCCAATGATCTCGCCTCAACTGCGATCCTCGCAACCGACAAGCCGGTTCTTTATGCGCCGGCCATGAATGTCCGCATGTGGGAGCATGCCGCGACCCAGCGAAATGCGGCGCGCCTTGCCGGTGATGGCGCGCTTTTCGTCGGCCCCAATGAAGGCGAAATGGCGTGCGGCGAGTTCGGATTTGGCCGCATGGCGGAGCCCGTCGAAATCGCCGACGCCATCGACGCAGCGCTCGCAGGCGGCGGGCTCGATAATTCGCTCGCAGGCAAACGCATCATTGTCACCGCCGGCCCGACGCATGAACCGATCGACCCGGTTCGCTATATCGCCAACCGGTCAAGCGGCAAGCAAGGTTATGCGATCGCCAAGGCGCTGGCGCGCCTCGGCGCCGATGTAACCCTCGTCAGCGGCCCGACGGAGCTTGCCTCTCCACACGGTGTTAAAACGATCCGTGTAGAGACGGCCCGGCAGATGCTTGAAGCCGTCGACGGCGCGCTTCCCGCCGATTGCGCAATCATGTGCGCGGCTGTCGCCGATTACCGCCCCGAAAATGAAAGCGGGAACAAGATCAAGAAAGAGCATGGCGGGATCGGAGCGATTTCGCTTGCTGAAAATCCCGACATTTTAAAAACCGTTTCCTCAAAAAAGGCGGGGCGGCCGCGCCTCGTCGTCGGCTTTGCGGCGGAAACGGACAACGTATTGGCGCATGCCCGCGCCAAGCGTATCCGCAAGGGCTGCGACTGGATTATCGCCAATGACGTATCGGCGGGCGCCCATTGCGCCATGGGCGGCGACCGCAACACCGTAACGCTGATCAGCGCCGACGGCGAAGAAGCCTGGCCTGAGCTATCCAAGGACGAGACGGCGCAAAAGCTGGCGCGCGCAATTGCTGATGCGCTCGCCGGACCGCCATCCCTCAAAGCCGCTGAATAGTCGAACTCAGGCGCTCGTATCGACATGCGCGCCGGAAGGCGCCTCAGCCGCATCGCCGCCTGTTGAGACGACCACCATCGCCGCGCGCAATACGCGATCGCCGATCACAAAGCCGGGCTGGGCGACCTCTGCGACATGCCCGGCGGGAATGCCGGCCGCCGGCGCCTGCGCAACCGCCTGATGAAGATTGGGGTCGAATTTTTCGCCCTTCGGATCGACCTTTTTGACGCCATGGCGTTCAAGCGCGGAAAGCAAGGCGCGCTCAGTCATTTTGACGCCCGTGATGAAGCTCGCGACAGATTCGTCACTCTCGCCGGTTGGCGCCGCGGTAAGGGCGCGTTCAAAATTGTCAGCGACCGCCAGAAGATCGCGCGCGAAAGACCCGATCGCATAGCGCCCGGCATCCTGTTTTTCGCGCTCGGCCCGGCGGCGCGTATTTTCGAGCTCGGCGGCAAGCCGCAAGATGCGGTCGTTCAATTCGGCGACTTCCTCGGCGAGCGCCGCCGCGGAGGCCGAACCCGCCGATCCTTCAGGCGCGTCCGCATTCTCGAATTCGTCTACCGGTTCCGGGCCCTGCCCGTCATTGGGCGGATAATCTTTTTCTTTGCTCATGAAACTGTCTTTTTGCCGTCAATTCACCCGCCATTTACGCATCGAGCGGGACCATTTCAACCTGCAGAAACGCGTTCAGGAGTTCTGCTTCAGCCGCCTTGAGACCACCTCGGCCGCATATTCGACGATCGGGATGACTCGGGCATAATTGATGCGGGTCGGGCCGATGACGCCAAGGACGCCAACGATATTGTTGCCGCCATCCCGGTAGGGCGCGACGACGACGGATGAGCCGGATAGCGAGAACAGGCGGTTTTCCGAACCGATGAAAATCTTGACGCCCTCGCCTTCCTTCGCTGCGTTCAGAACGTCGATGACGTCCCGCTTCTTTTCGAGATCGTCGAACAGCATCCGGACACGCTCCATATCCTGAACGGAGCGTTCGTCGAGAAGGCGGCCGCGGCCGCGCACAATAAGCGATGTCCGTTCAGAATTTGAAAGCTCGGCAACGCCGTCTTCAACAAGCTTCGCCGTGAGTTCGTCCAGCGCGGCTTCATTCGTTTCAATCTCTTTCAGGATCGCGTCGCGCATTTCGCCGATCGTTCGTCCGCGGAGCCGTGCAGCGAGATAATTGCCGGCGGCGACAAGCGCCGATGACGGCAAACCGGACGGCGTCGCAATGATGCGGTTTTCGATTTTTCCATCTTCGAAAACGAGCACCGCGAGCGCCTCGCCCGGCGCCGTTGAAACAAACTCTATATCGCGGAGCGGGGCTTCGCTTTTGGGCGCAACGACCAAGCTCGCGGTTTGAGTCAAGCCGGACAGTCTCGCCGCGGCGGATTCCAACACCGTGCCGGCTTCGATTTCAGGCGCGGCGATGTCGAAGGCGTGGCGTTCGGCTTCGGACAAATCTCCAAGCTGAAGAAGGCTGTCGACGAACAGGCGCAAGCCAAGCTCTGTCGGCAACCGGCCTGCAGAAATATGAGGCGCGTGAAGAAGGCCGATATCGGTCAGGTCCGACATGACATTGCGGATTGTCGCCGCAGATATATTGAGGCGGCGATCCTGCGAAAGCGTGCGCGAGCCGACCGGATCGCCGGTTTCAAGATAGGCCTCGACCAGACGGCGGAAAACCTCGCGCGCGCGGGCGTCAAGTTCGGTCAGTGCGCTCATAGCTCATAGATAGGGCCAGTTGGTCACGCGCGCCAATCCGCCTAGCTATCCGTCGTCAATATCTGCGGAGCCGACGGGAATCGCCTTGAGCCATAAAGCGCCGCGCGCTCAACCGGGTTTTCAAGAATTTGCCGAAGCTCCAACAAGCCGTCTGCTTTTTCATCCGAGGCGCTGCGAGGTTTTGAGATGATCAACATCTGGCGCTGATAGCCGGTTGCTGTCCCGTCAGGGTCCGCCCCGCCGCTCTTTTGGTGCTGGCCAAGCGTGACGGCGAATATTTGCGTTGCACCGCATTCGGGGTGCGCCGCAAGCCAGTCACGCAAAGCGTTAGCAGCGAACAGCGCACGCATGCGGGCGCGAATGGCGTTTCGTTCCGGCGGCCCTTCCTCGGACGAGGATCCGGTTACGGCGACCCACCTCATGCCGCAAAGAAGTCCGGCTTCGTTGTCAAAAGAGATCGAGGGCGCGCCATTCATCCAAGCGATGTCGGCGCCGTGAATAAGTGGATCCTTGAATGGCCAGATAAAGGAGCTTTCATTCATCATGACTGCGGGCGCCGGCGGCGGCGCCGGCGCGGCTTCGATAGAAGCTAACTGCGGCGCCTCAGGCTTCGGCGATTCTTCCGGCTCAATTATCGGCGCGGCGGGCGCGACAGCCGACGCGGTTTCGATCGAATCTGCGGCAGGACAGCGAAGCGCCAGCCAGAACAGCATGACGCTTGTTATGACAAAGGCGAGCGGCAAGGCTTTGGGAAAACCGCGATGCGGCAGTCGTCGATCGACTTCATCGTCATCAGCGATGAAAGCAAGAAACCCGGTCAGTATTGCGAAGACGCCAAAGGCGACAGAGCCCCAGGCCAGTAGAAAGCAAAGCAGCGAGAACGGGTCTTTGTCGGTCGAAAGAAAAGCAGGAAATTCTGCAACGGAAACGCCGACAAACCGGGCGACGAAAAAATCCCCGATTACGACGACGAACGCGACCAGAAAAGCCGCTGCAACTGACAGCCAAAACCTCATATGCGACCGCCCACAACCCTCACGCCGAGAGGTTACCGCGCGACGGGGCGAAAGCAACCTTTGCCGCCCTCGACAGTGAAACGCTCACGGGCTAGGCAGGCGGCGAATTTTCCGGAGAAATATTTCAATGCGTCCATCTGGCCGAAGCTTCAATGAAATGCGCGAGGTCTCCCTTGAAGCGGGCGTCGCCAAACATGCGGAAGGCTCGTGTCTCGTCAAATTCGGCGATACGCAAGTGCTCGTCACCGCAACATGGGACGAGATGACGCCGCCATGGCTTCGCGGCCAGGGGCGTGGCTGGGTGACGGCGGAATATGGCATGCTGCCGCGTTCGACCAATGAGCGCATGAAACGCGAGGCTAAAGGCGGCCAATCCGGCCGGACGCAGGAAATACAACGCCTGATCGGACGCGCCTTGCGGGCGATTGTGGATTTGAAAGCGCTCGGCGAAAGACAAATCCTTATCGATTGCGACGTCCTGCAGGCCGATGGCGGCACCAGAACGGCGTCAATTACGGGCGCATGGGTGGCGCTTGAGCAGTGCTGCCGGTGGGCGGTCGGGAATGGCGTCATCAAATCGAGCCCAATCACCGATACGATCGCGGCGATCTCTTGCGGGATTGTCAATGGCGCGCCGGCGCTCGATCTCGACTACGTCGAAGACTCAACCGCCGACACCGACGCCAATTTCGTGATCACAGGCAAGGGCGGGATCGTCGAAATTCAGGGAACCGCCGAAGGCGCGCCATTCAGCGACGAGCAATTCCTCGCACTCCTCGCTCTCGCCAGGACCGGTTGCACGGACCTTTCAGCCCTGCAACAGGGCGCATTTGAGGGCAAAAGCTGACACCGCGGCTGTAACGCCTTTACCGAGAAGTTTCGTTTCCCCTGCGGAATATTTTCAAAAAACTGGACGGATGTCCTTGAAATCGGGATTTTGAACGCCATTTATCTGCAAGATTTCGCAGATATGCAGGCCTTGAGCCCGCCCAGATGGACCGTTCCCAATGCCCTGTCGTTCAATCCTCGCCCAGGAATTGTCCGAAATTCTGAAGGTCATCGCCCACCCAGACCGGGTGCGGCTGATCGAGGAATTGAAGACCGGCGAACTCGATGTGACAGCCATGGCCGAGCTTCTTGACGTGCCGGCAGCCCGGGTCTCCCAGCATCTCGCGCTCATGCGCGCGCATCGCCTTGTCGAGGAAACGCGCGACGGACGGCGCCATCTCTATCACCTCGCCCAGCCCGAACTTGCCGACTGGCTGCTCGACGGAGTCGCCATCCTTGAACACCGGGCATCGAACGATGTCGCATCGAAGAAGATCTATGAAGCCGGCCGCAAGCTCTGGGCTGAAGCCGGCGCCGACAAGCCGCAAATTGGGAAAGCGCAATGACCGACAAACCGAACATGGACAAACTTGCCGCCGGCGTCGTCCGGTTTCAGAAGGAAGCTTATGAGGAACGCCGCGGCCTTTTTGAAAAGCTTGCTGAGGGGCAATCGCCCGAAGCGCTTTTCATCACCTGTTCCGACAGTCGCATCGATCCCAATCTATTGACGCAGATGGAACCGGGCGAACTTTTCATCTGCCGCAACGCCGGCAATATCGTTCCTCCACATACAAACCATACAGGCGCAATGACCGCGTCGATTGAGTTCGCGGTGGGAGCGTTGAAAGTGCCGCACATTATCGTTTGCGGGCATTCAGAATGCGGCGCCATGAAAGGCGCTATGAACCTCGATGGTCTCAACGAGTTTCCCCATGTCCGCGAATGGCTCAGCTATGCGCGGGCGGCAACGCTCATCACCAATCAAAAAGGCGCCAAGCTCGACGAGAAGGAAAAACTCGATCTGCTGACGAAAGAAAACGTTCTGCTGCAAATCGCGCATCTTAAAACGCACCCCTATGTCGCAGCGCGCATCGCGAGCGGCGAGACGATGATACATGGATGGGTTTACGACATCCGCACAGGCGAAGTTCTCGCATGGGATGAAGCGCAAAACGAATTCATGCCGGTCGCGGAACGGTATCGC
The DNA here is from genome assembly GCA_041398085.1 of Parvularculaceae bacterium. Lineage (GTDB taxonomy): Bacteria > Pseudomonadota > Alphaproteobacteria > Caulobacterales > Parvularculaceae > Amphiplicatus. The sequence continues at coordinate 15,374 of JAWKVJ010000012.1, forward strand.
GAATCTGTCGGTGAAATGATTCACGCTCACCACCATCACGGCGACACAACGCATTCATAAAACTGGAGGTATAGATGACCGCGTCATCAGCGCAGCCGAAAGGCTCGGCCGCAATCGCAAACTGGTTTGATTTCAGCAATATCCGAGGCGACCTTCTCGGCGGCGTCACCGCCGGCGTCGTCGCGCTGCCGCTGGCGCTCGCTTTCGGCGAAGCCTCGGGCGCGGGGCCCATTGCAGGTCTTTGGGGCGCCATTTTTGTCGGCTTTTTTGCGGCCCTTTTCGGCGGCACCGGCGCTCAGGTTTCCGGCCCCACCGGTCCGATGGTCGTTGTTTTCGCCGGCGTCTTCGCATCGCTGTCAGGCGATCCGCGCCTTGTCTTCGCCGCGGTTGTTCTCGCCGGCGTGCTGCAGATCTTGATGGGCGTCTTTCGTCTCGGTCAATATATCCGGCTAGTTCCATATCCGGTCGTTTCCGGGTTCATGAGCGGCATCGGCGTCATCATCATCGCCTTGCAGCTCTCGCGTCTCTTCGGCCATGAACCGGAGGGCGGCGGCGCCATTCCGGCGCTCGCAGCGATTCCGGGATCGATCATTGATCCGGTTCTGCCGGCAACGCTTGTCGGCGCGATTTCGCTAGCTGTCGTTTTCTTCTGGCCGAAACCCTGGGGAAAATTCGTGCCGGGTGCGCTCGCGGCGCTCATCATCGGCACGCTGGTAAGTCTCTTCGTTCCAGGCGCGCCTGTGCTTGGCGACATTCCGCGGGGACTTCCGGCATTCGTCATGCCGGCCTTCTCATCGGAGACATTGCCCGTTGTTCTTGAAGCAGCGATCATTCTCGCCGTGCTGGGCGCAATCGACAGCCTGCTGACATCGCTCGTCGCCGACAATATGACCGGCACGAGGCACAAATCGAATATCGAACTCATCGGCCAGGGCGTCGGCAACACCGTCGCCGGCTTTTTCGGCGCCATTCCAGGCGCCGGCGCAACAATGCGCACCGTCGTCAATATCCGCTCAGGCGGCGAAACGCGCATTTCGGGCATGGCCCATGCGGCTTTGCTCGCTATCGTCGTCATTTCACTCGCCCCGCTTGCGGAAAAAATTCCGCATGCCGTACTTGCGGGCATCCTCGTAAAAGTCGGTTACGACATTATCGACTGGGCCTATATCCGGCGCGCGCATAAAGGTCCGCGCTGGGACCTCGTGTTGATGGCGCTTGTTCTCGGCTTGACGGTCTTCGTCGACCTTATCACGGCCGTCGGCGTCGGCGTTGTTCTCGCCGCGCTCGGCTTTGTGAAACAGATCGCCGACATTCAGGTCAAAGCGCTCTACAACAAGGATGCGCGCGACTTTACCGAAGAAGAACACCTTCTTCTTGAAAAAGCGCATGGAAAGGTTGCGCTCTTCAATTTCGCCGGCGGGCCGTTGAGCTTCGGCGCCGCCGCCGATCTCGGTCACCATGTACGCGAGAAAGCCAAAGACGGCATGGCTGCAATCATTCTCGATTTCAGCCGCGTCCCGACGATCGATCTTTCAGCTGCACGTGCGGTCGAAACGATCGCCTGCGATGCGCGAAAGGCGGGGCGGAAGGTCTTCGTCACCGGCATGAACGAAAAGATCGCCGCGGTGCTCGCCGGGCTTAACGCCGATCACTGCCTGCCGGCGGATAATCGCTATGAATCGCGGGTCGACGCGTTGAAACGCGCGGTAGCAGAGATCGAAACGCCATCCGCCGGCGGCGTTGCGGCCGCGCCCGCCGGGGCGCCCGCTTAACCCAAACTTCACGCGCCCCGGCCAGTTTGATGCAGAGCCGGGGCGCGTGAGCAAAACTCATTGTCTTGACGAGGAGGCTTGCGCCATTGTGCTCCGAAAACGGGGCGGAAATGGACGAGCTTATGACCCTCGACCCGGCGGACGCAGAAGCGATCGCGCGCGGCAAACATATCGTCCACATCCTTATTGAAGAGCGCGCCCAGAAATTGATGCGTTCGCCATTCTGGCCGCTTTATCGATCGATCCTCTACCCCTTGTTGCGCGAACGTGAAGCGCGGAGAATGGCCGACGCGATTGCGCCGCTGTCTGGCGTTCGCGCCATGGATTATGTGAGCGGCATCCTTGATCTTGACGTTCGCATGCGAGGCGGCGAGCACGTCCCCAAAGACAAGCGCGTATTGATTGCGGCGGTTCATCCGACCGGCATTGCAGACGGCGTCGCCATGTATGACGCGCTAAAGCCGTTGCGCGACGACATCGTCTTTTTCGCAAACCGGGACGCCATTCGCGTCGCCAAGGGGTTCAGCGATGTCGTCATTCCAGTTGAATGGGTTGAAGGAAAACGCACGCGCCAGCGCAGCCGCGAGACATTGGTTGTCGCCAGAGAAGCGTTCAGCAATGAACGCTGCGTCGTCCTTTTTCCTTCCGGGCGCCTCGCCTTCATGGATAAGAACAACGCTCTCACCGAGCAGGAGTGGCTCAACTCGGTGACGATCTTTGCGCGAAAATATGATTGTCCGGTCGTTCCTGCTCATATCACAGCGCGAAATTCACGGCTGTATTATTTTTTCTGGAAACTGAATCCGGAACTTCGCGACATCACGCTTTTCAATGAATTATTGAACAAGCGCGGCAAGCGTTTTGACATCATCTTCGGTCCCGCAATACAGCCGCAAGACCTTGAAGGCGAGCCCGCCGCCGTCGCTGCCGCCTTGCGTGAGCACGCGCTTCACGATGTGACGGCCGGGCGTCCGTTTGTTCCTCTGGCGTCGCGATTATAGGTAAGCTCGAGGAACACGTCCTCCAAATCAGCCTCGACAGTCGTCAGATCGCGAACGCTAACGCCCGCTACGGAAAGACGCTCAAGGATCGCCCCTACATCGCCTTTGGACGGCTGATAGGGGATGGCGATGCGTCCGTCTTTTTTCAGCTCAGCGGAATAGGGATCAAGCGTCGGCGCGGATTGCAAAGCATCGACCGGCGTCACGAGCAGCGTTTTGGAATCGAGTGAAGAAACGAGCTTGGCGGTCGGTTCACAGGCGACGACATCGCCCTGATGGATGATTGCGATGCGGTCGCAAAGCTCCTGCGCCTCTTCAAGATAATGCGTCGTCAGAACAATTGTTACGCCTTTCGCGTGAAGCGATAGAACATAATCCCAGAGCTGTTTTCTGAGCTCGATATCAACACCCGCCGTCGGCTCATCAAGAATAAGAACCGGCGGCGCGTGCACCATCGCCTTGGCGACGAGAAGGCGCCGTTTCATACCGCCCGAAAGCATCCTGACGTAAGCGTCAGCCTTGTCAGCAAGGCCGAGCGCAGTCAGAATTTCCATCGTCTTTCGGGCGTTTTTCGGAACGCCGTAAAGTCCCGCCTGGATGTCGAGCGCCTCCTTCGGCGTGAAGAAGACGTCCATATTGATTTCCTGGGGGACAACGCCGATCGACGCGCGCGCCTGCCGCGAATTGCGATCAATATCAAAGCCCCAGACGCTCACTTCGCCGCTTGTCTTGCGCACAAGGCCCGCGAGCGTGTTGATGAAAGTCGACTTGCCGGCGCCATTAGGGCCAAGCAATCCGAAAATCGACCCGACCGGTATGTCGAGATTGATGCCTTTCAGCGCTTCTTTCGCCGGCGATTTTTTTGTCGCGGCATAGGTTTTTTTAAGGTTCCTTGCGGAGATAGCGGAAGCGGCTGTCATATTTTATCCTTTGGCTCCGTCTTAACACGTGCCGGCGCGCCCGGGCCAACTCTCCTTTCACAAAGGCTTGACGCAGGGTCCGTGTGGTTGAAAGAAGCTAACAAGCCGGATTGGATCTCTAATGGCCGACCAGAAAATCGCACCGCCGCCGCCCGAAACCATCTACGTCAATACGAAACGCGTCGCCTGCAATGGCGGGGGCGGCGCGCTTGGACATCCGAAGGTGTGGTATTCGCTTGAGGACGGCGAAGCCGAATGCGGTTATTGCGACCGCCGCTTCGTCTACGATCCCGCGAAGGCCGCTTCAGCCGCTGGTGCGGGCGAGGCGAATTAGATCCTTCGCCTTTACGGGCGCCGATTGCAGGATAGCCGCGCGGAAGATTCGCCCCATGATGCGCGCCAGAAAGAATGCAAAAACGAGCATCAACGCCGTCGCGCCGATGATCTCTCCCATAGGCGGGTTCGACGCTGCGCGCATCAAAACTGCGTAAGGCGTGTAGACCGGGATCCAGGTCAGGATCGTCGCGATCAGACCGTTCGGGTTCTGAAAGACCATCGGCATGAACGGCATCGGCGCGAAGACGATCAGCATGACCGGGCCCATGAAGCTTTGCGCATCCTGCAGCGAATTCGACATGGCGCCGATGGCGATGAAAATCATCGCGAAAATCGCATAGGCGCAGAAGAAATAGAAAAGATAGATCGGCACGAAATAATTGGTGAACATGGCGATCAGGATTTCGCGCATCAAATCGCTGCCGCCAGCGCCAAGAAGCGCAAGCGCCGAACTGCTGAATAAGAAAATCGCTGGCATGGTGAGGCCGACGGCGGCGATGCCAATAAGTTTTCCTATCATCAACTGGTTTGCGGTGACGGAAGAAAGCAGGATTTCAACAATCTTGTTCGAGCGTTCTTCGATGGTGTTTGTCAGAAGAAGATTACCAACACCGAAGACGACGACGAGCAGCATATAAGTCAATACCGCCGGGATGACAGTCAATTGCCGATCGGATTGTGAAAGCGCGCCGCCAGCTTCTTCTTTTTCCGGATTGAAAGAAGAAATCGGCGCATCGACATTGGCGATGACCTCAAGTTTTTGTTCGTCAATGCCGAATGACGCGGCGACTTCGCGCCGCGCCGCCGATGAAAGGGCGCGGCCGATGGCGCTTTCGAGCGACGGGTCAGTCAGATTCCGGCTCCAATATTGGGCAGCCGCATCGGCCGCCGCGCCTGTGTAATCTGGCGGCACGATCACTGCCGCAAACAGGCCATTGGCGCCGGCTCCCGGATAAGGTTTTTCGCCGACCAGATAGGGACGCAAGAAATCTGCAGCCCTATCGACATCAGAGACCGGCGCACCTTCGATAAGCGGCAAGCGTTTGAACGGTGACCGCGGCGGTTCGAAAGACGGCACGCCCGGTTTCAGATAATCCCTGATCGCCGCATTGGCCGCCATTGCGCCGCCAGCGTCGAAAAAAGCGTCAATACGCGCTGTTGTAACTGCAGCCGGCGAGAATGGAGGCGGAAGGCTTTCCGGATCGCCTTTTTCCGCATCCATCGATAGTGCGGCGTAAGCGTCCCAAGCGCTAAGTTCGGCCTGGCCGTTGTGCCTCTTCAACTCGCGGTCAATTGCACTCGCATAGCCGCCCGGCGCATCGACAACGACGAAGTCTCGCACCGGCCTAGATTTCTGCGCGATACCTGCGGCAGCGCCGAGACCAACGACCAGCAACGGGAACATGACAAGAAACAACAGGAATCCCCGCGAGAGGATGTATTGTTTGTATTCGCGCCACGCGATGAGAAGGATTGGCCTCACGCCGCTGCCTCCGCCGGCGTCGAGTCAGCCACATCGCCGCCCGCAACCGCGACAAAAATATCGTGCAGCGAAGCGGCGGTGTTTTCAAAACGTGAAATTCTGAGGCCGGCATCAAAGGCGGCGCGAAGGATATCATTAGGGTCAGCGCCCGGCGCCAATTCAACCGAATAGACCCGCCCATCCTCATCCTGCGCCTCAGCCAGGATAATTGCTTTGACGCCACTAAATTTTTCAAGCGGCGCGATCGCATCCGGCGTGCAAATCGTAAGCCGCGGCGGAAAATTCCGGCGCGCTTCGCCGAGCGTTCCAAGAAACCGATTCGACCCTTTGGCGATGATAAGGAAGCGGTCGCAAAGCCGTTCGGCGTGCTGCATCGTATGCGTTGAAAAAACGATTGTCTTTCCCTGCGCACGCAATTCGGCGATCAACGCCTCAAGCGTCGCCTGATTGATCGGATCAAGACCCGAAAAAGGCTCATCGAGGATCAACAGTTCAGGGTCATGCGCGATCGTCGCAAGAAGCTGGACCTTCTGCGCCATCCCTTTTGAAAGAGCCTCGTTCTTGGTTCGAGCATGTTCGCCAAGCCCGAAACGTTCAAGAAGTTCGTGCGCCTTGCGATTCGCCGTCTTCTGATCGAGACCGCGCAAGCTTGCGAAATAGGCGATCGTCTCCGCTGCGCGCATCTTGCGATAAAGGCCGCGTTCTTCCGGGAGATAGCCGATGCGGTGACGCACCGGAATCGCCGACGGGGAACCAAGGACGAGAATGCGTCCGGCGGTCGGCGCAAATATATCGAGGATCATCCGGAGCGTTGTCGTCTTGCCGGCGCCGTTTGGCCCCAGAAAACCGAATATCTCTCCGCGCGCCACAGAAAATGTGAGATCGTTGACAGCCTTGAAGGCGCCAAAACTCTTGTCGACATTTTCAAGGATGAGCGCTGGCTCAGTCATCTGTTTTCACCCCGGCGGCGAACAAGACCGTGACGCCGTCAGGCTTAATAATGGATTGACGCGTAGGGGCTTTTGCAGCGCCCATTCACCACTCGCCGGTATTGGGCATGGAGGCCCAGGGCTCTTGCGGGGCGAGGCTTTCGCCGCGCTGAAGGAGCTCGATCGAGATGCCGTCAGGCGACCGGATGAACGCCATATGACCGTCGCGCGGCGGCCTGTTGATGATGACGCCTTCCTTCATCAGGCGGCCGCATAATTCGTATATGTCGTCAACGCGATAGGCGAGGTGGCCGAAATTGCGTCCGCCCCGATATTCCTCAGCATCCCAATTATAGGTGAGCTCGATGAGCGGCGCTTTCTTTTCTTTAGCCGCTTCAGCGTCCCCCGGCGCAGCGAGAAAGACGAGCGTGAAACGGCCTTTTTCATTTTCATACCGGCCGGCTTCAACGAGCCCGAGCTTGCTGCAATAAAAATCGAGCGACGCGTCAAGATCGCTGACGCGCACCATTGTGTGAAGATAATTCATGTCGTTTGCATCCTTTCGCGCTCCTGGAAAAGCTCATCGCGCAGATGTCCGGGACGGCGCTGATGATATCGGCGCATGGCGAAAAAGACGATCACCATCCATGTCGCCAGAAGACCGAAATAATAAAGAATGCGCAATACGTCCTGCAGCCAGTAGGTGGCGATCGTCTCGCCGGAATCGCGGCTGATGAGGCCTTTTGCGCCGTCGAGGGGAATAAGCTGCGCCAGCTGATTGGCGTCGGGCGAAAGGCCGGCCGATCCGAAAAGCCACGCGATGACGCCCATCAGGGAAAGACTGACGGGGAGCGCGATCACGAAAGCCGCAACAACGCCGAGCGCATATTTCGGAAAACGGGGAAAATGTACGCGGCGAAAGATCTCCGTAAATCTTTCGCGTGCAATGCCCGCCACTGCTTCGGGGTCGTTCTCACTGATACGTTCCCATTCAAACGCCGCGCTCTCATCGATTTCGGCAAGAATGCGCTTCGCCCAATGGCGATAATAAGCGCCGATTGCGCCGGCTGCGGCGACAAGGATCAATAGCACGATCAGCACGCCTCAGCCTCCGCTCGCGCCGCGCGCTTTTGCGAGCGCCTCTCTCAAAGCCTTGCCGAACGCCATGCGCTCTTCAGGAGAAAGAAAAGACCCAAGCACCAGCGAACGGCCGCCGGAAACGACGCGGACGCGCGATTCATGTTCTTCAGGCCGATCGATCTCAACACGCGTCCAGAAAGGCTGGAGGCTCCAGCGCGTCTCATGCCCGGAAGGCAGAACGCGCGACACGCGCATTTCGCCGGGGACGATATGAACCCGCTCGTGCAAACGTCCCTGCCGATAGGAAACCTTGAAGGCGAGCCAGACCAGAAAAACATCAAGCCCGCAGAACCCGATAACCGGCCAGGCGCCGATGGCGAAAAAATAAACGCCGAAAAAGAGGTTCGCCGCGATGACGATCGACATGACGGCGATAAAGCCGGCATTGGGCAGCGACCTGTTCGGATAAAGCAGGGCGTCAAAATCGGCCCCGGCGATTTGTGCTGTCGGCAGGTCGCTCGCGCGCCCCTTTTCGGTCGGGGCCATGTCTTCAATGGTCGATATTCGGCTCATTAAAAGACAATAGCCATTCCCAGCGCCGAATAAAGCGCGAAGCATTTGACTTGTCGTCGCGGGGCGCGCCATGGTCCCGCGCCGTTCAGAGGGACCCCATGGCGAAATTGACGCGATCCGAGGCGGCGGCGCTCTTTGAAAGGCTCGCCGAGGCGGCGCCGGAGCCGGAAACGGAGCTCGTCTATCACAATAATTTTACGTTACTCGTCGCCGTCGTCCTGTCGGCGCAGGCGACCGACGCGTCGGTCAATCGCGCAACGCCGGCGCTCTTCAAACTCGCCGACACGCCGCAAAAAATGGCGGCGCTTGGCGAGGCGCGCATTGGCGATCACATCAAAACGATTGGCCTCTGGCGCGCCAAGGCGAAAAACGTGGCGGCGCTTTCGAAAATTCTTGTAGAGAAATTCAACGGGGAAGTTCCCGCCGATCGCGACACGCTGCAATCGCTGCCGGGCGTTGGACGGAAAACCGCCAATGTCGTTTGCAATGTCGCATTCGGACAGCCGACCATTGCGGTCGATACGCATATATTCAGGGTTTCAAACCGGACCGGGCTTGCGCCGGGAAAAACGCCTCTCGCCGTTGAGCTTGGTCTTCAGAAAATAACGCCCGAAAATTTCCTGCATGGCGCGCATCACTGGCTGATCCTGCATGGGCGTTATGTGTGCAAGGCGCGCACGCCTGAGTGTTGGCGTTGCCTTATCGCAGACATCTGTAAATTCAGGGACAAGACGCCGCCGCCGGGGTCTGAATCGAAAAAGAAAATCACAAAGAAAAAAGCAGCGCCAAAAACTTCGATCAAAAAGAAGAAAAGGGCGGCGCCGAAAAAATCAGTCGCCAAGGAAAAGAAAAATGCGCGCCGAAAAGCCTGAAGATCGCCTCATTATAGCGCTCGACCTGCCGAGCGTTGACGAAGCGCAAAGTGCGGTCAATGCTATCGGCGACGCGGGAAGCTTTTACAAAATCGGCTACCAATTGATGCCGATAGGCGGGCTAAAACTGGCGCAGTCTTTGTGCGCAGAAGGCAAAAAGGTTTTTCTCGATTTCAAATTCCACGATATCGGCGCGACCGTAGAGCGCGGCGTCAAAAGCGTTGTTCGACTTGGCGGCGACTTCCTCACCGTGCATGCGGAACGGGACGCGCTCAAAGGCGCCGTTGCCGGGAGAGGCGATGATCCGCGCCTGAAGATACTTGGCGTCACCGTTCTGACGAGCTTGACGCAGAAAAGTCTCGCCGAAAACGGCGTCACTGTCGATCTTGAAACGCTCGTTCTGAAGCGCGCCGAAATCGCCGCCGAAGAAGGCGCTGACGGCGTTGTCGCTTCTGCGCGCGAAGCGGCGATGATCCGCGCCCGGTTCGGCGATGATTTATTGATCGTGACTCCCGGCGTCAGGCCGGAAGGCGCAAGCCTTGACGATCAAAAGCGCGTCGTCACGCCTGCCGCAGCCATCGCCGCGGGATCGGATTATCTCGTCGTCGGACGGCCGATTGTCGCCGCCAGCGACAGACGCGACGCGGCCGCTAAAATTCAGGCCGAAATCGCCGACGCCTAACGGACATACTCAGGCCGAGCGGCGCGCCCAGATCCTGTGTTCCTGGTCGAGTTCGTAGGCGGCCATCGCCGCAAGCGTGACAATGTCGGGAACGCGCGCGCCGACTTGCGCAATCTGAACAGGGCGCGCCAGCCCGATCAGCAATGGCCCAAGCACGGTGGCGCCGCCAACTTCGCCGAGGAGTTTTGTTGAAATCGCCGCGGAATGAACGCCCGGCGTCACCAGAACATTCGCCTCGTCCGTCAACCGGCTGAAAGGATAGATGTCGCGGACGCGCTCATTGAGCGCCATGCGCGGCGTCATTTCGCCTTCATATTCAAAATCAATATCGTCGCGCTCGTCGAGAATTTTCACCGCACCGGCGACGCGGCGCGAATGCTCCGTATCGGGATTGCCGAAATTTGAATGCGAAATGAAAGCAAGTCGCGGCTGATAGCCGAGCTCGCGCGCGGCGTGAGCGACCTGGACGCCGATCTCGGCAAGATCATTTGCGGTCGGTAATTCGGTGATATTCGTATCCGCGACAAAAAGCGTCCGCCCTTTTGCGAGAATGATCGACAGGCCGATGAGGCGTTCTCCCGGCCTTGGATCGAGCGCCAGGCGAACATTTTCAAGGGCGACGTCATAATGACGCGTAACGCCCGTCACCATGCCGTCGGCATGTCCATGCGCGAGCATGCATGCCGCATAAACGTTCCGGTCATTGCTTGCGAGACGCATCACGTCGCGTCTTAGATACCCACGGCGCTGCAAACGTTCATAAAGATAGTCAGTATAAAGCGCCGTGTTCGGCGCGGTGCGCGAGTGATAGATTTCAAACTCGGCGTCGGCAGGCAGGCCGGCGGTTTTCAGATTGCCGCGGATAACCTCCTCGCGCCCGATCAGAATTGAACGGCCCAAACCTTCCTGCTGAAAGGCGTAAGCGGCGCGCAACACCGATTCCTCCTCGCCTTCGGCGAATACGATCCGTTTAGGTTCGCTCTTTGAGCGCAGCGAGGAATAGATCTTTTGCAGGAACGAGGCGGAAGGATCGGTTCTTACCGCAAGGCTTTCCGCATAGGCGGTGAGGTCCTCAATCGGCTTTCGCGCAACGCCTGAATCAGCCGCCGCCTTGGCGACGGCCGGAGGCACCGTTGAAATAAGCCGCGGGTCGAAAGGCGTCGGGATGATATAGCCCGGTCCGTAACGAAGCCGTTTGCCATAGGCTTCGGCGACCTCATCGGGAACGTCGACGCGCGCAAGTTGAGCGAGGGCTTTGGCGCAAGCGATTTTCATTTCTTCATTGATGGTCCGCGCCCGCGCATCGAGCGCCCCCCGGAATATGTAGGGAAAGCCCAAAACGTTATTGACCTGGTTCGGATAATCCGAGCGCCCCGTCGCGATGATGGCGTCGCTGCGCACTTCTTCGATTTCTTCGGGAAGAATTTCCGGCGTCGGGTTGGCCATCACAAACACAATCGGTTTTCTCGCCATCGATTTGATCATCGATTGGTCGATGGCGCCGGCGACAGACAATCCAAGGACGACATCGGCGCCGTCCATTGCTTCGGCGAGCGTTCTTTTGTCGGTTTCAACAGCATGCGCTGAGCGCCATTGGTCGAGCTGACGCCCCTTATGGAGGACGCCTTTGGAATCGCAGACCAACGCATTCTCATGCGGCAAGCCCATCGCCTTGATCAGGCCGATCACTGAAAGCGCCGATGAGCCCGCCCCCGATACCGCAACCTTGATCTCCTTGATCGACTTGCCGGTGATGTCGAGCGCATTCAAGAGGCCGGCCGCTGCAATGATCGCCGTTCCATGCTGGTCGTCATGGAACACCGGAATGTCCATGATCTCCTTCAGGCGCTGCTCAATCATGAAGCTTTCCGGCGCCTTGATGTCTTCAAGGTTGATGCCGCCGAAAGCAGGCCCGAGATAACGAACGCAGTTGATAAATTCTTCGGGATCTTTGGTGTCGACTTCAATGTCGACAGAATCGATATCGGCGAACCGTTTGAAAAGAACCGACTTGCCTTCCATCACTGGCTTAGAAGCAAGGGCGCCAAGGTCGCCAAGGCCGAGAATGGCGGTTCCATTCGAGATGACCGCCACCATGTTGCCCTTTGACGTATAGTCATAGGCGAGGTCAGCGTTTTCAGCGATTGCTTTGACGGGCGCCGCAACGCCGGGGCTATAGGCGAGCGACAAATCGCGCTGCGTCGCCATTGGCTTGGTCGGCGTGATCTCAAGCTTGCCGGGCTTGCCGCGGCTGTGAAACGCCAACGCTTCTTCGTCAGAAACTTTTCTCGAGGAATCGTCCATGGGTCAGCTTCATTTTCGTGTTACTGGGACGGGGTCGGCTTACCTTTCTTGCCGCATGCGCACAATATCGGCTCCGAACAAAGAGAGAAAAGATGGGCTTTTACAGCGATCATATAGAGCCGGCGCTTGTCAGCTGCGCTTGCAGCCTCAAGCCTATATCGAAGCAGCGCGAGAAAATTGCGCCGCGCGCGCATGGGATCGTTCTCGAGGTCGGCTTCGGCTCCGGCCACAATTTGCCCTTTTACGAGACCGGCAAGGTTCAAAAACTCTATGCGCTTGAGCCGTCCGCCGGCATGCGGCGGCGCGCGGCGAGACGGATGGCGCAATCGCCGCTCGACATTGAATTGATCGACCTACCGGGCGAAAAAATCCCGCTGCCGGAGCAAAGCGTCGATAGCATTCTGATGACTTACACCCTTTGCACAATCGCTGATGTCGCCGGCGCGCTATCTGAAATGCGCCGCGTCTTACGGCCCGGCGGCGCGCTTTTTTTCTGCGAGCATGGCCGCGCGCCTGATCCTGGCCCCGCACGACTGCAGGACCAGTTGAACGGCGTCTGGGGCAAATTAGCAGGCGGCTGCAATCTCAATCGCGACATTCCGGCTCTCATTGAAAGCGGCGGTTTCAGGATTGACGACATCGATACGATGTATCTGCCGAAATCACCGAAATTCGCGGGCTTTAATTATTGGGGCGCGGCAAGCGCCAGATAGCGCCAAGGCTTGTGGGGCCAACCCCCAACGCCTAGATGAAGACCAAGAAAAGGACTCAATCGATGTTTATCCAGACCGAAAACACGCCGAACCCGCAATCCATGAAATTCCTGCCTGGCGAGGCAGTGCTTGGCGGCGGCGCGCTCGGCCTTGATTTTCCGTCTGTGGAAACCGCCGACTCCTCGCCTTTGGCGACGGCCCTTTTTGGCCTCGAAGGCGTCGCCGGCATTTATCTCGGCGCCGACTTCGTCACGGTGACGAAGGAAGATGCGCGCGACTGGTCGGACGTGAAACCCGCCGTCCTTGGCGCGATTGCGGATTTCTTTTTAAGCGGCGCGCCGGTGCTCGCGGAGGGCGCTGACACCGGCAAAAAATCCGCGACCAGCATCGAGGATTATGAAGGCGAGGATCGCGAGGTCGTCGAACAGATTATCGACCTCATAGAAACGCGCGTGCGCCCGGCCGTCGCCGCCGATGGCGGCGACATAGTCTTCCAGCATTATGAGCCGAAGACAGGTGTCGTGTTTCTCTCAATGCATGGCGCATGTTCCGGCTGCCCATCCTCGACAATGACTTTGAAAGCCGGCATTGAAAACATGCTGAAGCATTACGTGCCGGAAGTGATGAAAGTTGAGGCCGTCGCCTGACGACCGTCTTTTAACGACGCAACAAAGACGAAAGCGCCGGAAATGTCCGACAAGATGGTGAATGACGAGGGCCTTGACCTCATTTTTCGCGAGGCGCGCACGCGCAATGGCTGGGAGCCGCGCGAGGTGGCGCGGCCGTTGATGCAAGCCGTTTACGACCTCATGAAATGGGCCCCGACATCGGCCAATTGCTCGCCGGCGCGCTTTGTTTTCGTCGCCTCACCGGAAGCGAAAGCGCGGCTGAAGCCTTTCCTTTCCGGCAACAACGCCGAGAAAACCATGAAGGCGCCGTGTTGCGTCATCATTGCGCATGATCTGGATTTCTACGAAAAACTGCCGCAGCTTTTTCCGCATACGGATGCAAGAAGCTGGTTTGCCGGCAATGACGAACTCATCAACACGACTGCTTTTCGTAACGGCACATTGCAGGGCGCCTATTTTATGATCGCCGCACGCGCGCTCGGGCTTGATTGCGGGCCGATGTCTGGCTTTGACAATGCCGGCGTCGATAAGGAATTTTTCGCGGGCACGAATTGGAAATCAAATTTCCTCTGCAATATCGGCTATGGCACGGACAACATGATGTTCCCGAGAAGCCCGCGGCTTTCGTTCGAAGAAGCCTGCGAGATCGTCTAGGCGAGATGCGGGTCCTAGCCTTCGATACGGCATTTGACGCATGTTCGGTTGCAATCCTTGAAAGCGAAAAGACGCTTTGGTCCAATACCGACATAATAGGCCGCGGCCATGCGGAAGTGCTGCCGCCGATGGCCGCAAGGGCGCTTGAAGAATCAAATCTGAAAATTGCTGATTTTGACAGGATTGGCGTTGTAACGGGCCCGGGCGCTTTCGCCGGCATACGCGTCGGCGTCGCTTTCGCGCGCGGACTCGCCCTCGCCTCGGGCATTGAGGCGCATGGCGTTTCAAGCCTGCGCGCACTGCATGCAAGCGCGCCGCAGTTTGAAGCCGACGCCGCATGCGTTTTCGACGCGCGGCGAGGTCAGGTTTACGCAGCCCTTTACGCCGCCGGCGGAACAGAGCTGATTGCGCCATTTGTCGCCGCGCCTGACGATGCGGCAACGCGCATTAGGCGAGCGGCTTATATTCTCGGCAACGGCGCCGTGCTGGTGAATGAGTTTCTTCCCAACGCCAAGCAAGCCAACGTGACGACGATTGATCCAGTTGCGATAGCGCGCCTTGTCGCCGGCGCGCCGCCTTCGTCGTTAATGCCTTTGCCGATCTATTTGCGGCCGCCTGACGCCGCACCCGGGAAAGCCTCTCCCTTCGCGGAATTGCTAAGGCCATGACGCGGTGGCGCATAAGGCCGGCGCAGCTTGATGATGTAGAAGTCCTCTGTGCGCTGGAAGCGGCGTCATTCGGACCCGCTAGCTGGGGAGCGAACGCTGTAGCGGAGGGGTTGTCCGCTCCCTATGTCGGCGCGCTCATCGCATCTCATAACGATGAAAATCGCGAATGCGGTTTTGTCTTCTGGCGGCGGCTTGGCGATGAGGCCGAGATTCTCTCGATCGGCGTTGCGCCGGAATGGCGCCGGCGCGGCTGCGGTGACGCCTTGTTGCGAGGCGTTATCAACGAGGGGCGAAAAAGCGGTTGCTTGCGGCTGTTTCTTGAAGTCGATGCACGCAATTTCTCTGCGCACGCGCTTTATCGAAATTGCGGCTTTGAACAAATCAGCCGCCGTTTGAATTATTATAAAGATGGCGGCGACGCGCTCGTCATGAGACTCAAATTATGATTAAAGACGCGCATGGACCGGCTTGAGAAAATATGCATCGAAAAAGGCATGCGCATGACCGAGCAGCGCCGCATTATCACGCGCGTGCTGTCGCAGGCTGAAGACCACCCGGACGTTGAGGAAATCCACCGCCGCGCCTCTGAAATCGATCCGAAGATTTCGATCGCCACTGTTTATCGCACGATGCGCCTCTTTGAAGAGTCCGGCGTTGTCGAACGCCATGACTTTCAAAATGGCCGCTCGCGCTATGAAGAAGCGACCGACGACCATCATGATCACCTCATCGACCTGAAATCAGGCGAGGTTATCGAATTCGTAAACCAGGAGATTGAGGCGCTACAGCGCCGCATCGCCGAGCAGCATGGCTATAAGCTCGTGGCGCACAAGCTTGAGCTTTACGGGATCCCGATCGCCAAGAAATAAGCCGCTGTTCCCAGCGCTTGAGGCGCCAAGGTAAACTGGGTAGTGTACTTCCTTCTCAGGGAGGACCCGCATGGCGCTCAGAGACCTTTATCCCATCCCCGACGTCGATCCTTGCTGGACCGTGCCTCAGGATTTCGAGACCGCATTCGACTGGCGATACGACGAAGGCCGCACGCAGATGATGCACCTTTATCAGAAGGGCAAGGACATGCAGTGGGATGCGCTCGGCCGCATCGACTGGGATGAGCGGCTCGACCCTGAAAACCCGATGGAAATGCCCGATGAAATGAACGGGCTCTTTCACACACCGATTTGGCAAAAACAGAGCGAGAAGGAAAAGGCCGAGATGCGCCGCCATTTTCAGGCGTGGTCGATCTCGCAATTCATGCAGGGCGAACAGGCGGCGATGATCTGCGCGGCCAAGATCGTGCAGCAGGTTCCTGATCTCGATTCCAAATTTTACGCCTCAACCCAGGTGATGGACGAGGCGCGCCATGTCGAGGCCTATAAAAAATTGCTGGAGAAATTCGGTGTCGCCTACCCGATGACGAAACCCTTGCAGACGCTTGTCGATCAGGCGCTCCGGGATTCGCGCTGGGACATGACTTATCTGGCCATGCAAGTCGTTATCGAGGGCCTCGCCCTGGCCGCCTTCGGCAATATTCGCGAGACGTCGAAGAATACGCTGACCCAGCAGGTAAACGCCTATGTCATGCAGGATGAATCCCGCCATGTCGCTTTCGGCCGGCTCGCGCTTCGCGATTACTACCCACATCTGACGCAAGCCGAACGAGACGAGCGTGAAGAATTTCTGGTCGAGGCCTGCTATCATATGCGCGACCGCTTCGAGCAGCGCGAGACCTATGAAATCCTTGGTCTTCCCGTCGATGAATGCGTCCGCCTGCAGAATGAATCCGGCTATATGAAATTGTTCCGTACAATGCTTTTCCAGCGCATCGTGCCGATCGTTCGCGATATCGGTCTGTGGTCGGACAAGATCAGGAAGGCCTATGACGATATGGGCGTATTGGGTTTTGCCGAGACCGATCAGGAGGCGCTCGCCGCTGAGGACAATCGCCGCGCCGAGGAACTCGACGAAGAGCTGCGCCGCAAGCGCAACGCCCATATTCGCGAGGTCGCCGCGCTCGGCGCAACCGCCGCGGAATGAGGCTTTAAACGTTCAAGAGCATGCCGCCATAAAGGAAAAGCGCGGCGGCGCCGGCGAGAGCAAAGAGCGTTGCGCCGAAGACAGCAAAGAAAAACAGCAATTGGGATCGCGCATCCATCGCGCAGTCCTCCCGGTCGCCCCCAGTTTCAGCTTGAAGAAATTGACCGGCGTTCGCGCATGCGCGCAAGGCGCAACCGCCTTAAAGGGCGTTCATCAAAGCCTCGCCGCGGGACAATATTGCGCTGCAATAATTCGGCCCTGACCATGCTCCTGCACGAGCACCGCGCAGCCCATTGCCTCATCCTTGGGCGCAGCAAAAGAAAAGACGCCGACGCCTTGCTGGCGCGCGGCGAGCTGTTCAACGCCGGTTGCAATATTGGCCTCGCGAAAAATCGCGCCGGCGTTATCCCCGCCTGTAATCTTTGTCTCGGCAGCTTTCATGAAGCGAACGAGGATGACGTCGTAGGGGGCCGCAACCTTATCGATCCGAACACGCAGACTATTCGTCTCTTCGGAAGAAAGCCGATCGAACGCAAGATGAGGCCGCGCAGGATTGGCCTCGTCATCAAGCCTTCGCGCCGTTTCGATATCCTCGTCGATCGCGGATCGCCGCGAGCCGACATCAGAAATCTGTCCGCCGACGACCGCTTGCGGCGTAAAAACAACGCCGCGGCCGCGAATGCGCTTGTTATAGGCCTTCTGGCGGGCGCCGTTTTCGGGCGTCGCAAAAATGTCCGCCCAGGCGCCGTATTTCCGCGACGAGATCTTGTCCCAATAATCGACATGCCAGGCGATCGCGACGACATCGCTCCGGCGAGCGAGCTCGGTCATGAATTCAGCCGCCTTCGGGCTTTTGGGGCAGGACTGGGAAAGGAACATCTCAACGACGACGGGGTGGGCCGTCGCATGATCGCCGGCGCGCGCGCTTGCGCCCACAAACCCGGCGGTCAGCACAAACGCCGCCGCGCCGAAAAAACTGCGTCCCCTCAAGGCAATCCGTTTCAAGTCAGTCACGCTCCCGCATTCAACAAAACCTGTGGCAAATTGGCGGCGATGGCGGCGCTGATCAATGGCGCGATTGTCACATCGCTGCGAGCGAATTGCGGCTGTTTCATGCCGATACGCCGCGCTTGCAAGCCCCGGCTCGCTGGCCCATAGAGGCGCGCGCGTATTGCATTGCAGGAGGAATAACGCCTTGTCCCGGCCGGACGTTAAATCATCGCTCAAGACTGATCCGCTGACGGAGAAAAAGGTCTTCATCAAGACCTATGGCTGTCAGATGAACGTCTATGACAGCGAGCGGATGGCCGATTTATTGGCGCCGTTGGGCTTCAGCACTACCGATGCCGCGCAAGACGCAGACCTCGTCATCTTCAACACTTGCCATATTCGCGAAAAGGCGGCGGAAAAACTCTATTCCGACCTTGGGCGCTTGCGTCCCGTGAAAGAGGCCTCCGCCGGCAGGATGACGGTTGCTGTCGCCGGCTGCGTCGCGCAAGCGGAAGGCGCGGAGATTTCAGCGCGCATGCCGCTTGTCGACATCGTTGTCGGCCCGCAAGCCTATCACCGCTTGCCGGAACTGATCGCCCGGTCGGCGCGCGAGAAGGGCGAGGCGCTCGATACCGATTTCGCCGTCGAAGAAAAATTTGACGCGCTTGCCGATACGCGCCGCGCCGAAGACGTTGCGGCTTTTCTGACCATTCAGGAAGGGTGCGATAAATTCTGCACTTTCTGCGTCGTTCCCTATACGCGCGGACAGGAAGTCTCCCGCCCTGCAGCAGCGATTGAGAAAGAAGCGCGGCGCCTTGTCGAGAACGGCGTCCGCGAAATCACGCTGCTCGGGCAGAATGTGAATGCATGGCGCGGAATAGATGGCGAAGGGCTCGGCGCGCTATGCCGCCGCCTCGCAAAGATCGAAGGCCTTGAGCGCATCCGCTTCACGACTTCGCATCCGCGCGACATGGACGAAGATCTGATTGCCGCCTTCGCCGACGAAGAAAAACTGATGCCCTATCTTCATCTGCCGGTGCAGTCTGGTTCGGACAAGATTCTGGCGGCGATGAACCGCGGCCATACCGCCAATCATTATCGCGACCTAATTGCGAAGATCCGCACCGCCCGCCCCGATATTGCGCTTTCAGGGGATTTCATCGTCGGCTTTCCGGGCGAAACGGAAGAGGACTTTCAGGCGACATTGGGCCTTGCAGAAGAAATCGGCTACGCCTCGGCCTATTCCTTCAAATATTCCCGCCGGCCCGGAACGCCCGGTGCCGTCATGCCGCGCCAGGTCGCTGAGGAAGAAAAGGACCGCCGCCTTGAAGGGCTGCAGGCGCTCTTGCGGGAAAGCCGCGAGCGCTTTTGCGGAAGCCTTGTCGGGCGGGAAATTCCGGTGCTGTTTGAAAAAGTCGGCCGCCGCGATGGCCAACTCATTGGCCGGACCCCATATTTGCAAAGCCTTCACGCCTTCGCGCCAGCATCCATGATAGGCTCGGTCCGCTCGGCGCGGGTGACGGCGGTGACGCCCAATGCGCTCGCCGGAGAACTCGCCTGGCCGGCAATGAAGAGGGCTTAAAGGGAACGGCTGGACCATATAGGACGCTGATGGAAAAACCACGCGAGAGCGGGCGGACGGCCCCCGCCATTGACGATCACGAGGCTGGGCCCGAGACTGGAGAAGTCTTCGACCAACTAACCTTTGACGACAATCGCCTCGTCGCCAGCTTATCGGGCGAACATGACGCGCACCTTATCATTCTCGAAAACGCCTTCGGCGTCCGGATCGACCCGCGCGGTAATGTGTTGAATATTTCCGGGGGAGCGTCGGGACGGGCCGAAGCCGCCGCCGTGCTGCGCCGCCTTTATGACCGTCTCGCCGCGGGCCAACAGGTTGGCGCGGAAGAAGTGCGCGCCGCCGCCAAACTGACCGGCGAAGCAGCCACCCCGCCGCCGGCGCCTTTGGCGATCAAGACGCCCAAGCGTCTGATCGGCCCCCGAACCCCAGCCCAACGCGCCTATATGGAAGCGCTCGCCAAATCCGATCTCACCTTCGGCGTCGGCCCGGCCGGCACGGGCAAGACTTATCTTGCCGTCGCGCATGCGGTCGGGCTTTTTCTTTCTGGCGCGGTTGAGCGCATCATCCTGTCGCGGCCGGCGATCGAGGCGGGCGAGCGCATCGGCTTCCTGCCGGGCGACATGAAAGAGAAAGTCGATCCCTATCTCCGCCCGCTCTATGACGCGCTCCACGACATGCTGCATGGCGATTATGTCGAGCGCCGCATCGCCGCCGGCGAATTTGAAATCGCGCCGCTCGGTTTCATGCGCGGGCGCACGCTTGCAAGGGCCGCTGTTATTCTGGATGAAGCGCAAAACGCGACTGTGGCGCAAACAAAAATGTTCCTGACGCGGCTCGGCGAGGGCGCAAAAATGGTGCTGACGGGCGATCCGTCGCAAAGCGATTTGCCGCCCGGCGAGACGTCGGGCCTTTCGGACGCCCTGGCGCTTCTTGAAAATGTCGAGGGCGTTTCGGTTGCGCGGTTCACCGCCGCTGATGTTGTGCGCCATCCGCTCGTCGCGCGCATCATCGACGCGTATGATGCGCGCGATGCGGCGAGGCAAAGCAAGCAACGGTGAGCGCCAACCCCGATAAAGTCGATCTCCGGATCGAAGGCGCCGGCTGGGAGGAGATTGACGCTGAAGCCCTGGCGCGGCGTTGTTTTGCTGCGGTCGAAAACGCCGAAAAAGACGTCGCTGCGCCGGTTTCAATTCTTCTCACTGACGATGCGGCGATGCGCAAACTCAACGCTCATTTCCGAAGCAAGGACAAGCCGACCAACGTTCTTTCTTTTCCGCCGGGCGATATTCCCTGGCCGGACTACAATTATCTTGGCGATCTCGCGCTCGGCTTTGAAACCTGCAAAAGGGAAGCGGCGGAAAAGAACATTTCCCTCGCCGACCACGCCGCCCATCTGATGGTGCATGGCATGTTGCACCTGTTGGGGTATGATCACGAAAATGACGCCGAAGCCGAAGAGATGGAGCGCCGTGAAACCGAAATCCTCGCCGCGCTTGGCGTTGGCGATCCTTATGCGGAAAGCCATGCGGAAATGGAGCGCGGCTGAATGAACGGCGAAACGCCAGACCCGGCAGCGCCAGCCGATGCCGACGAGGACGATGAACGCAGCGAAAGCGGCGGTTTCTTCTCGCGTCTGAAAGGCATGTTCGGAAAATCTTCCGATTCCGAATTCGCCAGCGAACTCGACGAGACGACCCGCGAAGCCGCGCGCCGCCTGCCGCGCGCGCGGCGCGAAATGATCGAGCGCGTTATCGCCTTTGACGAGAAGCGCGTGTCGGACGTGATGGCGCCGCGCGCCGATATTGTCGCCGTCGATATTGAAACGCCGCTCGACGACCTCATCCGCGCCTTCGCCGAAGCCGGCCATTCGCGCCTTCCAGTCTATCGCGGCGATCTCGATGATCCGCTCGGCATGGTCCACATCAAGGATGTTGTCGCCTTGATCGCCGAGCCTTCGCAGGGCCCTGCGGCTGGCGAGCCGGTGCTGAAAAAAATTCGTCGCGACGTGCTTTACGCTCCCCCTTCCATGCGCGTCACCGACCTCCTTTTGCGGATGCAGGCGAGCCGCGTTCATATGGCGCTCGTCATCGACGAATATGGCGGCACGGATGGTCTCCTGACGATTGAAGACCTCGTCGAAGAGATCGTCGGCGACATCAATGACGAACATGATGATGAAGACGCGCCGACCGTGATGGCGCGCCCCGGCGGCGGCTGGGAAGCCGATGGCCGCGTTGAATTCGATGAATTCGCCGAGGCGACAGGCGTCGCCTTTCCGGCTGACGATGAAGAGATCGACACGCTTGGCGGCCTCGTCGTGGCGCTCGCTGGCCGGGTGCCGACGCGCGGCGAAGTCCTTTCCCATCCGATGGGATATGATTTCGAAGTCATCGAGGCTGACGCCCGCAAGGTCAGAAAAGTCCGTATACGCAGGACGCCGTCTCCGGATATGCGCGGCGACGATCCAGCCAAGGACGATCCGGCCAATAAAGCAGCCGCTGAATGAGAGACCCCGCCGGCCAAGCGGCGACGCCGCCGATGACGCCATCGCGCCTTCTGGCCCGCCTTATTGAAACGCCGGGCTGGAAACGGCGCGGTGTCGCTTTCGCAGCGGGCATATGCGCGGCGCTGGCGCAAGCGCCGTTTTACCTCCTCCCCCTGATGGCCGCCGGCTATGCGGTGTTTCTTTTGTTGACCGACGCCGCGCGCCGCGAGGCTTGTCCGGCGCGAGCCGGTTTTTCGCTCGGCTGGTTTTTCGGCTTCGGCTACTTCGTGCTCGGCCTTTACTGGCTCGGCAACGCCTTTCTGGTGCAGGCGGAAGAATTCGCCTGGATGATCCCTTTCGTACTCACGGCTTTTCCGGCCTTTCTGGCGCTGTTTTTTGCCGGCGCCGGCGCAGCCGTGGCCAAGCTCAAGATCGAAGGCCCCTTGCGCATTTTTCCAGCCGCGGCGGCGCTGATGGTTTTTGAATATCTGCGCGGACACATTCTCACCGGCCTTCCCTGGAACCTTCCGGCGCAGGCGCTCGCAGGAACCGCCGCCGGGGCGCAGACCGCCGCTTGGTGGGGCGCTTACGGGCTCAGCCTTGTCGCACTCATTCTCGCCATGACGCCGGCGGCCTTCGCCACGGCAGGCAAGCAAGGATTTGTCAAAGGCGCCGTTCTTTCCGTTGTCGGAATCGCCGCACTTTTTATGATCGGATTTGTGCGTCTTTGGACCGCCGGCGCGCACGAAGTCCCCGATGTCTTTGTACGGATCGTTCAGCCCGATATCCCCCAACGTGAGAAGATCGACGGCGATCTCTGGCAACGAAATTACGAGC
Source organism: Parvularculaceae bacterium (assembly GCA_041398085.1). Lineage (GTDB taxonomy): Bacteria > Pseudomonadota > Alphaproteobacteria > Caulobacterales > Parvularculaceae > Amphiplicatus. The sequence continues at coordinate 37,921 of JAWKVJ010000012.1, forward strand.
GGCAGATTTCGATGTCGGCGGCGCCCGGACCTGCGACCGGAACGCTCTTCATCGTCTGGCCGGAAAACGCCGTTCCGGTGATCGACGAGGTCCAGTCGGGTCTCGATGCGCTTCATAAAGCCTTGCCGGCGAATGCGATCCTGCTTGCCGGGGCGGTGCGCCGCGAAATCGACGCGAAGGGCGGAGAGCGCTTTTTCAATTCTTTCTCCGTGATCGAAGATAAGGATGGCGCGCGGCTTCCGGTCGCGCATTACGACAAGCACCATCTTGTGCCGTTCGGCGAATATCTGCCGCTGCAAGGGCTTCTCCGCGCTGTCGGCCTCGCCCAGCTCGCGCCTTATGATGACGGCTTCACCGCCGGGCCCGGCCCGCGCGCGATCCGCCTTGACGGCGTTCCCGCCTTCTCGCCGATCATCTGCTACGAGGCGATCTTTCCGGGCGCGATCTACCCCAAGGGCGACCGGCCCGACTTCATCGTCAATGTCACCAATGACGGCTGGTTCGGCGACTCGTCCGGGCCTCGCCAGCATCTCGACCAGGCGCGCCTTCGCGTCATCGAGACAGGCCTGCCGATGGCGCGCTCGGCCAATACCGGCGTATCGGCGCTCTTTGACGCCGCCGGCCGCCTGAACTCGACAGTCGGGCTCTACAAGGCCGGCGTCATAGACGCCCCGCTCCCCAAGGCTCTGCCGCCGACCCTTTATGACCGGATCGGCGACTTGTTCTTCCTTGTGCTGCTGATCGCCTCCGGGATCGGAGGATATTTCGCCGCCCGCGCAAGCAGATAGCTGGCCTGCAACCTTTGCGCGCGAGGACGATTGTCCTATATGGGGACGCATGGGGAGACTTTGCCAAGGCGCGGACGACGGGCTGATCCGTGCGGGCAAAGCAGGAAGGGCGACATGGCTGAAGAAAAAAAGCCGCACCCGATCGACGTTCATGTCGGCGGCCGTGTGCGATTGAGGCGGACAATCCTGGGGCTCAGCCAGGACAAGCTGGCGGACGCGCTTGGACTTACATTCCAGCAGATCCAGAAATACGAAAAGGGCGTCAACAGGATCGGCGCCAGCCGCGTTTTCGAATTGTCGAAAGTGCTCGGCGTTCCGATCCAGTTCTTTTTCGACGATTTCGACACCGAGAGCGGCCGCTCCTATGGTTTCGCCGAACAGGGCCATGATGAAGGCGCGGCGATGATGGAGCTTCTGTCGACGCCTGAAGGCGTCGCGCTCTGCAAGCATTTCGCGTCGATCAAGGATCCGAAAATCCGCAAGCGCGTGCTCGAACTCGTCAAATCCCTTTCCGACGAAGGCTTCAGCGACTGACAGTCCTGGCCGTTCGATTGAACGGCCCATTTCATGGCGCTGTTCTTGCGATGGTGGACAGGCCGCGCCCGCTTCGTTAGAAGCCGGGCCCAGACTACGTATAAACTTTTCCTTATATGAGGCTCGATCCCGCCGATGGCCCGTCAATCCTATCTTTTCACCAGTGAAAGCGTTTCCGAAGGCCATCCCGACAAGGTCTGCGACCGGATTTCCGACGAAATTGTCGACCTCGTTTACCGTGAGGCGGAAGCAACCGGCATGAATTCCTGGAATGTGCGCTGCGCCTGCGAGACGCTGGCTACGACCAACCGCGTCGTCATCGCCGGCGAAGTCCGGGTGCCCGAAACGCTGATGCGCGATGCAACGCATGTGAAGCCGGAACGCTTCATCGAGGCGGCGCGCAAGGCGATCCGCGATATCGGCTATGAGCAGGACGGTTTCCACTGGGAGACCTGCGAGATCGACGTTCTCCTGCATGGGCAGTCGGCCGACATCGCCCAGGGCGTCGACAAGGCGGCGGACGCCAACGCCGAAGGCGCCGGCGATCAGGGCATCATGTTCGGTTACGCCTGCCGTGAAACGCCGGCGCTGATGCCGGCGCCGATCTATTACAGCCACAAGATTCTCGAGCTTCTCGCGGACGCTCGCCACGCGAAAAAGGGCGAAGCCGCCAAGCTCGGGCCGGACGCAAAAAGCCAGGTGACCGTGCGTTATGAAAACGGCGCGCCGAAGGAAGTCACCTCGATCGTTCTTTCGACCCAGCATCTCGACGACAATTGGGATTCCGCCAAGGTGCGCGAAGTTGTCGAGCCGTATATCCGCGAAGCGCTCGGCGAGTTGCAGATCGCCAAGGACTGCAAATGGCACGTCAACCCAACCGGCAAATTCGTCATTGGCGGTCCTGATGGCGACGCCGGCCTCACCGGGCGCAAGATCATCGTCGATACTTATGGCGGCGCGGCCCCGCATGGCGGCGGCGCCTTCTCCGGCAAGGATACGACCAAGGTCGACCGGTCGGCCGCCTATGCGGCGCGCTATCTCGCCAAGAATGTCGTCGCCGCCGGCCTCGCCGACCGCTGCACGATCCAGCTTTCCTATGCGATCGGCGTCGCCGAACCGCTTTCCGTCTATGTCGATCTGCATGGCACCGGAACCGGCGCCGACGAAGCGCAGATTGAACGCGCCGTCCGAGAGGCGATGGATTTGACCCCGTCGGGCATTCGCCGACATCTCGATCTCAACAAGCCGATCTACGCCAGAACCGCCGCCTACGGACATTTCGGCCGTGACGCCGATACGGATGGCGGCTTTTCCTGGGAAAAGACCGATCTCGCCGAGGCGCTGAAAAAAGCGCTCGCCTGACGGACGATCCGGCGATGCGCCCCTAAAAACCCGCTGCAATTTTCTGTCATTCCGGGGCGTCCTGAAAGGAGGCGCCCGGAACCCGCATTTTGTCCGCACGCGCCGCATGCTCCGGCCGGCGAGGCATAGGATGTTTCCAGCATTGGCGCGGGGTTCAGCAGTTTTGTCCGTATAATGCGGATCGGGTGCAGCTGATTTTTTCATCGCTCTTGCGCTTGCCTCTTTGCTGCACCCCATTTGGCTCATCGTAGTTCCTTCACAAACATTGAGATTGAAGGATACACCCTTGGAAAAGGAGGGGGATAAGTTTGACCAAAAGGGGTCAAAGATGGTTAATGCAAATAACGGTCCGGTTACGGATCAAATAAAATCAAGCGCTTAAGAACGACGCCTGTCCACGCGAAATACGCGCACTAATAAACGCATAGAATGTATTTTCAATTGTTGCAGGCAGGTTTTCGCTCGGTCCAATATTGTCATCCCGGAAATGACAACGTCATTATCCGGGATCCGCCATTTTTGTTGTCAGTCCAAATGGATTCCGGGTTCCGCTTCGCGGCCCCGGAATGACAGAAAGCCGCAACTGAGACTGAAATATCCAATCAACAGCGCGTTAACAGCCGGCGTCTCTATTCCTGACGGCGAAAGCGCTTTGATTGCGACTTCACCATCGCCGCCGCCCAGGGACGCGGCAGCGCTTTCGTCAGCCAGGCGACGAATTTGTTCCAGCCGCCGGGCACATAAACCACATGGCCGTTTTCAACGGCGTTGATGGCGCCTTCTACAACGGGCCCGGCCTTCATGAACATGTATTTCGGCAATTGCGAGACGAGGCCGCGCGTTGCGTTGACGTCATGGAATTCAGAATAGGTGAAGCCGGGGCATAGCGCCGTCACCTTGACGCCCTTGTCTTCGTTCTCCGCCGCCAGCGACTGCGAGAAGCTGACGAGGAACGCTTTCGCTGCGCCATACATTGTGTGGCCCGCAGACCCCGGCGTCAGCCCGGCGAGCGAGGCGACATTGATGATGCGCCCGAAGCCGCGCCCCTGCATGCCCGGCAGAAACAGACGGATGAGATGCGCATAGGAAACGACCATCAATTCGAGAAAAGCGCGATGCGTCGGCCAGTCGGCGTCTTCGAAATGGCCGGGCTCGCCATAACCGGCATTGTTGACGAGAATGTCGACGCGCGCGCCGGCCGCTTCAACGCCTTCAGCGATTTTTTCAGGCGCGGCGGGACGTTTCAAATCAGCCTCGACGGCGATCGCCTTGACGCCGTATTTTTCCTGAAGGCGCGCGGCGAGCGCTTCGAGCCGGTCAGCGCGGCGCGCCGTTAAAACGAGATTGGCGCCGCGGCTTGCAAGCGCTTCAGCGAAAGTTTCGCCGATGCCGGCCGACGCGCCGGTGACAAGCGCCCATTTTCCTTCAAACGACATAGGCCGTTTCCTTTCATCCGCGCCGAATTCGGCGAAACGCCCGCGCGCTGCGTCCGCCGGACTCGCGTCATGCAAACCCAAAGCGCATGATCAATCCATCGAATGATCCGGAAAGGGAAGCAATCTCCCAAAGCATTCTTCCGGGCGCATTCGGATCAGAGGGCATCGGCGCCAGTCAAGGAGACCGCCATGAGACCCCTCGCCCCGTTTTTCATCGCCTTCGCCAGCCTTTCCGCCGCCGCGGCGTTCGCCTCGCCCGCCTCTGCGGGCGAATTTTCCTTCGCCTATCGCACCTCGGAGCTTTCATCCTCGCGCGGCGTCGCCGCCCTTTATGAGCGTATTGATGCTGGCGCCGAAGCGAAATGCGCGCGCTATGGCGGCGCAGCCTCGCTGGTCTTCAAGCGCGCGGTCGCCGTCTGCCGCGATGATGTGATGAGCCAGCTTGTCGGCGCCATCGATAATCCGGCGCTTTCGGCGATGCATGAAGACGCCCATTCCGGGCGCTTTGCGAGCCTTGCCCGCTAATAATATTCAGGCTGTTGCCGCCGCCGGGCGAGGCTGACGCCGGACCCGGCGAAGGCGGCGATCAGTATAAGGAATATTGTGATATTGCCGGTCTGCGACATGACAAGGCGGCTGACGGCGATCGCCGCAGCTGACGCCGGCACGGCAAGATAGATCGCGGCAAGATCGGCTCTGGCGCCTTTGACGCGGCGAAAGCCGCTGACGGCAAAGGCTGCGAGCATTGCGAGGAAAGCGGCGGGGCCCGGAAAGCCGTAATCGAGCGCCAGCGACAGATAATAATTGTCGATCGTCAGCGTCTTGCCCCAGAAGCCCAAAACCCGCGTCGAGCGGCCTGTGCCATAGCCGCCAATCGGCCTCTTCAGGACTTTGGGCCAGGCGGATTTCACCTGATCGATACGCGCCTGCGTAGAGTTGGAGGCCGAAACGCCGCCCTTGCCGGAAATCATGGCAACCGCGCCGACCGCAACCACCGGCGCCGACAACAGCGCGAAGGCCGCGAACAGGCCGATCAGCGGGCGAAACCGAACCGCGGAAGCCTGACGCAGCAAGCGCCAGAGGAGAATAGCGGCCATGCCGGTCATCGCCATGCCGAGGCCGAGCAGCGCGCCGCGCGAATTGGTGGCGACAGCGCCGAGGAGAATGGCGGCGAGGCCGGCAAACCATAACCAGCGCGCGCGCTTTTCTTTCGCGCCAAGCGCAAAGGCGAGCGCAAAGGGCGCCGACATCGCCATTTGTTCGCCCAGAGAAAGAGGGTGAGTGTGGCTCGACTGGGCGCGGAAAACGCCGTCGCGAATTTTCTGAAGCTGCACGCGCGTCAGCCATTCAGTGTCGCCCGACATCATCGGCGTCAGATAGCTCGCGAGCAGCCGGTGCGTCAGCGCCTCGCCAATGGCGATGATCGCCGCAATCACCGCACCGATGATCAACCAGCGCAGGACCACTGTGAAATCCTGCGCGCGGCGGCAATAGGTGACGATGGCGCAATAGGGTAAAAACCAGATCAGCGTCTGGCGAAACAATTCACTCGCCGCGAGGAGGCGTCCTTCCGCCACGAACAGACTTAAAAAACCGAGCGCCAGAAAAGAGAGCGGCAGCGCTGCGACAAGACCGCTCTTCTTAAAGACGAGCGCGAATTGCGCGCGGCGCAGGCGCGAGAACGCCATGTCGTAAAGCCACATGGCGCTCGCCGCATAAAGAAGAAGGCGCGGCGGGGTGAGGATCGGCATCGGCCCGAATTTAACGAAGACATAGACCGGCCAGACCGGAAACAGGAACGCCGCCATCAGGATGAGGCGCAAGGCGATCTGGCGCGGCGCGGCGCGCGAGGAAGGCGCGAGGAAGAAGACGCCGGCGATGAAGGGAACGAGAAAGACCGCAGCAAACGGCGGATAGATAACCGCCGCCGCCGCCGCGAGGGCGCCGTAAAGGCCAAGTCCGGCGGCGAACGCCGCCGCGCCGGCGGCGCGGCGCGCGGTAAAGCCTTCTTCCGGTTCTGTGAAAACAGCGCTCATCAGCGTTTTTTTACGCCGCCGCCGGGCGCCATTTGGTTAATTTGACCGGCGGGAGCGGCGCTTTCGCATGATGTTTGCTAGGATAAGCTCGTCATGAGCCCGCTTTTTCTGATCATCGCCATCGCCGTCCTCCTCCTCGTTTGCTGGTGGTATGTCGCCAATGAGGTGACGGGCGCGGGCGGCGCCTACGGCATTCTCGCCGTCAAGACGGACGAGCCGGACGAGAAAGAGCCGCGGGAAGAAAAGACCGGCAAACGCTATCGCGCCCGAACCCGGGCGGCGCCGGCGCGCCGGGACCGGGAATCATCGAAAAAGGAAAGCGGGGCTGGCGCCGCCTACCGCGTCAAAGCTCGTAAAACGCCGCCTCGACAGCAACGCTAGCTATGGGGCGGCACGCCCTGCGCTTCAGGCCTTGCCCTTGCCGTAAATCTGGTCGCGCACCGCTTGCGGCATGCCCTCGCCTTGCATCATCGCCTTGCCGGCGTCCGACTGCAGCATGTCGATCATGCCTTGCAGTTCAGCCTTTGAATTGACGCGCGGAAAATCTTCATCCGGAATCGGAACGCCCAAAAACTTGCAAAGCGGCGCCCAGCCTTCTTTGGCTTCGAACACGAGAAGCCGGTCCGGCCCGAAGGCGGCCTTGACCGCGCGCGTATGCTCGTTGAAGGCGCGAATAAGCGCATCGCGGTCGTTAATGTCGCCGCCGAGCGCTTCATTGATCGTATTCTGCAGCATGACTTCCCATGGCGAGCCGGCGAGCAGCGCGTGCATCCGTTCACTGAAGATCGTTTCCTGCGTCGATTGAAACCAGCTTTCAGGATCGCGCAAGGAGAGGATGAGCTTTGCGTCCGGATAGAACGCGGCAAGCTCGCGCCAATATAGCGAGGCCGGAAAATCCGTGGTCGAATGATAATCCCTGAAAATACGCGCCCAGTCAGGCGTTCCCGCCGCCGCATCGTTCCAAAGATCGAGATGGCCCTTATTCGCGAGCACCTCGCTCATATGATAGCAGGGCCCGAAACCGAGCTTTTCAAGCGCCAGCTTTAAAGAGGCGGTGCCGGTGCGGCCAAAGCCGGCGCCGATGACGGAAAGGGCCATTTCTTGCTCCCATTGCGAGGGCGCGAGAGTGATCTTGGCGCGCGCGCTCCGTCAAGAAGAGCGGACAGCAAAAAGCGCGGCGGATTGCTCCGTCGCGCTCTCAAGACTGGAGGTCTCTGGTTGTCTTTTTATTCGCCGAGAACTTTCGGCCAGTTGGCGTCGGCCTTGGCGTTATAGCCTGGAATATCCTTCAGCCATTTTTTCTGAACGCCGGCGTTATAATTCAGATAAAGCTTGCCGTCGGCGATCTTCCATTGCTTCGGGTCGCCTCTCACGGCGTGATCGGCGGAAACGCCATAAGCGCAATAGCCGCCATATTGCGGCGCATAGGCCTCAGGCTTTTCCTTGAATTTGTCGAGATGGTCCTGGCTCGCAAAGAGCCATGTCGCTTTTTTGTATTCGGTGGAAAATTCGGCGCTTCCCTTCACCGGCTTGCCGTCGGTGAAATAGGCGACGACGTCATAGCCTTCGACGGCGAGATTGTTGTCTTTCGCAGTGTAGATTTCCGCTTTCGGCGCAGCCATCGCCGGCGCGGCCATAAAGGCGAGCGCCAGGCCAAAAGCGGCAAGCGCAGGTTTTAAAAGTCTCATCAAGATCTCCTCATCCGGATCGGGTCCAATCTGATCGATCGCGCCCGATCAGGAAACACAATTCCGTTCACGCTTGGGGGAGACGCCAATGAAGCCTTTGTAAGGCTCTTGGCGGGCGGCGCTCTTGACATCATTTAGATGATTAGCTAAATATCTACGCATGAACCTCGTTTTCAAAGCCCTTTCCGACCCGACGCGCCGCCGCGTTCTTGAACTGTTGCGCGACGGGCCGATGAGCGCCGGCGAACTCGCCGATCGCTTCAAGGTCTCAAAGCCGACCATGTCGGCGCATTTCGCGATCCTGCGCGAGGCGGACCTCGTCGCCTCCGAGAAAATCGGCAAGCAGGTCGCTTATCAGCTGAAAATTTCCGTGCTTGAAGATGCGCTTTTGGGGTTCGCCGGCGCGTTCGGCATCGGTGAGAAAAAACCGGCGCGGGCGCGCGCTCGGAAAGCGCGGGCGACATGAACAGCGCCGCGCAAATCCGCCTCGCTGGTGGCGCGATTGCTATCCTGTCGCTCGCCGCAATCGCAGCCGAGCCGTCTCGGCTATTTCTTTACGGAGTAATCGGCCTTTGCGGCGCTGCAGGGTTCATTCTGGCGCCGCGCTTTGAACGTGATGAACGCATTCGCTTCGGCGTGGTCTCGGCGGCAATCGTTTTGTCGCTGGCGCTCCTCGCGCGCATCGGCGAAGCGTCAGGCGCGCTCACCAACGAATGGAGTGCGCGTATCGCCGGCGCGGCAATCGGCGTCACGCTCGCCATCACCGGCAACGCCGTTCCAAAACTCGTCCGCCCGCTTTCCGAACAGATCTGCAATCCGGCGCGGCGGCAGGACGCGGAACGCTTTGTCGGCTGGATCTTTGTGCTCGGCGGCGCGCTCTACGCCCTGCAATGGCTGGCCGCGCCTTTGGACGCCGCACCCTTGCGCTCAATACTGATCGCATTTTTCGGCTTCGCCGCCGCGATCGGCGCAAGCCTTTGGGCGCGCGCCGGAAGAACCGAACCTCAACGCCAATTCAAGGGAGAATAGACATGGAAAAGAAAAATCTTGCGCGCTTTCAGATCGTCCACGCACTCATATGGGCGGCGGCGATGATCGCCGCCGCGTTCCTTTTCAAGGGCGAGCCTTTTGCGAAAGACATCCCGCTTTACGGCGCGCTCGCCTTCGTCATCATCAACAGCCTTGTCGTCGCCGGCGCGACGAAGCGGCAGTGTTAGAGGATCACCCCTCCGTCACGGCTTCCCAGAATTTCTTGGCCTTTTTGAAAAAGCCCTGACTCGACGGGTTGCAGTCGTCGCCGCCGGCTTCGCAGAACTCCTTCAGGAGTTCTTTCTGGCGCGCCGATAAATTGACCGGCGTTTCAACGGCGATCTCGACGAACATGTCGCCGCGGCCCTTCTGATTGAGGCGCGACATGCCCTTGCCGCGGACGCGAAAGCGTTTCCCCGTCTGCGCGCCTTCGGGAATTGAAATCGACACGCGCCCGCCCTCGATGGTCGGGGCTTCAATCTCGCCGCCAAGCGCGGCGGTCGCCATGGTGAGCGGCAGGGCGCAATAAAGATCGGCGCCGTCGCGCTCGAAAATCTCGTGGCCCTTCACTTCAACGAAGATGTAGAGATCGCCCTCCGGGCCGCCGCGCGGGCCCGCCTCGCCCTCGCCCGCCAGGCGGATGCGCGTGCCGTTTTCAATGCCGGCCGGCACGTCGACGGAGAGCGTGCGCTCGCGGCGAACGCGACCCTGACCGCCGCAATCCGCACACGGATCGGTAATGATGCGGCCCTCGCCATTGCAATTGGGGCAAGTGCGTTCAAGCGTGAAAAAGCCTTGCTGGACACGGACGCGCCCCGCGCCGCGACAGGTCGAGCATGTTGTCGGCCCCGAGCCCTTTTTCGCGCCCGAGCCTTCGCAAGTCTCGCAGGCGACGGAGCCCGGCACAGTGATCGTCGCCTTCTTGCCGCGATAGGCTTCTTCAAGGCTGATCGACATGGCGTATTTAAGATCGGCGCCGCGTCCCGGCCCCCGTGCGCGGCCGCCGCCGCGACCGCCCATCAGGTCGGAAAAGAGATCTTCGAAAACATCTGAGAAGGCGCCGGCGTCAAAACCCGCCGCGCCGCCAAAGCCGCGTGCGCCGTTTTGAAAACCGCCATTCTGGAAAGCGGCGTGACCGTAGCGGTCGTAAGCGGCGCGTTTTTGGGGGTCAGATAGAATTTCGTAAGCAGCGCCGATTTCCTTGAATTTCTGCTCGGCCTCGGCGTCGCCCTGATTGCGGTCAGGGTGATATTGCATCGCCGCCTTGCGGAAGGCGGATTTGATCGCCGCATCGTCCGCGCTGCGATCAACGCCCAATACCGAATAGAAATCCTGCGCCATCGCGCCGCCCCTTTGGCGATCCTACAAAGGAAAACGGGCGGCGATGAATTTCATGCGCCGCCCCTGATCCCGAGATCGCTTACTCTTTCTTGTCGCCGTCGACTTCTTCGAAATCAGCGTCGACGACATTGTCGTCGCCCGAGGCTTCCGGGCCAGCGCCGACGTCGCCGGGCTCGCCTTCGCCAGCCGCGCCCGCCTGCGCCTTATACATAGCCTCGCCGAGCTTTTGCGAAGCTTGCAGCATGGCCTGCATGTCAGCCTGGATTTTCTCGCCGTCGGATTTTTCATCCTCAAGCGTCGCCTTCAGCGTCGCAACGGCGTCCTCGATCGACTTCTTCTCTTCTTCGGAGATCTTGTCGCCGAAATCTTCAAGCGCCTTTTCCGTCTGGTGCACGGCGCTTTCAGCCTGGTTCTTGGCTTCAACGCGTGAGCGGCGCGCCTTGTCTTCGTCGGCGTGGGCTTCGGCGTCCTTCACCATCTGATCGATATCGGCGTCGGAAAGGCCGCCCGAAGCCTGGATGCGGATCGACTGCTCCTTGTTCGTCGCCTTGTCCTTGGCTGAAACGTGAACGATGCCGTTAGCATCGATGTCGAAGGTGACCTCGATCTGCGGCACGCCGCGCGGCGCCGGGGGAATGCCGACAAGGTCGAACTGGCCGAGCAGCTTGTTGTCCGCCGCCATTTCGCGTTCGCCCTGGAAGACACGGATCGTCACCGCCGACTGATTGTCTTCAGCGGTCGAGAAGGTTTGCGACTTCTTGGTCGGGATCGTCGTGTTGCGCTCGATGAGGCGCGTGAAGACGCCGCCAAGCGTTTCGATGCCGAGCGACAATGGCGTGACGTCCAAGAGGAGAACGTCCTTGACGTCGCCTTGCAGAACGCCGGCCTGAATCGCCGCGCCGAGCGCCACGACTTCATCCGGGTTGACGCCCTTATGCGGCTCCTTGCCGAAGAACTGTTTCACCGTCTCCTGCACTTTCGGCATGCGGGTCATGCCGCCGACAAGAATGACCTCGTCGATATCGCCCGCGGAGAGGCCGGCGTCTTTCAGCGCCGCCTTGCACGGATCGACCGTGCGCTTGACGAGGTCCTCGACAAGGCTTTCGAGCTTGGCGCGGGAGAGCTTCATGTTGAGGTGCTTGGGGCCTGTCTGGTCGGCGGTGATGAAGGGAAGGTTCACTTCATATTGCGCCGTCGTCGACAGTTCCTTCTTCGCCTTTTCAGCTTCTTCCTTCAGACGCTGCAGGGCGAGTTTGTCCTTGCGGAGATCAATGCCCTGATCCTTTTTGAACTCGTCGGCGAAATAATCGACGAGACGCATGTCGAAATCTTCACCGCCGAGGAAGGTGTCGCCGTTCGTCGCCAGCACTTCAAAAACGCCGTCGCCGATTTCGAGGATCGAGATGTCGAACGTGCCGCCGCCAAGGTCGTAAACGGCGATCTTCTTGCCGTCTTTTTTCTCAAGCCCGTAGGCGAGCGCCGCCGCGGTCGGCTCGTTGATGATGCGGAGGACTTCAAGACCGGCGATCTTGCCGGCGTCTTTCGTCGCCTGGCGCTGCGCGTCGTTGAAATAGGCGGGAACGGTGATGACGGCCTGCGTCACCTCATGGCCGAGATAAGCTTCGGCCGTCTCTTTCATCTTGTTGAGGATGAAGGCTGAAATCTGCGAAGGCGCATATTTGTCCTTGCGGCTTTGCACCCAGGCGTCGCCATTGTCGGCCTTGATGATCTCATAGGGGACGAGGCCCTTGTCCTTCTCGACCATCGGGTCGGAGAAGGTGCGGCCGATGAGGCGCTTGATTGCAAAGAAGGTGTTTTCCGGGTTCGTCACCGCCTGGCGCTTGGCCGGCTGGCCGACGAGGCGCTCGCCGTCTTCGGTAAAAGCGACGACCGAGGGGGTCGTGCGCGCGCCTTCCGCATTTTCGATAACTTTGGGCTGTTTGCCCTCCATGACCGCGACGCACGAATTGGTCGTGCCGAGGTCGATGCCGATAACTTTCGCCATAATTTTCTCCTTGCGGCGGATCGCCCTTTAGGCGGACCTTTTCAAGCGTCCGGCGCGGGCGACCCCCTTTGTTTCAGGTGGCCCTAAGCTGTGGATTTAGCGACGAACCGCTCTTTCGGGGCGGCGGGCCGCTTTGTTCGGGCGGGATATAGGCGCCGCTACAAGGCGCTGCAACCCGCGCGGGCGCTGGAAGGCCGCGTTTTTTTGACCCTCCCCCAACGATCCCTCCGGCGGCGGCGTTCAATCGAGCGGCATCATCATGATCTTTTGCCAGATCTTGCGGGAAAGGCCCGTCGTCAGCGCCTCGACATCACTCGCCGCCGCGGTCACTTCCTCATCACGGCAGGCCGGGCCTGCCGCGGCAACGAGGCCCAAATTCGGGTCGCATCATATATGGGTGAGAAGAGAGGAGCCGCGCGATATCGCCCTCCAGCGCGAAGCAAGCGCTCACGACGAGGCTATTGGCTGGACCCAAAGGTCTGTTTAAGTTCAGCGGCGCAACAAGGTCGAGCGTGCGAGGCGAAGGTGAAATATACTGACAAACTAAAAGCCGAAGTAAGGGTCATAGGCGACGGTTGGAAGCAGAGCGCCTATTACGACAACGTCGAGAGGACGATTCCAGCTTTTTGGGGCGAACACTCATTTTTTAAGAATTGTTTCGACCGGCTCGATCTTGGCCATGTCGTCGAACTTGCTTGTGGGCATGGCCGTCACGCCGAACAAATCAAGGACGCCGCCGGCAAGATATCATTGATGGACGTCAATCAAGAAAATATCGATTATTGCAAAGAGCGATTCAAAGGGTTGCAAAACGTTGCCTATTTCACCAATAACGGCCTTGATTTTACGCCGCTTGAAGACAATTCCGCGTCATCGATCTTCTGCTATGATGCAATGGTTCATTTCGATCATCGCTGTGTTCTCTCCTATCTCGAAGACGCACGGCGCATTCTCGTTCCCGGCGGCATGGCGCTATTTCATCATTCCAACAATTCCTATCCGTTCTCGACGCATTACGGACAAAACCCGCATTCGCGGAATTTCATGACCAAAGAGCTGTTCGCCCGCTACAGTCTCGACAGCGGGCTCGAAGTCATTGACCAGTTCGTTTTCGACTGGGGAAGCGGGGAAAAGCTTGTCAAGAATCTTGATTGCCTGACCCTCGTCAGGAAGAAAGCCTGACAGAGGAATGGACGGCGAATAAAAGGGAGCGTCGATCGTAACGCCCTAGCCGAGCGGCATCATCATGATCTTTTGCCAGATCTTGCGGGAAAGGCCCGTCGTCAGCGCCTCGACATCACTCGCCGCCGCGGTCACCTCTTCATCGCGGCAGGCCTGCGCCAAAAGCACGGCGAGCTTGGCGACAAGCGAGACCATTTCGCTGCAATAATCGAGATAGCGTTCCAGAAGCGGGCCCGAAATAACCATTTTGGGCGAGTTTTCGGTCGCCGGCAGGCCGAGCCGGTCGCGGCCCGGGTCCTTGGTGAGCTGATGCATGTCGACGACATGAGCGATCGAGCGAAGCTCATGCAGAATTTCAAGCGCCTTGGCGCGCTTCCAGCGCGTTTCCAGCCGGCCAAGGGTCAATACGCCGATGCCGACAAGGACGGCGATATTCATCGCCGGTTCGAGAATCTGAACGAGGCTCGCCGCGCGCCAGTCGAAACCGTCGTAATGGAGCGACGTCGCCAGGAGAGCAACGGCGGCGGCGCCGAGAACCCAGACAGCATAGACGCTGGCCCTGATCCATTTTTGCGGGCGTTCGAGGGCTTCGGCGTCGCTGGCGCAGCGGCGCGCCGTGGCGGCCAACTCCACAGCGACATTTTTCAGCCCCGACTGCGGAAAGCGCTCCGCGATCCGCAATCCAAGGCGGTCTATCGTCTCGATAACGCAGTCTGACCGCAGCGAGCGATACGGCATTCTTAATCCTCCGGGCGCGGAGGATAGGGTCGGCTCGGTTAAAGAGAGTTAACCACGTCGCCATCGATTTCGGCGCGCAGCGGCTTCAACTCATGATTTTGTTCCCCGCCCTCATTGTCAGGCAATGAGATAGGGATGGACTTGGCGGATTTCGTAGCCGCGCCGGTCGAGTTCAGCGCCGGCGGCCAGCGCCAGGACGAGCAGCATCAGCGTTGCAAATATGGAGACGGCTTCGGCGATATGGCGGTGGATCGGTTTCATTGCGGCTGTTCTCCTTGAGCGGCCGGTCTTTCTGGGTCGTAACCGGCTTTATTGTTATTGACGGTTACGTCATAGATTCTTATTTGTAACCAGTAAAGTCATTTTTACTGGTAGGCGCATGAAATTTTCTCCCTATGGCTGGAGCGAGGCCGACATGATCGGCGGCGACGCGGCGCTTGATTTCATCAACACGGCGTCCGGCTGGACTGGGGACGAATTGACCGACCGGCTGGGCGGCATGGAGGGGTTCGCCGATTGGGCGGCGCTTGCCGGCCTTGCAAACGAGAAGGAGGCGGGCGCCCTCAAGGCCGAGGCCCGCAAGGCCCCGAAAGAGGCGGCGCGCGCCTTTGAGGAAGGAATGGTTCTTCGCGCCGCGCTCTGGCGTCTGGTCGCCGCGATTGCGGCGGGGAAGAAAGCCGACAAGCGCGACCTTTCAATCCTCAAATCCTGGGCGCGCGCCGGGGCGGCTCATCAGGACCTCGTCCCCACCAGGACCGGTTTTGAACTCGCCTTCAGCGGCGAGACGCCTGTCTTCGCCGCGCCATTCTATAAAATTGCGCTTTCCGCCGAGAAGCTTTTGACTGAAGGCCGGCTTGAACGGCTGCATATTTGCGGCGGAGAGAATTGCGAATGGGCGTTTCTCGACGCGTCGAAAAACGGCAAGCGCCGCTGGTGCTCCATGGCGACCTGCGGCAATGACGCCAAGGTGAAGAAATTCCGCAAGCGGACGAAAAAGACCGCCGCGGGACTTGATCCTGGTCAATGACGCCGCGGCGGCGCGCGGCATGATCGGAAACGCCTTTGGGACTTTCGCCGCCGGGGAGGAAAAATGAGCTCGCTCGAACAACTCGCACTTATCTGGGCGGGCGTTTTCGCCGCCGTTTTCCTCGCCCACCGAACGCGTCTGACGCCTGTTCTATTCTACCTCGCCATCGGCAGCGCCTTCGTCAATCTCGGTCTTTTGCCGCGTGAAGACGATCCTTTCATTCGCGGGTTTGCCGATATCGGCCTCATCCTCATCATGTTCGCACTCGGCTTTGAGGAAAACGCCGCGCGGTTCGTCGCCTCGATCAAGCGCAGCTGGGGGATCGCCTTTTTCGGCGCCCTCGCGCCTTTTCTCGCCGCTTACGGAATCGTTTTCGCCTTCTGGCGCGACTTCAACATGGCGCTCATCTCCGGTCTCGCCATGACCGCGACGGCGGTTTCCCTCACCATGGTCTCGTTGAAAAGCGAAAAGCTTGAACGCACCGATGCGGCGACCGGGATCATGACCTCGGCGGTGCTCGACGACATCGCATCCCTCGCGCTGGTCGCCATCATGCTGCCGATCGCAAGCGGAGACGTTGCGCCGTCGCTTTCGGACATTTCCTGGATCGTCTTCAAGGCGATCGCCTTTTTCGTTCTTATCGCCGGCCTCGCCGCCTTTGTGCTGCCGCGCGAACTCGCCTTCGTTTCAAAACGCCTCGGTCTTTCATCGCCCTTCGGCTTTCGCACGGCGATCCAGTTCAATGGCGGCCGCCACGCCGTGCTCGCCGTCCTGTTGATGGCGCTCGTCATGGGGCTGATCGCCCATCTCTTCGGATTTCATCCGGCCGTCGGCGCCTATATGGCCGGGCTCATCCTCAAGGAGGAATATTTCGAGCACAATGGCGAGCGCGCCGGCGCCGGGTTTGAGAATGTGAGGCGCATTGTCGACAATGTCGCCTTCTCCTGGATCGGCCCGGTGTTCTTCGTCTCGCTCGGTGCAAAGATCGTCTTTGACCGCGACCTTCTTGTCTCGGTTATTCCGCAAACGGCGGCCCTCGTCGCCGCGCTCATTTTCGCCCAGACGATCTCGGCAGGTCTCGCCGCGCGTTATACGGGGCGCTTTCCCTGGCCCGACAGCATTTTGATCGGCTTTGGCATGCTCGGACGGGCCGAGCTGTGTTTCGTGGTTCTCGATATTGCGTTCGTCCAGAACCGGATCATCACCGAGGAGGTGTTCTATACGCTGATGCTGACCGCCTTCTGGCTGAATGTCGCGGTGCCGATATCGATCGCCTGGTGGAAGCCCTATTACGCCGGCGAAAAGACGGCGCCGTTGCTTGGCGGTTCAGGGCCGTCCGGCACGCCCCCAGCCGGCGGCGCGGCCTGACCGGGAATTTCAGCGGTCGTTATTCGCTTGTCGCAGGGCAGGACTTGGGGAAATCGGCATAGGACGCGGGATAACGAAGAGCGCCGGTGATCCAGCCGACTTCGCGATCGTTAAATTTGTTTACATATTGCCAGACGATGTCGCCGCCGGGCGTTATTTCAAAGGCGCGGCCGGAATCGGTTTCAGCGATCAGGATATCGCCATTGGCGAGCCTTTGGTGCTTGCCGCGGCGCGGCGAATAAAAGGGATGAGCTTTGGTCGAGGAATAAAGCGTTTTGAACGCGTATTCGCCGGGCCTGATCGACAGGATGCGGCTGCCGCCGCGATCGCCGAGCCAGTTATTTTCAGCGGTGGCCAGTTCCGCTCCGCGATTGTCAAAGATCGAGATCGTGCCGTCACGCTCGAAGTCGGGGTCATGCTGGAATTGCATCGGCCCGACGCGCGACCATTTGATCAGTTTCGTCTTTCCGTCGATGACGAAAAGAGCGTTGCGCAGACGCGAACTGACGAGAATGTCACCGGCGGAAAACATCGGGAAAGCAGGCGCATCGGCGCCTGAAAGCACCTCGACATCGTTGACGTGAAGGAGGTCGCTGTAATCAGGATTTTCCCAGACGGCGAGGCCTTCATTCTCGCTGTCGAGAAACGCTTTCGTCAGATCGATCCGGTCGAGCGTCTTGCCGGTTTCCGGATCAATCTTGACGATAAGATCGAGATTATACGCGTGACGGTAAAGGCGCTGTTCAAGATAGCCATGAGCGATTTCCGGCGCCCAGATCGCGCCGTTTTCATCGACATCGATTGAATGATGCGTGCGCGCCTCGCTGATCCATTTGATGCGCCCGCAAGCATCAATCCGGTAAATGCCTTTCTGGTCGAGATTAACGAGCGCGTCGCCATTCGGATAAAGATAGGTTCCGTGAATGAGCGCCTGATAATGATAGATCTTGCCATCGACATCGATGTCGAAAAAGTCGAGCGGCCAGTCATGAATGACTGCGCCATTTTCATCGACAAGACGCAGTCCGAGCTTGCCGTCGATCAGACCTGACAGCAGGGTGACGCCCGGCTGCATGCGATCAAGATCGGGCTTGATCGGTTTTTCAAGGTCCGGTCGCAAATCTTCAAGATGCTCGGTCGGCTTGAGGCCGGTGACCGAGCGCCAGTCTTTTTTGAAGAAGGGAATTTGCTCCGCATAAAAATCAGCGACAGCGCGCATATAAGGCGAAGAGGCGCTGAAGCCGATCAGTATCGCGAATACGAGCATCCAGATCGTTGCGCCGAAGACGGCTTTCGCATGGTCGGTTTTTTTCTCGCCCTGCCCGGTCAAAATCAGTCGCCCCGTTTTTTGCCTTGCCGCGAAGCCCTGCGCCCCACGCATCGTCGGAGCGGCGGCCCCGACACCGCATCCGGCATAGTAAATTACGGTTTAGGAACTCTTTAGGCGGCCGCTCCTTTCAGAGGCTGGCGACAGCGCCGGCCGGGCATTGGAAAAACGCGGAAGGAGGCCGATTGAAAAAACCTTCAGGCAACCAGTCCGCCATCGCCACATGCGCCGAGGCCGTATCATCAAGACGATTGTTGAAGGCGAAAACCTTCTTCTTCCTTTTCAAATCGTAAATGAGCACGCGGCCTTCAAACGGCGCCACGACCTCAAGCAAATTGTCGGAAATCCAGCGATGGGCGCCCATTTCCTTTGAATAGAAACGCAGTTTCTTTGGGCCCAGCACAGTTCGCACTCTGCCAGTTCCCGGATTCACCGCGAGGACTGAGGATAGTTCCCGGTCAACGATGCGTTCGCCATGCGCAACGAAATTGTTGTTGAAAAGGGAAATCTCGCCGGTCGTCATAAAGTCGGGATCGTGCTGGCGGCGCCAGGGTCCCTGCGCCGACCATTTAATCTTGTGCGTCCGCCGGTCAATGACGGCGATCATGTTGAGATTTCTGAGGCTGATGAGAATGTCGCCCATTTCGAACATCGGAAAATACGGCGCCATTTCCGCGCTCAGCACCTCTACGTCATTTGGATGAAAAATATCGGCTTCGGAATCGCCGCCATTCTCAGGCCCCGCCATCGGCATGCCAAGAAACGCGAGTTGATCAACGGGATCGCCAAAAATTTCTTTATTGAGGGAAATGCTGGACGCCGTTTCGCCGGTTTCAGGATCGATGCGAACGATCTCTTGCACCGGCGAATAGGCTGAATCGGCGCCGCGCCAGGTCCAGAGGAAACCATCATCATCGAACGACATCAGATGATGAAACGGCTCATCGCGGCGCCAGAGCTCATTGCCGCAACGGTCGAATTTGACGAGGAAACCGCCCGTTCCGCCCATGCCGCTATTTGCGATAAGAGACCCGTCAGGAAGGATGACGAAACCATGCGGCGTCACGAGGCTCGCCGCGGCGACATCGCCGGCGAATACCGGCCAGCGATGAACAAGGCCGCCCGACT
Source organism: Parvularculaceae bacterium (assembly GCA_041398085.1). Taxonomy (GTDB): domain Bacteria; phylum Pseudomonadota; class Alphaproteobacteria; order Caulobacterales; family Parvularculaceae; genus Amphiplicatus. The sequence continues at coordinate 56,910 of JAWKVJ010000012.1, forward strand.
CGTCTAGCAATTTGACTTCGTAAGCCGTCGACTGGCGCTCGAAAGCAAGAATAGCGTGGTAGCCGTGCGGCGATCCGGGCGACGGGTTTGAATAGATCTCGCCCGACGCTGCGGTCGGCGGCGTATCGAAGACGACGCCAGCGGGCGCGACAAAACCAAATCGCGAAAGACTCTTGGCAGCGTCAACCGAGCGAACGATGAAACTCGCCTTCCCCGGATCGCCGAGCACGGCGAATGCGCCCGCCAGCGCTGAGCTTCCGGCGAGGAAGACAATCGCCGAGAGGCGAAAAATGGTCCTCGAGATATCGATCTTTTCCCCCTCGGCCGCGCTGCGACAAGGCGCACGGCCAAAGCCGCCTGTAACGCCGACAATTGTGCCTTTTTGGGCTTAAGAGAGCCTTAAGCGACAGGCGGTTTTCGCCATCAGAGGCGGCGTCGCGCAACACAGGTAATCTGTTTACGGATGAAACCAAGATCGCGCCGGAGCATTGCAGGCCTGCAATTGCGGGGCTTTCGGCGATTTCTAGAAATTGCGGGCGATGCGAAAACCCGCCGCCGACCGCTGCGCGCCGGCGCTTGCGGCGAGCGCTGATTCCGCTTCGCTCGCGCGGCGGTAAGTCCACCCGGTGCGCAGCGAAAGCCAGCCGAGATATTTCTCGATATCTTCACCGGCGGCGCCGGTTGCGGGCGCTGATTTGCCGTTCGACGAGGAGGCGAGCCGCGGACATGCGCCGGCGGCGACGCACTCGTTCCATTCGCCGACGGTGACGTCTCGAACGCCGATGGCGAACGGCGCAGCCGAAACCGCCGCATCGGCGCTGATCCCGCCGGACGCGCCGCCGATCTCGATCATGTCGGGACAATCAACGCAGTCGCGGAAATAAGCGGGAGCGGGCGCTTGATGCGCGGTTTGAATGAGGTCTGCGGGAAGCTCCACCCTGTCAGCGTTCGCCGGCAGCGCTGAAGCGGCGAGATCGCCGATCGGGTTTTCATCCGCAGCGGACGACTGGCGCGCCGGAAGAGGCTCTTCGGCGGGATTTTTCTCGGTCGCTGCGGGAACGACTGCGCCGGACGCCGCGCGGTCCGCCTCTTTTTCATCAGTAGACGGAATAGTAAGCGCGGCAAGCGACGGGACTTGCGGCGACGCAGTTGTCGGCGCCGGGATTGCGGCATCAGGGTTGCCGCTCGCGGAGGCGACCGGCGGCGATTCATTTTCCGCCGGCGCTGCGCCGGCGGCCTCGTCTCTTATTGCCGGCGCAGCGACGATGGCGCCATCGGGAACCGAAGCGTCAGCGGCTGTGGAATCCGGAGCGTCAGCATCAGCGGTCTCACCAGCGGGGGCGGACTCGTCAAGCGTGACGACCTCAGGCGGCTGATAGCGCGGCTCGGAAGCGGCGCCAGCCATATCGGCGGTCGCCGCCGGCTGCGACGGCTCGATCGTTTCAACTTTTGGATAGACGCGGGCGACCTGCGGCGCCGGCGGCGCCGCCGGCGTAATAAAGCGCACCACGATAACCGCTGTCGCCGCAGCTATAATCGCCACCATCGCCGCGCCGGCGAGAAGCGCCACGGCCGGGATGTGCGGATTGGGGCGCGGGCGGTCATCCGCATAAAGAGCATTATCGGGAAAGATATCGTCATCCGCGGAGGCCCGGGGCGCGGGCGCATGTTTTTGCGGCGCCGCCGTGGCGGCGGACGGCGTTTTATCTTGCATATCGCCCTCCACTTCCTGGGCGGCTTGTTGCGGCGCCAGGTCGTCGATCGCCGCCTCAGGCTCTGACCTTTCAGCCTCCCACCCAGTCTCCCTGTCAACCTCATCGGCCGGCGCATAGGTTTCGGCGCCGTCCTCGGCAGCGGTTTCAACATCTCCCGCCGGCTCATCGCATTCCGAAAGGCAGCCATGATCGGCCGGCGCATGAGCGCGATTGGCTTCGATGATCGACGCCCTCAGCGCTGACAGGGGGCGGTTTTTTTTCGCGCCGCCGACAGGCGCTGCGTCATTCGCCGCCTCGCCGACAATAAATTCAACGCCGCGCCCGGTTGCAAGCGCCAGCTCATCAAGCACGAAGCGCCAGCGCGGATCATCCTCGCCGCCGTTCCAGCCGTCGAGATCCATCGGCCGGACGCCGTCGAAACTCGGCGGCGGCGCCCCTTCGTCAAGCGCTACCGGAACGAGCACCCGTCGCGACAGCGCATGACGGGCCGCGGCGAGCAGCGGTTTTGAACGGGCGGCGGCGGGCGACCAGATAACGAGCGCGGCGGAGGCGGGCCGGTTCTTGTCGGCGCTGACCTCATAACCCTGCGCCGCCAGCGCGCTCGCCAATGTCTCGGCGAAGGCGGTGTTTTCTGGAGCGAAAAGAAGCTGGATATTACTCATAGTCGGCAGGGCCTCGCAGGCGTGACGCATTCCCCTGCGCCAGCCTCAGCCGGCTCTTGTTCCGCGATTGCAAGGTCTCTCGCAAGCGCAAATGTCGACCAACGGTCTTAACCTTTTGCATGTTTTTGTTCTTGATATGTTCTAAAGATCGGTGCAACCTGCCGGGGAAATTCACCTTGGCGAATTTTCACAAGGGGAGCCTCAGGGGGAGTCATGGTCGCCGAACTCACAACATTCGCCTTTCATGGCGTTGAAGCGCGCGCCGTCACCGTGCAGGCCCAACTTGGCGGCGGCGCCAACGGATTCGCCATTGTCGGCCTGCCTGACAAGGCGGTTTCAGAAGCCCGCGACCGGGTCGCCGCGGCGCTGACCGCAATCGGACTCGGTCTGCCGCCGAAGAAAGTGACGGTCAATCTGGCGCCCGCCGACCTTCCGAAGGAAGGCGGGCATTTCGATCTTGCGATTGCGCTGGCGCTTCTTATCGAAATGGGCGCCGCGCCGCGCGACGCCGCTGACGGTTACGCGGTGCTTGGCGAACTTGGGCTCGACGGCTCTATTGCGCCGGTCGCCGGCGCGCTGCCCGCAGCAATCGCCGCCAACGCAAAAGGGCTCGGTCTCATCTGTCCGGCGGCGAACGGGCCGGAAGCGGCCTGGGCCGGCGGCGCGCTGGCGATCATTGCGCCTAAAAGCCTCATCCAGCTCGCCAATCATTTCAAAGGCACGCAAGTTCTTTCACGCCCGGAACCCGGCGAGATCGGCCCGGAATTCGCCGCGCCGGACATCAAGGACGTCAAGGGACAGGAAAGCGCCAAACGCGCGCTCGAGGCCGCCGCCGCGGGCGGCCATAATCTGTTGATGGTCGGCCCGCCGGGCGCCGGCAAATCAATGCTCGCCAAACGCCTGCCGGGATTGCTGCCGCCGCTGACGCCAGAAGAGATGCTTGAAATCTCGATGGTGCAGTCGATGGCCGGGCTTCTCGAAGAGGGCCGCCTGACGCGCGCGCGGCCTTTCCGCGCGCCGCATCATTCCGCCTCCATGGCGGCGATGGTCGGCGGCGGCATGCGGGCAAAACCGGGCGAGGCTTCGCTCGCCCATCACGGCGTTCTTTTTCTCGATGAATTGCCGGAATTTTCGCCGCAAGTCCTCGACAGCTTGCGCCAGCCGATGGAGACCGGCGACGTATTGATTGCGCGCGCCAATTTTCACGTCCGCTATCCGGCGCGCTTCCAGCTTGTCGCAGCGATGAACCCTTGCCGGTGCGGTTACGGCAAGGCGTCGGGCCGGGCATGCGGGCGCGGACCGAATTGCGAGGCGACGTATCAGTCGCGCGTGTCAGGGCCGATGCTCGACCGCATGGACATCACGATTGAGCTGGCGCCCGTCACGCCGGCCGATCTCGCGGCGCCGGCGACGGGCGAGGAAAGCGCTGTTGTCGCCCGTCGCATCGACGCGGCGCGCTCAATTCAAATTAATCGCGCCAGGGAAATAACCGGCGAGGCGCTCGTTAATGCAGCGCTTCCCGATGCGGCGCTTGAGCGGATTGCCGCGCCCGACGCGGAAGGCGCGAGCCTCATCCAGAAGGCGGCTGAAACGCTCGGCTTTTCCGCAAGAGGCTATCACCGCATTCTGCGGCTCGCCCGCACGCTCGCCGACCTCGAGGGAGTAACCGGCGTCCGCCGCCGTCATATCGCCGAGGCGGTCAGTTACCGGCGGCGCGACGGCGCCGGTATTGGCGCAAGCCGGCCAGCCGCAGCGGCGAGCGGTTAACCGAACCGGAAAAATTGCGTAATTAACCACGCCTCCTTACGCATTATTCAGCCTGACAGCCGATCCTCCCCAAAGTTCAAGTGTTGGGGGTTTCAATCGTCATGTCTGCCGCCCCGCCATCCGACAACACGGCTGGCGCCCTCGTCATCCTCTGCGACGCCAGGAATGTGATCCGCTTCGTCAATCGCGGCTTCGCAGAGCTGTTCGGCAGCGAACCCGATCAATGGTGCGGGCGGCAATTCGCGCCGCATGAAGGCGCGCTTCCCGGCAAACCATTCAGCACCACCATCAAAAGCGCTGACGGCCCGTGCATCATTCGCTGGACGGTGGAAAAGCTTGAGCGCGGCGAGAAGCTTTATTCCGGCGAACGCATTGAAGACCGCCGCAACATCGAAGGCGAAGCGGCCTGCGATGATCATCGCATGCGGTTTTTTGCAACTGTCAGCCATGAAATGCGCACCCCGCTCAACGGCATTCTCGGCATGTCGGCGTTGCTTCTCGACACTGAACTGACGCCGAGCCAACGCGCTTATGTTGATGCGGTAAAACAGTCTGGGGACGGACTTTTAAAGCTCATCAACGATATTCTTGACTATTCGAAGCTGAGCGCCGGCAAGCTCGACCTCGCAGTCGCCGCCTTTGACCCCTATGCGCTCGCGCAGAGCGTGACCGAATTGCTGGCCCCGCGCGCCGCCGACAAATCAATCGAGCTTTGCTGTTATATCGATCCGAAAACGCCGCGGCGTCTTTTCGCCGATGACGCCAGATTGCGCCAGATCCTTCTCAATCTCGCCGGCAATGCAGTGAAATTCACCCATGAGGGCGGCGTCGCTATTGAAATATCTGCGAGGCCTTCCGAATCCGGGGTTACGCTCAACTGCGCTATTCGCGACACCGGCGTCGGCATTTCGAAGACCGGTTTGACGCGACTGTTCCAGGAATTTGCACAGGCCGGCGCCGACCCGAATGAACGTCTTGAGGGCACCGGCCTCGGCCTTGCAATTTCGCGCCGCCTTGCAAGAGCGATGGGCGGCGATATCCGCGTTGAAAGCGAGCCGGGCAAAGGCAGCGTATTCACGGTAAGCGTCGCGGCGGGCGAAAAGGCTGAATGGCCGAACCCGCCCCATGTCGAAATGGGCGACGTCATTCTAGCAACGCGCTCCAAGACGCTCGCCCGCATCATGCGCTTGCAATTGCAGGCTTTCGGCGCAAGGAAAGTGCGCGTCATCGATTGCCCCGCCGATGTCGGCTTCGCACTCAATGAGCTTAAAGGCGCGCTGCTGTTATGCGATTATGATTTCGCTGAAGAGCTGTCGCAGCCGGTGATCGATTCGGCGGGCCGGGCGATTGTGTTGACGCCCGCCGGCGCGCGCAGCGCGGTTGACGCGTTCCGCGCCAAGGGATTTGAAGGTTATCTGATGAAGCCCGTGCGCCAGTCGACGCTGTTGCGCGAGCTTGCCCGCGGCCCCCGGCGCATCGACACGCAGCCTTCGAAAAAACAGACGGCGGCTGCACCAATAGGCCGTGTGCTGAAGATACTTCTCGCCGAGGACAATCAGATTAACGCCGTTCTTGCAACGGCGCTCATCCGCCGCGCCGGCCACAAGGTCGATGTTGCAGCGAACGGCCTTGAAGCCGTCGCCGCTGCCGAAAAAGGCGGCTACGACCTTGTCTTCATGGACATGCACATGCCCGAAATGGACGGGCTTGAAGCCGCCCGGCGCATCCGCGCCATCGACGGCGCGCCGAGCGCCGTGCCGATTGTCGCGCTGACCGCGAACGCCATGGCCGCCGACCGCAATAAATGCATGGCGGCGGGCATGAACGACTTCCTCCCCAAACCGTTCGAACCTGACGATCTCGGCGCGATGCTCGGCAAATGGGGCAAGCCGCGCGCTGTCAGCGCCGCATCCTGATCAAGCTTTCAATTGTTCCTGGAATTCGCCGGGGCGAGGCCTTCTTATCGCCGCGAACATCGCTATGGTCGCGCGTTTTCAGCGATAGCGTTACATGACAAGTCAACCAAAGCCTGCCGAAAATAAGAGCCTTGGCGCCGCGCTCAAAGCCTATCTGACGCCGCGTGGCATTGTGATGCTTATCTTCGGCTTTTCTTCCGGCCTTCCTTTTTATCTTATCTTCCAGACGCTCTCGATCTGGCTGCGCGAAGAAGATGTCAGCCGGTCGGAAATCGGCCTGTTCGCCTGGGTCGGCTTCGCCTTCACGCTGAAATTCTTGTGGGCGCCGATCCTCGACCGCGTGCCGGTGCCGATTCTCGAAGCGCGCGTCGGCCGACGGCGCGCCTGGATGGCTGTCGCGCAACTCGGCGTCGCGGCGACGCTTGTCGCGATGTCAGCCGCCGATCCTGCACACAACCTCGCCTATGTCGCCTTTGTCGCCGTCCTCATCGCCTTTTGCGCGGCAACGCAGGACATCGCCGTCGACGCCTGGCGGATCGAGGCCGCGCCATCCGACGAGCAAGGGATGATGGCGGCGATGTATCAATATGGCTATCGCGTCGGCATTCTAACGTCAGGCACGTTGGCGCTCATCATCGCCGACCAGGCGAGCTGGCCCTTCGCCTATCAATCGATGGCCGCCCTGATGCTTGTCGGCATGGGCGTTGCTATATTCGGCCCCAAGGTCGAAGCTGGCGCTTATACACCGCCTGAACGTCTCGCTCCGCTGGACGCGCTGAAAGAATCCGTCGTCGGACCATTCGCCGATTTTCTGAAGCGTTATGGCGTCGCGGCGATTATCATTCTCGCCTTTATCGCCGTCTACCGGATCCCCGATTTCGTCATGGGTTTCATGACAGGGCCGCTTTATGTCGATGTCGGCTACGACAAGACGCAGATCGGCGTCATTCGCGGTGGCGCGGGCATGTTCGCAACAATGTTCGGCGTCTTTCTCGGCGGCGTCACGCTCTTGCGCCTCAATTTCTTCGCAGCTCTGGCGATCGGCCTCATCACGCAGTCCGTTACGAATCTTCTTTATTCCTGGCTGTCGCTGATGCCCGCGGACAATCTCTATCTGACAATCGCGGTCGTTGTTGACAATATTGCCTATGGATATGCCGGCACCGTGCTGATCGCCTATATGTCGAGCCTGACCAACACAGCCTTCACCGCGACCCAATACGCGCTCTTCAGTTCATTCTACGCGCTGCCTGGAAAGTTCGTAGGCGGATTTTCAGGTTTTATTGTCGACGCTGTCGGCTATGCTTGGTTCTTCGCCTATACGGCGCTGATCGGCCTGCCGGGATTATTGCTGCTTTATTTCCTCTACCGCATGCAGCCGAGGCTCGCAGAGAGTAAAACGGCGCATACCAAAAGCAGCATAGAGGCGTCTGAACCGGCCGGCTAATCGTCTTCTCTCACGGTGCAGCCGGTTTGCCGGCGGCGAGACATTCTTCAAGGTCTGGCTTGTCGTCGCCGGATTTGAGGGCGCTCGCATCGAGGCCTTGCGCATGCTTCACGCCCGTCTCATCAGGGTAGAGAATGACGATCAGCGAACACGCTGCGAGACGATAGCGGCGGAATTCTCCAGCGCCCTCGACGCGCACGAGATCAGGCGCGCCTAGCGTTTCATCAAGCGCCGCCGCGCTCTTGCCGGAAATGTCGGAGATCAGCCAGACGGGCGGCTTTGGCGCTATGCCGGCCTCATCGCGCGCCGGCGCTGACGGCGCCGTCGTCGCGCAGGCGGCGAGGGCCAGCGGTGCAATGGCGGCGGCCAATACTCTTTTCGCCATCAAAGTCTTCAAGGCCGTCTCCCTTGGCGCGCGGCCGCGGCTTGACCCTCGCGCCCTTAAAGATGAAAAGGCGCGCGGCCATGCGCTGCGCGCTTTTCGCTCTTTTAGGTTGAACGCGCGCGCCCTGCAACGAAGGAAGGTTTAATGCCGGTTAATCATCTTGACGTCGTCGGCGTCGGCAACGCCATCGTCGATGTTCTCTCGCAATCGGATGACGCGTTCCTTGAGAACCACCGCATTCCCAAGGGCGGCATGATCCTCATCGATCAGGCGCAAGCGAATGATATCTATTCGGCGATGGCGCCGGGCGTTGAAGTATCCGGCGGGTCGGCGGCCAATTCGATCGCCTGCGTCGCCTCGCTTGGCGGCAAGGGCGGTTTCGTCGGCAAGGTCTCAAAAGACAATCTCGGCGACATCTTTCGTCATGATCTGCGCGCGCTCGGCGTTGTGTTCGATGCGCCTGCGCTTGAAAAAGGTCCCGGCACGGGCCGCTGCCTCATCAACGTAACGCCTGACGCGCAGCGATCGATGACGACGTATCTCGGCTCGGCGGGTCTCGTTTCGCCAGCCGATATCGACGAGGCGCTGATCGAAGACGCGGCGATCACCTTTTTCGAAGGCTACCTCTTTGAACAGCCAGTTGCGCGTGAAGCCTTTATCAAGGCCTGCAGCGCCGCTAAACGCGCCGGCAAGCGCGCCGCGCTGACGCTTTCGGATGCGAGCGTTGTCGAACGCCAGGACGCGACGCTGATCGCTTTTGCAAAGGCGCATGTCGATATTCTCCTCGCCAATGAGCGCGAGGCGGCGGCCTTGTTCGGCACGGACGATCTTGATGAAATGGCGGCGAAAGCAAGAACGCTCTGCCCGCTGACAGCGATTACGATGTCGGAGAGAGGTTCGATCCTCGTGCCGGCCGAGGGCGACATTGTCCGCATCGCGCCGGTAACGCCGGCGCAACTCGTTGATACGACGGGCGCGGGCGACGCCTATGCGGCGGGCCTCTTGTTCGGCCTTGCCCGCGACATGCCGCTGCCGGCGGCGGGCGCGCTCGGCTCTATCGCGGCGGCGGAAGTGATCAGCCATTTTGGCGCCCGGCCGCAAAAGAAGCTCCGCGATCTTGCCGTTGAAGCAGGCGTTCTTTCATGAGGCGGCCGCGTCTGCTTCTGATCGCGGCGGCGCTTGTCGGCCTCGTCATTTATGGCGCGTTCAACATTGAACGCATCGCGCTCGACATGCGCGCCGCCGGATTTGAAAAAAGAACGCTCGCCGAACAGGAAGCTCTGATAGAGCCCTTCATCCATATTTTTCCGCCTGCGGAGGGATCTCCGCCTTATCCGGTCGTCGTGCAGTTTCACGGCTGCGCGGGATACCAGCAAAGCTTCATGAAATTATGGGCTGACGCGGCGAACGCCGAGGGCTTTATGGCGGTGGCGATCGACAGCACCGGACCGCGCGGCATGGACCGGGAAAAGTCGCTCGCGCTTGTCTGCACCGGCAAAACCTTGATCGGCGAGGAACGCGCCGCAGACGTCACTGCGGCGCTCGATCTCGTCAAAAAACGCGCCGATGTGAATAAGGACAAGATTGTCATAGCGGGCTGGAGCCATGGGGCCTGGACGGTGATGGATTATCTGGCGCTCGGCGCCATGGGAAAGCGCAGTCCCGCACTTTCAGAAAAAACGCCCCCGGCCGGGCTTGCCGGCATCGCGCTCTTCTATCCCTATTGCGGGCTTGGCGCCTGGTCGCGCCTGCATGACTGGAACGAAAGAGCGCCGGCCATCGCTTTCGTCGCGGGCGCCGATACGATCGTCAATTCGAAAGAATGCGTTTCTCTCATTACGAAAATGAAACGCCGGGGCGAGGACATCGATTTCGTTTATTATCCGGATGCGGATCATGTGTTCGACGATTCAACGCTGATCGGCGGGCCTTATGAACATATGTACAACAAGACCGATGCGAACGACGCGACGGCGCGTTATCGCGCCTTTCTAGCGGGCGTCAGGGCTCAATGACGGGCGGCGATTCGACCAGCCAATAAGGCGTAAATTCAGTTAGCGCCGACCACAAATCTGAAACCGCCTCTGCGGCGATGGACGCCTCAACAGATTTTGCGCCCGCGATGAACCCGGCGGCGCGCGCCGCCTGCGGGCCGAGCCCTTCGGCCAAATGCGATGCGGTCCGGCTGGCGACGGACGCGTCATTCAACTCGCCAAGCTTTTGCTGAAGCGCGCTCATCGATTTGAAGAATGGTTTGCGCTCTTCGCGCGGATAGAGATCGCGAAAAACCTGCGCCGCATAGCGGAATTTTTTCAGTTGAATTCGCAGCCGGTGAAGGCCTTCGATATCGCTGAAATCAAGTTCCGATGCGAAGGCGGACAATTTGCGCCAGCGATTGTCGAGCAAAATGTCCGCATAAAGACGAGCGGGCGCAAGAAGACGCCCCGGCGCATCGGCCCGCCAAGGCTCGGCGTAACCGGCGCGCAAGAACTCAACAGAGAACGCCGAATATGTCTCTCCGGTGAGTGCGATGACGACGCGCCGCCAGGCCTCGGCGCGGTCGCGCTCGACTTTTTCCCGCAGCAGCGCAACGCCTTCGACCGCACCGGACGCTTCGGCGCCGGGGAGCGTCTTGGTCATGAACAGATCGAGATCGCGCGCCGCGCCGACCAGGCGCGCGAGATCGCGCGCGTCGCGCGCCAGCGATTTCAGCCAGTCCGATTGATGCGCGCGGCGGAAGGCGCATTCGACAGCGCGAAAACGGCGAAGCGAAACGCGAAACCGCCGCGCGGCGTCCTCGTCCTGATAGTCGACCATCATCTCGGCGGCGGCGAGCGCTTCAGTGGCCGAGACGCGCAAAGAGGCGCTTAACAATTCGGCGGAGCTGGCGCCTTCGGCGGCAGGCCGCGCCAGCTTTTTGCGGATTGCCGGACCGCCGGCGCGCAGCGCCCGCTCAAGCTTTGATTCCGTCGTCACCCGGAACCGAAAGCCGCTTTCCGCCATGAGCTGCCTCACAAGGTCGAACACATTCGCCGCGTCGCCCTTCAAGAGCTCGATCTCGATCTCGGCGAGCGGCGCGGCGGCGTTTTCCGCTCCGTCCGGTCCGCCAAGACGCTCGACCCGCCCCAATTCGCTCGACGCCTCGATAATCGCGCCGCGCCAGTCAAGGAGCGCGGCCCAGCGATCGGCGACCGTGCGCGCAATGGGCGCGATATCGTCCGTCTCAGCGCCAATGATGCGGTCGATATCAGCAACGCCAGTCGCAAAACTTTCGTCCCGGCCATGGAACCGCCGTTCGATTTCGATGCGAGCGACATTGTCGACAGAGCGCTCGCGGAGCTTGACGATAAGCTTTTTACTGTCTGGTTCGTCTCGTAGGCGCAATGAAAGGCCCGCTGTCATCAAACGGCGGTCGGCGCTGTCGAGATAGATCGACGTCACCCGCTCGTATTCTCCGGCGCCGACCATCGCCTTTTTGACGATCGGGCTCTCGGCGAGGCGCGCGATATCGCCGGCAGGGCCGATGAGCTTCAGCTCGAACTCGATATTGGGGTGCGCCACAGAAGCGTTCCTTGGCGATTGGCGGCGATTGGGCGGCGAAAGCGGTGCGAGCCTGTCTGGACGGCCCGCAAACGCCGCCCGCAAGACCCGCGCCAGTTTCGCCCGGCACTACCGTCAAAAACCCAGCGATGGCGCGGGAATTGTCGCCGGCTCATCTGATTGCGCGCCGCCAGTGGCCATACCGGGAATGAAAACGCCGCCCCCGAGGGGCGGCGCTCAAATCAAGCCTGAGCTTGAAACCGGTTTAGGACGCGCTGGCGTCGGAATCGGGGAAGCAGGCAGCGATCGCCGCCTTGGTGTCGTCGTCGGTCGCTTCAAGATCGTCCGGCGTCTTTATTGCGGCAAGCGCGTCGGCGAGCGCCGAATTGTCTGAGGCGGCGTCGCCAAGACAAGCACAGCCGGAATCATCGCCGCCATTTTCGGCGACATAGGCTCGGCAATTATCAGCTGTTTCGTTGGCGAAAGCAGGTGCGCCGGCGAAAAGCGCAATGATCGTTGCAACAGCAGCGGTCTTCATCATGGTCAGTTCCCTTCTTGATTATTTACGGGTGCAGGCGTCCATCGCCGCCTTGGCGGCGTCCGAAGCCTCTCCATAGCGCTCGGCCGGATCCTCGATCGCGGCGAGCGTCTGGAATTCCTCTTCAAGGCCCGGATTGGCGTTGATCTCGTCTTCAAGGCAGGTGCAGCCCGATGTGTCGCGGCCATCCGCCTCAAGGCGTTCCTTACAGGCGTCAGCCCATTCGCCAGCCAGAGCAGGCGTTACAAACAGGGCCGCCATCGCGGCCATACCAAACGTCAATCTCATGAAAGCCCCTTCGCGTTTTCTCACTCCCAATTTCGTCCCCAGCGCGCGTTTTCTCGCCCGCCATGGTTAACGCCGTCAAGCGGGAAAGGCTGTCCGCCGCCGCGCCTTTTCGAGAATTAAGGAATTGGGAACGACTTTCAGCGCATTCGGTTCGTCTAATGTAATAAGCAGTATTTTCTCCATGCCGAACTTCTTCGAACGCCAGTCCTATGAACGCGTCCGCCATGGCGGCGATCTTGAACGCGAGGATGCGCCGTCCCCCGATGCGTTAATGTTGACCAGCGAGCGGGCGTCCTCGCGCGCGCCGCGTCGCCTGCCGGTGCTGGTATTTTCCGGCGCCGGGGCGATTCTGGCTGCGGGCGCCCTCTTCACCATGCTGCATGGTTGATTGACGCCCGCCGTCTCCCTAATCGATTGGCCTGATCGGCTGACGGAGCGGGAAGGACGGCGTTGATGACCGGCATGCATGGAACCACAATATTGAGCGTCCGGCGCGCTGGCGTTGTCGCCATCGGCGGCGACGGCCAGGTCAGCCTTGGCCAGACCATCGTCAAGGGCGATGCGAAGAAAGTGCGCCGTCTCGCCGGCGGCAAAGTGATCGCCGGGTTCGCCGGCGGCACCGCCGACGCCTTCACGCTGCTTGAGCGGCTCGACGGCAAGCTCGAGCAGCATCCCGGCAATCTGACGCGCGCCGCGGTCGAACTCGCCAAGGACTGGCGCACCGACCGTTACCTGCGCCGTCTGGAAGCAATGATGATCGTCGCCGACGACAAGGTGACGCTGACGCTGACCGGCGCCGGCGACGTTATCGAACCCGCCGACGGGCTTGCCGCGATCGGGTCGGGCGGCGATTTCGCAAGGGCCGCGGCGCGCGCGCTTTATGAGGAAACAAACCTCGGCGCGGAAGAAATCGTCAGGAAAGCAATGGCGATCGCGGGGTCGATCTGCGTCTACACAAATAATCAGCTTACGGTCGAATTGATCCCTTAAGGCTAAAGAAAGCCGTCGTCGCCTTTTAGAATTTTAGCGAAATTTATTGGAAATCCCGATCTGCGCGCCGACGCGGCGTTAATATTCCGGATGGAGAATGACGTCCGGCAATAACAGGGCGGCCCTTGCGGTTGGCGCCGCGCGCTGAGGACGGGCGAAACAATAATGGAAACGAAACAGCTGACAGCGCAGTCGCGCGCCGGCGCTGCGGGCGCCATAAAGAAATTCCTTTTATGCACAAGCGGCGCTGCGGCGATTGTGATGGCGGCCGCGACGCCGGTCGTTCTGGGCGGTCTCGCCTATGGCGGCGAGGTCGCCTATTGGGAGCTCACAAAACGCGAATTGCAAAACGCGACGGATTCAGCCGCGCTCGCCGCCGGCACGCAGGTTCGCTCGGGCGAAAACCAAACGACGATTGAGAACGCCGCACTGAAAATGGCGCAGGCGAGCGGTTATTTCGGCGGAACGTCTTCGCCCGACTTCATCGTGCAGCATCCGCCGACAAGCGCCCCGACGCTGGTCGACGGAACCGACCCCAATGGCGATAACGCCTATGTTTACGTCATAACGAAAGAGTCGCTCGCGCGTCGCTTCACAAAATTTTTCTCGCACACCAATTCCGTCACCATCAATGGCGATGCGGTCGCAAAAGTCGAAAATGGCCGCCCGGCCTGCATTCTCGCCCTGCATCCGACGGCGTCAGGCGCAATCTCGACGGGCGGCTCGACCAATGTCGCGCTCACCGGATGCGATATCGCCGCGAATTCAATTTCGCCGACCGCGATCACATCGACCGGCAACGGATCGAACGTTGCGGCTGACTGCATTTCGGCGGTCGGCAATGTCTCAATCAACAACACCTACAGTCTCCTTTGCCCGGCGCCGATCGTCAATGCGCCGATCACAGGCGACCCTTACGCCTATGTCGCAGAACCAGCGAACGCCGCGTGCACGTCAAATAAAAACCTTAACCAGTTTCCAAACCAGGGATCTGGCGCTCAGCGTTGTTACTCCGGCAGCAGCGGCGGCGTATCTGTCTCGGGAAACACCACGCTTGCGCCAAACACAACTTACGTATTTGAGAACACGGGCGGCAACACGCTCAGCTTCTCCATGAATGGCAACAAGACATTATCGGGGACAAACGTAACACTGTTTTTCAAGGGTAAATGGGATATCAAGACAAACGGAAATTCGAGCATCAACATTACTGCCCCGACAACCGGACCATATGCGGGCCTCGCAATTTGGGGCAGCAAGAACAGCGAAGTCGATATCGACTTTACTGGAAACAACGGCGCCTTTGTCGTCGGCGCCATCTATTCGCCGAACAATGATTCCGAAATCAAATATACCGGCAGCAACGTCACATATTCGGCTGGCCAATGCACGCAGGTGATCGGCGGCACGGTCACCTTCTGGGGCAATTCGGATTTTTCAACCGACTGCTCCAGCTCAGGCACTACAGACATCAAGACGGCGCAAACGATCCGCATTGTAGGGTGATGACGATGAAATTCTCTCAACCACTCAAGACCGTTCGCAACTATTTCTACAACAAGAGCGGGTCGGCGGCTGTTGAATTCGCCATCGCCGCGCCGGTGCTCCTGCTCGGCCTTGTCATCGTCACCGATCTCGGCCTCGCCATTCGCGAGCGCATGAGCCTTGATCAGGCGACGCGCGCCGGCGCCGATTTCGCGATGAACGGCGCCGACCAGCAGACAATTGAAAATCTTGTGACGGCCGCCGCGCGCGGCGTTTACGGTTCGCAGCCAGGCGATGTGAACAATAACTATCTTCCAATCGTCACGGCGACGGAAACCTGCGAATGCCCGAATAATCGCGGCGTCGTCGTCTCCTGCACGACGATCTGCACCAGCGCCAACAGCCAGAGCGAGCCGCCCTATCTTTTCTGGTCGATCATGGCGCGGCAGCAATATGACGGGCTGCTGATTCCTGACTTCCGGATGCAATCTGAAATCAAGGTGCAGGTGCGTTAATGCGAAGGCGCTCAGACGTCCGACGGTTCCTGCGCAACAGAGACGGCGCGCAAGCGGTCGAGTTCGCGCTTGTCGCGCCGGTGTTGATCGCATTTCTGTTCGGCACATTCGAGATCGGCCGCGTCATGTATACTGAAAGCAAGGTCGCGGAAGCCGCCTCCGCCGGCGCGCGCGCCGCGACGGTCTACAACAAGGCGTCATCGGCCTACACCTCGGCGGAATCGACCAAGGTATCAGACGAAGTTAAAAACCGCTTCGACGCCAGCGACCGATCGCTTGTGCAGGTGAATTTTTCCGACACGACATTCGGCACGCAAAACTTCGTCAAGATCGACGTCACCTACACGTTCAGCTTTCTCGTTCATTTCGGGCCGTTCGCAAGCCCGGTGACGATTTCCACAACACGCTATTCGCCTTACCTCTAGCGCATGGCCTCGCGCTCTGCCTCAGAAGGCGGCCCGATCGAGGATCCGGCCGCCTTTTTTGCGCGCGCGCCTTTCAATTGCCGCCAAGGGCGCCTAAATCCCGGCCGTTCTTTCCATAAGCGTTTCCGGGATTTTTCATGGCCGACTATTCACCGCGCGAAATCGTATCCGAACTCGACCGATTTATCGTCGGTCAGAAAGCCGCCAAGCGCGCGGTCGCCATCGCGCTCAGAAATCGCTGGCGGCGGCGCCAGGTCGCGGGCGCGATGCGTGAGGAAATCACCCCGAAGAACATCTTGATGATCGGCCCGACCGGCGTCGGCAAGACGGAAATTTCACGCCGGCTGGCGCGGCTCGCCGGCGCGCCGTTCCTGAAAGTCGAGGCGACGAAATTCACCGAGGTCGGTTATGTCGGCCGCGATGTCGAACAGATCGTCCGCGATCTCGTCGAGATCGCGATCGGCCTAGTGCGCGAAAAAAGACGCGAGGACGTGAAGACGCGCGCCCACGCCGCGGCTGAAGAGCGCGTTCTCAGCGCGCTTGTCGGCGACAATGCAAGCGAAGCGACGCGCGCCTCCTTCCTTGAAAAATTGCGGGCCGGCGACCTTGACGAACGCGAGATCGAGCTTGATCTCAAAGACCAGTCTCCAGGCGCGACAAGTCTTGAAATTCCTGGCATGCCCGGCGCGCAGATGGGCGTCGTCAACCTTTCCGATATTCTCGGCAAAGCGTTTTCAGGCCCGACCAAGAAGCGAAAGCTCCTTGTACGGAATGCCTTTGAGCCGCTAATCGCTGAGGAATCCGACAAGCTCGTCGACGAAGAGGCGCTGACGCGCGATGCGGTCGATCTTGCTCAAAATGACGGCATCGTTTTCCTTGATGAGATCGACAAGATTGCGCGCGGCAGCGATGGCGGCCAGCGCGGCGGCGATGTCAGCCGCGAGGGCGTGCAGCGCGATCTGTTGCCGCTGATCGAGGGCTCGACCGTGGCGACGCGCTACGGCCCGGTGAAAACCGACCACATCCTGTTTATCGCTTCGGGCGCCTTTCACCTGTCGAAGCCCTCAGACCTCCTGCCTGAATTACAGGGCCGGTTGCCGATCCGCGTCGAGCTTGATGCGCTGACGCGCGATGATCTCAAACGCATCCTCACCGACACCGAGGCGAGCCTGACGCGCCAATATGAGGCGCTGCTTGCGACCGAGGGTGTTTCGCTCAGCTTTTCCGGGGATGGGATCGACGCGCTCGCAGACGCCGCCGCCGCCGTCAATGCATCGGTCGAGAATATCGGCGCGCGGCGGCTCGCGACCGTTCTGGAGACCGTTCTGGAGGACCTTTCCTTCACCGCCGCCGACCGGCGCGGGGAAGCCGTCTTGGTCGACCGGGCCTATGTCGACGCCCGGATTGCCGATATCGCAGGGAATTCAGACCTTTCCCGGTTCATCCTGTAGGCGAAAAAGGCGTTGCTCCGCCGCAACAACCCCGCCGGGCGGCCTTTGCGTTTCCTTAATGCCGGGTTAAGCTCACAAATTACGGGGAAGTTGTGGGGCCATAACAATGGCGGACGGATCACGCTCGGTAGGTCGGCGCAAACTGGGCTCAAATCTTGGCCTCGGATCTGGTCTTGGTGCAGGGGCCGGGCCCTCGGCGCGCGCACGAAAGGGCTTCAATCCGTTCAAGGACGCCGATCCCCGCTTCTCGCTCGCCGGCGAACCGGATGACCGGACCCCCGCGCCGATCGAGACAAATCCCAACAAGGCGCCGAGCGGCAAGAAGCGCCCGCGCATCGCCTTCACCGGCGAGGAATTCGGTTACGGCTATCAGGCGACGGGCCTTTTACTGGACTGGGCCCGCGACCCTCATAAATGGGACGGCACCGTCCCCGACGCCGGCATGCGCGGTTATTACGGCTATGCCGAGCGCGAATATGAAGACGCCAGCCGCAACAACAAATTCGATTATGCCGCCAGCATTCCCCAGCCTTTAAGGACCAAGGAACAGGCCTTGATGGCGGTGAAACAGGGGACGGCCGATTTCGCCGTCATCCCGTTTTACAATCCTTACGCCGGTTATGACTTCGAAGCGCTGCGCGCGCTCGCAAGCCTTTATACGGTGCGCGGCGTCGCCCAGGTCGAGGCGACCGACAAGCTTTGCCTCGCCGTGCATGAATCGCAACTTTACGATCTTGTGCAATCCTCGCATCCCGGCACCGGCTTTTCCTCCCTGCAGCGCCGCTTCCGCAAATCATGGGGCGTCATCGACAGCGGCAGCGGCAATCGCCCGGGCGCTGAGGGCATGGACGCGGAAATGCCGCGCGCCGGCCTGCCGATCGACATGGCTGACCAGAAACTGATCCGTGACCGGATCGATATGGTGTTTGCAGGGCCGGAAGCGGCGCGCCGCTGCAAATCGCGCCTCGACGGCATGCGGGCGATCGGCATTACTGTTGAAGAAATTCCGCAAATGGTCGAACCGCATCGCGAACTCGCCCGCCGCGCCCGGCAAACGCTCAACGGGTCGCGTCAAACCAATACCGTCTTCAACCCGATTTCCGGCGAGACGCAGTTCTTTTCAACGCTCGGCGCGGAAGCCCAGAGCGGCTCCTTGTTCGGCATGGTGCTGCCCTACGAAGTCGCCATGCGCTCGTCCGACTACATCATCGTCGATCATGATTTCGACGATGCGCCAGCGGAAAAAACGCGCTTCATGGTCGTTGAGGAAAACCTCGATCATACGCTGGTCGAGGATGCTTACCGCACCACTGACGCAAGAACGCGCTATTGGATGAACCGGCTGCGCGCCGTTGCGGCGGGAACGCCGAATATGGCCGCCAACATCTTGAACGCCGCCGCGCCGGTGCTCTTTCTGGCGAGCCTTGTTTTCCTGGTCGCCGGCGTTTCAGGCCTGCTTGGCAGGCCGCTCCTCCCCATGATCGAAGCGCCGGAATGGCTGGTCTTCGGCGGCAATAGCGGCGCTGCGGCGATCGGCGCCGGCCTCTTTGTCGCCGCGCTTGTCTCGCTCTTCGGCGCGCGCGTTGAAGCGGCCGCGCCAAGCGGCGTTCGGGTGATGTTCAAATTCCGGCGCGACGGCGCCGCTGCGTCCATCGGCGACGTTGAAGATTTCCTGCGGAATTTTGGCGTTCGCCATGCGGTGACGCGGCTCGACGAGGACAGCGAGCGCAGCAAGCCGGCCAGCGTCATGCTCGATATCGAATTCACGCCGGAAGATTTCAGGCATGACATTTTCACCATGCTGACGCGCCGCTTCCGCGGATCAGTCGTCAATGGCGCCGTCAAGAAAGCGTTCCAGCGCTGGAAAAACCGCGGCGTCCTCGTGCTGGCGGCGATGCCCATCCAGGAGTCGTATCAATGGCAGCTTCCCGAGCAGCAACCGCGCCATTGGTGGTCGCAAGGCCTCGGCGCCTGGCTATATGATGTCGGCGAAACCTGGTTCATCCGCCTTTCGCGTCTGCTCTTCTACATTCTTCCAGCGCTGGCGGCCGCCTATTTCGTGTGGCGGCTTATTGGCGGCGGCAAGTAAGAATAGGCTCGAAATCGGAAGAAGGAATTCAGGGTGCGGACTTTCGTCCCGCACCCTTTTTCTTGAGAAAAACGTAAAACGCGCCGGCGCCGCCATCGCGCGGGCTTGCAGAGGAAACGCGTGCGATGAGACCGCGCAGCGGCGCCGTTTCAACCCAATCAAGAAAACGCGCGCGCAAGACGCCGCGTCCCTCTCCGCCCTTGCCGGTGATAACGAGCACGAGGCGGAGGTCGTCGGCCGACGCTGCGCCGATGAAAGAGCGAACGCTCAATTCAGCGCCATGCTGGTTCATGCCATGCAGGTCGAGCGCGCGCTCGATTGGCATGCGCCGCCGCGCCGCCGCCCGGTCGCGGGCCGGATCGCCGCCGCCAAGGATCGGGTGGCGTTGAGGCGCGGAAGATGCCGGGTTTTTTCGCGAAATACGGGCGCCAAGGCCGGGCGCTGAAGACCGCCGCATCGCGGCGTTCAGCAATTGCGGGCCGTCGGCGGGGCCGGAGACGATTCCGGCGGCGGGCTCTACCGGATGCGCGGCGCGCGGACGGCTTCGTCTGACGTCGGATGTCGCCCGGCGCCACAGCGCACGTTCCGCCTCCGTGAGGTCACGCTTCTTCACCGGCTGGCGCCTTGCGGCAAGTTCTGGGCGTTTGGCGAGCCGGGCTCGGCGGCCAGATGTTCGGCAAGCGCGCGCGGCAAAAGCACGAACATTTCGCCAGGCTGATTGAAACGCCCGGCGAATTCTCCGGCGGCCTGTCCCGATCCCGCATAGATGTCGCCCCGGACGCCGCCCTTGATGGCGCCGCCAATGTCCTGCGCAATCAGCAACCTCTTGATTGCGCCTTCGCCCGCATCGTCGCCTTTCGTCTCGATCCAGACAGGCGCGCCAAGCGGCGTATAGCGTTGATCCACCGCAAGCGAACGCCCGGCCGTCAGCGGCGCGCCTGCAGCGCCCGGCGGCCCCGCAGCCGGGTCGTCAGCCGGCGGCAACACACGGAAGAAAACATAGGAGGCGTTCTCCTCGCGCACTTTTGCGGCTTCTTTCGCCGGCGCCGTCTCAAGCCAGGCGCTGATCGTCTGCATGCTGACATTCTCGCGCGTCAGAACGCCCATCTCGATGAGCGTGCGGCCGATCGCAACATAGTCGCGGCCATTGGCGCCGTCATAGCCGATGCGCATTTCCCCGTTCGGCAATTTCAAGCGGCCCGAGCCTTGTATCTGCAGGAAGAAAAGATCGTTCGGGCGCATATAGGCGATCACGGTCGCAAAGTCGGCGAGCGCACCGCCATCGATCGCCGCCCGGTCGGGGTAGAGTTTCAGCGCGCCATTCTCGACCCGTCCGGCGATGCGCCTGCCCTTGAGGTCATCGCTAAAGGCGCCGAGATCAACGCTCACCAGATCGTCGGGGCGCGCATAAACCGGCGCGGAAAATTCCGGCGTCGCGGTCAGCGACGCCTCGTAGGCGGGTTCGAAATAGGCGGTGAAGCGCCCCTCCTTTTCGAGCCGCCCTTTTCCATGGCCTTTTGAATCCGGGGCGGTTTCCGGCTCAAGCCGGCGATAAAGGCGAACGGGCAAGAAATAGGTCTCGAAGAAATTGCGGGCGATGTCGGCGTCAATTGCTTTACCAGCGAGCCGCCGTGCAGCGCTGCATGCGGGAAGCCAGTCGGCGGCGCGCCCGGCGAGAACGGCGCCGCCGGCGCCCGGAAAATTTTCATTGGCGTTAGCCGGCGCTTCCGGGTCCGCCGCTTCAAACCGCATGCAGGTTCTTAAAAAGGCCGGCAGCGCCTCGCCGACATTATCGGTTTCCCAGCCTTCGAGATCTTTAAAGCGCGCGCGCGACACGGCAGCGCCATCGTCGCGATAGGCGATTTCGGGCGGCTTCCGGAAGCCGGTCAATTTGAATAACGCAAAGCTGCCGGCGATAACCGCGATGACGACCATCAAGGCGATGGCGCGCGCGAGCATTTTGTCTGATAATCGGATCAAGATATCGCGCTCCGCATCAAGGCCCCGCCTTCATGCGTTTTTTCACACGCCGCCGGTCGCGATCAACATCCAGTTCGGATCGGACGTTTTTAAGGGGCGGGAGAACGTCCAGCGGTCATGGACGAGGTCGATGCGATTGGGATCGCCGGAGACGAGCGCGCCCTTGTCGTCATAGGTGGCGCGCACCTGGTTCGAGATGAAGTCGACGACGGCGATCATTTCGCCATTTTCAACGCGCGAGGATTCAATGGATGTTTTTTCAATGCCGACAAATTTTAGCTCTGCGCGCTGTTTGGCGCTCTCGCGTTCGGCGACAGCTGACTTGAAGGCGTCGAAGACCGACGGGTTGATGAAGCGGCGAATGCTTTTGAGATCGCCGCCCGAAAAAGCCTCGACAATCATCTCATAAGCGCTTTTGGCGCCATCGAGGAAAGCACGTTCGTCAAATTCAGGGTCGCCGGCGCGAAGCGGCTCAGCGGCGGCGGAAACGGGCGGAAGGGGTCTTATGGGTTCGGGCTCGGCGGACTTGGCGTCGCCATTTTCATCGCGCGCATTCGACGCCGGCCGGTCAATCTCACGCGAGCGTTCCTCGCCGGTTCTGGCGCCCAGCACCGAATAAAGACGGTAGGCGATGAATGCCGCAAGGGCGATAAAGATGATGGTCGTCGGATCCATTTGAACTTACGCCTTTTGACAGGACCGCTTCTGACCGGACCGATTGGGTCCGTGCGGAGGGCGCCAACAGCCGGGGGCCGTTCTTAACACTAATCACTATATAGGCGAGATGGTGAGGAAAACACCAAGATCGACTGCAATCGGTCGATTCCGCGCCAATTGCGGAGGTTAACGCCCGGTAAAGCGGCGGTTGCCCCGCCCGCCCCTCACGTGTATGACGCGCGCTTCTTTTAAGAACCATACGAGAAAATCATGTCGCAAACGACCGACAATCAGGGCGAAGGCGCTGAAAACGGAGCCGCGCCAGCCGGTCCGAGCCTTCGGGTGCTGGCCCAGTATCTCAAAGACCATTCCTTCGAGAACCCGCGCGCGCCGAATTCTTTCCGCGAAGGCGGCGGCGCGCCTGGCATTGAGGTCAATGTCGACGTCAACGCCCGCGGTCTTGGCGAAAACCAGTTTGAAGTCGAGCTTTCGGTCTCGGCCCGCGCCGCGCGCGAGGAAGAAGTCGTCTTCGTGGTCGAGACCGCCTATGCCGGCGTTTTCGAAATCAAGAACGTTCCGAACGAACAGATCGAACCGATTTTGTTGATCGAGTGCCCGCGCCTGCTTTTCCCTTTTGCGCGGCAGATCATCGCCGAGACGACGACGGCCGGGAATTTCCCGCCCGTCATGCTCGACCCGATCGATTTTCTGGCGATCTATCAACGCAACGCCGCCGCCGCCGCGCAAAATGAAGGCGGCGCTGAGGCCTTAAACGC